>NZ_JACIBH010000043.1:0-1004 GCF_014195245.1 Rhizobium sp. BK619 | reverse complement strand
ACGTCCTTCATCGCCTGTGCATGCCAAGGCATCCACCAAATGCCCTTACGACACTTAATCGTTCTCATTGCCAATGCTCATCATCTCGTTGCCCGTTTCATAAGAAACGGCAACAGACCGGGTTACCTTTTACAACCCAGTCAATCCAACAATGCCATCGACGTGTTCGACCTGATCACTTTATTGGAGCTACGCCGAGCAGCTCGCTTGTGTCAGGTCTTAAGACCAGCTTCTCGAGATTGGATCCGATACCGCGCGGTCAGGCAACGGTAATCAAGTCGTCCGTCAGATGCTTCATCCCTAGAGATCAAGCAAACAACAACGACCCAGAGCGACAAGCTTCCTACCTACTCCAGTCCTTCCCCCATATCCGGCCGGCTAGGCCATCCATAGGATCAGCAGAACTGGGCTCGGACGTTTCGGGCAGAACCCAAAACACCTGGAAGCCTCCAGATCAATCTTCTCTTCACAATGTATGCAGAACAGGCATCAGGCCATAAGCCGATGCAAACTTTTTATTTCTTCAAAAGACAAATGCCGTCAGCTTCAACACCAATCGATTTGGTGGAGCTGAGCGGGATCGAACCGCTGACCCCCTGCTTGCAAAGCAGGTGCTCTCCCAGCTGAGCTACAGCCCCATCAGCTCGATCGCCTGAGATAACCCAGGTTCGGCAACGTTCCGCGTCAGCCATATTCCATCATTCCCAACCCTCATTTGCAGGTGCAAATGGTGGGCCCGGGAAGACTTGAACTTCCGACCCCACGCTTATCAAGCGTGTGCTCTAACCAACTGAGCTACGGGCCCATTCGGGGAACCGGCCCAGCCTAGACTGGATCGACGCGGTTTTTGTCTTCTTGAAGAAAGAGAAACGTGGACGGCGAAAGCTCGCCATACCATCCGAATGCTTAAAGCATTTCCGTGGCGTATTGCGTTTCGATGGTCACCTGACTGGTGCCATCTATGTTCTAAAAAGCACGGGAAGGTTCATATCTCGAGACAAGTC
>NZ_JACIBH010000042.1:0-1055 GCF_014195245.1 Rhizobium sp. BK619 | reverse complement strand
CTAGAGCGGCACCCGATCTGACTGAATCGCACTGGCTATTCAAATCATGATTTGGCTGATTCAATAGGAGCCGCCGGATGGAGGCGGCGGATATGTCGAAGGCTTTATCGATGGATTTGCGGGTGCGTGCTCTTGCTGCGGTTTCGCAGGGCTTGTCGCATCGGGCGGCGGCTGAACGTTTTGAGGTGAGCGCCGCCAGCATCAGCCGCTGGCGCAAGCTTGAGCGTGAACGAGGCGATGCCCGGCCTCATGCTCTCGGCGGAGATCGGCGCTCCGCCCGCATTGATGCGCACATGAATGCCATCCTCGAATCCTTGGGTCCGGACAAGGATGCGACCATCGAAGAGGTGCGGCGTAGCCTTGCCGAACAAGGACTGTTCTTCGGCTTCGGCACGATCCAGCGTTTCTTTGCCCGGCACAGCATCACGCGTAAAAAAAGAGTGCGCACGCCTCGGAGCAAGACCGTCCCGACATCCTGAAGCGGCGGCAGGAATGGTTCGACGGTCAGATCGACCTCGACCCCGCGCGCCTCGTCTTTATCGACGAGACCTGGGCTTCGACAAACATGGCGCGACGCCATGGCCGATGTGCAAGAGGCGAGCGCTTGCGCATCAGCGTTCCTCATGGTCATTGGAAAACCACAACCTTCATCGGAGCGCTGACGTTACGCGGCTTCATTGCTCCTTTCGTCATCGACAGACCGGTTAACCGCATCATTTTCGAAACATATGTCGAGAAGGTATTGCTGCCCGAGCTTCGACCCGGCGACGTCATCGTCATGGACAACCTGTCCAGCCACAAGGGGCCAAGGGTGCGGGAAATGATCGAGAGCGTCGGCGCGAGGCTCGAATACCTCCCGCCATACAGTCCGGATTTCAACCCCATCGAAAACGCGTTCTCAAAACTCAAGGCTCTGCTACGCAAGGCCGCCGAGCGCTCCATCGGCGGCCTCTGGACAACCATAGGCCGGTTACTCAACCTCTTCACCCCAAACGAGTGCCAGAACTATTTCGCTGCAGCTGGATACGATGCAATATGATCGGATTCCGCTCTAA
>NZ_JACIBH010000041.1:0-1069 GCF_014195245.1 Rhizobium sp. BK619 | reverse complement strand
CGAACACGACGCCGACGGCAGTCGCCGATGCGGGTGATGCGACGGAGAAGGGTGGTGTTGCCAATGGTTCGGGCGGGGTGGTCGCCAGCGGCAACGTGCTGACCAACGATACCGATCCGGATGCCGGCGACACCAAGACGGTGACGGCAATCAAGTTCGGGGCGACATCAGGCACGCTCGGCTCGGCACTCGCTGGCACCTATGGCAGTCTCGTGCTCAATGCATCGGGCGCCTATAGTTATGCGGTCAACGAGACCAATGCCGCCGTCCAGGCGCTGCGCCTGTCGACCAACACGCTGAGCGAAGTCTTCAGCTATACGATGCGCGACACCGCCGGCGCCACCGCCACGGCGAATCTGACCGTCACCATCCATGGCGCCAATGACGCGCCGGTGCTGGCTGTCCAGACGACGACCCAGAACGCCACCGTCGGATCGGCCTTCTCCTTCGTGGTGCCGACGACGACCTTCACCGATGTCGACAGCGGCGAGACGCTGGCTTACGCGGCAACGGCAGCCGATGGCACGGCGCTGCCCGCCTGGCTCTCCTTCAACGCCACGACGCGTACCTTCTCCGGCACGCCGACGGCAGGCGGCACCTACGGCGTCAAGGTGACGGCGACAGACCTTGGCGGCCTTGCCGCCAACGAAACCTTCAACATCGCCGTGTCGGTTCCCGGCAACACGACGCCGACGGCGGTCGCCGATGCGGGGGATGCCACCGAGAAAGGTGGTGTTGCCAATGGTTCGGGCGGCGCGGTTGCCAGCGGCAACGTGCTGACCAACGATACCGATCCAGATTCCGGAGACACCAAGACCGTCACGGCAGTGGTCTTTGGTGCGACGTCGGGCACGCTCGGCTCAGCACTCGCCGGCACCTATGGCAGTCTCGTGCTCAATGCATCGGGCGCCTACAGTTATGCGGTCAACGAGACCAATGCCGCCGTCCAGGCGCTACGCCTGTCGACCAACACGCTGAGCGAAGTCTTCAGCTATACGATGCGCGACACCGCCGGCGCCACCGCCACGGCGAACCTGACCGTCACCATCCATGGCGCCAATGACGCGCC
>NZ_JACIBH010000040.1:0-1305 GCF_014195245.1 Rhizobium sp. BK619 | reverse complement strand
CAGGAACTTGACCCCGACCAACAACACGAACAATACCTAAAGGCGGGTCAATTCTCGGTGGAAACGCCGGGTCAGCTCTCAGTGGAAATCAACACCGGGTGGCGGGGTCTCGCAGATCAGTGGAATAGGGCGACCCAATGCGAAGGCATTACCGGCATGCGAAGCCGGCTTTGAGGAAGGACGCGCGGCAAGCGGGAGGGTGAAAGTCCTTCAGCGGACTGAATGACTTGCCTCGGTGAAGTCTAGAGCAGATCCTGTTCAATCCGGGTGTTATCCTGCAGCTCTGAAATATTTTGCACATTCTGCTGGTGAGCAAGCGTATGACCGCATGTCCGTCTTCGTGGCTGGGGTGGCTCGCCCTACATCATCACGGGAGGACGAGCCATGGCAGATTATAGAGAAGCTTTTATTGGAATTGACGTCGCCAAACTGAAGAATGCGATTGCCGTCGCTGAACCTGGTGGGAAGGGAGAAATCCGATTTTGGGGTGAGATGGATGCGTCCGATAGCAGCATGCGCCGCATCAACCAGCGGATAGCGGCAGGGCGTCGCTCCCTCATTGATTCCCAGGAAGCCAGGAGACAGAATAAACCAATAAGGCGGTCTTTCGAACTTTGATCGAAACGGCGTCTCCCATTCCGACCGACCAGCCGCACGGCAAGTTTTTGACCTTCTTCCATCACTTGGTGTCCACCTATTTTGGTGGACACCTTATGCCAAAGCTCGCTCAATTGCAGAACGTGCGGGGAAAATCGCGCTTACGCTTGAACAGCGCTGAATGCGAGAAAAAACGTTCCCAGCTAAATTGCCTTGTGCCGCGGCGCTTTCGAACCACGGTGGCGGTCGTTATCCCTTCAGTCGAGCCTTCCTCTTACTATGGGCACGCGTTCGACGACCGTGGGCAAACCTGCGAAGACCTTCTCAAAATGACGGCCGATGATTTTTGGGAGATCGGCGCAAGCGGCAAAGCCTATGACCGCAACTTCGTCATAGAAAGCCTTTTAGAGTTCTACAAAGGGCCCGAACCGGAGGGTTGGCTTTGCTCGGACTTCACCATCCGATTGCTTGCAGATGGGCTGTACCAGCTCAACTACATTCTGCAGCAGCCGGATCTGCGCACCCGCTGAACGACGCTTTGGCGAAAGACGGCTGAAGGCTGGCAAATCGTTTTCCACCAAGGGACACTCATGACCTGAACGACGATTGGAGCTTAGAGCGGAATCCGATCATATTGCATCGTATCCAGCTGCAGCGAAATAGTTCTGGCACTCGTTTGGGGTGAAGAGGTTGAGTAACCGGCCTATG
>NZ_JACIBH010000039.1:0-1402 GCF_014195245.1 Rhizobium sp. BK619 | reverse complement strand
GACTTGTCTCGAGATATGAACCTTCCCGTGCTTTTTAGAACATAGATGGCACCAGTCAGGTGACCATCGAAACGCAATACGCCACGGAAATGCTTCGGCATTCGGATGGTATGGCGAGCTTTCGCCGTCCACGTTTCTCTTTCTTCAAAAGGATATCGAACCATTGGTTTGCGCTCACGCACGTACCGCCCTTCGGGCTGTGCTCCGCGGGGGCGCCGGACGACCGGCGACGGCCTCTGGCCTGTATGGGAGAGCCTTCATAGGCTTGAAGTTCGGCGAGATGGGCCCGTAGCTCAGTTGGTTAGAGCACACGCTTGATAAGCGTGGGGTCGGAAGTTCAAGTCTTCCCGGGCCCACCATTTGCATTTGTAAGTGGCGGTTAGTTTGGGTTTACCTGATCCTGACGGTTTGCTGTCAGGTGTTTGCGATGGTTGGGGCTGTAGCTCAGCTGGGAGAGCACCTGCTTTGCAAGCAGGGGGTCAGCGGTTCGATCCCGCTCAGCTCCACCAATTCGCTTGGTGTCGAGACTGAGAGATATCCTTTGAAGAAATAAAAGTTTGCATCGATCGCTGATCGATGCCTGTTCTGCATACATTGTGAAGAGAAGATTGATCTGGAGGCTTCCAGGTGTTGGGTTTTGCCCTTTTGGGTTTAATTCGGCGTCCGAGCCCAGTTCTGTTGATCCTATGGATGGCCTAGCCGGCCGGATATAGGGGAAGGACTGGAGTAGGTAGGAAGCTTGTCGCTCTGGGTCGTTGTTGTTTGGTCATCTTTAGGGATGAGCATCTGACGGACGACTTGATTACCGTTGCCTGACCGCGCGGTATCGGATCCAATCTCGAGAAGCTGGTCTTAAGACAGGCTGCAAGTGGGCTGCTCGGCGTAGCTCCAATAAAGCAGACCTGTCGAACACGTCGATGGCATTGTTGGATTGACTGGGTTGTAAAAGGTAACCCGGTCTGTTGCCGTTTCTTTGAAGCGGGCAACGAGATGATGAGCATTGGCAATGAGAACGATTAAGTGTCGTAAGGGCATTTGGTGGATGCCTTGGCATGCACAGGCGATGAAGGACGTGATACGCTGCGAAAAGCCGTGGGGAGCTGCGAATGAGCTTTGATCCATGGATCTCCGAATGGGGCAACCCACCTTAAATACCTAGAAAATCTGTTTTGTTGCTTTCGTTGCGAGGGACTTCCTTCGTAGCGCAAAGCGCGTCGCCGGTTATCCGGCGCGCCGTCCGCAGGCCTTTGGCCGTGAGGACAAAACAGGTTTCTAGGTATTGTGATAAGGTATCTACACCTGAATACATAGGGTGTAAGAAGCGAACGCAGGGAACTGAAACATCTAAGTACCTGCAGGAAAGGACATCAACCGAGACTCCGCAAGTAGTGGCGAGCGAACG
>NZ_JACIBH010000038.1:0-1420 GCF_014195245.1 Rhizobium sp. BK619 | reverse complement strand
TGGCGAGCTATACGCTTGCCGACAATGTCGAGAACCTGAGCTTTGCCGGCACAGGGGCTTTCGCCGGGACCGGCAACGCACTCGATAATGTGATCACGGGTGGCGCTGCCATTGATACGCTTTCCGGCGACACCGGCAATGACACGCTGGATGGCGGGGTTGGCGCCGACAGCTTGACCGGTGGTGAAGGCGACGACACCTATATCGTCGACAATGCCGGCGACATCGTCACCGAAGCCGCCGATGAGGGCACCGACACGGTTCGCACGACACTGGCGAACTATACGCTTGGCAGCGATGTCGAGAACCTCACCTATACCGGCACGGCAGCCTTTGCCGGGACCGGCAATAGCCTTGCCAACACGATCAAGGGTGGGGCAGGTGCCGACACCCTGGACGGAGGCGCCGGAGCCGACATACTGATCGGCGCAGCCGGCAACGACACCTATATTGTCGATGATGTTGGCGACGTGGTCACCGAAGCCGCCAATCAAGGCACCGATCTGATCAAGACGGCGCTTTCAAGCTATACGCTCGACAACAATGTCGAGAGCCTGCTCTATACGGGATCGACCAGCTTCACCGGCACCGGCAATGCGCTCTCCAACACGATTACCGGCGGCGTCGGCAACGACACGCTTGACGGTGGCACCGGCAACGACACGCTGGACGGCGGCGCCGGCGACGACATCTATATCGTCGACAGTGCGAGCGACGTGATCAAGGACAGCGCCGGCACCGACGAAATCCGCACGGCGCTTGCAGCCTACTCGATCGCCACATTGGCCAATGTCGAGAACCTGACCTATACCGGGTCCGCCAGCTTCACCGGCACCGGCAATGCACTTGATAATACGATCACCGGCGGCGCCTTCAACGACACGCTGAACGGCGGGGCCGGTGCGGACAGCTTGATCGGTGGGTTGGGCGACGACATCTACATCGTCGACAATGCCGGCGACAGCGTCGCCGAGAACACCGGCGCGGGCACCGACACGGTTCGCACGACACTGGCAAGCTATACGCTTGGCAGCGATGTCGAAAACCTCACCTATATCGGTACGGGAACTTTTGCCGGGACAGGCAATACGCTGAACAACATCCTGACCGGTGGGGCAGGCGTCGACACGCTTTCCGGCGGTGTCGGCAACGATACCTATGTCATCGGTGGCGGTGATATCGTCATCGAAAATGCCGACGAGGGTATCGACACGGTGCAGACGAATCTGGCCGCCTACACGCTCGGCAACAATGTCGAGAACCTGACATCGACCGGCACGGCGGCCTTTACCGGCAGCGGCAATGCGCTCGACAACGTCCTCAAGGGCGGTGTTGCTGCCGACAAGCTTATGGGGGCTGGCGGCAACGACACTTTGATCGGCGGTGGTGGCTCCGACACGATGTTGGGCGGGATTGGCGA
>NZ_JACIBH010000037.1:0-1471 GCF_014195245.1 Rhizobium sp. BK619 | reverse complement strand
GCCGAAAGCTTCGGCGCGCGGAAGGCAAACAGCGACAGCGCGCCGCCGATGAAGATCAGCAGGATGCAGAGAATGAAGACGCCGCGGGAGGGATCGCTGGCGAAAGCATGCACCGAGGTCAGCACGCCGGAGCGCACCAGGAAGGTGCCCATCAGCGACAGCGAGAAGGTGAGGATGGCCAGCAGCACCGTCCAGATCTTCAGCGCCTCGCGCTTTTCCATGACGAGGGCCGAATGCAACAGCGCGGTACCGGCAAGCCAGGGCATGAAGGAGGCGTTTTCCACCGGATCCCAGAACCACCAGCCGCCCCAGCCGAGTTCGTAATAGGCCCAGTAGGAGCCCATGGCGATGCCGAGCGTCAGAAAGGTCCAGGCGGCAAGCGTCCAGGGCCGCACCCAGCGGGCCCAGGCGGCGTCGATGCGGCCTTCGAGCAGCGCGGCGACAGCAAAGGAGAAGCAGACGGAAAAGCCGACATAGCCGAGATAGAGCAGCGGCGGGTGGATCGCCAGACCGACATCCTGCAGGACCGGATTGAGGTCGCGGCCCTCGGCCGGCGCCGGATCGAGCCGCAGGAAGGGATTGGAGGTCAGCAGGATGAACAGCGTGAAGGCGACCGAAATCCAGGCCTGCACGGCCAATACATTGGCCTTCAGCGTCTCCGGCAGATTACGGCCGAAGACGGCGACCAGCGCGCTGAACAGCGTCAGGATCAACAGCCAGAGCATCATCGATCCCTCGTGATTGCCCCAGACGCCGGAATATTTGTAGATCAGCGGCACCAGCGAATGCGAATTCTCCCAGACGTTCTCGACCGAGAAGTCGGAGACGACATGGGCATAGGTCAAGACGCCGAAGGAGAAGACGACCAGCGCAAACATCGCCAGCGAACCGATGGTGGCGACATCCATCATCGCCCGGTCATGGCGGCGGGCGCCGATGACCGGCACGACGGAGAGGATGAGCGCCGTTGCCAGCGCCAGCACCAGCGCGTAATGGCCGATCTCGATGATCATTGCGTCGCTTTCGCCTCCTGGCCCGGATTTTCCTGACCTTGACCTTCCTTCCACAGCCCCTGCTGCTTCAGCCTGTCGGCCACGTCCTTCGGCATATAGGTCTCGTCATGCTTGGCAAGCACGGTATCGGCGGTAAAGACGTTGGTCCCCGGCGCAAACATGCCTTCGGTGACGACGCCCTGCCCTTCGCGGAAGAGATCAGGGAGGATGCCGGTATATTTGACCTTGACGGCATTGGCGCTGCCGTCGGTGACGGAAAACTCCACGGTCGAGCCGGCGCCGCGCGCGACGCTGCCCTCGCCGACCAGGCCGCCAAGCCGAATGCGGGTTTCCGGCGCCACCGGGGTCTTTGCCAGATCGGCCGGCATGTAGAAATAGGCGACCGACTGGCTGAAGGCGAACATGACCAGCAGCACGGCGGCGGCAATAAAGCCCATGCCGCCCGCGATCACCGCCAG
>NZ_JACIBH010000036.1:0-1734 GCF_014195245.1 Rhizobium sp. BK619 | reverse complement strand
TGTCAAAGCTGGTTAGAGGTGCGGCGCCGCCAGCCAGTTAGAAACGCGACACTGGCACTGGCGATCAGCCCCCGACCGAACCGGCTGGGCCGGGTTGCAAGGGTAGGGAGGGGGCGGGTGAGAGGCACCCTCCGGCTTTAGCTTTGAGACTATGCCGACACCATTCATTCCGCAGCCTCCATCCGCGCCAGCGCCTTCTGCCGTTTGGCGATGACTTCCGGATCGTTCATGAAGTCCGTCCGCCGGCCGGGCTTGTGACCACGCTTTTGATAACCGTTGCCCTGGCTACCATCCGGTATCCCAAACATATGATCCGTCTGACCGGTGCGGCGCGGGCCGCTCTTACTGCGCTGCAGTTCACGTCCAGCCTGCAGCTCAGCGACGATCGAAAGCATGTCGTCCAAACGCTTGTTGTCGACGACTTCGGGTCGATGTATCGATCGCAACTTATCGAAGGTTCTGTAGGGCAGGGCAAAACTCTCGTGCATGATCTCGAGGCGACCGTCCGGATAGTCGCAGACGACGACCTTCTTACCCGCCAGCGCCTTGGCCTGTTCCGTCGGATCGAGGATGAACAACACCTTGTCGTAGCGTAGCGTCAGGGACTGCGACAGCGTGCGGACCTCCTTCCGGCACATGGCGGCATCGAGGTTCTCATGTGCGGCCAGCGGTCGATGCATGTCCTTCGGATTGCGCGGCGGCTTGCCGAAACGAGCATTGAAATCCGCAATGAACGCCGGTGCATAGAGGTTTGCCGCCTCGATCGTGTTGATGCCGCGCAGCCGTAGTTCCTTGACCAATCGATCCTGCAGCGTCTGATTGGCGCGTTCCACGCGACCTTTGGCCTGCGGGGTGTTGGCGCAGATGATGTCGATGTTCAGCTCATAAAGCGCCCGGCCAAACTGCGTCAGACCGCTCGTGCGGTCCTTCATCGAGGCATGCGTGCTGCGGAAAACACCGTGCTTGTCGCTGTAAAACGCAATCGGCTTGCCCCATTGCTGCAGATAAGCCTTCGTCGCGTGTAGATAGTCAAAGGTGTTCTCAGAGGCGGCAAAGCGCAGATGTAAGAGCTTGCCAGTGGCGTCATCGATGTAGACGAGCAGGGCGCATTTGGGACCGCGGTTCTCAAACCACCAGTGATGCGAACCGTCGATCTGGACGAGCTCGCCGAGACAATCCCGCCGGCCGCGCGGCTGAAAAACCCGCTTCTTGCGTTCGCGTCGCGAGATCCAGATGCCGGCCTCGGTCATCCATTGGCGTAACGTCTCCTTGGCGACCGAAATCTGATGCAGTTCGATCAGTTTCTCGCGTGCCAGCGTCGGACCGAAATCCGGATAGCGTTCGCGGATCAGATCCAGCGCCGCATTGCGAAAATCCTCGCTGTGGCGCCGATTGCTCGGCCGTGATCGCTTCTTCGAAACAAGACCGGCTTCACCGGAACGATCATAAGCCTGCAGCAGCCTATGAACCTGACTTCGGCTGAGATCGAGCATCTCAGTCGCCTGGACGACGCTCAGGCGTCGATCACGGATCTTCTGAACAACTTCGAGGCGATGCAATTCTTTCTGCGACATGGTGATCAAACAGGACATGACGACTCCGACCGCTCATGGTCTCGACCAGGCTGAAAGTCGTCATCCTTGCTCCCAACGTTGGCATTGACCAGCACGTCGAGAGGCGAGACTGTCGCATCTCTAACTGGCCCAACTGTCGCATTACTAAATAGCTCCTACA
>NZ_JACIBH010000034.1:0-2496 GCF_014195245.1 Rhizobium sp. BK619 | reverse complement strand
TGTTGATTTCCACTGAGAGCTGACCCGGCGTTTCCACCGAGAATTGACCCGCCTTTAGGTATTGTTCGTGTTGTTGGTCGGGGTCAAGTTCCTGCGTTTCTCCTTTGATGTTTTGGGCTGATGGGCCGAGCTGTTCTTGAAGCGGAAGCTGTCGTTTCCGGTTTCGAGGATGTGGCAGTGGTGGGTGAGCCTGTCGAGCAGCGCGGTGGTCATCTTTGCGTCGCCGAAGACGCTTGCCCATTCACTGAAGCTGAGGTTGGTGGTGATGATGACGCTGGTGCGCTCGTACAGCCTGCTCAGCAGATGGAAGAGCAGCGCCCCGCCTGAAGCGCTGAATGGCAGGTATCCCAGCTCGTCGAGAATGACGAGATCGGAGTGAACGAGCCGATTGGCGATCTGTCCCGACTTGCCTTGCGACTTCTCTTGCTCAAGCGCGTTGACCAGTTCGACCGTCGAGAAGAACCTCACTCGCTTGTGGTGATGTTCAATGGCCTGAACGCCGAGCGCGGTGGCAATGTGCGTCTTGCCCGTGCCAGGTCCGCCGACCAGGACAATGTTGTTGGCCTCATCGAGGAAGTCGCAGCGATGAAGCTGTTGCACGAGCGCCTCGTTGATCTCGCTGCTGGTAAAGTCGAAGCCGTTCAGATCACGGTAGGCCGGGAAGCGTGCCGTCTTGAGTTGATACGCGGTCGATCGGACCTCTCGTTCGGCTGTCTCTGCCTTGAGAAGCTGCGACAGGATCGGAAGGGCAGCCTCGAACGCGGGTGACCCCTGCTCGGTAAGCTCTCCGACTGCCTGGGCCATGCCATGCATCTTCAACTGCCGCAGCATGATGACGATCGCGCCGCTTGCTGGATTATGACGCATGGCGAGCCTCCGTCTTTCTCAAGGTATCGTATCGTTCAACATTGGCCTTGGGTTCATTGGTGAGCGTCAGTGCCTGAGGGGCATCGAGGGTCGGCGGCGTGAAGGATTTACCGTCAACGAGCCGATGCAGCAGGTTCAGCACATGCGTCTTGGTCGGAACGCCAGACTTCAGCGCCATGTCGACGGCCGACAGCACGGCTTGTTCGTCGTGCTGAAGGACGAGGGCCAGGATATCGACCATCTCTCGATCGCCACCCGGCTTCTTGAGCAGGTATTGCTGCAAGGTCCGGAATGCATCGGGGAGCTCAATGAACGGTGCGCCGTTGCGAAGAGCACCGGGCTTACGCTGCACCACCGCTAGATAGTGACGCCAGTCATAGATGGTCTGTCCTGGACGATCATGGGAACGATCGATGACGCGACGGTGCTCGCAGACGATCTGGCCTTCTGCGGCAACCACGATCCGATCCGGATAGACCCGGAGGCTCACCGGTCGATTGGCGAAGGATGCCGGAACGCTGTAGCGATTACGCTCCAGATGCACGAGGCAGGTAGGCGTGACCCGCTTCGTATATTCGACGAACCCGTCGAACGGCCTGGAGAGCGGCATGAGAGCCGGAACTTCCTCTGCCCAGATGTCGGCAATAGTGCCACGCAACTGACCGTGGGGTGTCTTGGCCCAGAACTCCTTGCAACGCTCCTCGAGCCAATCGTTCAGGGCCTCGAGTGATGGAAAGCGCGGGATCGGCTGAAAGAAGCGATGACGTGCATCCTGCACGTTCTTCTCGACCTGTCCCTTCTCCCAGCCGGAAGCCGGATTGCAGAACTCGGGCTCGAACACATAATGGCTGGCCATCGCCATGAAGCGGACGTTGACGTCGCGCTCCTTGCCACGACCGACCTTGTCGATCGCCGTGCGCATGTTGTCGTAGATGCCGCGACCAGGAATGCCACAGAAGACACGGAAGGCATGGTTATGGGCATCGAACAGCATCTCGTGCGTCTGCAGGAGGTATGCCCGGACGATAAAGGCCCTGGAGTAGCTCAGCTTCGTGTGGGCGATCTGCAGCTTGGTGCGCTCATTGCCAATGATCGCCCAGTCCTCCGACCAGTCGAACTGGAAGGCCTCGCCTGGTTCGAACGCCAAGGGCACAAATGTCCCGCGGCCCGTCGTCTGCAATTCCCTCTGACGATCATCGCGCCATTCCCGCGCAAATGCCGCCACACGATTGTAGGACCCGTCATAACCAAGGCTGACAAGATCAGCGTGTAGCTGCTTCATCGTCCGCTTCTGCTTGCGGCCTTTCTTCGACTCCGTCTTCAGCCAGGCCGATAACCGATCTGCAAACGGATCAAGCTTGCTCGGCCTCTCCGGGACGTTGAACTTCGGCTCCACGCCGCCGGCTCGCAGATATTTGCGGATGGTATTCCGGGATAAGCCGGTCCTGCGGCAAATCTCCCGGATCGATAGATGCTCTCGAAAATGCCAGCGTCGGATTACGCTTAGTAACGCCATGTCGATCACTCCAGAGCCCCCGCTGAAAACATGCGAGGGACGGTTGAAACATGGGTCAATTCTCAATGGAAATATCTAGCTGCGCCGGGTCAGCTCTCAGTGGAAATCAACAC
>NZ_JACIBH010000033.1:0-2965 GCF_014195245.1 Rhizobium sp. BK619 | reverse complement strand
TGAGAAGATTTAAAGTTGCGCTTTGCAGACCTGGCAGCGACCTACTCTCCCGCGTCTTAAGACGAAGTACCATGGGCGCAGGGGCGTTTCACGGCCGTGTTCGGAAAGGGAACGGGTGCAGCCACCCCGCCATAACCACCAGGTCGGCAAAGCGCAACTTTATGTTTGAGAAGCTGGCAGGCGTTAGCCTGTTTTCCTTTGAACACGTCTTCGATCTTTTCCACCCGAGGGCGCTTGTGGCACCCCATACAGGCCAGAGGCCGTCGCGCTTGGTAGCGCGGGCCGTCCGCAGCGCCATTGGCGCGTCAGGACAAAGGTCAAGCATCATCGATCCGGACGACCGCTTTGCGGTCGCCGGGAGATGAGCACAGTCAATGAGAACGATCAAGCCGATCGAGCTATTAGTACCGGTAAGCTTCATGCGTTGCCGCACTTCCACACCCGGCCTATCAACGTGGTCGTCTTCCACGGCTCTGATAGGGAATACTCGTTTTCAGGTGGGTTTCCCGCTTAGATGCCTTCAGCGGTTATCCCGTCCATATATAGCTACCCTGCTATGCCCTTGGCAGGACAACAGGTCCACCAGAGATATGTCCATCCCGGTCCTCTCGTACTAGGGACAGATCCTGTCAATATTCCTACACCCACGGCAGATAGGGACCGAACTGTCTCACGACGTTCTGAACCCAGCTCACGTACCGCTTTAATTGGCGAACAGCCAAACCCTTGGGACCTGCTCCAGCCCCAGGATGCGATGAGCCGACATCGAGGTGCCAAACAACCCCGTCGATATGGACTCTTGGGGGTCATCAGCCTGTTATCCCCGGCGTACCTTTTATCCGTTGAGCGATGGCCCTTCCACGCGGGACCACCGGATCACTATGACCGACTTTCGTCTCTGCTCGACTTGTCAGTCTCGCAGTCAGGCGGGCTTATGCCATTGCACTCGACGACCGATTTCCGACCGGTCTGAGCCCACCATCGCGCGCCTCCGTTACTCTTTCGGAGGCGACCGCCCCAGTCAAACTACCCACCATACACTGTCCCGGACCCGGATGACGGGCCGCGGTTAGACATCCATGACGATAAGGGTGGTATTTCAAGGATGGCTCCACGGAAACTGGCGTCCCCGCTTCAAAGCCTACCACCTATCCTACACATGCCGACACGAATGCCAGTGTAAAGCTATAGTAAAGGTGCACGGGGTCTTTCCGTCTGACCGCAGGAACCCCGCATCTTCACGGGGAATTCAATTTCACTGAGTCTATGTTGGAGACAGCGGGGAAGTCGTTACGCCATTCGTGCAGGTCGGAACTTACCCGACAAGGAATTTCGCTACCTTAGGACCGTTATAGTTACGGCCGCCGTTTACTGGGGCTTCGATTCAAAGCTTGCACCTCTCCTCTTAACCTTCCAGCACCGGGCAGGCGTCAGACCCTATACGTCGTCTTGCGACTTCGCAGAGCCCTGTGTTTTTGATAAACAGTCGCTACCCCCTGGTCTGTGCCACCCCATCATACTTGCGTAAAATGGGGTCACGCTTCTTCCGAAGTTACGCGTGCAATTTGCCGAGTTCCTTCAACATAGTTCTCTCAAGCGCCTTGGTATACTCTACCTGACCACCTGTGTCGGTTTCGGGTACGGTCTATACGGTGGAGCTATTTCCTGGAACCGCTCCGCTGCCCTGATAATCCAATAAACCAGAACAACTTGTGCAATCCGTCACTACCACCAGGCCCACGAATATTAACGTGGTTCCCATCGACTACGCATTTCTGCCTCGCCTTAGGGGCCGGCTAACCCTGCTCAGATTAACTTTAAGCAGGAACCCTTGGTCTTTCGGCGAGAGGGTCTCTCACCCTCTTTATCGTTACTCATGTCAACATTCGCACTTCCGATACCTCCAGGAGCCCTCACAGGTCTCCCTTCATCAGCTTACGGAACGCTCCGCTACCACGTGTATTGCTACACATCCTCAGCTTCGGTGCATGGCTTCAGCCCCGTTACATTTTCGGCGCAAAGACCCTTATTTAGACCAGTGAGCTGTTACGCTTTCTTTAAATGATGGCTGCTTCTAAGCCAACATCCTGGTTGTTTTGGGATCCTCACATCCTTTCCCACTTAGCCATGACTTGGGGACCTTAGCTGGAGGTTAGGGTTGTTGCCCTTTTCACGACGGACGTTAGCACCCGCCGTGTGTCTGCCGAGTAGTACTCCCCGGTATTCGGAGTTTGGTTAGGATCAGTAAGACGGTGAGTCCCCATAGCCCATCCAGTGCTCTACCCCCGGGGGTATTCGCTCGACGCTCTACCTAAATAGATTTCGCGGAGAACCAGCTATTTCCGAGTTTGATTGGCCTTTCACCCCTAGCCACAAGTCATCCCAATCTATTGCAACAGATGCGGGTTCGGTCCTCCAGTTGGTGTTACCCAACCTTCAACCTGCTCATGGCTAGATCACTCGGTTTCGGGTCTAATGCAACAAACTAAATCGCCCTATTCAGACTCGCTTTCGCTTCGCCTACACCTACCGGCTTAAGCTTGCTTGTTACACTAAGTCGTTGACCCATTATACAAAAGGTACGCCGTCACCCTTGCGGGCTCCGACTGTTTGTAGGCATCCGGTTTCAGGTTCTATTTCACTCCCCTTGTCGGGGTGCTTTTCACCTTTCCCTCACGGTACTTGTTCGCTATCGGTCATGCACGAGTACTTAGGCTTGGAGAGTGGTCTCCCCATGTTCAGACAGGATTTCTCGTGTCCCGCCCTACTCTAGGACAATCATGATATCTACGCGTACGGGGCTGTCACCCACTACGGCCGCACTTTCCAGAGCGTTCCACTTTAATCACAATTGCCACTGGCCTGGTCCGCGTTCGCTCGCCACTACTTGCGGAGTCTCGGTTGATGTCCTTTCCTGCAGGTACTTAGATGTTTCAGTTCCCTGCGTTCGCTTCTTACACCCTAT
>NZ_JACIBH010000032.1:2145-3407 GCF_014195245.1 Rhizobium sp. BK619 | reverse complement strand
TCGGTGCCGGCCCGCACCGACGTTCCCGACACCGACTTCGACGCCTGCGGCAAGAAGGGCATCGCCGATCTGAAGGCGGCCAATGAAGGCGGCACGCTGTTCGGTTCGCTGGCCCAGGGCTACGGCGCCCCTCCGGCCATCGCCAATGCCTATAAGGACGTGGTCTCGAAGTTCGTCCACGGCCAGATCAAGAGCTCCGACGAAGCCGTCAAGCAGCTCGTCCAGGCGATCGACGACGCCCGCTGAGATCTTGGTTGATGCACACGCTTCCCCGCGCATGTCGCGGGGAGGCTTCAGGCTCCGCGACGATTATTGCCGAGCCGATCCTGCGGGAAGGGAGATGACATTCATGAGCACAGTTGCGACCACCGATCCGGTTCTGACGCCGGCGCAATCGACGGCGATCTCGCTGCGCGGCCGGCTGCAGGATGCGCTGCCGAAGATCGTGCTGGCGCCGAGCTTCGTCATCACGCTGGTCTTCGTCTACGGCTTCATCGTCTGGACGGCCTATCTGTCGTTCACCAATTCCAAGACCTTTCCGTCTTATGCGCTGACCGGGGCGCGCGCCTATCAGCGGCTGTGGCGCTGGACCTTCGAGAGCGATCCGCCATCCTCCTGGTATACTTCGATCACCAACATGGCGATCTTCGGCTTCCTCTATGTCGGCATCTGCCTGGCCCTCGGTCTGTTCCTGGCGATCCTGCTCGACCAGAAGATTCGCGGCGAGGGGATTTTGCGGCCGATCTTCCTCTATCCGATGGCGCTCTCCTTCATCGTCACCGGGGTTGCCTGGAAATGGTTCCTCGATCCCGGCCTCGGGCTGGAGCAGACGCTGCATCACTTCGGCTGGACGAGCTTCCACTTCGACTGGATCAAGAACAAGGACTTCGTCATCTATACCGTCGTCATCGCCGGCGTGTGGCAGGCGTCGGGCTTCGTCATGGCGATGTTCCTGGCCGGCCTTCGCGGCATCGACGGCGAGATCATGAAGGCGGCGCAGATCGACGGCGCTTCCCCCTTGCAGCTCTATCGGCGCATCGTCATTCCGCTGCTGCGGCCGATCTTCCTGTCGGCCTTCATCGTGCTCGCCCATATGGCGATCAAGTCTTACGATCTGGTGGTGGCGCTGACCTCGGGCGGGCCTGGCGGCTCGGCCTGGCTGCCGTCCAACTTCATGTATGAATACACCTTCAAGCGCAACGAGATGGCCGTCGGCTCGGCCAGCGCCATCATCATGCTGATGACCATCTCGGCGATCATTG
>NZ_JACIBH010000032.1:0-2050 GCF_014195245.1 Rhizobium sp. BK619 | reverse complement strand
CATGTTCCCTATCTCTATTCCGAACTGAAGGAGAAGGCCCGATGAGCAGCGTCACCGCCTCGACCGTACCTTCGACCGCACCGCTTTCGCAGAGCGGCGACAGCAGGAATAACAACACCCGCTGGATCGGCCGCCTCGCCATCTACGGGCTGCTGACGATCTTCGCCATCCTCTACCTGATGCCGCTCTTCGTCATGCTCACAACCTCGTTCAAGACGATGGACGAGATCCAGGGCGGCAACATGCTGGCGCTGCCGCAAGCGCCGACCTTCGATCCCTGGATCAAGGCCTGGGGCGAGACCTGCGTCGGCCTGACCTGCGCCGGCATCAAGGGCTACTTCTGGAACTCGATCAAGATGGTGGTGCCGGCTGTGGCAATCTCCACCATCATGGGCGCGCTCAACGGTTATGTCCTGACCAAATGGCGGTTCCCCGGCCATACGCTGGTGTTCGGGCTGATGCTGTTTGCCTGCTTCATCCCGTTCCAGTCGGTGCTCTTGCCGATGGCGACGATCCTCGGCTCGCTCGGCCGCTTCGGCGTCACCCTGCAGAACGCCACCGGCTTTAACTTCGGCTTTGGCAATTCCACGATCAACCTGGTCTTCGTGCATGTCGTCTACGGCCTCGGCTTCACCACGCTGTTCTTCCGCAATTTCTACGAGGCCTTTCCGACCGAACTGGTCCGCGCCGCCCAGGTCGACGGCGCCAGCTTCTTCCAGATCTTCCGCCGCATCATGCTGCCGAACTCGCTGCCGATCATCGTCGTCACGGTCATCTACCAGTTCACCAATATCTGGAACGACTTCCTGTTTGCCTCGGCCTATGCCGGCACCGGCGACTCCATGCCGATGACGGTGGCGCTCAACAATGTCGTCAACACCTCGACGGGTGTGGTCGAATACAATGTCAATATGGCTGCGGCGATGATCGCGGCCGTTCCCACACTGATCGTCTATATCCTCGCCGGCCGCTACTTCGTGCGCGGTCTGATGGCGGGGGCAGTCAAAGGGTAAGTCATGGCCTTCCTCGAAATCTCCGGTCTCAGAAAGCGTTTCGGCGCCGTCGACATTCTCAAGGGGATCGACCTCGAACTCGAAAAGGGCGGCTTTCTCGTGCTGGTCGGCCCGTCCGGCTGCGGCAAGTCGACCCTGCTCAACACCATCGCCGGGCTGGAGACGATCACCTCCGGCGATATCAGGATCGACGGGCGCGCCATCAACGGCCTGCATCCGTCCAAGCGCGACATCGCCATGGTGTTCCAGTCCTATGCGCTCTATCCGAACATGACGGTGGCGGGCAATATCGCCTTCGGTATGGAGATCCGCGGCGTGCCGAAGGAGGAGCGGGCCAAGGCGATCAAGCAGGTCTCCGACATGCTGCAGATCGGCCATCTGCTCGACCGCAAGCCGTCGCAATTGTCCGGCGGCCAGCGCCAGCGCGTTGCCATGGGCCGGGCGCTGGTGCGCAATCCGCAGGTCTTCCTGTTCGACGAGCCGCTCTCCAATCTCGACGCCAAGCTGCGCGTCGACATGCGCACCGAGATCAAGCGGCTGCATCAGCGCATGGGCACCACCTTCGTCTATGTCACCCATGATCAGATCGAGGCGATGACGCTGGCGACCAAGATCGCCGTGCTGAAGGACGGGGTGCTGCAGCAGTTCGGCACGCCGGCCGAGATCTATAACAGCCCCGCCAATCTCTTCGTCGCCGACTTCATGGGATCGCCGGCGATGAACTTGCTCAACGCCACCGTTGAGAATGGTGCCGGTGGACTGCAAGTCTCACTCGAACGGCCGAATGGCGCGCCGCTCCGGCTGCCGGTCGTCTCGGGCAACAATGGTCTGTCGTCCTATGCCGGCCGCCAGGTGATCTTCGGCATCCGCCCCGAAGCCTTGACCGATCCCGACGGCGCCGACCGCAAGGCGCGCTCGCTGACCGAGGACGATTGCCTGATCGAAGTGGTCGAACCGGCCGGCTCCGACACCTTCGCCGTCACCAAGCTCGGCGGCAAATCCGTCGTCGCCCGCCTGCGCGCCGATGCCGGCATCGC
>NZ_JACIBH010000031.1:0-3940 GCF_014195245.1 Rhizobium sp. BK619 | reverse complement strand
CGATCGCCATCGGCCAGCTGCTACATCGACTGCGAGAACCACCACGAAGGCGACGCGCCATCGCACATCGGCAGCTAAGTTAGCGCCTATGGGGCGTGACCCGAGGACCCACGGCCGCACGCACTGCGGTCGCATCACCACAGGGTAAGATAGAGATCATCCCCACCAGGGTTCATGGCATCCACCAGATCGACCTTCCATTGCCGATACCAGCGTTTCAACGACTTCTCCCGCTGGATCGCGCTGCCGATATCCCAATGTTCCTCGTACCAGACGAGACGGGTGCAGCCGTATTTCCAGGCAAAGCCCGGCGTCAGCCCTTCGCGATGTTCATAGATGCGGCGCTCCAGATCGGATGTCACGCCGATATAGAGCGTGCCGTTTTTCTGGTTGGTGACGATGTAAACATATCCCGCCATGCGCGCAGAGTGCTGGGCATGGATACTCGGGTCAAGCCCGAGTATGACGGAGAGTGGGGGCGCAATCGGCAGGAGGCGAGACGTCGGGGGCTTCAGCAAATGCGCGAGCGGTTTTGCCTGAGGTTGCGCCAAGACGGCCATTCCAACAAATACCACCAAACTTGCGGTCCTTGCCCCATAAGCTCCCCACTCTCCGTCGTCCTCGGGCTTGACCCGAGGACCCATGGCCACGAGTTCAACGCCGCATCAGCGGGTAGTGACCGCAACGTCCATCTTCGGCTCCAAGTGATCGATCTTGCCCTCCTTATTGTCGGCCGGCGGTGACGCCGCCGTCGACGGGGAGGACCGTGCCTGTGATCCACGAGGCTTGTTCGGAGGCGAGGAACAGGATCGCCTCGGCGACATCGCGCGGCTGGCCGTTGCGGCCGAGCGGGTGGAAGGCGTTGAAGCTCGGAAGCACTTGCTTGACCTGATCGTCGGAGAGGAAGGTGTTGTAGACGGGCGTCTCGACGACGGCCGGCGCCACGGCGTTGATGCGGATATTAAAGGGCGCAAGCTCGATTGCGAGGTTGCGGACCATGGCATGGACGCCGGCATTGGCTGCCGAATAGGCCGCAGACGGCGTAGCGCCGATCGCCTGGATCGCCCACATCGAGCCGGTCTGGACGATCGCGCCGCCCGTCTCCTTCATCGCCTTGGCGGCGGCCTGGGCGGTGAAGAATTTGCCCTTGAGGATAGTGTCGAGATACCAATCGTAATCGCCCTCGGTCAGCTCCAGAAACGGCTTCGGATTGAAGACGCCGGCATTGTTGACGAGCACATCGAGCCTGCCGAAATGGGAGAGGGCGGCGTCGACGAGGGCCGCGCCGGTTTCCGGCCTGGCGATATCGCCCGCCGAAATGACGACATTGTCGCCGCTCGGATCGATCTCCCGGGCCGCCGCCTCGAGCTTTTCGCGATTGCGTCCGTTGATCGCGACCTTTGCGCCTTCCGCCACGAAGCGGGCTGCCGCTTCCCGGCCGATTCCGGATCCACCGCCGGTAATGGCGACCACCTTGCCTTCAAATCTCATCGTTCTTCTCCGTTTTGCTTGTTTGTCTATCTAACGTTAGATAGACAACGGACACATAATCCTTGCTTCGGGCAAACGCAACCCCTATCTAACATTAGATAGAGAGGATGAGGGCATGAACGAAACAGCTGAGGCAATACTGGATGCCGCCGAGGAGAGGATCCGCGGGGCGGGCTATAGCGGCTTCAGCTACCGCGACGTCGCCGCCGATGTCGGCGTCAAGGCCTCCTCCGTGCACTATCATTTCCCGGCCAAGGAGAAGCTGGCCGCCGCCGTCGCCCGCCGCTACACCGATCGTTTTCTCGAAGCGGTCGATCAGCGGCAGGCGGCGGGCGCCGACATCGTCGCCGCCTGGCGGCAGGTCTTCCGCGAGGCGCTGCATCGCGACGCCAGAATGTGCCTCTGCGGCGCCATGGCCGCGACCTCCCATGATCTTGCCGAGGAAGTTCGCGTCGAGGTGCGGCGGTTCTTCTTGCTCGGGATCGAAAGACTGATGCAGGGCGGATTGGAAAGAGACGCCGCCGTCCATGTCATCGCCACCCTGGAAGGCGCGATGCTGGCCGCCAACGTCCTCGATGATCATTCCCTGTTCGACAGTGGTACCGCCGCGCTCATTTAGCGTGGCATGGCCTTGCGGCGCCTGGCTAACTCATCGCCGCCCGCTCCGCCGTCTTCAGCCTGAGGCCGAGAACCAGCGGCACCGCGAGCCCGTAAACTGCGACGACCGATAGCCAGATGGCGCCTGGCCATTGCTGGCGGGTGAGGAAATAGAGGCTGGAGAAGGCAAGCGGTGCGACGATCGAGGCGAGGCTGACGGCTGAGGCGAGCACGCCCTGGAACTGGCCCTGGCTGTTCTCGTCGACCTGCCGGGTCGCCAGCGATTGCAGCGCCGGCACGCCGATGCCGCCGAGCGCGAAGACCGGCATGATCGCGAAGATCATCCAGCCCTGGCCGGCGAAGGCCATGACGGTGAGCGCGAGTGAGACGCCGGCGACACCCACGAGGATCGCCGCGCGTTCGCCGAGCAGCTTGACGGCCGGTCCGGGCAGCAAGGCCTGGGCTAGTGTCTGGCAGATGCCGAAGGCGCCAAGGGAAAGGCCGATCGAAAGCCCGTTCCAGTGAAAGGCGTCGCTGCCCCACAGCGCCCAGCAGGTGCCGTAAGCCTCGCCGGTGGCGCTGAAGATGAAGAACAGGATGACGACCGGCAGCAAGCTTTTGACCTCCAGCACCGAACGCAGCGGTTTCAGCGGATTGAGCGCCGCCAGATCGATCTTCTCGCGGCTGCCCGGGCGCGATTCCGGCAGGATGAAGAAGGGCAAGCAGCAGTTTGGCGCCATTGAGCACGGCCGCCGCGATAAAGGGCAGCCGCAGCCAATAATCGCCAAGCAGACCGCCGGCGACCGGGCCGATGATGAAGCCGAGGCCGAACATCGCATTGAAAAGCCCAAAGCGGCGGGCGCGTTTCTCCTCGGGCGAAATGTCGGTGATATAGGCTGTGGCGACCGAAATATTGGCGCTGGTCAGCCCGGCGATCGCCCGGCCGATGAACAGCAGCGTGAGACTGGGCGCAAAGGCCAGGAACAAATAGTTGACGGCGGCACCGGCGAGCGAAATCAGCAGCACGGGGCGGCGGCCGAGCCGATCGCTCAGCGCCCCGAGCACCGGCGCGAAGATGAACTGCATCACCGCATAGAGCGCGGTCATCGTGCCGATAATGGGCGCAATGTTTTCGGCATGGGTAATGTCGCGCAGCAGCGACGGCAGGATCGGGAAAATCAGCCCGATGCCGACGGCATCGAGGACAATGGCGGTAAAGATGACGATAAGGGATCTGGTCATGGGTGCGTTCCGGGTCGACGCAAGCCCGCAGGACCGTCAGCGCCTCCCTGATTTTTGCAAATCACGGAATTGCATCGGGACGCCGATGGCTCACGATGGGGCCTGAACTCTGTCAGGCGATCGGTTTCTGGGAGGTGCTGGCCGCACCATGCCCGAAAGGCATGGAGGGCGTGTGCTCGACCGCCTGGACGACCATTCGTCCACCTGTTTACTCCGCCACTGAGCGGATCAAGGGAAGCAGTCGCTTTTCGCGACGGAGAAGAGATACGCTGGAAGGGCCGATACGGCAAGCCCGTTTTTGTGCGGGGCTGCTGTCGGAAGAGGTACTAGGCTTCGAACTCGAAAGCTGCCCCTCACCCTAACCCTCTCCCCGTAAACGGGGCGAGGGGACGTGCCCTGTGCGAGGTGGGCGAGGGACGGAGAGGTCGCCGCATATCACCTTCTCCCCGTCAAAACGGGGAGAAGGTGGCGGCAGCCGGATGAGGGGCGGGCGGCCCGGCACACCCTCTCTCCAGCCTCATCCTTGTACGTTGCCGTTGCTGTATAATGCGGCTGTGCGGCGGGGATGCGTGTCATCCCTGGGTTTTGAACTCGCGCCTCAGCGAGCATC
>NZ_JACIBH010000030.1:0-16612 GCF_014195245.1 Rhizobium sp. BK619 | reverse complement strand
TGCTCCTCCTTGCAACGCGGGCTCAAGGCCCAACCAACCGTTCGAGCGAAGACATGGCGACGGAGATGCTCGCTGAGGCGCGAGTTCAAAACCCTGGGATGACACGCATCCCCGCCGCACAGCCGCATTATACAGCAACGGCAACGTACAAGGATGAGGCTTCTCGGGGAGTGTTGGCGCGGCACCCTCCAAGGGTCCTCATCCTGAGGCGCGCAGGCTGAAGGCCGGAGCCTCGAAGGACGCGCTCTAACGCTGCCTCTTGCATTCACTCGGTGTTGTCGCGCCCGCCCCGTCCTTCGAGGCCCCTGCGGGGCACCTCAGGATGAGGCTTCTCGGGGCACGATGCGCGGTACCTCCAACGGGCCTTATCCTAAGGTGCGGAAGCCGAAGGCTGGAGCCTCTAGTGCTCCAACGCTGCTCCCTGCGTTCATTCGGTTGGCGCACCCGCCCCGTCCTTCGAGGCCCTTGCGGGGCACCTCAGGATGAGGCTCTCATGGGATGCCGGCGCGGCATCGTCGATACCCCAAGGGCGATGTTTGCCGTGGACAACGCGAGCGGCTATTGCCGGTTATGTCCGGCGGCGCTATTGATGAGGGGAGGCGGAGCGCGCTTGATGTTCAGCGTTCGAGCTGATGGTGCCGGACGAAATTCGGGTCCAAATCGGGCTTTCCGAGATGCGTGGTGCCGAATTTGCTCTCCTAGTGGCCTCAAAATCGCCGCGTCGGCGGTCGCGTGCGGATATGGCCTAACCTGCAGTGATGAAACTAAAGTCGGGTTTCGTTTCCGTATCGAATAATTTATCCAGTAAAATCAGGGTATTATGATCTGGGGCTTCTGCCCCGCGCAGCCCTTGTTGCCGCGGCCTCCCCTCCCCTGCGCTTCGAATCTCCACAAGAAAGCAACGGCTTGCATCCTTTTGCGGCACCCGGCGTTATCCACGCAGCAAATCAGAGGATAGGGTAATGGCAGATGCGCTCCCGCTCAAGAGATTGTCCATCGCCGCTGCGATGATGGCAGCGGCGCTCGGCGCATTTATGTTGTTGCAGGCGAAGCAGGGCGGTGCGCCGGCCCCGTCGGCGGAGCCCGGCCGCGCGGTTGACGATCATGGCCGCAGCGCCGCCACGCCCGAGGCTATTCCGCTCAGCGGTCTTCGCGATGTGTTCTGGCGGGTTTACCACGAAGTCCTGAACGACCGGGTGACACTCATTGCCGCGGGTGTGACCTTCTATCTGCTGCTGGCGCTGTTTCCCGCCATGGCGGCTTTGGTGTCTCTCTACGGGCTGGTCGCCGACCCGGTCACCATATCGGAGCATCTTCGCGAACTGGCCGGTCTGTTGCCGCCGGGGGCCTTCGACCTTCTGGCCGATCAGATCAAGGAACTCGTCAGCAAGCGCGACAGTGCGCTCGGCATCACCTTTTTCGTCGGTCTCGGCATTGCGCTGTGGAGCACGCATAGCGGCACGCTGGCGATCTTCGATGCGATGAATGTGGCCTATGAGGAGAATGAAAAACGCGGTCTTATCCAGCTGAACCTCGTCGGCCTCTGCTTCACCTTGAGCGCGATGCTTCTGACGGTGGTCATGGTGGCGCTTGTCGGAGTCATGCCGGTTGTCCTCTCCTATCTCTGGCTCGATCAGTTCAAGGAGCACATGGCGCTTCTCCTGCGATGGCCGCTGCTTCTGCTTGTTGTCGCGGTTGCGGTCACCTCGGTCTACCGCTTCGGCCCCAGCCGGGAGCCTGCCAAGCTCCGGTGGATGACGTGGGGCGCGGCTCTGACGACGGTCGCCTGGGCGGCGATGTCGCTCGGCTTCTCCTTCTATCTCGATCATTTCGCCAATTATAACGCGACCTACGGCACGCTCGGTGCGCTGATCGGCTTCCTCATCTGGATCTGGCTTTCCGTCGTCATTCTCGTCATCGGCGCAGAACTCAACGCCGAACTGGAGCATCAGACCGCCAGGGACACGACGACGGGCCCGCCGCTGCCGATGGGCGCGCGCGGCGCCTATGTTGCAGACACTTTGGGCGAGGCCATCAACTGATCATTGAGGAGCATCATCGATGACTGCGCCTCAGACGCGGATTTGATGTAATTTGTTTTTGGGCAATCCCGACAGAGGAGACGATCATGACGGCCCCGCATCCTTCCAAAACCCATATTGGCAATCATGCACTGCATCCCGAAACGCAGATGCTGAATTACGGCTACGATCCCGAACTCTCGGAAGGGGCGGTCAAGCCGCCGGTATTCCTCACCTCCACCTTCGTCTTCAATTCGGCCGAGGATGGCCGCGACTTCTTCGATTACGTCTCGGGCCGCCGCGAGCCGCCGGCGGGAAAAGGCGCCGGTCTCGTCTATTCGCGCTTCAACCATCCCAATAGCGAGATCGTCGAGGACAGGCTCGCCGTCTACGAGCGAACGGAAAGCGGCGCGCTGTTTTCTTCAGGCATGTCGGCGATCGCCACGACCTTGTTCGCCTTCGTCCGGCCGGGCGATGCGATCCTGCATTCGCAGCCGCTTTATGGCGGCACGGAAACCCTGCTGGCCAAGACCTTCCTCAACTTCGGCGTCGCCGCGGTCGGCTTTGCCGATGGCGTCAGCGAGGGATCGGTGCAGAAGGCGGCTGAGGAGGCGATGGCCAAGGGCCGCGTTTCCGTCATCCTGATCGAAACGCCGGCCAACCCGACCAACAGCCTGGTCGATGTCGCGATGATCCGGCGCGTCGCCGACGCGATCGGCGCCAAGCAGGGGCATACGCCGATCATTGTCTGCGACAATACCCTGCTCGGCCCGGTTTTCCAGCGGCCGATCGAACACGGCGCCGATATCTCGCTCTATTCGCTGACCAAATATGTCGGCGGCCATTCCGACCTGATCGCCGGCGCCGTTCTCGGCCGCAAGGCTGTCATCAAGCAGGTCAAGGCGCTGCGCGGCGCGATCGGCACGCAGCTCGATCCGCATTCCTGCTGGATGCTCGGCCGCTCGCTGGAAACGCTGCAGCTGCGCATGGAGCGGGCCAACAGCAATGCGCGGGCCGTCGCCGATTTCCTGCGCGATCATCCGAAGGTGGAGAAGGTTCACTACCTGCCCTATCACGATCCGGATTCGCCGGCCGGCCGGACCTTCGCCGCGCAATGCACCGGCGCCGGCTCCACCTTCTCCTTCGACATTCGCGGCGGCCAGCCGGCCTCCTTCAAATTCCTGAATGCGTTGCAGGTCTTCAAGCTTGCGGTCAGCCTCGGCGGCACGGAATCGCTGGCGAGCCATCCGGCCGCCATGACGCATTCCGGCGTGCCCGCCGATGTGCGCCAGCGCATCGGCGTGCTGGAATCGACGATCCGCCTGTCGATCGGCATCGAGCATCCGGACGATCTGATCGCCGACCTGGAGATGGCGCTGCAGGCGGCCTGAAGTCGATCCAGGAAATATCGATGCCCGGCGGCGCCGGGCATCGTGGGTGACGTCACTTGTCGTCGGTCGTCAGTTCCTTCTCGTCCGAGTTCACCACGAAGACCGCAAGCAGTTTCGCCGGCGCGGTCTTGCTGCCGTTGGCGCTGACACTGTGGTGATCGCCGGGGAATTCGGGAAAGCTTTCGCCGGCCTTGTAAATCTTCACCGGGCCGTCATTGACCTGGCTTTTGATCGAGCCCTCCAGAACGGTGGCATAGATGAAGGCGGATTTCGGGTGGGTGTGGCCCGGCGATGTGCCGCCGGGCTTATATTCGACGAGCACGGCCTTGATGCTCTTGCCGGGAACATTGGGAAGCTCGTGGTCATAGACGAGGGTTACCTTGGCTTTGCCGCCTGATGCGGCGAAAGCCTGCGCTCCGGCTGCGAGGGCAACGGCGAAGGCGGTCGCTGAAATAATCTTTCTGAACATATCTGGTCTCCTCAAGCGCTCTTTTTCTGCGCCGGCTGCCGGCTCAGCCAATCGTCGAAGCGGATCCGGCCGAGCCGCGCGCCGGTGCCGGTTACCAGCGAGTTATCCTCGAGCTCGACGCCGAAATAGCGGGCGTGAGGATCCGCCATCACCTGGCGCGGATCGTTCGTCGCTTTCAGGAGGTGTGTGACGATGTCGGTGAGGCGGATTTTCTCCGGGCCGCCGATCTCGATCGTGCCGTTCACGGGTGCTGCGAGCGCCACCTCGGCCATGACGTCGGCGACATCGTCCGATGCGATCGGCTGCACATAGGCCGGCGACAGATGCACCATCTGGCCTGATGTGCCGGACTGGGCGATGCCGGCCATGAACTCGTGGAACTGTGTGGAATGGACGATGGTGTAGGGGATGCCGGAAGCTTTGATCAGCTGTTCCTGGGCCATCTTGGCGCGCATATAGCCGCTGCCCTGCAGCCGCTCCATGCCGACGATCGACAGCGCGATATGATGTTTTACGCCGGCGGCGGCCGCTGCCTTCAGCAGATTGCGGCCCGATGTCTGGAAGAATTCCAGGACGGCCTTGTCCTCGAAGGAGGGCGAGTTGGCGAGGTCGAGCACCACCTCGGCGCCGGCCAGCGCTTCGGCCAGCCCCTTGCCGGTGATCGTGTCGACGCCGGAATTCGGCGACGCCGCCAGCACCTCGTGCCCCTTGCTGCGCAATCTTTCCACGGTCTTCGAGCCGATAAGCCCGGTGCCGCCGATAATGACGATCTTCATGGGTAGTCTCCTTGTCCTAGCGAGGATTTCCTCTGTTGACCTGAGGTGGCTGCCGAAATCGCCGCCTCGATGAGGCAGGCGACTTCATCGGTATGGGGACGCCACGCGAAAATTCCGGCGTGGCCGGCCGCAGCCGATGGACAGGAGAATGCGCCGGATCGTCAGCCCGAACCATTCTCCCTCGGTCGCTGTCGTCCTATGCCAAGGCAGTAGGGCGGCTCGCCCTACGATCGGGCCGTTCGGGCCGGAGACCTGCGTCGTCAGGCGTTGCAAGGGACGGAGGGGGAGGCTGGATAGGTCCAGCGGAGTTTGGCGAAAAGCCAACCCCACTCTCCGTCGTCCTCGGCCTTGAGCCGAGGACCCATGCCACGGCTGCCGGTGGATGCCGCATGGATGCTCGGCTCAAGGCCGAGCAGGACGGAGGGTGGGGCTAAAGTCGCCGGAGATTGCTCACCTTGTCGGAGACTTACCGTCAGGTCCGACCCTACCGCTCCCACTCCTCACGCAGCGGCCTCAGGTCGTTGCCGATGTGGCTGACCAGGTCAGACCGAGTTTGGCCAAAAGCCAACCCCACTCTCCGTCGTCCTCGGCCTTGAGCCGAGGACCCATGCCACGGCTGCCGGCGGATGCGGTGTGGATGCTCGGCTCAAGGCCGAGCATGACGGAGGGTGGGGCTAAAGTCGCCGGACGAAGCTGTACCCTCTCCGTCCCGCAAATCTCTCTCGCGGGGCACGTCCCTCTCCCCGTTTTTTGGAGCGATCCTATCTCAGGATAGCCTGACCGCCTCGAATAGCGCCGTCAACCCGAGGCCGCCCGCGATGCCGATCATGGCCAGACCGGTCGCCCCCACCGCCTCCTCGCGGATCAGCTGGGTATATAGCCGGGTAACGAGAATTGCGCCTGATGCGCCGAAGGGATGGCCAAGCGCAATGGCGCCGCCATTGCTGTTGACCGCATCAGTGGGGATATCGAGCTGATCGAGCGATGCCAGAACCTGGGCGGCGAAAGCCTCGTTGAATTCGATGGCATCGATGCCGGCGAGCGAGAGCCCGGGCTGACGCTGCAGTAGCTTCCTGGTCGAGGCGACGGGGCCGATGCCGAGCAGGTTGGGATCGACGCCGGCCGCAGCGCTGTCGATGAAGGCGAGGCCCTTGCCGATGCCGAGGCTTTTCGCCATTCCACGGCTCATGACCAGTACGACGCAGGCGCCGTCATTCAGCGGGCAGGCATTGCCTGCGGTCACCGAACCGCCGCGGAGAAAGACCGGCCGGAGATTTGCGAGCGCCTCGAGCGATGTGGAGGGGCGCGGGCATTCGTCGCGGTCGACCAGTCCGTGGGTGGTGGAGATGCCGACGATCTCCGGCCGGAAGAGGCCTGCCTCGGCGGCCGCGACGGCGAGGCGGTGGCTGCGGAGCGCGAATTCGTCCTGTCTCTGGCGTGTGATGGCGAATTGACGGGCGACGTTTTCGGCGGCAATGCCCATCTCGGGATCGCCGACCGCTTCGGGGGAAAAACGGGCGCGACCGTAGAAGCGCGGCAGCGCCCCGTTGGCTTTCGGCCGTTCGACCCGCCATGGCGCGGTGCTGATGCTCTCGACGCCGCCGGCGAGAAAACAGGCGCCGGCTTTCGCCTGGATCAGGCGGGCGGCCATGATGATCGCTTCCAGGCCCGAACCGCATTGCCGGTCGACGGCCACACCGGGAACCGACACCGGCAGGCCGGCGGTGAGTGCCGCCAGCCGGCCGATATTGCCGCCGCCGCCGGCGGCATTGCCGACCAGCACATCGTCTATGGCTTCGGGCGCAATGCCGGTCTCGGCAACGATCCGGCGGATGATCGGCACAAGCAGGTCTTCGGCTGCAACCGTCGCAAGCGAGCCGAAGGCCCGGCCGATCGGCGTGCGGTAAGCGGCAACCACGACCGGCTGCCAATCCTCGTCAGGCTGATAGGCGTAGGACAAGACCGTCTCCCGAAATGACCGCGGCTTCCACCTGCCCCCTGGAAATTTTGCCGCTGCTCGTCATCGGCCAGGAGGCGATATGGTAGAATTGCCGGGGGATCTTGAACCTGGCGAGCTGTCGCGCGCAATGGTCGGCCAGCATTTTTACCTCAGGCGTCTCTCCCGAGACGACCGCCACGATCCGCTGGCCATAATAGGCATCCGGCAGGCCGAAGACGACGGCCTCTTCGATGCCGGGACAGGCTTTCAGCGCGCTCTCGATTTCGGCGGGATAGACGTTGTTGCCGCCCGATATCATCATGCCGCCTGCCCGGCCGATCACCCGCAGCATGCCGTTTCCATCGAGTTCGCCGAGATCGCCGACGGTCGCGCCCGCCGGAGTGACCCGGAACGCCTGGCCGTCGTCGCCCCAGAGATAGCCGTCGGCGATCAGGTCGCTCCTGACGAAGATGGTGCCCGGCACATCGGTGCCGACATCGTTTCCATCGGGGTCGCGAATGGAAATCTCGACGCCGGGATAGGCCTGGCCCACCCGGTCGATCGGAAAATCGATAGCGCCGCCGACGAGGGTGGAGACGGTCATGAAGCCGATTTCGGATGCGCCGTAATATTCGCGGATGCGTGCTTTCGGAAAAAGACGGCGCATGGCTTCAACGCCGTTCACGTCCAGTTTCGCGCCGGCGGTCAGGACGTCGCGCAGGGAGGTCAGCGCCGGCTCGGCGGCCCAGGTTCTGGCAATGCCTGCTATATGGGTGGGCACGGCGACCAGCCGTACGATCGCTTCGGCGGAGAGGATGCGTGCGACGGCAGCGGCATCCCATTTCCTCACCGAATGGAAGGTGCTGCCGGCATCCAAGGCTTCGACCATGGCGTAAAGTGCGAGGCCATGCGCCAGGGCGCCGGGGCACATTGTGGACGGGGCGTCTTCGAGTTCGAAAACCATGCGGCCACGATCGAGGCTACGGCGCCATTGCTCGCGCGAGCGATAATAGGCTTTCGGCTCGGCGGTGGTGCCCGAGGTAAAGCCGATCAGGAAAATGCCCTCGGCATCATCAGACAGCTCGCCTTCCGTCTCGGCGAGATCGAAGGGCTCGGCTCCGGCGGTGATGACTGAGATACCGAGCCTGCGGCCGATCTCGGCGCTTGGGCCTCTATCGTCGTCGACGACAAGCACGTCGGGCGCCAGCCGCTCGATGATGCGCTCGATTCTCTCAGGCGGCATCATCGGGTCGATCACCGCGCAGGCATGCGGCGCGGCGGTGGCGGCGATGAAATATTCGGCGAAGCCAATATGGTTGCCGAGGCTGAGGGCCGCAAGCTTCTCCACGCCGGGCAGATCGAGCCTGCGGCGGGGCGAGCGCGGCAACTCCCGGAGAAAACGGTAAATCGCCTTGGCGCGCAAATGGAGTTCGCCGTAGCTCAGCGAGCGGCCGTCGATCGCCAGGGCCGGCTTATCCGGCTTTTCCGTTGCATGTCGAAGAAGCTCTGCATGAATCGGCATGGACACCCGCTGGTTTGAAGATCGGCCGTCAGCCCAAAGCGGCCCTGGTGGCGTCGGGGATCGGCGTCGGGCGGCTGTCGGAGAGGCCGACGCAGACCCAGACGAACCCGGCCGAGGCGCAATGGGCGCCATCGCGCTGGCGAAAGAGCTCGATCGCAAAGGAGAGGCTTGTGCGCCCGATTTTCTCGACCGTCACCTTGGCTTCGACGACGTCGTCGACGTCGATGGGGTTGTGAAAGGTGATCTCCGCCTTCTTCACGTGATAGGCAACACCCGAGGAGGTGTGGCGGAAGTGGCTGAGAATTTCCCGGTGCCGCAGGAACTCGACGACCGCATCCTCGCAATAGTCGAGGTAAACCGAGTTATGGACATGACCATAGATGTCGATGTCTCGCATCGAGACCCGGAAGGATGCTAAAGGCCTGTCGTCAACACTCATGCGGTCACCGAAAATTGGTGGGCTGTTCTAACCGCTGTTGTCTGGGGGATGCAATGCAATATCAGGCGGTGGTGCGAAAATTCGGCCCGGCTCAGGATGTCGTCGGGATCGAGCGGGCCGCATTGCCGGTGCTGCGGCGCGACCAGGTCCGGGTGCGGCTGCTCGCGCGGTCGATCAATCCCTCCGATATCATCACCATTTCAGGCGCCTATGCCGGGCGCACGACCCTGCCCTTCATCCCCGGCTTCGAAGCCTTCGGGGTGGTCGAGGCCTGCGGTGAAGACGTTTACGGGCTAACGTCCGGCACCCGCGTGCTGCCGGTGCGCAGCGCCGGCGGATGGCAGGAATTCAAGGATACCGATCCCAGCTGGTGCCTTCGTGTTCCGGACGGGCTCTCCGATTTCGAAGCGGCGACCAGCTACGTCAACCCGATGACGGCCTGGCTGATGCTGCACAAGAAGATCGGGCTGAGGCCCGGCATGCGCATCGCCGTCAATGCCGCCGCCTCTTCGATCGGATCGATCCTGGTCGGCCTTGCCAATGCCGCGGGCGTCGAGCCGGTGGCGATCGTCCGCAGCGAGGAATCGCGCGCGCGCCTCAGCGGCCGTCTCGAGACCGTCATCGTCGATGGGGCGGACGGCGATCTGGCCGACGGGCTTGCCGGCCGGCATGGGCTGAACGCCGTGCTCGACTGCGTCGGCGGCGCGCGCGCCTTAATCCTCGCTGCCGCGCTCAAACCCGGCGGGCATTTCGTGCATTACGGCCTGCTTTCGGGCCAAAGCATCCCGAATTCCTTCTGGGCCACCCATCCCGCTATCACCTTTTCCTTTTTCCATCTCCGGGAATGGGTTCATTCCGAAGACATGGGCGAGGTCCAGCGCGCCTATTCCGAAGTGGCGGCGCAAATCGCTGCGAAGGTGATCGCGACCGAGGTGCGGGAAGTCTTTCCCTTGGAAAAGATCGGCGATGCGCTACGCTCCGCCCTTCCCTTCCGGGCGGGCGGCAAGGTGCTGCTCGCCTGACGGGCGGGCGCCCTACACGGTTCCGTGCCGGAGCCGTGCGCGGATAATCTCCGGGTGGTTCTGGTCGGCCCATCCGACCAGGGCTTTCATCGGGATGAGGAAAGATCGGCCCAGCTCCGTCAGCTCATATTCCACGCGGGGCGGGACCTCGGGATAGACGGTGCGCCTGATATAGCCGTCCTGCTCCAGATGCCGCAGCGTCTTGGAGAGCATCTGTTTCGAAATGTCGCCGATCTCGCGCAGCAGCGCGTTGAAGCGTTTCTTATCGGTTTCCAGCGCCTCGAGCGTCAGCAGGCTCCATTGATCGCCGATGCGATCGAGCACGCCCCTGATCGGGCATCCCGTGCCAGGCTCGGGCTTTTCCTCAGGCATGGCTTCTTCCTCATGGGTCATCGTCCGCTGACCTTCGCACTGAAAACTGCCTTCTTGCTGGGCATTTCGCGGTGTCCTAGACCAAGTTTCATAGTCTGTTTTTTAGACTAGATCGTGGATTCATACCAAGGAGTTTGATGCATGAGATTCGGGAAATCGCTTTTCGCGCTCGCCATTTTGGCGGGCATCGCCATGCCTTCCGGCGCTTTTGCCGCCTCGCGGGATTTGAAGGTCGAGGAAGCCAACCGGAAGCTGGTGGTGGAGTTCTACGACCGGTTCTTCAACAAACACGATATCGACGCCGCCTCCGTCGTCGCCGACGAGTACCGGCAGCACAATCCGGAAGTGCCCGACGGCAAGAAGCCCTTCGTGTCTTTCTTCACCGGCTTCTTCAAGGACAATGCGCAGTCGAAGGCGGAGATCGTCCGCAGCTCCACCGATGGCGATCTCGTCTGGCTGCATGTGCATGCGACGAACGGCGCCGACGACCGCGGCCAGGCGGTCGTCGATATTTTCCGCGTCAAGGACGGCAAGATCGTCGAGCACTGGGATGTGATCCAGGCCGTTCCGAAAGAAGCCGCCAACAAAAACACCATGTTCTGATCCGGGTTCTGAATGGGGCCGGCTTCTAGCCGGCTCCATTCTCGGCGGAATCGGCCCATGGTCGTTCCGATTTCGGCGTTGCCAGCCCGTGTTTGGCAAGCTCCAGCGTCAGGATGCGGGTTTCGAGCAGGTTGAAGATCCGTAAGACAGCCTCGATCGCGTCGAAGGGCTTCGTCAGGAAATCCTTGGCGCCGAGCGAAAGAGCCCGCCTGCGCGTCGGCAAGGTCGCATCGGCAGTCAGAACCAGGATCGGCAAGTAGCTGTTAGCGGGAATGAGCCTTGCGAAGGTTTCCAGCAGGGCGAAGCCGTCGAGATCGGGCATCATCAGGTCGAGGAGAACGAGATCGACCGGATGCTCGCGGAAAAGCCGCAAGGCCTCGCGCGGCTCGGTGGTGCTGATCAGCGCCGTGAAGCCCTGGCGCTTGAGAATGCGCTCCAGCAGCGAAACATTGGCGGGCTCGTCATCGACGATCAGGATCGTCGAGGCGCGCAGGATATCGGTGGAAACTGTCATGGACCAAAACCCCGCGACGTCATCCTCGGCCTTGTGCCGAGGATCTACGCCGGCCCAATTAAGTTTCTGAAAATAAATGTTTTCCTGTCAAGCAATTATCGTGGTCAGATGCTCGCACAAGGCCGAGCATGACGACGGAGAGCTTTTCACGATGCCTTACGGCACCGCGACGTCCTGCGTCCCGGCCTCCTGCATCGCCGCAGGCGCACGCGGCAGATCGACGTGAAACGTCGCGCCGCCTTCCCGGTTGCTGAAGCCAAGCGTTCCGCCCATGGCGTCGATCAGATGTTTCGACAGCGCAAGCCCGAGGCCGGTGCCTTCCTGGCTGATCCGCTCGGCGCCCAGCCGGTCGAACGGGGTGAACAGCCGGGCGACGCGGTCGGCCGGAATGCCCGGGCCGGTATCGCTGACCTCGATGCGGATGCGGTCATCGAGCACGCGGTGGCTGACCGTGACACTTCCCTGCGGGCGATTGTATTTCACCGCATTGGAGAGAAGGTTCAGGAACACCTGCAGCAGACGCCGCCGGTCGGCGAGCACCATCAGACCCGGCTCGGCCGGTGCGGCGACCTCGATCCGGATCTGCTGCTTGCCGCAGAGCGGCTTTGCAAGCGATACGGCTTCATTGATCACCTCGGCGACGGGCTGCGGCTCGACGGTGAGATCCATGCGGCCGGCCTCGATTCTGGCCATATCGAGGACCTCGTCGATCAGGCTGAGCAGATGCCGGCCGGCCCTCAGGATCTGTGCAACGCTCTCCCTGGAATCGGCATCGGTCACGTCCATTTCCAGAAGCTGGGCGAAACCGAGAACGGCATTGAGCGGCGTGCGCAGTTCGTGGCTCATGCGCGAGAGGAACTCACTCTTGGCGTTGCTGGCGCGCACTGCATCCTCGCGGGCGGCAAGCAGGGCTTCCTCGAACTGTTTGCGCTCGGTAATGTCGCGGGTGATCTTGGAAAAGCCGCGCAACCGGCCCGTCTCATCATGGAGGGCGGTGACGACGACGTGCGACCAGAAGCGCGAGCCGTCCTTGCGCAGGCGCCAGCCTTCCGCCTCGGTGCGTCCGTCGCGGGCCGCCTTGGAAAGCTCCTCCGCCGGAAATATGTCCCGGCTTTGCGCAGGATAGAAGCGGGAAAAATGCTGGCCGACGATCTCCTCGGCGCCATAGCCGGTGATCCGTTCGGCGCCGGCATTCCAGCTCACCACCTGCCCGTCCGGATCGAGCCCGAAGATGCCGTAATCGCTGACGCCCTCGACCAGCTGGCGGAAGCGTTCCTCGCTCTCGGTCAGATCGGCCTCGCGCTTTTTTAAGAGGACGCTCGCATCTTCGAGCGCCTGTTCGAGGCTGCCGAGCTCATCACGGAAGGGATCGGCGACCGTGACGACCTCGCCTTGCGACAAGCGATGCGCCTGGGCTTTCAGCGCATGCACGCGGCGCACGATGCTTGCCGAAAACAGGAAGACGGCGACGAGCGCGCCGGCAAAACCGAGGAAGCCGGCTGATATCATCAGGCTGCGGGACAGCGTGCGAACCCGGTCGGCGGCCTGTGTTCTGGCATTGAGGAGATCGGCCTCACGCAGGGTCATCGCGTCGATCTCCTGTCGCAGCACGTCGAGGACCTGCTTGCCTTCGATGAGCTTGGCTGCAAGATCCTCGCGCCCACCGGCCCGCAGGATGTCGGCCTGCTTCAGGAGTTGCAGACGATCGACTTTGGCGTCGACCAAGGCGCGGATGCGTTCAAGGCGGCTCTTCTGCTCTTCATCCCGCAGCCGGCGGCCGACTTCGTCGAGCACCACGGGCAGCCTGTCCTCGGCCCGGTTGAAGGGATCGAGAAAATCGGTTCTGCCGGTCAGGAGATAACCCCGCATCGCCGTCGCGGCCTCGGCGATCAAGGCGTGGATCTCCTGAATGCCCGACTGGATCTCCAGCGTCACCCGCACTTGATCTTCGGCGATCCGGCTCTGCCTGTCGGCGACGGAGACCGAGGCGAGGGCTGCCAAGAGCAGCGCCAGCGGCACCATGATGATGACGATGCCCTTCGCCCGCAGCGGAAGGTCGGCGAAGCGCAGCGCCCGCCGGCCCGCAGTTGCCGACATTGTCCCGGTCATGGCTGCTCTTCCCCGACGGTTGCGACGAGCCCGCCGCGCACGGCCATGACGGCGGCCTGGGTCCGGTCGCCCGCGCGCAGCTTGCCGATGATGCGTTCGACATGGATCTTTACGGTGCCGGGCGAGATCTTCAGCGCCCGCCCAATCTCCTTGTTGGTCAGGCCTTCGGCGACTTTCGTCAGTACCTCGCGCTCACGCACCGTCAGCGTCTCCAGGGCGCTGCTGCTGGTCTGCGGCTTGGTAGCGGCGCGCCGCAGCAGCCTTGCGACGAGCGGCCCGTCGAAAAAGGCGTCGCCCGCGAGCACGCGGCGGATGGTGCGCAGAATGTCATCCCGGCTCGCGTCCTTCAGCAGATAGCCGGTGGCGCCGGCATCGATCGCCGCCTCCAGATAATCGAGACTGTCATGCATGGTGATGATCATGACGCGTGTGCCGGGCGACACGCGCCGGATCTCCCGCGTGGCCGCGAGGCCGTCCATGCGCGGCATGCGGATGTCGAGCAGTGCCAGATCCGGCCTGTGGTTCGCGCAGGCCTCCACCGCTTCCGTGCCGTCGCGCACATCCAGGGCAACATGGAAATCGTCCTGGCCACCGATCATGGCGATCAGCCCGGCGCGGGCGATGTCATGGTCGTCGGCAACAAGAATGGATGCGGTCATGCCGATATCGTCTCCTGCTGAAGGGGCGCGACGGCGCGGACACAGGTGCCGCCCGAAGCTCCGGCACCAATCTCGATGCGGCCGCCGAGCAGCGCCAGCCGCTCGCGCATACCGATGATGCCGAGCCGCGCTCCCCGCTCCTGAACCCGAGGCTCTAGCACCGTGCCCATGCCCTTTCCATCGTCGATGACTTCGAGATGCGCTTTGCCCGCTTTGTCCTCGAAGAGGCGTACGATGAGCCGGCGCGCCTCTGCATGCTTGATCACATTGGTGATCGCCTCCTGCGCGACGCGGTAGAAGATGATCCCCGCCGATGCCGGCCAGCGATCGGCGCCGGCATCGAGATCAGCGATCACCTCCATGCCGTCGATCGCATCGAGGCGGGTCCGAAGTGCGGCGGCGACGCCGAGGTCGTCGAGCTCGGGCGGCCGGAGATCGGCGATTGCGGCGCGAAGATCGGCGACGGAATGGCGTGCAAGCGCCGCGAGCTGGTCGATCTCCGGTTTCAGCGCATGCGCCTCGCCGAGGCGGGCGGCCAGATCCTGCAGGCGATAGCTGAGGCCGGCGGCAAGCTGCGCCGAGCCGTCATGCAGATCGAGCGCCACCCGCTGCCGCTCCTGCTCCTGCGCCTGAATCAGCTGCGCGACCAGCGCCGCAAGTTCGCTGCGCTGGCGTTCGAGATCGCCGAGCAGCGCCTGCTTCTCCGCCGCCTGCCGTTCGAGATTGCAGGCATCGGCGAGTTGCCCAGCCACCACCTCCAAGGTCCTCCGGTCGTCGGCATCGACGGCGCGCCCTCTCGACGGCCCGATCAGCGTCAGCGAGAGATCGGAACTATCCTCGGAGGCAAACAGGATGCTGTCGCTTTCGGGGCTCCTCGACTGCCCGACAGTCAACTGCACGGGCGCTTCCCCCAGCAAGGGCGGAAAGGCCAGCCTGGCAAACGACGCTCCGGCGAAATCGGCCAGCCGGGACAGAACCTCTGGGGCTGATGTTTCGAATGTTTGCGCATCGAGCAGGTTGCGCACCTCGATGATGAAACGCAGCCGCGCCGCCCGGGCTTCGGCCGCCCTGTAAAGGGCTCTCATCTCCGCGACATCAGGCGAATGCGCCATATCCGTGTTATGCTCCAGGCCCAAGGGGACTGCTCCTGAAATGAATGACGCGGGCACGATAGTCATTCCGCTGGGAATGTCATCTATGCCGTTCGGCAGATCGAATCGGAGCCACCCGGCAGATGGGGCCGGAGCACCGGCCGCTTAGATATTGGTCATGCGGTTGACCGATGCGATGTCCGCCGGAACCGCCACAAAGGAAAGTCAAACATGCGTACGATCATTGCTGCCGCCCTCGTCCTCGGTTTCGTCCAGGTCCAGTCCGCTGCGGCGGCCGAAACGGCGACCTGCGCCCCGGTGAGCGAAGAGGAAGTCGCAAAGCTTTTCGATCGCTGGAACACCTCGCTCGCGACGCTGAGCCCCCAGGAAGTCGCCAAGAACTACAGCGAGGACTCCGTCCTGCTGGCGACGCTCTCCGACAAGCCCCGCCTGACCCAGGCCGAACGCATCGATTATTTCGAGCACTTCCTGGCGAAGGAGCCCAAGGGCCACATCGACAGCCGCGACATCAAAACCGGCTGTAACTGGGCCGTCGACACCGGCACCTACACCTTCACCATGAAGGACGGCTCGAAGGTTCCCGCCCGCTATACCTACACTTACGAGTTCAAGGACGGGAACTGGCTGATCACCTCGCACCACTCCTCGATGATGCCGGAGAAGTAAGGTCCGACAGATCCGGCAGGGAGATCCCGTGTTCACCCCACACGGGGTCTCCTGATTGTTGACGGACGGAGGAGAGGGGCGGCACGGCACGCCTTCTCCATCTTGTAAAAACACGCCGCGTCACGTATATACGGCAGGATATATACAAAACGCGGAGGCTCCTATGCCGCAATACGCGCGCATATTCCAATCCGGCAATTCACAAGCGGTTCGGCTTCCCAAAGAGTTCCGCTTCGACGTCGACCAGGTGGAGGTGACACGCGAAGGCGATGCTGTCATCCTGCGTCCGCGGACCGATCATCGTGTGCGCTGGGCGTCGTTGCAGAGCGCCCTGGAACGCGGCCTTAGCGACGATTTCATGGCGGAAGGACGTGAGCAGCCGGAGGAGCAGGAACGGCCCGGTCTCCAGGACCTGTTCAAGTGATCACGCATCTCATCGACACCAATGCGGTGATCGCTTTGATCGGCCGGAAGTCCGACATGCTCTTGAGCCGCGTGATGGACAGCGACGAGGGATCGATCGGACTGTCGACCATCGTCATGCATGAACTCTACTACGGCGCCTATAAAAGCGCGAAAATTTCCTACAATCTCGAAACCCTGCGCCTGTTCATGGCAGATTTCCCAGTCATTGGTTTCGAACGCGAGGATGCGCTGACCGCCGGAGATATCCGCGCGGCATTGGCGGCTAAGGGACGGCCGATCGGTCCCTATGATGTTCTGATCGCCGCCCAGGCCAGGACACAGGATCTGGTGCTCGTCACCAATAATGTCGGAGAATTCCGGCGCGTCGACGGTCTGCGCGTCGAGGATTGGACAGTCGGGCGGTAGTCCAAGATAGCCTCCCCTGATCGACGCAAGAAGTGGCGTCTCGGCGTGTCCTTCGAGGCTCCGGCCTTTGGCCTACGCGCCTCAGCAACCGTGTTGTTGCGGCTCGCTCCAGGGTGTGTGTCTTTTGAGGATAGTGTTGATCATGATGATGAGTTTTCGCATGGCGG
>NZ_JACIBH010000029.1:0-18305 GCF_014195245.1 Rhizobium sp. BK619 | reverse complement strand
CGCTGCCGTCAGAGACGTCTTGCCGTGGTCAACGTGGCCGATCGTGCCAATGTTGACGTGCGGCTTGTTGCGCTCAAACTTACTCTTTGCCATTTTCGGCTCTCCGTTTTGCTAGTCCCCGAGGGGATCTAATTCTTGTTATCGGTCAATTGGTATTCCGGTCACTTCTGACCGGAATACTTTGCCTGGATTTCAGTTGCGACGTTCGACGGGACCGGCGAATAGTGATCGAAGGTCATCGTGTACTGAGCGCGGCCCTGGGACATGGAGCGCAGGTTGTCGACGTACTTGAACATGTTCGCGAGCGGAACGTTCGCGTTGATGACGACGGCGATACCACGGCTTTCCTGGCCCTGGATCTGACCGCGACGGGAGTTCAGGTCGCCGATGACGTCGCCGACATAATCTTCCGGGGTGACGACTTCGACCTTCATCATCGGCTCGAGCAGCTGAGCGCCGGCCTTCTTGGCTGCTTCACGGAAGCAGGCACGCGATGCGATTTCGAAGGCGAGAACCGAGGAGTCGACGTCGTGGAAAGCGCCGTCGATGAGGGTCGCCTTGACGCCGAGCATCGGGAAGCCTGCGAGCGGGCCCGAAGACAGGACGCTTTCGATGCCCTTCTGGACGCCGGGGATGTATTCCTTCGGAACGGAACCGCCGACGATCTTCGATTCGAACTTGAAGTCGTCGCCTTCCGGGTTCGGTTCGAAGACGATCTTGACGCGCGCGAACTGGCCGGTACCACCGGACTGCTTCTTGTGCGTGTAGTCTTCTTCGTGCTGGCGGGTGATGGTTTCGCGGTAGGCAACCTGCGGCGCGCCGACAGTTGCTTCAACCTTGAATTCACGACGCATGCGGTCGACGATGATGTCGAGATGCAGTTCGCCCATGCCGGCAATGATGGTCTGGCCGGATTCCTGGTCGGTCTTGACGCGGAAGGACGGATCTTCTGCAGCCAGGCGGTTGAGCGCGAGGCCCATCTTTTCCTGGTCGCCCTTGGTCTTCGGCTCGATAGCGATCTGAATGACCGGCTCGGGGAATTCCATGCGCTCGAGGATAACCGGCTTCAGCGGATCGCAGAGCGTATCACCCGTCGTGGTTTCCTTGAGGCCGGCGAGAGCAACGATGTCGCCTGCGAAGGCTTCTTCGATGTCTTCACGCGAGTTGGAGTGCATCTGCAGCATGCGGCCGACGCGCTCGCGCTTGTCCTTGACCGTGTTCATGACCGACGCGCCCTTTTCGAGCTTGCCGGAGTAGATGCGGGCGAAGGTCAGCGAACCGACGAAGGGGTCGTTCATGATCTTGAAGGCGAGCATGGAGAGCGGCTCGGCGTCATCGGCATGACGCTCGATGTCGGCTTCGGTCTTGAAGTCGATGCCCTTGATGGCCGGGATGTCCATCGGCGACGGCAGGTAGTCGACGACGGCGTCGAGCAGCGGCTGCACGCCCTTGTTCTTGAAGGCGGTGCCGCAGAACATCGGGTGGAACTTGACGTCGATCGTGCCGCGGCGAACGAGCGCACGGATCTGATCGTTGTCGGGCAGAATGCCTTCGAGATAGGCTTCCATCGCAGCTTCGTCGATATCGACGACCGTTTCGATGAGCTTTTCGCGATATTCTTCGGCCTTGGCCTTCATGTCCTCGGGGATCTCGACGACATCCCACTGGGCGCCGAGCGACTCGTCGCGCCAGATGAGAGCGTTCATCTCGATCAGGTCGATGACGCCCTTGAATTCGGTTTCAGCACCGATCGGCAGCTGCATGACGACAGCCGTTGCGCCGAGACGGGTCTTGATCATCTCGACGGAGCGGTAGAAGTCGGCGCCGGTCTTGTCCATCTTGTTGCAGAAGATCATCCGCGGGACATTGTACTTCTCGGCCTGGCGCCAGACGGTTTCCGTCTGCGGCTCGACACCGGCATTGGCGTCGAGCAGCGCGATGGCGCCGTCGAGAACGCGCAGCGAACGCTCGACTTCGATGGTGAAGTCGACGTGGCCGGGGGTGTCGATGATGTTGAAGCGGCGCGTCTTGCCGTCACGGCCCTTCCAGAAGGTCGTGGTGGCAGCGGAGGTGATCGTGATGCCACGCTCCTGCTCCTGCTCCATCCAGTCCATGGTGGCTGCGCCGTCGTGGACTTCGCCGATCTTGTGCGACTTGCCGGTGTAATAAAGAATACGCTCGGTGGTCGTGGTCTTGCCGGCGTCGATATGCGCCATGATACCGAAATTGCGGTAGTCTTCGATTTTATATTCGCGAGCCATTGTGGACTGCCTTTCGATACCGTTCGGAATTACCAGCGATAGTGCGAGAATGCACGGTTGGCGTCAGCCATCTTGTGCGTGTCTTCGCGCTTCTTGACGGCGGAGCCGCGGTTGTTGGACGCATCGAGCAGTTCGCCGGAAAGGCGGTCAACCATAGTCGTTTCATTGCGCTTGCGGGCAGCAGCGATCAGCCAGCGAATGGCGAGGGCCTGGCGGCGCTCCGGACGAACATCGACCGGCACCTGATAGGTCGCACCACCGACGCGGCGCGAGCGGACTTCAACGTGCGGAGCAATGTTGTCGAGCGCAGAATGGAATACCGTGAGCGGCTCCTGCTTGGACTTGCCCTGGACGACGTCGAACGCGCCATAGACAATGTTTTCAGCAACGGACTTCTTGCCGTCGAGCATGATGGCATTCATGAACTTGGTGACGACGAGATCGCCGAACTTCGGGTCCGGATTGATCTCGCGCTTTTCTGCTTTATGACGTCTGGACATACTTTTCGTCTCTTCAACCGTTAAGGCGCTTCATCACGCGGAGGACCTCGCGCAGCGCCGGATTATTCAAAACCGAATTACTTCGGACGCTTCGCACCGTACTTGGAGCGGCGCTGCTTGCGGTTCTTGACACCCTGGGTATCGAGAACGCCGCGGATGATGTGATAACGGACACCCGGAAGGTCCTTGACGCGGCCGCCACGGATCATGACGACAGAGTGTTCCTGAAGGTTGTGACCTTCGCCGGGGATGTAACCAATGACTTCGAAGCCGTTGGTCAGGCGGATCTTTGCGACCTTACGCAGAGCCGAGTTCGGCTTCTTCGGCGTCGTCGTATAGACGCGCGTGCAAACGCCGCGCTTCTGCGGGTTCTCCTGGAGTGCGGGAACCTTGTTACGCTTTACGTTCGCCTGGCGAGGCTTGCGGATCAGCTGGTTTACGGTAGGCATTCAACCATCCCTTACGTTTTATCTCAGTACCCTTGCGGGCTTGAACTCGCGCCGTCTCCGGCAGTGACGCATGCTTTCCGTCAATGCGCAAAATATGGCCCAATCCGCTTCCGCAGATGGACCACAAGGAGCAGAGGACGCATAAAATATGCGTCGTGCGTGCAGCATCATGACTTCAACGTGCGTTTAGAACCTTGTTTGAGGTGAACTTCAGGGCGCGTCGCCCCGAACAGCCAAGCCTCACATGGGATCTGATGGCCGGGGTACTACTGGTTTCCACCCCTCTCGTCAAGGCCGGTTAAGAAATAAACTCGCCGTATCGCCTTGATCTCAGGGCCTAATGCCCTGATTTCATCCTTCTAGACGAAATGGCGGCCGTACACCAAGATAAAAACTTGGGCATCGCGGCAAAAGCAGTTAAGGAATCAGCAATTGCGGCGTGCGGCCCTCACAGCAGGATTCGAGCGACCGAATCGTCAAAGAGCCGAAGGACAGGCGATGATTACGACACCTGATAACGACAATAATTTCGACGGACCGATGGTCTTCATCATCATCGGCAAAGGCTACGAGTCCGACGACAGCGAAGGCATCGATCTGCACATCATGCTGAAGGCGCCCGACGACGACACAGCCGTGCGCGAGGCCCTGAACGCCCTTGCCGAGGAAGGCTTCATCGAGGCCGATCTCGACCAGATCGGCATGCTGACCGAGGTGCCAGCCGAAGAGCCGCACGCCTCTGCCTATCAGGGCGCCGTCGATGGCGAGGTCGCCATCATCCGCTTCAACTGAAGTGAGCCGCCGCTGACGCTGCGGGTCGCACAGGCAGCATAAAGCGCAGGCAGCACCTTCCCTCCCCCAACCTACCTGCAGACCAAAAACAAAAACCGCCCGGATCGCTCCGGGCGGTTTTTCAATTCGCGTGCCACCTGAGTGGTGGTGGTCGGCTGCGGATTATTCCGCAGCCGGAGCCTTTTCGGCCATGTCCTGCAGCATCGGCGTGGCAACGGCAGCACCCGTGCCCTTGCGGCGCTCTTCGAGGATCAGCTCGTCGCGCGACGTGGCGATACGGCGGATCTGGGTCATGGTGCCGCCGGTACCGGCCGGGATGAGACGGCCGACGATGACGTTTTCCTTCAGACCCTGCAGGCCGTCGGTCTTGCCGGCGATCGCAGCTTCCGTCAGCACCTTGGTCGTTTCCTGGAAGGATGCGGCCGAGATGAAGGACGGGGTCTGCAGCGACGCCTTGGTGATGCCGAGAAGAACCGGATCGCCGTAGGCCGGCTTCTTGCCCTGCTCGATCAGATGATCGTTGACGTCTTCGAGCTCGATCCGGTCGACGTTGTCGCCGACGATATAGGTCGAGTCGCCTGCATCGGTGATCTCCACCTTCTGCAGCATCTGACGGACAATCACCTCGATGTGCTTGTCGTTGATGACAACACCCTGCAGGCGGTAGACTTCCTGGATCTCGTTGACGAGGTAGGAGGCCAGAGCCTCCACGCCCTTGATCGCCAGGATGTCGTGCGGAGCCGGGTTACCGTCGAGGATGTAGTCACCCTTTTCGATATAGTCGCCTTCCTGAAGGTGGAAGGGCTTGCCCTTCGGGATCAGGTATTCGACAGGCTCGACACCGTCTTCCGCCGGCTCGATGATGACGCGGCGCTTGTTTTTGTAGTCGCGGCCGAGGCGGATCGTACCATCGATCTCTGCGATGATGGCATGGTCCTTCGGACGGCGGGCTTCGAAGAGCTCGGCAACACGCGGCAGACCGCCGGTGATGTCCTTGGTCTTGGCGCTTTCCAGCGGCGAACGCGCTAGAACGTCACCCTGGGAGACCTTGGTGCCCGGCTCGACCGACAGAATAGCGTCGACCGAGAGCATGAAGCGGGCGTCACCGCCACGCGACAGCTTCATGACGTTGCCGCTGGCATCCTTGATGACGATCGCCGGCTTGAGGTCCGAACCGCGCGGGGTCGAACGCCAGTCGATGACCTGACGCTTGGTGATGCCGGTGGATTCGTCGGTCGCTTCCAGAACGGAGAGACCGTCGACCAGGTCTTCGAACTGAACGGTACCAGCCACTTCGGTCATCATCGGACGGGTGTAAGGATCCCACTCGGCCAGACGCTGGCCGCGCTTGACCTTGTCGCCTTCGTCGACATGCAGCTTCGAACCGTAGGCGACACGCTGCGAAGACCGCTCGACGCCACGCTCATCCAGGATCTGGACGGTCATGTTGCGGCCCATGGCAACGAGGTTGCCATCGGAGTTGCGCAGGATGTTGCGGTTCTTGATCTGCACCGTACCTTCGTACGAGGCTTCCAGGAACGACTGGTCGACCACGGTTGCCGTGCCGCCAAGGTGGAAGGTACGCATGGTGAGCTGGGTGCCCGGTTCACCGATCGACTGAGCAGCGATGACGCCGACGGCTTCGCCCATGTTGACAGGCGTGCCACGGGCCAGGTCGCGGCCGTAGCAGACTGCGCAGACGCCCGTCTGGATTTCGCAGGTCAGCGCCGAGCGGATGCGGATCGACTGGATACCGGCCTTCTCGATTTCGACGACATCGGGCTCGAGGATCATCCGGCCGGCATCGACGATGCGCTCACCCGTGATCGGATGATCGATGTCATCAAGTGCTGTACGGCCGAGGATGCGGACGCCGATCGAGGCAACCACCTGGCCGGCATCGACGATGGCGGTCATGGTGAGGCCGGTTTCGGTGCCGCAATCCACGTGCGTGACGATGCAATCCTGCGCGACGTCGACGAGACGGCGGGTCAGGTAACCGGAGTTGGCGGTCTTCAAGGCAGTGTCTGCCAGACCCTTACGGGCGCCGTGCGTCGAGTTGAAGTACTCGTTGACGGTCAGGCCTTCCTTGAAGTTCGAGATGATCGGCGTCTCGATGATTTCACCCGACGGCTTGGCCATGAGGCCGCGCATGCCGCCCAGCTGACGCATCTGGTTCGGAGAACCGCGGGCGCCGGAATGGCTCATCATGTAGATCGAGTTCATCGGCTTCTGACGGCCGGTGTTCTCATCGAATTCGACAGCCTTAATGCGGGCCATCATTTCTTCGGCGACCTTTTCAGTGGCCTTGCCCCAGGCGTCGACAACCTTGTTGTACTTTTCGCCCTGGGTGATCAGGCCGTCATTGTACTGCTGCTCGTATTCCTTCACCAGGGTTTCGGTGTCGGCAACGATCTTGGCCTTGGCATCCGGAATGACCATGTCGTCCTTGCCGAACGAAATGCCGGCGCGGCAGGCATGGGAGAAGCCGAGCTGCATGATGCGGTCGCAGAAGATGACCGTGTCCTTCTGGCCGCAATGGCGGTAGACCGTGTCGATCATCTTGGAGATGTTCTTCTTGGTCATTTCCTGGTTGCAGATGTCGAAGGGCACCTTGCCGTTCTTCGGCAGCAGTTCGCCGATGAGCAGACGGCCAGGCGTCGTCTCATAGATCTTCGAGTAGGGCTTACCATCCTCGTCGACCGACTTGAAACGGCCGCGGATCTTGGTGTGCAGCGTCACGACCTTGCTTTCGAGGGCGTGATGCAGTTCGCCGAGATCGGAGAAAGCCATGCCTTCGCCCGGTTCGTTCTGGTTGAGGATCGACAGGTAATAGAGGCCGAGAACCATGTCCTGCGAGGGAACGATGATCGGCGCGCCGTTGGCCGGATGCAGGATGTTGTTGGTCGACATCATCAGCACGCGGGCTTCGAGCTGGGCTTCGAGCGACAGCGGCACGTGAACGGCCATCTGGTCGCCGTCGAAGTCGGCGTTGAAGGCCGTGCAGACGAGCGGATGCAGCTGGATCGCCTTGCCTTCGACCAGGGTGGGTTCGAAGGCCTGGATGCCCAGGCGGTGCAGCGTCGGTGCGCGGTTCAGCAGAACCGGATGCTCGCGGATGACCTCGTCGAGGATATCCCAGACTTCCGGCTTTTCCTTTTCGACCAGCTTCTTGGCCTGCTTGACGGTCGAGGAGTAACCCTTGGCGTCGAGGCGGGCGTAGATGAACGGCTTGAAGAGCTCGAGCGCCATCTTCTTCGGCAGGCCGCACTGGTGCAGCTTCAGTTCCGGACCGGTAACGATGACCGAACGGCCGGAATAGTCGACGCGCTTGCCGAGCAGGTTCTGGCGGAAGCGGCCCTGCTTGCCCTTCAGCATGTCGGACAGCGACTTCAGCGGACGCTTGTTGGCGCCGGTGATGACGCGGCCGCGACGGCCGTTGTCGAACAGCGCGTCAACCGATTCCTGCAGCATGCGCTTTTCATTGCGGATGATGATGCCCGGTGCACGGAGCTCGATCAGACGCTTCAGACGGTTGTTGCGGTTGATGACGCGGCGGTAGAGATCGTTCAGATCCGACGTCGCGAAACGGCCGCCGTCGAGCGGCACCAGCGGACGCAGATCCGGCGGGATCACCGGAACGACCTTCATGATCATCCATTCCGGACGGTTGCCCGACTCCATGAAGTTCTCGACGATCTTCAGGCGCTTCATCAGCTTCTTCTGCTTGAGATCCGACGTGGTGTCGGCAAGCTCGGAGCGCAGGTCGCCAGCGATCTTTTCGAGGTTCATCGAGGCCAGCATCTCGTAGATCGCCTCAGCGCCGATCATCGCGGTGAACTGGTCTTCGCCGTATTCGTCAACGGCCAGCATGTACTCTTCTTCCGAGAGGAGCTGGTGCTCCTTCAGAGCAGTCAGGCCCGGCTCGGTGACGATGTAGTTTTCGAAATAGAGGACGCGCTCGACATCCTTCAGCGTCATGTCGAGCAGCGTCGAAATGCGCGACGGCAGCGACTTCAGGAACCAGATATGGGCAACGGGAGCGGCGAGCTCGATATGGCCCATGCGCTCACGGCGAACGCGCGACAGCGTGACTTCGACGCCGCACTTTTCGCAGATGATGCCCTTGTACTTCATGCGCTTGTACTTGCCGCACAGGCATTCGTAGTCCTTGATCGGCCCGAAGATGCGCGCGCAGAACAGGCCGTCGCGTTCCGGCTTGAACGTGCGGTAGTTGATGGTTTCCGGCTTCTTGATCTCACCGTAAGACCAGGAGAGGATCTTCTCCGGAGATGCGATCGAAATCCGAATGGAATCGAAATTCTGTGCAGGCACCTGCGGATTGAAAAGATTCATGACCTCTTGGTTCATGCCTGTCTCCTTCATGGGCTAAAGCGCCCTCAAAATGCGATGGTCGGCGGCAAATTCCCGGGAGCCGCCTCCCTCGCTTAAACGAGAATAACCGCAAGATGCGGCGAAACTTCCCTGCAGGGCCGATACGGATACGGCGCCCGGCGGGACCGGCGTGCGCCGCATTGGCAGCGCACGCCCTATCAAGTGCTTACTCGGCCGCGTCGGGCAGCTGCGCTGCCTGCGCCTCGTCAAGCTTGGTGTTTTCGAGCTCGACGCTGAGGCCCAGCGAGCGCATTTCCTTGACGAGAACGTTGAAGCTTTCCGGAATACCGGCTTCGAACGTGTCGTCTCCGCGGACGATGGCTTCGTAGACCTTGGTGCGGCCGGCGACGTCGTCCGACTTCACCGTCAGCATTTCCTGCAGCGTGTAGGCCGCGCCGTATGCTTCGAGCGCCCAGACTTCCATTTCGCCGAAACGCTGACCGCCGAACTGCGCCTTGCCGCCCAGCGGCTGCTGGGTCACGAGCGAGTAAGGACCGATCGAACGGGCATGGATCTTGTCGTCGACCAAGTGGTTGAGCTTCAGCATGTAGATGTAGCCCACGGTCACCTGGCGGTCGAACTGCTCGCCGGTACGGCCGTCATAGAGCGTCGACTGACCGGTGTCCTTGAGACCCGCCAGACGCAGCATGTCGTTGACGTCGGCTTCGTTGGCGCCGTCGAAAACCGGCGTTGCAATCGAAACGCCGCGCTTCCACTGGTCGGCGAGACGCAGAACCGAGTCGTCGTCGAAATCCTGGACCTGTTCGGCCTTCGGACCGTCACCGACGACATCGCCGATGGTCTTGCGCAGCGGCTCGATGTTGCCATTGGCCTTGTATGCGTCGATCAGTTCGCCGATCTGGCGACCCATGCCGGCGCAAGCCCAACCCAGGTGGGTTTCGAGGATCTGGCCGACGTTCATGCGCGAGGGAACGCCGAGCGGGTTCAGAACGACGTCGACATGCGTGCCGTCTTCGAGGAACGGCATGTCCTCGACAGGCACAATGCGCGAGACGACGCCCTTGTTCCCGTGACGGCCGGCCATCTTGTCGCCCGGCTGGATCTTGCGCTTCACAGCGACGAAGACCTTGACCATCTTCATGACGCCAGGAGGCATTTCATCGCCGCGCTGGACCTTTTCGACCTTGTCCATGAAGCGCTGTTCAAGGCGCGACTTGGATTCGTCGTACTGGCCGCGGAGCGCTTCGAGTTCGCTCTGAACCTTCTCGTCCTCGACGGCGAACATCCACCACTGCGAGCGGGGATATTCGGAGACGACGGCATTCGAAAGCTCGGTGCCCTTCTTGAAGCCCTTCGGGCCGGCGATGGACGCCTGGCCGCGCAGCATTTCGATCAGACGGCCGTAGACGTTACGGTCGAGGATCGCCTGCTCGTCATCGCGGTCCTTTGCAAGACGTTCGATCTCTTCGCGCTCGATTGCCATCGCGCGCTCGTCCTTCTCAACGCCGTGGCGGTTGAAGACGCGGACTTCGACGATCGTGCCGTAGGTGCCGGGCGGCATGCGCATGGAAGTGTCGCGCACGTCGGAGGCCTTTTCGCCGAAGATGGCGCGCAGAAGCTTTTCTTCCGGCGTCATCGGGCTTTCGCCCTTCGGCGTGATCTTGCCGACGAGGATATCGCCCGGCTGAACTTCGGCGCCGATGTAGACGATGCCGGCTTCGTCGAGGTTCTTCAGCGCTTCTTCCGAAACGTTCGGAATGTCGCGGGTGATTTCCTCAGGACCAAGCTTGGTGTCGCGCGCCATCACTTCGAATTCCTCGATGTGGATGGAGGTGAACACGTCGTCGGCAACGATACGCTCGGAGAGCAGGATCGAGTCTTCGTAGTTGTAGCCGTTCCAGGGCATGAACGCGACGAGCGCGTTGCGGCCGAGTGCCAGGTCGCCGAGGTCGGTCGACGGACCGTCGGCGAGGATGTCGCCGCGGTTGACCTCGTCACCGACGGTGACCAGCGGACGCTGGTTGACGCAGGTGTTCTGGTTCGAACGCTGGAACTTCTGCAGGCGGTAGATATCGACACCGGATTTGCCGGCTTCGAGGTCTTCCGTGGCGCGGATAACGATGCGCGTTGCGTCGACCTGGTCGACCACGCCGCCGCGGCGCGCGCCGATGGCAGCGCCTGAGTCACGGGCAACGACCGGCTCCATGCCGGTACCGACGAACGGGGCTTCTGCACGCAGCAGCGGCACGGCCTGACGCTGCATGTTCGAGCCCATGAGCGCGCGGTTGGCGTCGTCGTTTTCCAGGAACGGAATGAGCGCGGCTGCGACCGAAACGACCTGCTTCGGCGAAACGTCCATCAGGTTCATGCTGTCGCGGGGTGCGAGCATGACTTCGCCGGCATGACGGCAGACGACGAACTCGTCGACGAAGGAACCGTCGGCGTTCATTTCGGCGTTGGCCTGGGCGACGTAGTACTTCGCCTCTTCCATGGCGGAGAGGTAAAGCACGTCGCTCGTCACCCTGCCGTCAACGATACGACGATACGGGCTTTCGATGAAGCCGTACTTGTTGACGCGGGCAAAGGTCGCAAGCGAGTTGATCAGACCGATGTTCGGACCCTCAGGCGTTTCGATCGGGCAAATACGGCCGTAGTGGGTCGGATGCACGTCGCGGACTTCGAAGCCGGCGCGCTCACGGGTCAGACCACCCGGGCCAAGAGCCGAAAGACGGCGCTTGTGGGTGATTTCCGAGAGCGGGTTGACCTGGTCCATGAACTGCGAGAGCTGCGAGGAACCGAAGAATTCGCGAACGGCGGCAGCCGCCGGCTTGGCGTTGATCAGATCCTGCGGCATCACCGTGTCGATCTCGATCGAGGACATGCGTTCCTTGATCGCGCGCTCCATGCGGAGCAGGCCGAGACGGTACTGGTTCTCCATCAACTCGCCGACCGAGCGGACGCGGCGGTTGCCGAGGTTGTCGATGTCGTCGATCTCGCCCTTGCCGTCGCGCAGTTCGACCAGCATTCTGACCACGGCCAGGATGTCGTCCTTGCGCAGGATGCGGACGGTGTCTTCGACGGTCAGGTCGAGACGCATGTTCATCTTGACGCGGCCGACGGCGGAGAGGTCGTAACGCTCCGCATCAAAGAACAGCGAGTTGAACATGGCTTCGGCCGATTCCATGGTCGGCGGCTCGCCCGGACGCATGACGCGGTAGATGTCGAACAGAGCGTCCTGACGGTTCTCGTTCTTGTCGGCCGAAAGCGTGTTGCGGATATAGGCGCCGACATTGATGTGGTCGATGCCGAGAACCGGGATCTCGTCGAAGCCGTTCGCCAGGATGATTCCGAGCGTCTTTTCGTCGATTTCGTCACCGGCTTCGAGGTAGATTTCACCGGTGGAGTAGTTGACGATGTCGCCGGCGAGGTAGTTGCCATAGAGATCGTCGTCAGCGGCCTTCAGCGCCTTCAGGCCCTTGTCGGACAGCTGGCGCAGCAGACGCGGGGTCAGCTTCTTGCCGGCTTCAACGACGACTTCGCCGGTATCGGCGTCGACCATCTCGGTGATCGCCTTGGCACCCTTCAGCGTTTCCGGCTTGAAGGGAATGCGCCAGCCTTCGCCGTCGCGCTTGTAGAGCGACTTCGTGTAGAAGGTGTCGAGGATTTCCTCGCCGTCCATGCCGAGCGCCATCAGCAGCGACGTGACAGGGATCTTACGGCGACGGTCGATACGGGCGTAGACGATATCCTTGGCGTCGAATTCGATATCGAGCCAGGAACCGCGATAGGGGATGACGCGGGCAGCAAACAGCAGCTTGCCGGAAGAATGGCTCTTGCCCTTGTCGTGGTCGAAGAAGACGCCCGGCGAACGGTGCATCTGCGAAACGATGACGCGCTCGGTGCCGTTGACGATGAACGTGCCGTTGTTGGTCATGAGCGGCATATCGCCCATGTAGACGGACTGTTCCTTGATGTCCTTGATCGACTTTGCGCCCGTATCCTCGTCGATATCGAACACGATGAGGCGCAGCGTCACCTTCAGCGGCGCAGCATAGGTCAGGTCGCGCTGACGGCATTCGTCAACGTCGAACTTCGGCGGTTCGAATTCGTAGGATACGAATTCCAGCATGGAAGCGCCGGAAAAATCGGTGATCGGGAAAACCGACTTGAAAACGGCCTGAAGGCCCTCGTCGGGCCGGCCGCCTTTCGGCTCTTCAACCATCAAAAACTGGTCGTAGGACGCCTTCTGAACCTCGATGAGGTTCGGCATTTCTGCGACTTCGGGGATCTTACCAAAAAACTTGCGTACGCGCCTACGACCATTGAACGAAAGGGTCTGAGCCATCGTCGCTCCTTCAAAATCTTGCACCCGGGCCTGCAACGGACGGGAACCGATGGCCAGTCGATCCCGTCTATCAATGAGTAGTTCAATCTCGTCCGACACCCGAAAACGCTCAGCTCGGATTGCTGTGCTGCCCTCGGTGCGAGACTATCCTTTTGAAGAACCCATTACCCAAAAGCCGGTTTGACGCGGCTTTTGGGTAATTCGTTCAGAAAAACGGCAAATGGGAGGCAGCAGAGACTGCCTCCCAAAAGCGTTTCAAGATTACTTGACGTCGGCCTTGGCGCCAGCGTCTTCAAGCTTCTTCTTGATGTCAGCGGCTTCAGCCTTGTTGACGCCTTCCTTGACAGCCTTCGGAGCGCCTTCGACGAGGTCCTTGGCTTCCTTGAGGCCGAGACCGGTGATGGCGCGGACTTCCTTGATGACGTTGATCTTGTTGGCACCGGCTTCGACGAGGATGACGTCGAATTCGGTCTTTTCTTCTTCAACGACAGCCGGGCCAGCACCACCAGCAGCGGCAGCAACAGCTACCGGAGCAGCGGCGGAAACGCCCCACTTTTCTTCGAGAAGCTTCGACAGTTCTGCAGCTTCCAGAACGGTCAGCGAGGAGAGGTCGTCAACGATCTTTGCGAGATCAGCCATTTTACTAGTTCCTTTTGTTCGGTTCGAACCGGTTGATTATAAACAGCGAAAAACCGCCTTAAGCGGCTTCGTCCTTCTTGGCGTAAGCCGCGAACACGCGAGCAAGCTGGCTTGCCGGTGCTGCAACAACCCCAGCGATGCGGGTAGCCGGTGTCTGGATCATGCCCAGCAGCTTCGCACGCAGCTCATCGAGCGAAGGCAGGGTCGCAAGCGACTTGACTGCATCGGCGTTGAGCGTGGTTGTTCCCATGGCGCCGCCCAGCACAACGATCTTGTCGTTGGTCTTGGCGAAATCCATGACGACCTTCGGAGCGGTGATCGGATCGGTGCTGTATGCAATCAGCGTCTGACCCTTGAAGAGATCGGTGATCCCTTCCGCTTCCGTACCTTGAAGGGCAATTTTGGCCAGGCGGTTCTTCGCGACTTTGACGGTACCGCCAGCTGCACGCATCTTCGAACGAAAGTCGTTCATCTGCGCGACTGTGGCACCAGCATAGTGGGCCACGACAACTGAGCCCGAAGCCTTGAAGACTTCGTTCAGTTCCGTGACGAATTCGCGTTTTTCCGCTCTTTCCACTGCCTATCTCCAGTTGGCGGGACCGAGAACGGGCCCGCCGGGTTGCCTTTTGCCTCCCGGGATCATGTGAGATCCCAAGCGACGCTTGAGGATCCTGTCCCCCCGCGCTCTCGCGCCAATCAAGGCTAAAGAGGCACAAGGCATCCAAGGCTCGAACCGATTTCCTAGAAGCGAACTTCATGAATTTCGGGTCTTACCCGTCTCATGCAGGCGAAGTGATTAAGGGAAAACCACCTGCAATCTCGGACAGGATTCCGGATCTCTCCGGAATATTCCGGCCCCTTGCGAGGCCGGAATTTCAGTGGCCGGACCGAGGTCCGGCAATCAACTTATGCAGTCGGGCTTGCTGTGACCGAGCCGACTTCGATCTTGACGCCCGGGCCCATGGTCGAGGAAATCGCCACGCGCTTGACGTAGTTGCCCTTGGCGCCAGCCGGCTTCGCCTTGATGACGGCGTCAGCAAAGGCGCGGATGTTTTCTTCCAGAGCCTTGGCGTCGAAAGAGGCCTTGCCGATGCCGGCATGGACGATACCCGCCTTCTCGACGCGGAACTCGACAGCGCCGCCCTTGGAAGCCTTGACGGCTCCGGCGACATCCATGGTGACGGTGCCGACCTTCGGGTTCGGCATCATGCCGCGGGGGCCGAGAACCTTACCGAGACGGCCGACGAGCGGCATCATGTCGGGGGTGGCGATGCAGCGATCGAATTCGATCTTGCCGCCCTGGACGATCTCGACGAGGTCTTCAGCGCCGACGATATCCGCACCGGCAGCCTTGGCTTCATCGGCCTTGACGCCACGAGCGAAGACGGCGACGCGAACCGTACGGCCCGTGCCGTTCGGCAGGTTGACGACGCCGCGAACCATCTGGTCCGCATGGCGCGGGTCGACGCCGAGGTTCATCGAGACTTCGATGGTTTCGTCGAACTTGGCGACAGCCCGTTCCTTGACCATGCCGATGGCGAGGCTCAGAGCGTAGAGCTTGGTGGGATCAACACCTTCGTTGATCTTCTGCGTGCGCTTACCAGCCATGATCTTAACCCACCACTTCCAGGCCCATGGCGCGGGCAGAGCCCTCGATCATCGCCATTGCACCTTCGATATCCGCTGCGTTCAGATCCTTCATCTTGGCTTCTGCGATCGACTTGATCTGAGCCTTGGTGAGGGAACCGGCCTTGGCGCCCTTGCCGGGCGTCTTGGAACCGGACGTGATCTTCGCTTCCTTCTTCAGCCAGTAGCTGACCGGAGGCTGCTTCATCGCGAAGGTGAAGGACTTGTCCTGGTAATAGGTGATGACGACCGGGATCGGCATGCCCTTTTCCATTTCCTGCGTGGCGGCATTGAACGCCTTGCAGAATTCCATGATGTTAATGCCACGCTGACCAAGCGCCGGACCAATCGGCGGGGACGGGTTTGCCGATCCTGCCTTGACCTGAAGCTTGAGCTGGCCTGCAACTTTCTTAGCCATATCTCTCTGCCTTTCATGAACGGCCGGTCGCCCGGCCCGTGATGCCGGATCTCTCCGGCGGCTGCGGTTGCGTGGTGCGGATCATTAGGGTCCGGCTAAGACCCCTCACCTTCCACGCGGGTGCGGACAAGGTCCGCAGGAAACCGGCCGCAAGGGCCTGCTTCCAATCTCTTAAAATCAGACCTTCTCGACCTGAGCGTATTCCAGCTCGACCGGCGTTGCGCGGCCGAAGATCGACACTTCAACCTTCAGGCGCGAACGCTCTTCGTCGACATCCTGAACGGTGCCGTTGAACGACGCGAACGGGCCGTCGGAAACGCGAACCTGCTCGCCGATCTCGAAGGTAATGGAGGCCTTCGGCCGCTCGACACCTTCCTGGACCTGGCCGAGAATGCGCTCGGCTTCATGATCCGGAATCGGAACGGGCTTATTGTCGGAGCCGAGGAAGCCTGTGACCTTCGGCGTGTTCTTGATCAGATGGTAGGCTTCGTCCGTCAGATTGGCGCGAACCATGACATAGCCCGGGAAGAACTTGCGCTCGCTGTCGACCTTGCGGCCGCGACGCACTTCCACCACCTTTTCGGTCGGCACGAGGATCTTCTCGAACAGGTGCTCAAGCCCCTTCTGGCGAGCCTTGTTCTCGATGTCTTCAGCAACCTTCTTTTCAAAATTTGAATATGCGTGGACGATGTACCAACGTGCCGCCATTTTCATCTCCACCCGTATCAGTTGCCGGTATTGAGCACGAAGCTCAGAGCCCAGCCGATCAGCTGGTCAGCGGCAAAGAAAAACAGCGCGGCGAAAACCACCATCACAAGCACCATGACCGTCGAGATCATCGTCTCGCGGCGCGACGGCCATGTAACTTTGGACGTCTCGGAGCGAACCTGCTGCAGAAACGCAAACGGATTGGATTTTGATGCCATCGACTGCCCACGCAATTACGGCGCGTAAAGCTGAAACTATCAGCCCCACGCACCGCGTGTCTGTTGAACCCTAAATAAACACCGATTCCCCAATACACAAGAGGGAAACCGAAGTTTAACGAAATTAGTCACCGCCCATCGATCCCCGGCCGGAATGCCGCGAGCACGTCCGCGCTGTCCCGCATCAAGGAAAATGGCAGGGGCAGTAGGGCTCGAACCTACGACCTGCGGTTTTGGAGACCGCCGCTCTACCAACTGAGCTATACCCCTTCATGCCGCTCATTCAGCGCTGGGCCAAGGCCCGCAAATCGCTGCTGAAAAGCATGGCGCTCCCTTTAAGACGGCGACGGCGGATTGGCAAGCACGATTTTCGTTTTTCATAGCCATTCTGCGCATATGCGAGAGATCGGCTTGTTCATCGCGCCGCCGATATGGTTTCAGACCTTCACGTATTTGCGCCAATCGTGCTCTTCCTTAAAACCCAGCACCTCGCGAATCTTGCGGTTGGAGAGCAGGCCTTCATATTCGCCGATCTCGCGGGTGAAGGGTACGTTCGGAAAGAATCGCTTGGCAAGCTCCTTGGACGGCGTGTTGGCCGAGACGGTATCGTTGGCCGCGTTGAAGACCTGATAGCCGAGGCCGTCCTTTTCGATGCAAAGATGACAGATCTGCCCGAGATCGCGGGCATCGATATAGCTCCAGGCAATGCGTTTGCGCATCTCGGGATTGGCGAAATAGGTGGGGAACCGCTCATATTCGTGCGGCTCGATGACGTTGCCGATGCGCAGCGCATAGATGTCGAAGCCTGAACGCTCGGCAAAGGCGCGCGCCGTCTTTTCGTTGACCACCTTGGAAAGCCCGTAGGAATCCATCGGATTGACGTCGTAGTCTTCCTCCAGCGGGAACTGGTGGAAATCGCGATGGCCTTCGGCGAAGCAGACGCCGTAGGTCGTCTCGCTGGACGCGACGATAATCTTCCTGATGCCGAGCTTCACCGCCGCCTCGATGACATTATAAGTGCCCATCGTGTTGATGCGGAAAGTCTCGTTGTCGGGCTTGATCAGAATGCGCGGGATGGCGGCGAAATGCACGACGGCATCGAAGGGCTGCACGCCCCTGCCCGCATCGAGATCGGGAAAATCGCGGTGCATCGACAGCGCATTGAAGACCTGGCCGCTATCGGTGATGTCGGCAATGAGATTGGTGACGCCGGGACTGTCCAGCGGCACCAGATCGAGGTTGTGAACCTCGTAACCCGCATTCACGAGCCATGGCACGGTATGGCGACCTGCCTTACCCGAACCGCCCGTAAACAGAATTCGCTTCTTCATGGAATATCCTCCGCGTCATCAAATCGGAGGCATAGTTAGACGCTTCCGCGCGAAGAGCAAGCGAGCGTCCTGCAAGGGTTCACCCCCGCGTCGCCAGGATCACCCTCTGCGGGGTGCCTGGCCGATCATTTCCGTTCACCGCAGACGCCTGCGGTGAACTGCTGAAATCGTCACTTAACGACGGTTACGTCACCGATCTGCACTCCGGCTGCCTGAACAACCTCCTGCGGAATTGCAGCGATGAAAAACATCGTGAAAACATACATCGCGAATATCGTCGCAACGAACGTGGCCTTTGGAATCATCCGGGCTCTCCTCTTTGCATGAAAGAGTCTGGACTAAAATGAACCAATCACAACTGGTTTCTGAATGTGAGATGAACAAAATACTGTGACGGGTGTATTTAACGATATTTTTACAACACCTGTTAATCCCTCAAGCAGGTATCAAAACGAAAAAACCCCGCCGTTTCCAGCGGGGTTTTTCCTGAATTTCGGGTAATCCCAGGATTACTCGACGATCGAAGCGACGATACCGGCGCCGACGGTGCGGCCGCCTTCGCGGATCGCGAAGCGCAGCTTTTCTTCCATCGCGATCGGAACGATCAGCTCGACGGCAACCGTGACGTTGTCGCCCGGCATGACCATCTCGGTGCCCTCAGG
>NZ_JACIBH010000028.1:0-19050 GCF_014195245.1 Rhizobium sp. BK619 | reverse complement strand
CATATCCGCCGCCTCCATCCGGCGGCTCCTATTGAATCAGCCAAATCATGATTTGAATAGCCAGTGCGATTCAGTCAGATCGGGTGCCGCTCTAGTAGCGATACTGCGTTTCTGGCGCGGCATTCTTATCGCTCGAAACTCTCGCTCAGCGAGGCGACGCCATTGAGTTTCGCAAGCGGCGATCCGCCGAGATGATGTCGAGCACGATGATTGTCACACGTAGGGCAGGCATGCGAGCAGTTGCGAGGGAACGTCGAGCCCTGGTGCTTGCGCGACAAGCCCCCTCTGTGCTCGGCGCCGAACAAGAGCGATTGGGCCAATCCTGCATTCGTTCGCCTTTGCGCGCTTCAATGATCGGCGGGAGGATTTTCGGCATCCAGGCGCAGCGCGAGCTGTCAAAGCCGGTCGATTGCCGTCGACCTGATGACGATCTCGTTTTGCTCGAAACGGATCTCCAAGGTCTGCCGATAAGATGCCCACCACCGCCGGTCGAGATTGCTCGCCATCACTTCGACCACGATGATATGGTCTATTTCTACGGAACCACCCTCGGTCCATATCCCCTCCGCCGGAACATTTGCATATGTGGTTACGCCCCCAAACTTTTCGGCCAGCTCACTGCGCACGGCATCGAACCGTCCATGGGCGTCACCGGGCGAGACTGGCAGCAAGATCTCAATCAAAAAGGCCATCTTTACCCGCTTTCCTGAGGGGCGTGATCACGTCACCTTTCGCACGCTGAACGGCAAAATCACACTGCCGATACATTCCCGTTCAGCTCGGCTGACATAGGAGTCGTCCCCAGGCCGGATTCCATTCCACTCCTCATCTCTCGCCGGGAAATATCGTATCGTCTTTGTCCTTCTCCGCGACTTTTCGAACGTAGGCCCCGATTTCCTTTCCCGAGTAGTAGAATTTCACAATCAATGAGCCGAGGGGGCGAGACCCGAACAATAACGTATATACTCCGGAGTTTCCGCCGGATGGGGCCCGACGTCTGCGGCCTTAACCAGTGAGCGAGATCTTGGCCGGCCGGACGCCCTCCGCTTTCTCATATCTGGTAGGCGCGCGTTCTTCCGTCGTTCACCATCGACTCTCTCAACTTGAAAAGGCCTCGGCATCCCAACGACCCCGAGGTTGATGCAGCTTATTTGTTGAGTTCCTTGGCCATCTCAAGGTGATGTTCCAGAGCAGGGCGGGTGCTTGCGGCCCATGCCTTCAGCTCGGGATTGTCCCCTTCATCACCATAGCGCTTGAAGAGGTCGACCGCATCTTCGTGGGCTTCCTCCTGATCGGAGTGATATTGCTCATTAAAATCGTCTCCTTTCAGGCCGTTCAGCTTGTCCAACATGCTTTGCTGAGCCGACGACATGGCGGCGGGAAGCGTGGCCTTGACCTTGCCGCCGGACACCAGCGCTTTCAATTCGTCGCTTGTCTTTTGATGGTCGGCAAGCATCTGCTTCGCAAAAGCCCTCGTTGCATCGTCGCCGCGCTCGGCAGCCAGTTTGCTGGATGCGATTTCGAACATGTCGCTGGCGGCCGCTTCCTTGACGAAATCCTCCGTTTTCGGCGGAACGCCCATCAAGGAATTGACGCCAGTTTTTTCGGCGGCCGATTGCGCAAAGGCCGGAACGGCAAGCAAGAGGGCAAGTGAGACAATGACAAAGCGTTTCATCGGGATCTCCTGAGTTGGTTACCGCTAAACTATTGGACAATCCGAGAGTTCCTCCTTCGCCGCGGATTTCGCCAGTTCGTCGTCGATGCCCGTGTATCTGCCGGTAACGACGGCGAGGCCCTTTGCTGGATTGACTGTGATCATCATGCGTCTCCTTACGGTTTGAGGACGACCTTGATGCATCCGTCCTGCTTGTCGCGGACCGATCGCCGGGCTGAATGTTGCAGAAGTCGGCCGCCATCTAGCCCGTTGGGAAAATATCGGAAAAAGCACGTGCTCGTCAGTAAGTCCGTCCGGCACCTTAATCGGTCCGACATCGGAATAAGGCACGCGCAGATATTCGGCCTGTCCACCTGCATAGCCGCCAAGAAGATGTGAATATCCGAAAAGGCCGGCCGGCGAATTGCGCCATATTTTGGTGACTTTCGCCCGATCTGGGTTGGAGCGTTCGCAGCCGGAATATAAACCGCGCTGCAGAAAAAGCATTTGCCGCACGAAATCGACGAAATCGTAAAGGGGACGACGCGGTCGCCGACCTTCAGCTTGGTATTTTCCTTGCCGACCTCCACCACCTCGCCCATGGTCTCGTGGCCCATCACATTGCCGCTGTGCGTTTCGGGCATCACGCCGTCGTAAAGACGCAGGTCAGACCCGCAGATCGCGCAGGAAGTTACCCTGATGGCGTCTCGTCCGTCCTCGATTTGACGATCCGGAACGCTCTCGCAACGGATATCATGCTTGCCGTGCAGCTAAGGGCTCTCACAATCGTTTCTCCTCAGCAGTGTTTAACGGCACCCCAACCCCAGCTTTTCGCAAAAGTTTCGTATGGGGATGGTGCCTACCCGGGATTAAGACGACCGGAGTTGGGAAAATAGTGTGCGCCAACTCACCTCATCAAGGAGGTGATACATTGTTGGGCTCTGGCCGCCGCGTAACCTGCAAGAGCTGTCGGGAGGGGCGGAACATTCAGCGTCGTCTATTGTTGGGGTACCCAAAGATCATTTGGCCTTTGAAGAACTTCCTTCTTGGCCTCTAACTAGGGGAGGTGGAAGGCCGGCACAAATATCGACCGGCACGAAAGGCTGAAAGAGTCACTATCGCTGATGGTGGTCTTGGCATTCCGAATAACAGCGGTCAGCCAGTGGAACTAACGAATGCGCGAAGCGAACCCGTGGTCGCCCCATGTCACGCGGACCCGGCCGAATGGTCTGCCAACAGTCAACAACGCCTCGTCGCCATCGGAGTCCGGCTGCGTCGCGGGCCCCGCACCTGGTCGAGCCTTCGCTGGTTCAAGATGACGGCACAACGATTCTGGGTTTTAAGATGAAAGGTAGCTGGTTATTTTCGATAGCAATCGCTGCGGTCTTCATCTCCTCGACGATCTGGGTTTTGACCAAGCCGCATCTACCTTTCTCCGCCGACGATCCGCGGCTGACACCAGGGGATGCAGAGCGCGGTCGGCTGGTATTTGCCGCGGGCGATTGCGGCTCCTGCCATGCATCTCCTGGCCAGCCAGATCGCCTGAGACTTGGGGGAGATCTCGCGCTGGCCTCGCCCTACGGCACCTTCAGGACCCCCAATATCTCGCCAGACCGCCAGGCCGGCATAGGGTCATGGTCCGTGGCCGATTTGGCCAATGCCCTGGTCGCCGGCGTATCGCCAGCCAAGAAGCATTATTATCCTGTCTTTCCCTATGCCAGCTATACTGGAATGAAAATCGACGACATCAGGGATCTGTACGCCTTCCTGCGTACGCTTGAGCCCGTTGCCGATCATCCGCAACCGCATGACATCGCTCTGCTCTTTCGCATCCGGCGGTTCGTCGGCCTCTGGAAGTTTCTGTTTTTTAACGAGGGCCGATCCGAAGGAATGCTGAATGGCGATCCCTTGCATGATCGCGGCGCCTATCTTGTGGAGGTGGTTGGCCATTGTGCCGAATGTCATTCGTCGCGCAACGTCTTCGGCGCGATAGAACCGATCACCCGCTTTGCCGGGGGAATAAGCTCTGAGGGCGTCGGCTTCAATCCGAATATCACGCCGGGGGGTATTGGCTCATGGTCGGAAAACGATATTACAATGATGCTTAGGAGCGGCAAGACACCAGATCACGGTTATGTCGGCTGGTCGATGGCAGATGTCGTTAGAAACACGGCCGAACTTACCGAAGCCGACCGCATTGCCGTCGCTCGATACCTGAAGTCATTGCCGCCGCGCCCGACCGCCCATCCGTAGTGATAAGACGGTGTCCGGCCCCCTGCAGCACCGATTTGACGCCGCGTTAAGATCCTCGCAAATCGGTGTGTTTGAAATTGGAACTTCGGCGGCGCGATCGGGAACAGGCCGATTGCCCAAACGTTTTCAATGGAAACAGAAGGCATTAGGATGGCATGAATACGGCTTTGACCAAGCTCGCGCCAATGGCCCTCGTCGTCGAGGACGATTACGTCCTTGCAAGCGACCTCGCGTCGACGTTGTCGGAAGCCGGTATCAAGATCATCGGCCCTGCACCTAATATCAAGCAAGCCCTAAGATATATCGAAGAGTCTTCACAGATTGACGTGGCCATTCTCGACATCAATTTGAGTGGTACGATGGTGTTTCCGGTTGCCGATGAGTTATCGAAACGCAATATCCCTTTCTTCTTTGCAACGGGCTATAGCCGAGATGTCGTTCCACCGCGCTTTGCCGACCGGATCTTCGTGGAAAAGCCGCTGGACAAGAGGGCCGTTTTCGAGGCCCTGTCCGGCTGCCAAGGTTCGACGCAGAAGGCCCCGGGCCACCAGGAAAACCTTATCCTTGCCGCGCTTTCTCCCCGCGAGATCGATGTCCTCGAGCCGCATTTGAAACAGGTTCGACTGGTGCAAGGCCAATTGCTCGAAGAGCAGTTTTGCGAGATAAATGCGGTTTCCTTCGTCGAAACCGGGATTATATCTCTCGTCGCAGTGTCGCTCGATGGCTCGCAGGTCGAGGCCGGCCTGATCGGGCGGGAAGGCATGACAGGTGCCGGCTTGCTGGAGGGCGATTGGCGCACGCCTTACAACATGATGGTACAGATCGAAGGGACCGCTCAGCGAATTGACGTGGACGAGTTTCTCCGTCTCGTACATAAGGCGCCGCAGCTGCGCTCTCTCTCATCGTCATTTGCTCGCTCGCTTGGAGTCCAGATTGGTTATACGGCCCTTGCCAATGGCCGATATTCAATCGAGCAGAGGCTGGCGCGTTGGTTGCTCATGATCAATGACCGGGTGGACAGCCAAGTGCTGAATCTGACCCATCAATATATGTCTTTCATGCTGGGTGTGCGGCGTTCTGGCGTAACAGACGCGCTCCATGTTTTGGAGGGAGAGAAGCTTATCAGATCTGTCCGAGGCAAGGTGATCATCGTCGATCGGGAAGGCCTTATCCTCAAGGCCCATGGCTCCTACGGCATTCCGGAGACCGAGTACGAGCGCTTGATGGGCTTTTCGATGCGGGGCGCGCAAAACAATCTGATGAATTCGGCAAATCGTCCCCGCTTTTCCCGTCCCTGAAGTGCGGAAGTGAATGACATCCTCCTAAGGTGTCAGCGTCTCGTTCGCCGTATTTTAATCTTTCCGAGGTCCCGCAACTTTTGTCTTCAGAGGCAGTTCGACAGGGAAAGGAGACCAGATAATGGAGCCTTCGCTCGCGCTAGCGCCAATTTTCTCTCTGCCTGCCGAAGACCGGTATCTGGCGTCTAACATGATGACGGCGTTGAGGACGAAGGTGCTGAAATCGTCGCACCAGTGTCGAATGTCGCAGGTGCTTTGCACCTGGTCACCGTTACCGCCGACGATTGTTCTTCGGTGCCCAAGCCTTTTAGGTCTATTTCTTGCCTCGACAAACAATGGAATGAAACTATTGGCGGTGCTCGCCGAACTGCCCACTCGGCAGATCAGGGCGCGAGTACATCCAGTGGGTTGACATTACTACTGCTGTCTCATTGGAAGGTGCCCCGTGCAAAAAACCAATCAAGCGAAACTCTTTTCCGGAAAGCGTATTCTTATCGTCGAGGACGAGTATTTTCTTGCCGATGAGACTCGCCGCAAGCTGGAGGACCTTGGAGCGATGGTTGTGGGTCCGACATCAAACGTTAGCCGTGCGCTCGATCTCATCAAACGGGAGCCCATCGACGCGGCGATCCTTGACGTTTTTCTCGCTGACGAACTCGTATTTGCCGTTGCCGATGAACTGGAGGCGCGCGACATCAACTTTGTCTTTGCAACCGGCTATGACCCTTCCCACATGCCCGCGAAATACAAAGGGTTTGCGCTCTGCGAAAAACCAACCGAACTCGAGCAGATCGCTGTTGCGCTCTTTGGTCCACCCGGTGGTTTGGACCGGCTGAACTGATCGCGTCCTCGCCGTGCAGCGACATGATTGCCAGAATTCCGTGAGCCATGGGCTCGAAGGACGGATCTACCGGCACTCGACGGAACAATGTCGCGTCGCCGACTGTTGAATGATGATGGAAGGTCAACCACCATGCCGTCAAGCGCAACCAAGGATATCATTGCAATTGGCGGCTCGGCCGGGAGTGGCGCTGTGCTCCAGGCCCTGGTTGCGGATCTGCCCGCCGACTTCCCGGCATCCGTCTTGGTCAGCACCCACATTCCTTTGAACTCACCGGGCTTCTTAGCGCAGGTGCTGGCGGCCAAATCCAAGCTTCCAGTGACGCAGGCGGTTGACGGCCAGCCAATCGAGCGCGGCCACATCTACCTTGCGGCACCCGACCGACACCTGCTGCTCATCGGTGAAACAATCATGTTCGGAGCTGGCCCCCGGGAAAATATGGCCCGGCCGTCAATTGATCCGATGTTTCGTTCTGCCGCGCTCTCACTCGGACCACGCGTCGTGGGGCTCGTTTTGACCGGGATGCTCAACGACGGAGCTGCAGGTCTTCATGCTATCAAATCCAACGGCGGCACGGCTGTGGTGCAGCACCCTCTTGATGCTGAGGCGGATCAGATGCCGTTGGCTGCACTCGAAGCGGTCGAGGTCGATCACGTGGCCTCGGCAGCTGACCTTGGCAGGCTTCTAATCGATATTGCGGGAACGTCCGCTGGGCCGGCTCTTGATTCCCCGTCGGACGAGTTGCGGCTTGAGGTCGAGATCGCAGCCGGCGCACGAACCGGCAGCGTCGAACTTCGCAAAATAGCCTCGCCAACGGCCATAACCTGCCCCGATTGTCATGGCGTGCTTTCCGAGGTTCGCGGATCGGGGCCGCTGCGTTATCGGTGTCAGATCGGCCATGCCTATACTGCCGACGCGCTTGCCGCCCACATCGATGAACTCGACGAGGCGATCAGGATTGCCCTGCGGGTAATGGAGGAGCGGGTGACCCTGGTGGAGCGCATGGCCCGAGATGCGCGCGAGACCGGCCGAACCGCCGTAGCCGAACTCTACGAGGCAAGGGCTGCGGAATATCGTAGATACTCCGCAACCCTGCATGAAGCTGCACTCACCTCACTACGCCTCGGGAACGCGTGACTTTTCAACACGCCTCATAAAAGGTGTATCATTCTGTCGCGCCGGGCGTTTAGGGTCGGCCGCAAACCGAGATATGGATTGATAATGGCCTACGAGGAACAGGAGTACATGGAGCAAGGGGCGGGGGCGGCGCAACCGGGTCGCCACGTACAGCCGCTCGTGATCGTCGGCATCGCGGTCTCAGAGCAGTCCCTGAGCTCGCTCGAACAGATATTTTCAGAAGTCGACGTAGGATTGAGCGCATCCTATCTTGTGGCAGTACACCAGCAGAAGGGCCTTAGCACCGCAACCGTCCTTGGATTGCTCGGGCGGCAGAACAGGCTTTCAGTGACCGTCGCAGCCGACGGTGCGCGGCTCCTCCAGAACCAAATCTATATCAGTGGATCGGACGATGTCGTCACGCTCGAGGACGGTCATATCCGCGTCCGTCCGGCCTCCGAACCGGTCGGCCACCGCGGGACCGTCGACACCATGCTGATTTCTTTAGCAGAGCATGCAGGTGAGCGGGCGATCGTTGTTGTCCTGCTGGGGCTCGAGAATGACGGCACCGCTGCGGTTGCGGCAACCAAGAACTTCGGCGGCCTGTCGATCGTGGAGATTGGCGAAACCGCAAATGCCTCTTTCGAGGATGGGAGAGGAGCGGTGGCGATTGCGGATCTGCGTCTGCCGGCCCAGAGCATTGCAGCTGAAATTGCCCGACACGCGCTCAATGTCAACGATAATGAAGACGCTGGAATAGGCGATGAAACCCCAAACGCGCTCGAGGCGCAGATTACCCAGATCGCCACGGTTCTTCGCAACGTCACGAGCCACGACTTTCACGGATACAAACGCGGGACATTCAGCCGACGCGTCCACAGACGCATGCAGGTGCTGCAGATCGGCAGCATCGATGCGTATATCGAGCGATTGCGCGCCAGCCGAGACGAAGTTCAAGACCTGTTTCAAGACCTGCTGATCGGTGTCACCCAGTTTTTTCGAGACCCGGCCGAGTTTGAAGCGCTCGAGCGCGAAATTCCAAAATTGTTCGAAGGCAAGGAGGCGAGCGACAAATTCCGCGTCTGGGTGCTGGGTTGCGCGACCGGAGAAGAGGCCTATTCGATCGCAATGCTACTGCGCGAGCACGTATCCGCTATGGATTATCCTCCGGAAGTGCAGATATTTGCGACGGATCTCGACGCACGCGCACTGGGAATTGCACGCGCTGGGCGCTATTCGGCTGCAATCACCTCCCATGTGCCGCCCGAGCGGCTCGCTCGCTGGTTCGTGCGAGAAGGCGACACTTATTGCGTGGTCAAGGAATTGCGGGAGATGTGCATCTTCTCACCGCATAACATCGTCAAGGATGCACCATTTTCCCGCATCGACATCCTGTCGTGCAGAAACCTGCTGATCTATCTCGACAATGAATTGCAAAACAGGGTCATGCCGATCTTCCACTTTGCTCTCCGGCCAAGCGGAATCCTGTTTTTGGGCTCATCGGAGAACGTTACCCGGCACGCAAAGCTTTTTGCCCCCGTCGACCGCAAAAACCGCCTGTTTCGGAGGCTCGAAACGGCAACCCGGATCATTCCGGACTTCCCGCTCAGCCCACGTCCGCGCAGCCCCGACCATCCGTTCTCGCCACCAGCGCCCATGCTCCAGACCGGACGGCTGTCGGCCACGATCAGCCGGCAAGCGGAGGTCGTCGCAGAGCGCTTTGCCCCGGCCTATGTGGTTGTCGATTCGCACTACGATGTTCTGCACTTCTCAGGACGCACGGGCCGCTATCTCGAACCGACGTCAGGAACGGCGACCCTCAACCTTCTGAGCCTTGTGCATCGCGATCTTCGGCTCGATATGCGCTCCGCCTTGCAGCGTGCCACGACGGAAGCCGCCAAGGTCGAAGTGCCGCGCGTGCTGCTGCACCAGGACGACCGCAGCTATGCCGTCAATATCATTGTCGAACCCCTAGGCAGCGGCGATGTGACCTCACTGATCGTGCTTTTCCAGGACACAGGCCAGGTTGCCGAGGGGACGGCGCCGGACGGAGGACGGCTGACGAGCGAAGAACACGTCCAGCGTCTTGAGACCGACCTGCGCCTGACGCGCGATCGGCTCCAGGCGACCATCGAGGAGCTCGAATCCACGAACGAAGAGCTCAAATCGTCCAATGAAGAATACCAGTCGATCAATGAAGAGCTGCAGTCGGCCAACGAGGAAATGGAAACCTCCAAGGAAGAACTGCAGTCTGTCAATGAGGAGCTACAGACTGTTAACGGCGAACTTGCTCACCGGGTTGCTGAACTGGACCGGGCAAATTCCGACTTGAAGAACTTGCTCGAGGCCACCCAGATCGCCACTGTGTTCCTCGACAATGATCTGCGGGTCAGAAGCTTCACGCCGGCGGCGACCGAAATATTCCACCTGCTTGAGACCGACGTCGGCCGACCGCTCGACCACGTCGTATCGCGGGTCGCTTATCCGCAACTGTTGGATGATGTCCGGCTTGTTCTGAGAACGCTAATGCCCGTGGACCGGAAGGTCAGCGACCCCACGGACAACCGGCACTATGCGGCGCGTGCACTGCCGTATCGCAGCGTCGACAATTATATCGGCGGAGCTGTCGTCACCTTCACAGACCTGACGGCGACCTACGAGGCGGAGATGGCGCTTCGACGCAGCGAAGAACGCCTGCAGCGCGTTTTGGAGACAGATGCGGTCGGGGTGGTCTTTCTGAACAAGGATGGCGTCATCGTCGACGCCAACGAAGTGTTCTTGAAGATGTCCGGGTATAGTCGCTCCCAAATGGGTCGCCCGGAGCTTCATTGGCGCCGGCTGACCCCGTCGGAGCATATTGCCGAGACCGAAGCACAGATGGAAGCTTTGACAGAGACTGGCCGCATGGGCCCCTACGAAAAGGAGTATCTCCTCGCCGATGGCGCCCGTCGCTGGATGTTGTTTGCCGGACGCGATCTTGGCGACGGAACGATCGCGGAGTTCTGCATCGACATCTCCGCACGAAAACAGGCACAGGCAGCTTTGCGCCAGGAGGAGGAGCAGTTCCGCCTGTTTGGCGAAGCCTCTTCCGACGTTTTGTGGATCCGCGACGCGGAGACGCTTGAATGGAATTACCTCGCGCCAGCCTTCGAGGCCATCTATGGTGTGGAACGGCAGCAGGCCCTGAGGGATAATAATTTTCGCAACTGGGTGGAATTGATCATTCCTGAAGATCGAGAGAAGGCGCTCTCCGAAATCCGTCGCGTGCGAAATGGCGAGCGCGCGGAATACGAGTACCGCATCAGGCGAGCGTCTGACCACGAAATCCGTTGGTTGCGTAACGCCGAATTCCCGCTTTTCCGAGAGGAAGGAACGTTTACGCAGATCGGCGGTATCGGCCGCGATATCACCGAAGAAAAGGTCTCTGCCGATCGTATGAAAATCCTCGTCGGCGAACTTCAGCATCGCACGCGCAACCTCATGGCCGTCGTCCGGTCAATGGCCGACAAGACCCTGCGGACCAGCACAGATCTGGCCGATTTCCACAAAAAGTTTCGCGACCGGCTGGATGTGATGGCGCGGGTGCAGGGCTTCTTGTCGCGGCTGCAGGATGGGGGTCGCATCACTTTCGACCAGCTTATCCGCTCCGAACTGTCTTCCCACGGCGTAGCGGAGGGCGAGACGAGCCGGGTTATCTTGCAAGGTCCAGACGGGGTCAGGCTTCGATCAACGACCGTCCAGACGATGGCGCTGGCGATACACGAGCTTGCCACCAATGCAATCAAGTACGGGGCGCTTAGCCAGCCTCAGGCGCATCTGGCGATCGTTTGGCGCGTCGAAAAACAAGGCGAAAACGCCAAGCCATGGCTGCACGTCGATTGGCGGGAGAGCCGGGTGAAGATGCCGCCTGCCGGTTCTGGACCACAAGGGGGCGGCCAGGGCCGCGAACTGATCGAGCGCGCGCTGCCCTATCAGCTCGATGCGAAGACGTCCTATGCCCTTGGTGAGGATGGGGTCCATTGCACGATCGCAATCCCTGTTTCTCTCAGCAACCTGATCGAGGTTGATGGTCATGGTTGAACGGGCGCTTTTCGGATACCGCGTGCTCGTGGTCGAGGACGAATTCATGCTGGCGGAGGATCTGTCCCAGGAACTGGCCGACGCAGGGGCGATCGTCATCGGTCCGGCGCAATCTTTGGAGCGTGCGGTTGAGCTGCTGTCCACATCGGGCGGTCTCGACGCAGCCGTCTTGGACGTCAACCTTCATGGTGAGCCGGTATATCCGGTTGCCGATACGCTTGTGGAGCGCCATATCCCGTTCGTGTTCACCACCGGCTATGATCGCTCTGTTTTACCCGTAAGGTTCAAGTCGATTGGCTGCTGTGCCAAGCCCGTCGACATGACGAAACTATTGGAAGCCTTGCAGTCTGCTATCGAGATTTCACGGCGAGCCTAGCCTCGCAAACGTATTGAGCGAGATCTGTCTGCTAATTCATCGCCGTTACCGTTCGACCCGGCCAAAGCCGGTAAATTTGCTTCTCATCGAAGGGAAAGCAACTCCGCCTTGAGCCTGTCGAGGTGAGCGACATGCAAGATCTGCGACTCCTCAAAAACCTTAAGAAGTCGTTGCGCTTCACTCGCGTCCGAGCCGCGGTTCGTCAACTGAGCCACGATCTCCCGCTGCCGAGCGATGTGCTGCCCTCCTAACGCCACATGCTCCCGCGCCTGCTGCAGATGTTTCTCCACCATACCTCTGTCCATCCCGATGTCCTTTCTCCCAACCGCTCATCATGCGCTTATTATCCAGCTTGGGAAACGGATAAGTGCTGCTTGAGTGGGGCAGGCGATATCGTCCGGTCATATGCCGTAATTTCTTGTCCTATCGGCCGCATCTCATCAGAAAAAGAAATGCGCTAACGTTCACTAAGAACGGCTCTATTGGGGAGCCCTGGACGATAGAAATCGTGTCTAATGGGCGTAGAGATAGGCCGCGAGATCACGCGCTTCCTTTTCCGATATTCCGGTCGTCGGCATCGCAGTCTTCGGAGAATAGCTCTGGGGCGCGACGATCCAGCCGACCAGGTTTTCTGCGGAATTGTTGAGCACGCCGGCAATATAGACCCGCTCGCGCAGACCGGAGAGATCGCCCCCGACCTTGCCGTCCGCACCGTCGATGCCGGGGATGGTATGACATCCGCTGCAGCCGTATCGACGAAAGATCACCCCGGCACGATTGGGATTGCCCTTAGTCAGGGCGATCGCACTGGCGAGCTTTTCGGATCGCGCGCGATAGACGTCGGCCAATATCAATGTTGCGATAAGGCTCAGCGCACAGGCACCGACGACAATGACGGGGCGAAGCGAGCTACGAAGTAACGATGCGTGTTCCACCTGCGCCTCCCTTTGCCGAATCCCTGATCCACAGGGCTACCAACGCAAGCGCCGCGGCGGCGTAGACGATCCCGGCGGGAACCCACATGACCAAGCCGGCCATCTGCTGGTCTTCAAGCGGCGAGAGCCCCCAATCCCCGGAGGTTTGCGTCTGCAGGCCATAAAGTAGCTTCGGCGAAAGCGCGATCAGGGCGCCAAGAATGCTCATGTGCAGCATGGTCAGAAAGAGGTGCCATGCGGCAAGTCCCCTGTTGGTCTTCCAGATGACCGACCACCAGAAGAGAATTGCGGTCACAAAAAAGCAAAGATGCTGCAGGCGGTGGAGGGGAACGCTTTCGATGGCAGCGTCGAAGAGGACGGGTGCGTGCCAGGCCCAGATCGCAGCGCCGTGCGCCAGCGTTGCAATCGTGCCGTTGCTGAGGAACGTCCATATTCTGCTGACCGCCTTGCTGGCAAGCGCCTGTCCTATCCGGCGCCTGACGACCCTCGGAAGGCTCCAGAGCAGCATTGCAGGAGAGCGCGCCAACACGATGAGCGGTGCCGACACCGCCATGACCAACTCGTGTTCGATCATGTGGACGGTAAAGAGATGTTCACCAAGCCAATGCAGGGGTGAGACGAGGGCGCCGGCAAGCATGAACCAGCCTGCCCAGAAACTCGCCATCCGGTGTGAAAACGCGTGGCGGCTTGCAGCCGCCCGCGCCAGGAGGCGAAGGCTGCCGCAGCCGTAAAGGATTGCGCTGAGAACAAGCGGGGCGAGGATCCACGGATCGAGGGTCCACGGGAATGCGCCCGAATGAGCATGTCCGTCGTGGGCGATCGCCGGGTGGCTGATCGCAGTGGCAGCAAGAACGATGATGGCGCTTCGTGTTTTCATAATCGCGGCACCCAGTAGATGCACCCGTAAAGGGGAAGCCAGGCAAGGACGACAAAGTTCCAGTAGAGCGCGTTGTCCTCGACGTCGCCGTAGCGCCGCGTATTGTCCCCGTGCTTTGAAAACATCAGGAAGGCGAGAACGACGGTATCGACGAGGTCGGTCACGATGTGGGTCGTATGCAGGCCGAGCAGGGTCCAGACGATCGATCCGTAGGCGTCGTCGTCCCAATTGATATGGAGGGCTGAAAATTCGAACGCGCGCGGTATGAGAGGAAGAACTCCCAGAATGGTCATGGCGATCAGTCCCGCCCGCACCTTGCGAAGGTCTCTCTGCTTCGCCCATCGGGAGACCAGAATGTTCGGTACGACACTGACAAGCAGCAGCAGGGTCAGGATCGTGCCGGCGGCAAGGTCCGGAGGAGGGGCTTCGATCGGCCACCGTGGCGCAAGGCTCATGAGATAGAAATAAACGGCGATCGCCAGCGCAAAGCCTGTGCCTTCGATCAGCATGAAGGCGCTGGTGCCCCAAAAGGTCAGGCTCGCGTTGCCCGTGCCATGCAGGGGAAGCTTCGACAGATCGAGGGCAATTCGTTCTTTCATGATTCGTCCTCCGGCGTTCGTTTCGGCCAGAACCAACCGGTCAAGGTGATCGCTACCGGGATCGCGCCCCAGATGACCGCCCAGGGACTGAAGATCGAGGCAATCAGCATGACGCTCGTGGCAATGGCGGCAAGAAATGGCCAGATGGAATTGGCCGGCGAGGATTCCCGGGCTTCCGGATCGGCAGTTGTGAGACTGCTGACGATCAGTTCCCGTCGGTCGAGCCGCAGACCTGTCGCCACCGCCAGTGCATCGCCTGACGTCCAAAGCGGCTCCCGGGATTCGACCACGGGAATGTGCCGGAAGTTATAAGGAGGCGGGGGCGAGGGCGTGGCCCATTCCAGTGTCGATGCATTCCAGGGATTGGAGCCCGCGGCAGGGCCATGCCGGAAACTGCGCAGGACGTCGATGAAGAAGACGAGGAAGCCACCCGCCAGGATGACGGCACTGAGGCTGACGAAGAGGTTCAGGCCCGTCCAGGGTAATTCTGGCGGATAGGTATAAACGCGCCGCGGCATGCCTTGCAGGCCGAGGATATGCATCGGGAAGAAGGTGAGATGAAAACCGGTGAAGATCAGGCCGAAGGCCCAGCGCCCAAGCCTTTCGCTCATCATTCGCCCGGTCATTTTCGGAAACCAATAATAGATCGCCCCGATCAGCGGAAAGACGGAACCGCCGATCAGCACATAGTGAAAATGCGCCACGACGAAATAAGTGTCGTGAACCTGGGTGTCGAACGGCACCGATGCCACCATGACGCCAGTCAAACCGCCAATGACGAATGTGATGAGGAAGCCGATGATGAAAAGCATTGGCGTCTTGAAGATGGGACGGCCGTCCCACAGAGTTGCCAGCCAGCAAAAGATCTGGGTGCCTGCCGGAATGGCGATCGCCATGCTCGAGGCGGTGAAGAAGCTGCTGCCTACACGCGGCAGGCCGGCCACGAACATATGGTGCACCCACAATCCGAAGGCGAGAACACCGGTCGCAATCATCGCCAGCACCAGCGGCAGATAGCCGAAGGCGGGGCGCTGCGTGAAGGTCGAGATCATCGCCGAAACCATGCCGACGGCAGGCAGGAAGATGATATAGACCTCCGGATGGCCGAAAAACCAGAACAGATGCTGCCAAAGGAGCGCATCGCCGCCCTCTGCCGGATTGAAGAACTGCGTGCCGACCAGCCGATCAAGGATGAGCGACGTACTGACGAGCATGATCGCTGGCATCGCCATGATGACCAGAAAGGCTGTGACGAGCATCGACCAGACAAAGATCGGGATCCGGTCGAGCGACATGCCAGGCGCCCGCAATTTGAAGACGGTCACGACGATTTCGACGGCAACGGCAAGGGCCGAGACTTCCGTAAAGGTAATCATCTGAGCCCAAATGTCTGCCCGCTTGCCCGGGCCGTATTGCGGGCCTGCCAGTGGCACGTAGGCGAACCATCCGACATCGGGGGCAGTGTCGAGCGCGAGAGACGCCCACAGGAGCAGCCCGCCGGCGAGAAAGATCCAGTAGGAGAAGGCATTCAGCCGGGGAAAGGCAATGTTGCGGGTACCGACCATCAGGGGAACCAGGTAGACCGCCATCGCCTCCATCACCGGCACGGCGAACAGGAACATCATGTTGCTACCATGCACGGTAAAGATCTGGTTGTACCGGTCAGCGCTGATGAAGCGGGCTTCCGGGAATGCGAGCTGGAGGCGCATGGCCATCGCCAGGACGCCGCCAAGCATCAGAAAGACGAAGGCTGTGGCAATGTAGCGGCGGCCGATGATCTTGTGATCGACGGTCGATAGGGCCGCCACGATCCCTGCTGGCGTCGACCATGTGGCCTTAAGGAAAGCTTCGGCCTTTTCATCGCCGGCAGCCAGATCAGCAGGGGAGGGAATTTTACCGTGCCGTGTCATTGCAACCCACTCATATAGGCGCTCAATTGGCGCAGCTCCTCGCTGGTGACGGGGACCAGCGGCATGTTGTTTCCCGGCTTCAGCGTTTGCGGATCGGCAATCCACGCAGCAATCGATCCGCGCGTATTTTCCATCAGTCCCGCGCCGATCATACTCCGGCTGCCGACATGGGTGAGGTCGGGGCCTGTGGTGCCCGCTGCCTCGGTGCCGCGAATGGTATGACAAGCGGCGCAAGGCTTGCGCATGAACACGAGCTTGCCAGCAGCGGCTTCACTTTCTGCCGGAACGGCGGCCGGGCCCCTTTGTGCGTTCAGCCATCTGGCATAATCTTCGGGCTTTTCGGCGACGACCAGCAGCGCCATATGACTGTGCTGCAGCCCGCAGAATTCGGCGCACTGACCACGGTAAACGCCCGCCTTGCTCGCATGAAGCGTCAGCCCATTTTCCCGACCAGGTACCAGATCCTGCTTTCCGGCAAGGTTCGGCACCCAGAAGGAATGGATGACGTCGCTCGCCTCAAGGCGGAGGCGCACATCTGTCCCGACCGGGATATGCAGCTCGTTCGCGGTCTGGAATGTTTTTGCAGGATCGGGATCGAGATAGGTGAATTGCCACCACCATTGCTGGCCTCGAACGAGGATCGTCGGTGGATCGGCCTTGCCGCGATCCAAGCTGGGCGTGGCGTAGAAGCTGGCGGCGGTCAGGAAGGCTATAACGACGAAGGTTGCAACCACGGCGCCGGAGACAATCCTGCCCATCGAACGCTCGATCGGCGGCTGGCCGGCGGGCGCATGCCTTTCACGAACCAGAGCCCACGTCATCACCCCCATCACCAGCACGAAAACGATGCCGCAAACGGCGAAGAACAGAAATATGAGGTTCTGGAGCGCTAGAGCCGACGGCCCATCCGCGTTAAGCACCGATTGTGTGCCGGCGCAACCGGAAAGAAACAGCGCGCATCCCGGGGCGATTTTCAAGGTTGCACACCCCGATCAGAGCGAACCCCGGCCGGTCCTTGCTCAAAAAGACCCGCGGCCGGTGCGCGGTTTTCGGACGGTCTGGTGTGCTTGTCGTCGTTTCGGCTCGTCGCTGTATAGGGCGGGGAATAGCTCCCGATCGTCCTGACGTAGCCGGCAAGCTGCCAGATTTGGTCGCTCGTCATTTTGTTTCCGTAGGAAGGCATGCCGTGTGGCCGGCCGTCACGAATGGATGCGACAACCGATACCATTTCAGAACCGTAGAACCACCAGCCGTCGAGAAAGGAGGGACCTGTTCCGCCGCGTCCATCTCCATGGCAACCAGAGCAACCGAACCAGGAATAAAGACGCTTGCCCTGGCTCAAATCGAAGGCCGTCGCCTCATAGGGTTTGCCGATCGCGAAATAGACATCCGGCGGCGTGCCGCCGATGCGGTCGGGCATCAGCTTGAACTGGTCGAGCGCTGACGCGACCGGTGGGTCGGTCCTGTACTGGCGTGGATGTCTTGCCCAACCGATCCACGCCCCGATGAGCAGCATGCAGAGAAGGGTTCCTGCCGCAAGCCAATTGAAACGTCTGGTCTCGTCCATCGCCCGCCCCCAAATTAGGATGGCGATGCGACGCCGGAAAGGCTCACTCTGACCGGCAACAGCTTGTAAGACGGCGTTTTGGCTTTGGCGTCGTGATGGGCCAGCGGGAAGAGGGGGTTCGCCTCCGGGTAATAGGCTGCGCAACATCCTTTCGGCATGTCGTGCCGCGCGATCCTGAAGCCGGTGACACGACGCGTTGTTGCAACATCAATTGCGGTTGTCAGGTCGACGACGTCGCCGTCCTTAAAGCCCAACTGCTCGATGTCATCCTTATTCATGAAGACAACTTTCCTGGTGCCGTCCACGCCGCGATAGCGGTCGCCATAACCATATATTGTCGTGTTGAACTGGTCGTTCGAGCGAAGGGTCGCGAGATTGAGAACGTCGCCGGCGGCGGCCGGGTCAATGTCGAACTGCGGAAAGAGCCGCGGCGGCGTGATGAAATTGGCTTTCTTGTTCGACGTGGCGAATTTGCGCTGCCGCGCCGGCACCGGCCGCGGAATGCCGCCCGGCTGAAACAGGCGTTTGTTGAAGTCCCTAAAGGTTTCGGGATAGGTCCTTTCGATCGCGTCGCGGATTTTTGAATAATCTCCAACCCATTCGTCCCAGGGAACCCGTCCCTTCGTCAGCGTCGCCTTGGCAATGCCGGCGATGATTGCCGGTTCCGAAAGGAGTTCGTTGCTGGCGGGCTTTGCCCTTCCGCGCGAGCCGTGGAAATGCGCCACGGAGCTCTCGATAGAGACGGCTTGCGGTCCGCTTGCTTGTTCATCGATTTCCAGCCGGCCAAGACAGGGCAGGAGATAGGCGATTTCACCATGAACGACATGGCTGCGGTTGAGCTTGGTGGCGATCTGTACGCTGAGGCGCAGTTTTCGCCATGCTTCTTCCATCGCTTGCGTTTCTGGAATGGCGCGCAAGAAGTTGCCCCCGAGACTGACAAAGGCCTTCGCTTCGCCTTGCATGATCGCCTTGCAGGTATCGACGGTCGAGCGACCTTCCCAAGTCGGCGGCTCGAACGCATAAAGTTCCGAAAGCTTATCGAGCGGCGCCAGACCAGGTTTTTCCGTGATCCCGACCGTACGCTGACCTTGCACGTTCGAGTGGCCCCGCACAGCACAAATATTGGCGCCGGGTTTACCGATATTTCCCCGCAAGAGAGCCAGATTGACGACCATATGAACATTCTGGACGCCCATCACATGCTGGGTCAGACCCATGCCATAAATCATCAGCACGGCTTCGGCCTTGGCATAGGTGTTTGCCGCCTGGGTCATCTGTTCGCGGCTAAGACCTGACACCTGCTCCAACTCGGCCCAGTCGTAGCCACGTGCCGCATCGGCAAATTCTTCGAAGCCCGACGTGTGGGTCTGGATGAAATCGTGGTCCAGCACGTGCCTGGTATCGGCCGCTGCCATCGAGGCGGCAAAGGCGACCGTTGCGGCATTCGACGGATCCTTTGGCACGGCATCGCTGCCAGCGACCTTGCTGATCCCTGATGCCTTCAAGGCATCGTCGGCTTCGATCAGCGCCTTGCAGACGCCGAA
>NZ_JACIBH010000027.1:0-23619 GCF_014195245.1 Rhizobium sp. BK619 | reverse complement strand
CATAGGCCGGTTACTCAACCTCTTCACCCCAAACGAGTGCCAGAACTATTTCGCTGCAGCTGGATACGATGCAATATGATCGGATTCCGCTCTAACAGTCTTAAACTTTAAGCGTGGCGTGTTTGGGGTTCGAATGTCGGCGTTAAACTCCTAACTCCTGACATGCCCGGCCTTTACTCCGGCGACGCGGAGCCCACCAGAACATTCTTCGTCATATCTCTGCGGTTCTCGAGCGGCTCAGTCGCTATCAAACCAGGGCGATCGGCGCGATCCAAAGCTGACAGGAGACGAAACCCCGGGGAAGGCAACAATGTCTGAACTCCCCCGCGGTGTCTGATGCCGAACGGAAAATGAAAGAGCCTCCCGTGCGGCAGGCTCTAATACAGAACCGATCAGCGACTAGGAGAAGATGCCGTTGTTCCCTCAGGCGTCCCCTTGGGAGGTGGAGCGAGGCGCCTGATTCGAAGCACTGCGGGAGGTGCATGGCTTCGATCAACTCATCATGCGCACGGCATTATCGTTCACCAGCGCTTATGCTGCAGCGCAGCTATGATGAAGAAGTATTGCTACCTGTCGGGTCTGCATAAATTGTAACTAGGCGTTTTTCGCAAGCACTCCGACCCACCCGCCAGGGCGTAATATTTGTCATTGAGCCTTTGCGACTGGGGTTGCCGACGGGAGGAACAAACGAGCGCATCCCGTTGCAGCGTATTGAACCTGATGCGGTGATCTCGGATCACTGTTTGCGCGGCCGGTATCCATATCAACAGCTCTTCCGGGAGGAGCTTTCCCGATGATACGTCAAAGCAGTAATTAGGCTCGACGGTGGCCCGGGGAGAGCCATTCTGTTGGATCAAGCCGACTTTCGCGAAGTCGCGCGGGAGGGGACACCCCCTCGCTGCCGCTCCTTGCTACCGTTTAATCGCATGGCATGCCAATATCCAGTTGCTGCGGCGCAACATTGATGATTTGATGCTTTCGGCGCTAAACTCTTTGCTGGATAATCATTTTGTTAGACGGCCGTGATCAAAAACACGTGATCCTGATTGTAGAAGAGGACCGGGGCATCCGCGCAGAGGCGGTAACTGCGTGTAAAAAGTCCGGCTATGGGACAATCGAAGCTTCTAGTGGCGCAGATGCGCTGGAGATCCTAGAAAAGCGGTGCGACGTCAGTCTGGTGTTCACATCCGTTAATATGAAAGGCCCGATAGATGGTGTCCAACTCGCGGTGCGCGTTCATGCAAGATGGCCAAAGCTAGCGATTGTTATGACGTCCGGGGTCGTAAATCTGCGACAGTCGCTGCTACCACAACGCTTTAGATTTCTCAGCAAACCATACGCGACTGAGCACCTAATGACATGCTTCAAGCTCCTAATCGAATTCGAACATCGACAAGAAGTCTCGTCCCCACAATGAAGTCTGCAAGGCAGAAACGCGAGCGCCGTTTCGCTGGCCTGTCTCTGTGCAGACCGAAAATCACGCCGATGGAGGACGCTTAAATTCGACCCCTTTCGCCAATGACGCGACGCGGCAGCCTCATCGTCAATGCGCCCTGCAGCGAGCATTCCGTCTGGAGCGATACCGGCTGCGTCGTGCTGATCCAATGGCATCGGCCCGTGAAAATACTTAAAGAGGAAATAGCGTGAAGCCGTAAGTCTAAGATGTTGAACCGGCTCTCAAATCCCGGGCCTTGAACAGATTGGCCGTGCCCCTGTCAAAGGACCAAGAAAATTCCCGAAAATTTTTCCTCATCGATGCCTTGAAACCAAAAACTCCGAAAACCAGATAATTTTCGCTGGATGCTACAAGGGCCAGCGACAGCAAAGGCGTCGGTCGTCCGGCGTCTTCGTACCCATGTTGCTTCAAGGAGGATATGGCTATGGCAACATCTTACGACTATGCACCGCTTTTCCGCTCGAGCGTTGGCTTCGATAGGGTCTTTAACCTTCTGGAGAATGCGCAGCGGGCCCGTTCCATCAGCGATTGGCCGCCTTACGATATCATCAAGACGGGTGAGGACACCTATCGCATCACTGTCGCCGTCGCCGGCTTCTCGCAGGATGATCTCAACCTCACATTCCAGTCAAACCTGTTGACGATCATCGGAAACAAAGGCGAAACGCAAAGTGAAAGCTATCTGCATCGCGGGATTGCCGGCCGGCCATTCGAACACCGTTTCGAATTGGCCGATCACGTCCGGGTCTCCGGTGCTGATTTAACCAATGGTCTCTTGTCCATCGATCTGGTTCGAGAAATTCCCGAGGCGATGAAGCCGCGGAAGATCGATATTCGGACGAATGCGCAACTTGCAAAATCAGCGAGTGCACCGCAGATCGAAACTCAGAAAGCCGCCTGAGGGCTTGATCATCGCAGGGCGCTGGGAACCAGCGCCCTGCCTACCCTCTCTTCAACAATCGGGCTTTTGAAAGGAGTGCGCCATGAAACCCGATATGTTTAGAACACCTGTAACGGTTCTGCTCGGTCTCGGTATTCCGACGCGGGTCTCCACAGTCATGCATGCCTATCGGCTTCTGCTGGAATGGCCAAATCTGAATGATGATCCAGCTCATGCCGTTGCCGTAAAAACCTGCAAGGCAGCGCTTGCGGGCGAAATAGAGGCGGAGACTGCCCGTAGCGTGTTTGTCGCTTTTGCTGAGAAACACGATCTGCTCGCTCCCCAGATCAGTGCCGTGGTGACATCACGCAACAGGCACGGCAGTGACCCGCACCTGCGATGATCTCATTGCGCCATCGTCTGTGATCCGGCAGACAAGCATAAACCATGGTTGCAATCTTTCGCATGCGCCCGGCGAGCCACGCCCCATCAGTGCACGGCGGCAAGCGCAATGCCGTCGGCGACTTCCTCGCAGCGATCGGTCAAATTGGCGGTCGCGACACGGAGGTGGCTGCTCGGCAGAACCGAGAATTTCGCTCCGGGATGAACGGCAATGCCCCTCGCCGCCAGCGTGACCAGCGCAAACGGTTCCGAGGACACCGGGACCCAGGCGCAAAGACCACCTCCATGGGCAGCCTCGACGCCGCGCTCGGCGAGCGCATCGATCAGTGCCGCACGGCGTTTGGCGTAGAGGTCGCGCGCCCGGAAGAGCGTCTCGTCCGTTGCCGGATCGCGCAGCAGCCAGGCCGCCGCCGATTGCAGGATGCGGCTCGTCCATCCGGCGCTGAAGGCGCGGTAGGACTGGATCTGCTCGATCATTGCCCGCGAACCGGACAAGACGGCGAGCCTGAGGTCCGGCCCGTGCGTCTTCGAGAAGGACAGGACGTGAATGACACGGTCCGGATAAAGTGTGCCGAGCGAGTGGCGCGGCGCCGACGAGATGTCGGCCACCCCATCATCCTCGACGACAAGCGTATCGCTATCCTTGAGGATGGCGCCAAGTTTTTCCATTCGCGTGGCACTGACGCTTTGGCCGGTGACGGAGTGAACGCGCGGCTGGAAGATGAAGGCGGCCGGCCGGTAGTTCATCGCGTTTTCCAACGACGCCGGCACAGGTCCCTCGTCATCGCACTGGACCGGCAGGATACGGACCCCGCGATCTTCGAGAATATCGAGAAGCCGCATGCCCGTCGGCATTTCGATCGCAACGGAAGCACCTGGCGTTACGAGGGCATGGATCAGCGTATAGACGGCATTGTAGCCGCCATTTGTCGCGAGAAATGCTTCCGGCTGATAAGGCCATGAGCGTCTGACGGCTTCTTCAAGCTCGGGGAGAATGCGGCTGCGCTGGTAGCTGTTTACATTCTCAGCATTCGCGCCATAGGACATCGCCTCGGCAAGCTTCGGCAGCAGCCGGACATCCGGTACTGCTGCCGTCAGGTCCAGAACGCCCTCGCCGTAATCACCGACGCTCGCCAGACGCGCCGGCTTGGCAATGAAGCGGTCGCCGCTCACCCAGGTGCCGTTTCGGCCGCGGCCGCTGATGATTTTCTGCCGCCGCAGTTCGCTCCACGCTTCCGAAATGGTTGCCGGGCTGATTCCGAGCGCAAAGGCCAGGTCGCGGATGGCCGGCAGTTTCGTGCCCACCGGCAGTGCTCCGGCCCGGATCAAGGCGCTGGTTTCGATCGCGATTCCGCGAATCGTACGATCTTTCAATTTGTCTGCAAACCAGTCTGCGTCCCGAAATTCATTCATTTTCGCGCTGCTTTTTAATGGTCAATAACGTAATAACATTTGATCAATCCGATTTGAACATTTACCCATTTTGAAAACAAGCTTTTTTAAAGAGAAATTCCGATGCCGCTGATGCTCCGCCTCGCCCTTCGTGACTGGGACTATATGACGCCACTCGTTCTCGGTGACGTCTCGTCGCTGAGGCTCGACATCAAGGTCGATCGTGTCGGCACGCTGATCTCGCATGTCGGCAGGAGCAAGGATTATGATGCCGCGGAAATGTCCTTTAGCCGCTACACGCAGCTTCGCATCGACGGCGACGACAGCGTCACCGGCATTCCGAACTTCATCATGCGTGGCTTCCGCCATCGCTGCATCGTCACTACCAAGGACAGCAAGCTTCGCGAACTCGGCGATCTCGCCGGCAAGCGCATCGGCGTGACCGGCTGGCGCGACTCCGGCAACACCTGGACGCGCGCTGCGATCCGCCGCGAGGGCGTCGAGGTCGAAGATGCGAGGTGGTACGCCGGCCGCTTGACCGAGGCGCATCCGATCGTCGACCGCCTCGACGGTTTCGGCCGCCCCGGCCGCATAGAAGCGGCCCCCGGCGAACGCCCGATGGTCGAACTGCTGACGGAAGGGGTGCTCGACGCGATCTTCACACCCTTCATGCCCGAAGGCTATTTCGCCAGCGGATCGCCTTTCCGGCAGCTGCTATCCGACTTTCGCGGCGCCGAGCGTCGCTATTTCGACCAAGTAGGATATGTGCCCGGCATGCACCTCATCGGCATCAAGTCGGTCATCGCCGCCGAGCACCCTTGGGTGATCGAGGAGCTCAGCCGGCTGGTCGATGAATCGCAGCGCATGTGGCTTGCCAAGCGGCGGAAGTATGCCGAGACGACGCCCTTCATGTTCGACGAACTGCTGAAATGCGCCGCCGAACTGCCGCAGGGCTGGGACGCGAGCGGTTTTGCGCCCAACCGAAAGATGATCGCCGACTTCGCGGGTGAACTGCACGCGCAGGGCATCCTGCCGCGGCTGATGACGCCGGAAGAATTGTTTCCGCTCGATATCGACGGCAAGCCGATAGCTGCCGCCGCCTGACACCCGAAAACGCCAATCAAAAAAGGGGAACGACCATGCAATTAAAGAAAATCACCACTGTTGCGCTCGCCGGCGTCATGCTCTCCGGCGCAGCCTTCGCCGAAGACGCAAGCCTGCCGAAACTCTCGGTCAACGAGGAGCTGAAGGCCAAGTTGCCGGAGGCGATCCGCACCGCCGGCAAGATGATTTCCGTCAACAACGGTTCCTTCCCTCCCTATGAGATCGTCACCGGCACCGAGATGACCGGTGCCAGCGCCGACCTGACCGATGCGCTCGGACAGGTGCTTGGCGTCACGATCGAGCATCAGACGGTCGGCGGCCTGCCCGCCCTCCTCGCCGGCGTCAATTCCGGCCGCTACCAGTTCGCCTTCGGCCCCGTCGGCGACTTCAAGAGCCGCGAAGAGGCCAACGACTTCATCGACTGGGTCCAGGAATTCGTGGTTTTCGCGGTCCAAAAGAGCAATCCGAAAGCGATCACCTCACTCGACACCGCCTGCGGCAACCGTATCGCCGTGATGGCCGGCGGCTCGGCGGAAAAGGTCATCCAGGTCCAGGCCGAGAAGTGCAAGACCGATGGCAAGGATCCGATCGAAGTCCAGTCCTTCACCGATCAACCGAGCTCAATCCTCGCTGTTCGATCGAAGCGTTCGGACGCCTTCTTCTCCTCCCAGGCGCCGCTCACCTATTTCGTGTCGCAGTCCAATGGCCAGCTGGAGCTCACCGGTGTCGGTCAGAAGAACGGCTTCGAAGCGCTCTACCAGGGCGCCGTCGTTCCGAAAGGCTCGCCGCTCGGCCCGGTGCTGCGTGACGCGGTCAAGCTTCTGATGGATAATGGCACCTATGCCGCCATCATGAAGAAGTGGGGCCTCGAGAACAACATCATCAAGGAGCCGGGCATCAACCTCGGCGGGACGTTGCCGAAATGAGCACTGATATCAAAACCACCGCATCGCCACCCGGCGATGCGGCAGTACGGGATGTGGCACATGCCCACAAGCCCTTCCCCGCTGGTCGTGTCGCGGCCTGGGTTGTGGTCCTGACAATAGCCGCCTACTTCGCCTGGTCGGTTGCCGGAAACGAAAATTTCGGCTGGCCCGTTGTCGCCCAGTATTTCTTCGATCCTGTCGTCGTCAGCGGCCTCTACGTGTCGCTTGGCCTGACCGTTGTGGCGATGATCATCGGCACCGTCCTCGGCCTGCTGCTCGCCGTCGCCCGCATGTCGAAGGACCATCTGGCAAGCTCGCTTGCCTCGCTGTTCATCTGGTTCTTCCGCGGCACACCGCTGCTGGTGCAGCTGATCTTTTGGTACAATCTTTCAACGCTCTTCCCAACACTGTCGATCGGCATCCCATTCTTCGGACCGACCTTCGCCAGTTGGGACACCAATTCCGTCATCAGCCCGATGACTGCCGCCATTGCCGGCCTCGCCCTCAATGAATCTGCCTATATGGCAGAGATCATCCGCGGCGGCCTGCTGTCGGTCGACAAGGGTCAGTTCGAGACCGCCGAAGCCTTCGGCATGACCCGCGCGAGAGCGCTTCGCCGCATCATCATCCCGCAGGCGATGCGCTCGATCGTGCCGCCGACCGGCAACCAGCTGATCAGCATGATCAAGGCGACCTCGCTCGTCAGCGTCATTGCCATGGCCGACCTGCTCTACTCGGTCCAGTCGATCTATAACCGCACCTTCGAAGTCATCCCGATGCTGCTCGTCGCCGTCACCTGGTACCTGCTGATCACCTCGGTGCTGAATATAGGGCAGAGCTATATCGAGCGCTATTACGGCCGCGGTGACCGGCACACCGGCACCGCCAAGGCCGAAAAGGAAGCCGCCGTGCCGGCACCGGCACTTGCTGCCGCACAGGAGGCGAGCCAATGAACGCGACCGCGACTATCGAGCCGCTCGTGCGCGCCCGCAACGTCCACAAATCCTTCGATCAGCTCGAGGTTTTGAAAGGCATCGATCTCGACGTCGCTCCAGGCGAAGTTGTCGTCATCTTGGGGCCGTCGGGTTCGGGTAAGTCGACCTTCCTGCGCTGTATCAACCGCCTCGAAACGATCAAGCAGGGATCGATCGAGGTGGATGGCGAGCAGATTGGCTACAACTTTCGCAAGGGCAAGCTGGTGCAGCTTTCTACTCACGCCGTCGCGCTTCAGCGCCGAAAGATCGGCATGGTGTTCCAGCAGTTCAATCTCTATCCGCATATGACGGCGCTGCAGAACATCATCGAGGCACCGGTGGGTATCCACGGCGAAACTCGCAAGGAAGCGACGGAAAATGCCAAACGTCTGCTCGAACGCGTCGGCCTCTCGGCCAAGGCGAACAGCTATCCCCGTCAGCTTTCCGGCGGCCAGCAGCAGCGCGTGGCAATCGCCCGTGCACTGGCGATCAAGCCGAAGCTGATGCTCTTCGACGAGCCAACCTCGGCGCTCGACCCGGAGCTCGTCGGCGAAGTGCTGGCCACCATGCGCGATCTCGCCAATCAGGGCCTGACAATGATCGTCGTCACGCACGAGATCGGCTTTGCCCGCGAAGCGGCCGACCGCGTCGTGTTCATGGACGGCGGCAAGGTCGTCGAGCAGGGCAAGCCGGGGGATGTGCTCGGCAATCCGCAACACCCGCGCACCCGAAGCTTCCTGTCGCGCTTCATTTAGCGCGGCATCTTCCTCCTCCTTTCAGCCGTCTGCCGCAGCCGCGGCGGCGGCTCCATGCAAGACCGGAACCGCCATGCACCTGACGAACGACTATGCCAACCTTTCGGATTTCGAGCCTGCCAAAGCCGAGCTGACGGCGATCCGCCGTCACCTGCACGCCAATCCTGAGCTTTCCTTCGAAGAAGCCGAAACCGCGCGTTTCGTCGCCGACAAGCTGGAGGCCTGGGGTTACCATGTGACACGAAATGTCGGCGGCCATGGCGTCGTTGCCCGTATGATTGTAGGCAGCGGCAAGAAGAGCATCGCAATTCGAGCCGACATGGACGCCCTGCCCATAACGGAGCAGACCGGTCTCGACCATGCCAGCAAGGTGCCGGGCAAGATGCATGCCTGCGGCCATGACGGCCATACCGCTATGCTTCTGGGCGCCGCCGAATATCTGGCCCGGACCCGCCGCTTCAACGGCACCGTGACGCTGATCTTCCAGCCGGCCGAAGAGGCAGGTGCGGTCAGCGGCGCCCCGGCGATGATCGCCGATGGCCTCTTCGAGCGCTTTCCTTTCGACGTGATCTACGGCCTGCACAATCATCCGGGCGCCCCCGAAGGAACTTTCCTGATGCGCACCGGCCCGCTGATGGCGGCCGCCGATACGGCCGAGATCACGATAACCGGCAAGGGCGGCCATGCCTCACGCCCGCATCTGACGATCGATCCTGTCGTCGTCGCCTGCCACCTCGTCGTCACACTGCAGACCGTCGTGTCGCGCAGCGTCGACCCGACGCAGACTGCCGTGGTGACCGTCGGTGCCATCCACAGCGGCGAAGCATCGAATGTCATTCCTGAGAATGCCAAGCTCTTGATGACCGTCCGCTCCTTCGATCCCAAAGTGCGCGAGCTTTTGGAAACGCGCATCCGCAAGCTGTCCGAATCCATTGCCGAAGGTTTCGGCGCCAAGGCGGAGATCGATTACGTCCATGGCCATCCCGTCGTCGTGAACTCTGAGACCGAGACCGAATTTGCCTGGACGGTCGCCGAGGAACTGGTCGGCGCCGACAGGGTGACAACCTGCGGTCTCATCCCGGGCAGTGAAGACTTCTCGCATTTCCTCGAGCACAAGCCCGGCGCCTTCCTCCGTCTCGGTAATGGTGTCAACTCGGCGATCCTGCACAGCGCCAGATATGACTTCGCGGATGAAAGCCTGACGGCGGGTGCCGCTATGTGGGCGCGGTTGACCGAACGCTATCTCGATGAATAGGCGCCGTTCGACCGTCGCCTTGAGCCCGCCAGCTTGGCAGGCGACCAGTCCCGGGGAACGAAACCAATTTCATCAGTTCGCTAGCGGCAGTTTTCATCGGCTACTTGCTTTGCTTGAGCGCCTGAAATCGGCGCACACTTCGTGTACGCTGATTAGAACGACTGACGGTGTATCGGCCGCACGGGATGACGAGTGAAGATGGCAGCGAGATCCCTCGCTCGGTACAGATCTCGCCGGACGATTCCGGCACCTTTGTCGGCCATCGCCGACCTGGAGGAGATCGTTAGCCTGCTGCTGACCCCGATCTTTCCGGCCCGAAACGGCATCCGCCTGCTCGGCGTCTCGCTGTCGCCGCTGGAGCGGCGCGTCGCTTCAGCGGAGCCGCAGTTGCGGCTTGCGCTTTAGACCGCCAGCATCGGCCGGATATAGAAGCGCCGGCGTGGCGTTTGACCCGGAAAGCCCCCGCCGGCAGTGGCCGCAGGATTTCCTCTTCGGGGACAAGTCCGTCCAGCCAGGCCATGCGTTGGTCGCGTGTCAGCACCGCCATCTGCCGATCGTGGAACGGCGCGATATCGGCGTAGGCCTCGATGGTCAGGATGGCATAGGCTTCCGGCAAGCCGTCGGCCGCCGGCCGCCAAATCCCCGCGAAATAGAACCGGTCGCCATTGGAGAGCGAAAAACTAAAGTTCTTGTGGCGAAACTCCGAGGCCGGGATCAGGCAGCGGTGGGTCCGGAAGGTCCGTCCTTCCGAGCGGACAACGTTGACAGCGCGCGGGCCGCCGTTGCGGGGACGCAGCCCCCATGGCAGTTCAACCATCTCAATATCGCAGTCATGGCACCTGATGATGACGCGGCGCGCGTCGAGCGGGCATCGGGCTGGAAAACGGTCGCGTTCATAATGATCGGGACATATCCGGCTCTGCTGGTCACAGGACAAATCCGAACGTGTCGCCGTCAGTCAGATCATGGAACCGCCGCCTCGCCGGAGCGTTTCTTGCTCACATCGGACGCTACCAGCATCCCGCTGGCACTCCCGAACCGGAGGTAATCATGAAAACGCTGATCGTCTCCATGGGCCTGTTGGCTGCAACCGTCTTTTCGGCCTTTGCAGCGGAACCGGCCAAAATGGTCGACACGAAGATGGGTAAGATCCTGGCAAACGCCAAAGGTATGACACTCTATACGTTCGACAAGGACGCCATGGGCAAATCAAACTGCGACGAGGCCTGCTTGAAGAAATGGCCGGCCTTCCACGCCGCCGCCAAGGCCAAGGTCGAAGGCGAATGGTCACTCGTCAAGGCAGCCGACGGCAAGGAGATGTGGGCTTACGAAGGGAAGCCGCTCTACACCTTCGCCGGAGACAAGAAGCCCGGCGATATGACCGGCGATGGCGTCGGCGGCGTTTGGCATGTCGCCAAGTAGCCCTTCGCACCAGAGCCTTTCGCGCTGAATTCAAAGGCTCGAAACCGGGGATGAGGGCGACGATCTATCCGCGACGCGCCTCATCCCAATCCGACATCGAGACAATCACCCCTTCGCCGGCGTTTTCAAAACCGGCATCTGCATCACAACCTCTTCAAGCGTCTCATCCTGATCGTCGCGCTACCCGGATGGTCGCGCGAATACAACTGAATCGCGACAACAGAACCTCATGTCTGTCGACGGAACTGAGTTTGTTCTTGCGCTGTCCATTGGATGGTCGCTAAGGCATGTTGCGGCGGTGGTGAGCTTTGTGTGGGACAAGCGGCCTCGGCAATAGAATTCGAGAATCGAAGGCAATTCAATGACCGGACAACTTTCTCTTCCTCGTGATCGGATCTCGGTCCTCCTATTGGAAGGGATCAGTCAGAGCGCGGTGGACTACTTTGCGTCTTCCGGCTATGTCAATCTCACTCACTTGCCGAAGGCCCTGGATGACAAGGATCTCAAAAGTCATATAGCCGAAGCGCATATCATCGGAATTCGTTCACGCACGCAGCTCACAGAGGAAATTTTCAGCTCCGCCAAGAAGCTCATGGCCGTCGGCTGCTTTTCTGTAGGAACAAATCAGGTCGACCTGGACGCGGCCCGCCGACGCGGGATTCCCGTGTTCAACGCGCCCTATTCGAATACGCGCTCAGTCGCAGAGCTTGTAATCGGTGAAATCATCATGCTGACCAGGCGGATTTTCCCACGTTCGGCTTCCGCCCATGAAGGCGGATGGGACAAATCCGCGGTTGGTAGTCGTGAGGTGCGCGGAAAAACGCTTGGCATCGTGGGCTACGGCAACATTGGTTCGCAGCTTAGCGTTCTTGCGGAAAGCATGGGCATGAACGTGCGCTATTTTGATCCTTCAGACAAGCTTCGCCACGGCAATTCAGAATCGATGGCCACGCTCGGCGAGCTTCTCGAAATCTCGGATTTCGTGACTATGCATGTTCCCGAAACCAGTTCGACGCAAAACATGATAGCCGAGGCCGAGCTGCGCAAAATGAAAAAGGGAGCGCTTTTCATCAATAACTCCCGCGGGACCGTGGTGGATCTCGAAGCGCTTGCGAAGGTTTTGAAGGAAGGACACCTCGCAGGCGCAGCGGTGGACGTGTTCCCGAAGGAGCCAGCATCAAACAACGAGCGTTTCGAAACGCCGCTTCAGGGTTTGGAAAATGTCATCCTCACGCCGCATATTGGCGGCTCGACCGAAGAAGCCCAGGAGCGCATCGGCGGGGAAGTCTCCAGGAAGCTTGTGGAGTATTCCGACGTAGGCTCTACTCTAGGCGCGGTCAATTTTCCCCAGGTTCAGCTGCCGCCACGTCCAAACGGCACGCGTTTCATCCATGTTCATGAGAACCGTCCTGGCATCCTAAACAGTCTGAACACGATTTTTTCGTCGCGTGGACTTAATATCGTCGGAGAGTTCCTGCAGACACACGGCGAAATGGGTTACGTGGTCATTGAAGTCGAGGGCGTCGGCCAGACGGCCGATGATATACTGAATGCGCTTCGCCAGATTCCAGGAACGATACGGGCCCGATTGGTTTATTGACGCCGGTGGGAGCTATCACTCGCCCAAATGTTCTCATATAGCTGTTAGAGCTGAACTCGCAGAAACCTTTATCGGAACTAGCACCTGCACCAAATGTGCGGGAAAGTGGGAATTCGCGTCACACGAGGGCGCGAGGGACGGCAGCCGCAGGAGTTGGCGTGTTAGCGCAAGCTGGACCGACTGCCCCGCGCCATCGTGTTCCGTTTTGAGGCGGAGGCGGCCATCCGCAGCCATCCTCTCAGCAGACGGCCCGTCCTGCATTCGCCTTGCCTTTGCCTTGTTAGCGTCACGGAAGCCGCGATATAAGGCGCGATGAATTCAGATTCCAAGATATTCGTTGGTTTGCGACCTCTCCGCAAAAAGCCAGATTCGAACCGGGAGCCGGATGGTCCGAAATGCCAATGGGACGGGTGCCAAAAGGGCGGCATTCACCGCGCTCCCGTTGGACGGGATGGAGAGGGATTGTATCTGCTCTTCTGTGCCGAGCATATGAAGGACTATGGCAGAGGCTACAATTTTGCGAGCAATCTGTCCGATCCTGTCGTCGCTCGCTATCAGAGAGAAGCGGCAAGCGGCGCCCGTCCGACATGGGGAAGCAGGATCCGTCAGCCGGCGGAGGCAGCGCTCCCCTTCACGGTCCGATCTGGTTCTGCAAAGGCGATGAATGCCCGCAGAAACGCTGCAGAACGTCAGGGGGCAAGAGCGGATCTCCAACGGCGCAAGCTGAAAGTGCTGGAAGCCAAAGCGTTCGAAACACTCGGCCTTCTGCCGGAGGCAAGCCCCGAGCAAATCAGAAGCCGCTATAAGCAGGAGCTAAAGATGCACCATCCTGACGCCAATAGCGGAGATCGGAATTCGGAGGACGAGCTTCGGGCTGCGATCGACGCCTATAAGATCCTCAAATTGAACGGCTTTTGCTGAACAAAAAGAGCGCTGGCGAGCAGCGGCTCAGGCTCCATTACCCGGCCGCTCGAGCGGGCGTACAATATCGACGATGTCGACACGCGAGGCGGCTGGGTCTTCCCTGTTCCAGGCGACCCCGAGCCCGATCTTGAAACCGACACCCCTCACCTTCTTCAGCTCGAACCCGCGGTTCGGCAGATCCTGCGTCCATTCCGACACGAAACCGATGCCAAGCACGGCGGAGACAAGCGATACAGCGAGAAGGTGCCGCCACGGGTGTAGGCGATATTGCCGCTCAGATCGTGCTCCTTGAATTCTTCCGCAGAATAGCACTCGCTGTAGGAGGGTTTTGGCGGGAGAAGGAGATGATCTTCTCTTCCCTGAGTTCGTCGATGCCGGTCTCGCTCTTGGCGGACAATGGGATGCAACGGCCAGGAGATAACGTTCATGGGCAATTGAGAAGAAGCGTAAGGAGCCGCTCCACCGGACGGATGAAGCCGAGATTGATGCGGCCTGCCTCGATATGGCGGATGATGCCATCGGTGGTACCACTTTCGATATGCAGGCGGATATCGGGATATTTGCGGGCAATGCGTGGGAGGAAGGACGGCAGCATGCCGATCGTGGAAGATAGACGGTACCGATCGCAATCTCTCGTGCCGTTTTGCCGGCGACCAACCAGGCAATCTAGCAAAAGTTACCGCGAACACTGTCAGTCAAGTCTAGCAGGACGATTTTGGACCGCGAGACGCACAGCCGGTTACTACCATTGGCGCGATAGGTGTCGGGCGGCCGGCACTGTGAGCCGCTTTCGCGCGCCTTACCACAGGATCACAAACGTTGACCTGGACCTGCGACTGATACCTCATCATCCTGTGGCAATTGCCATCCGCCGCTCGGCTGTGGGCGCGGTCCCCCTATTCTCTCGACTGGTCATTACCTTCGGCTATATGGAGACGCCGAACATCCCCCGTGCGCTCGCGCTCGTTCGCAAGCTCGGGCTGAAGTTCGATATCATGTCGACGTCCTTTTTCCTGTCGCGCCGAACGATCCTGCCGTCGAAGAAGGGAGGGATGCCCTTCTGGCAGGACAGGGTGTTCATCGCCCTTGCCCAGAACGCCGGCAATGCCACAGATTATTTCGGGCTTCCCAGCGGCCGTGTCGTCGAGCTTGGCCTGCAGACGGTTATTTAGCCCAGCGTGAATCTGAGCATAGCAAGCTATCCTTGTCTCCGACTTCAACCGAAAACGAGGCCGTTTCCGAGCCGACATTTGAGGTTCGCAGTATTGTGCTTCCGCCGTGGCGTTGGAAAATAATCGCAACATCTCGGGGCCATAGCGTGCCGACCTCGTCGGGCAGATCCGGCACGCGGTCGCCGATCAGGCCATCGGCGTAGACTGCAGTCCTCGAAGGTGAGGATGCCGGGTCCGCAAGTGCCTGCGCCTGTTGCCACGTTATCGCTCGATCTGCTCAAACTTGCACTGCCTCGGCCGCTTGTCGGGGCGCCACCGAAGAAGCTTGGTGCCGTGCCGGAAGCGGTGGCCGGTCACATGGTCGAAACGCACTTCGACAACAAGTTCTGGCGTCAGGGGCTCCCACTCCGACGACCGCCTTGTGCTCCATCGACTTGGCCCACCTGGTGCTTTGCCCGTAAAGCCCGACCCGCCTCGCAGCGCTTCAAGCCTCGACGTCAGTTCCGGCCGCTCGGCGTCTGTGATCGTGGACGTGAAGCCAACATGGTCGAGGTCGCCCTGATCGTTGTAAAGACCGAGGAGAAGAGAGCCGACGAAGTGGCTGTCACTCTCATACCGAAAACCGCCGACGACACAGTCGGCCGTCCTCAACCGCTTCACCTTCATCATTGCCCGTTCGCCTGGTAGGTAGAGCCCGTCAACGCGCTTGCACACGACACCATCGGTATCAGCACCAGATGCCGACAGCCACCGTGTTGCTTCAATCCGATCGCGCGTGAAGGGCGACAAGATCAAACGCCCTTGGTTAACGGCATCCTTTGCGAACGCCTCCAAGGCAGCGCGGCGAAACTCCAAGTCCTGATCAAGGATCGGAATACCGTCGATGCCCATCAGCATATCGAACAGAACCAGCTTCGCAGGGGTTTCGGCGGACAGCCTCTGGACGCGGCTTTCGGCCGGGTGCAGGCGCATCTGCAATGCGTCGAATGAAAGCTTCCCGTCGATGTCGATCACAAGCTCCCCGTCGACCACGAAGCGCTCGAGCGACAGATTTGCAAAGAATTCTGAGATCTCGGGAAAATAGCGTCCAAGTGGTTTCCCCGATTTCGCCCGCAGGTCCACGGCGCTGCCTTCCTTGAACACCAGACAGTGAAACCCATCCCATTTGGGCTCATACTGCCAGCCCCGGTCATCTGGTAAGTCGTCCGCTGAGCGGGCTTCCATGGGCTGGATATCGAGCGGTAGCCCGAACGCCCGATCGCTTGATGCACGCTTAGCCATCACGCTGTCGTCCTCGAGGATTTGGCAAGAAGTGAAAGCTGCTCCAGCCGCCGCTCGCCGAACGATAATCTTCCGAAACTTCTGTCGCTTGGCAGCGCCGATACCTCCTGTTGATGGGCTTTCAACGGCAATGCCCAACCGCAGGCGAAGGTTCCAGGGCTCCCCCTTGTCCGATTGTCCCAGTTTAGAGCTCTCCCGCGTTTGCGCACATAAATCGCCGGCGGGTGGAGCCTGTCTACACCACCTTGTCGATATCAACACCGTGAAACGCAGCAATTTGATCGAGCTTTCGAAATGCGGCCCTGTGAGTGTCGGTTACATCGCTCGCGCTCGAAACTGCTGTTGCCTGCCTTGTCTCCCGGAAGTAGACGGCCGTGTTATCGATCCGGTGGCTTTCGCAACGACTAAAGCAAATTCGGCAGCTGTCATCGATCGCTCGGTGCCGCTGACGGGCACAAGAATGCGAAGATCGGCATCATTTTCTGGCAGACGCCCACGCGATGTGATGATTTCGGTTGTGCCGGCGAAGGCATGAGATCGTGCCCCTTCTCTGAAGTCTCGGTCAGCACTTTCTGGAGCTCAGCATCCTTCTTGCGGACGCTGATATGAAGCTCACCAACAGCCTCGCGGCTCTCCCCCAGCACAGCCTGGGTTTCAACGGCTTTCTCTGCGGTAGACTGAACGCGCTGACTGATCTCCTTCGCACGGCTGTCCGAGCCAGTTCCAGCATCACGCTGCTTCTCGGCGGCGCCGTCATCACCGTCGACATCGAGAACCGTCACTGGCATCTTTCTCAGTGCAGCACATAGAAGCGGTACCAAGCCTGCACGGCTTCGGACATCGTCTTAAAGTCGGGCTTTTCGAGCTCTTTCTTCATTCAAGCACTCCTTCCATCCTCCAACACGTAGGACTGTGAAAAAGAGCTTCAACCTGCCACCGAAAGATGGGGTTGGACCGTCCCCCCGCCGCACTAGATACGTCCTCCAACGGAGGAATTTGCCATCGATCCGTTCGCGGAAGCCGTTACCTATCCGCACAAATAACGGTGTGTCCCAGGTGACGTGGAAGGCGACGTCGATAACGTTTTCCACAGTAGACCTCCTGTTGATGTTCCCAGCGAAACAACGGCGCCGCTGCCAGGTTCCTCAGGACTGCAGTTTGGTGCGCTATCGGACGCGTGATCGAGCCATTGGCTTGGAGAATTCTCGGATGGGTTTGGTAAATGCTGATACATCGGAAATAACGATTACCGCACTGCCACTCCATACCCTCAACAGCCTGCCGCCAGCTTTTGGCTTCTAGTTATGGTGTTCCCACGAAACGCAAGAGCTGACCCCGAAAGCCTACGCACATGGCCGCATCGTGCAGTGGAAAGCCGTGGCCGGCGCAACTGCCTGACGTGACAAGCAAGCGCCTTGTTCAGGCGTCCACGAACAACGCGACATCGCCCGGTCGGGAGCATCCCTTCGCCATTTGGATGATCCTCATTCCCTGTGAGACGTTGTAACGCAATCCGGCTGCCAAACTCTTTGGGGCGAAGACACATTGCATCAGTCCCCGTTCCCTTGCGTGTGGCTCGAAGGTATCTATTGTTCACGAATGCCGGGGGTTGGGAGTATGTAATGTCGGCAGTGCCGTTCTCAAAGATTTCGACGCCGCTCAACGTGCTGTTCGCTACAGTGGGTCTCTTGGTCGTTGCCGCACTGACGACGCAGGGCCTTACTGCACAGGAGAGGCTTGTCTTTGAATTGCTACTTGCAGCAATTTGGCTGGCCTATGTCCTCCAATTGAGCGGCACATTGCTTTCACGGCGACACCGCTTGTCGGGCGGGATGCCGGCCCTCGTGATTGATTTGCTCGCGGTTCTGGTTCCGGCTGCTGCATTCTTGTTCGTTGGGTCCCGTGATCGAGACCTCTATTGCGCCATTTGGCTTCTCAAGCCATTGCGCGACTCGACCTTCTTCAGGCTGCTGGCAAAGGTGGTTGCGAATGAATCGCGCAATCTGCTTGGCGTGACATCTGTCTTCGGCATCGTTCTCTTTGGCGCTGCGTTGGCTGGTTATGTCATCGAGCGCGACGTCCAGCCCGATAAGTTCGGCAGCATTCCGCAGGCGATGTGGTGGGCGGTCGTGACGCTGTCGACGACCGGCTACGGCGACGAGATCCCACAAAGCCTGGCAGGCCGGGTGCTGGCCGGATTGGTGATGATGAGCGGCATCGGCATTTTTGCGCTTTGGGCCGGCATCCTCGCCACCGGCTTCTACGAAGAGGTTCGCCGCCAGGACTTCGTTCGCAACTGGCAGCTGGTCGCCGCCGTACCCCTGTTCCAGAAGCTTGGTTCCGCTGCACTGATCGAGATCGTTCGGGCGCTGCGACCGCGCATTGTCCCCGCAGGTGCCGTGATCTGCCGCAAAGGCGATGTTGGCGATCAGATGTTCTTCATTGTCGAGGGGCGGGTCACCGTGGCGACACCCGACCATCCAGTGGAACTCGGTGCCGGAAACTTCTTTGGCGAAATGGCGCTGGTCAGCGGCGACCCTCGCTCAGCGACGGTCAGCGCAGCAACCGAGGTATCGCTGCTGTCGCTCTACGCCGTGGATTTCCAGATATTGTCAAGCAGTAGTCCGGAGATCGCGGAGGCCATCCGCAAGACGGCGCTGGAGCGGCGGGGCGGGCCGCCCAAGGAATAATCCATAAACCGATGGCTGCGCATTGCCGCGGCCGGTGAGCATTACGTGACTGACCCGCCACTGAACTTTCATGGGATTAGAGCCTCAGCGGGTTTTGGTCTGGCGATGGCAGCGCCGATCGCTCCTGATAACAAGACAAGCTTCGGACCTGTCACGGCATACGACGCATGCCAGGAACATGCTCATTGGACCTGCGTTTTACGGTGAAGGCAATAAAGCGCTGGCCGAACAAACATGGACCGTCGGAATTTCTCGAAAAGCCACGTAGGTGTTCTTTGCTTGGTCGCAGCCCTATCAGGCTGCTCCTCTTCCGGTACTGACCAAGTCAGCGCGCAATCAAGAATTATTGCCTCCTGCTCGAATTCTGCCCGCATGGCGCTCACTGGCTGGCACTTGGAGCAGCTACCGGAGGCTTATGTACAGCAGACCTTGCAGTCGATGCAGCGCAGTGTCGAAAGTGCTGCTTCTGAAATCGAAACTGTCCACGGCGTCGACCCGACAAAGCGCGAATTACTGACGAGGTCGGTGAGCGACATAGTCAATCTACTTGCGGAAGCGCAAAATCAGGTTGCGCATGGAGATCACGACACGCTGCGAACGATAATGCAGCTGCACGATGCGGTCGATCGGCTCAGCCTGACTTCAGGTACGAGACGCTCCACATGAAGAAGATATTGGAAATATCGCTTGGAATTGTGACGAGTGTTGGCGGCTTTCTTGAAATCGGATCGCTGGCGACGGCTGCCCAAGCGGGATCGGCATTTGGTCTTCAGCTCATCTGGGCGATCGTGCTCGGCACGATCTGCATCATTTTTCTTGTTGAAATGGCTGGCCGTTTTGCCGCGGTGAGCGGCCATACGATTTCGGATGGCATCCGTGAGCGGTTCGGTTTCAATTTTTTCCTGCTTCCATTCCTCTCGACTCTGTTGCTCAATCTGATGGTCCTTGCCGCCGAAATAGGAGGCACGGCTGTTGCCCTGGAGCTTGCCACAGGCATCGCTTTTCAGTGGTGGGCGCTCGCCGTTGCGTTCATTGCCTGGTTGTTGCTCTGGAGGGGCACTTTCGGTTTCATCGAGAAAGGCGTTTCCATCCTTGGGTTGGTGACGCTCTGTTTCGTCGTTGCGGCAGTATTGCTTAAACCTGATTTGAAGACGGTGGCCGCCAGTGTTTTGCCAAGCATGCCGCAGCATGACCACGCCAGCTACTGGTTTATGGCCGTCAGCATTCTCGGCGCCTCGATATCACCCTACCTATTCCTGTTCTATTCATCTGGAGCCGTCGAAGACCGGTGGGACAAAACGTATCTAGGCACCAATCGCATCATCGCAGGACTTGGAATGAGCTTTGGCGGCACAATATCGATCGCCGTGCTGATCGTTGCCGGCCTTGTGCTGGCTCCGAATGGGGTGGATGAAGTTACCGATTACCATCAGTTGCCGACCATGCTGGTCCCCGTGTTTGGCCTTTGGGGATACTGGTTATTTGTTGCTTCCTTGGGTATCGCCTGTTTCGGCGCGATCCTGGAAGTTGGGTTGCAGCAGGCATACCTGGCGGCTCAGGGACTGGGTTGGAACTGGGGCGAAGACCGCAAACCGAGTGAAGACCCAGGATTCAGTGCTGCCTACACGCTGGCACTTTTGTTTGCGGCCATCCCGATCGCCTTTGGGGTCGATCCGCTAAATCTGACAATTCTGTCCATGGCTTTGACTGCTGCCACGCTCCCGCTGACAGTCGTTCCGTTTCTCTTCCTGATGAATGATGAGCGATATGTTGGAAAACATGGGAACGGCATTATTTCTAATTCGGCAGTCGTCTTGATCATTCTTCTGGGCTCTGTCCTGGCGATTGTGACCATCCCGCTGGAGCTGCTCGGAGGCACGTGATGGATTTGCTGCATGATGTTCTGGACAAGCAACTGGTCGACCGCGACGGCGTGAAGATGGGCAAGGTAGACGGCATCGTCGCCGAACTGCGCCAAGATGGCCCTCCCCGCGTGGTCGCGATAGAAGTCGGCGCTATTGCGATGGCCGGTCGACTTGGTCACCGACCACAGCGATGGATAACTTGGTTTGCCACCAAACTTGGCGGTGATCGACACTCCAGACCCCATCGCGTGGCGTGGAGCGCTGTCTACGGGATTGGGATTGACGTTCAGTTGAACGCGGCCGTGAAAGACACCGCGATTTTTGACTGGCAAGACTGGCTGCGAGAAAGAGTGGTGGGTAAAATTCCCGGAGCCTAAAATGGTGGAGATCAATATCGAATTGCTTCTGGGCCGGGCCGTCTCATCGAGAGCGGGCAAAACGATTGGCCATATCGAAGCGATACGGGCCGAACAAGACGGGCCAGATCTTGTTATAACCGAGTTCCATGTCGGCCTATACGCCGCCATGAAGCGAATGTCTGCATCGCCATTAGGTATAGAGCTACTCGATCTTTTTCACCTCCGCCGGAGGCATTGCGGCTATCGCATACGCTGGAATCAAATCGAACTCGGCAAAGCCGAGTTGAGGCTGCTTTGCGACGAAACGGAACTTGCCCCGCTGGACGGCAGCCATTTGAAGAAATAGCCGTTGCGGTGTCAGCCGGCATAACCGCATCTGTCGACGGCAGCTTCCGAGCACGACGATGGCGACAGGACTCACTATCGAGCGAGCTGGCACGATCATCGGACTCAACCTCCGCCGCCTTTTCGGACTTCACTATTCCGCAAAAAGGACGACAGCCTTTCTATGCGCGTTCACAGCGATGACGGGCATTACACGGCAGACAGCGCACACCACGCTCGACAAGTTGAGAACCGATTTGGGGGCCACGCCGCTCGGGCGCAAGAACCTGATGTTCGTTCAGCCGCCAGTTTCGAGGATGCACCCACTATGCGGTTTGCGGTTTGCTTCCTACCAGGCTTGCGCGAAAAGTAGGAAATGCGGTGGTGTTCGCCATGGGCGAAACGCCAACCGGCTAAAAGAAACTACATGGCCGCCCCATGCTACCGATCGAGCACGTTCCTGATGCGCAACGCGAGATCTGCGAGTGCAAATGGCTTCTGCAGGAGATGGACCCCCTTATCGAGCCGGCCCTGATGGACGATGGCATTGCGAGAATAACCGGTCGTGAACAGGGCCCTGATCGACGGTTGAAGTTCTCTCGCCCTTGCGACCACATCCGCGCCGCTCATGCCCCCGGGTAACACGACATCGGTAAATATAAGATCCACCGGTAGGTTGAACGCCAGAACCTGCAATGCCGTTGGACCGTCCTTGGCTTCCAAGACGCGATAACCGAGCTCCTTTAATGACTCCACAGAATAGGTCAGGACGTCGGGGTCATCCTCGACCACCAGAATGATCTCGCCGACAGCCGCCTCGGGGAGTGGGAGCGGGGCAATGGCTTCCTCATCAACATGCCCCGATAGGAGCCTCGGCAGGTAGATCTTGACGGTTGTCCCTTGCCCAAGCTCTGAGTAGATCTTCACATGTCCTTTCGATTGCTTGGCGAAGCCGTAGACCTGGCTTAGGCCAAGCCCCGTCCCTTTCCCCTGATCCTTGGTCGTAAAAAAAGGCTCGAAAGCGCGAGCGACGGTTTCTGCGTCCATCCCCGATCCAGTATCGGAGACAGATATTGCAACATATTGTCCCGGAACCACTTCAGCATGATTTGCTGAATAGGCTTCATCCAGGTGCGCGTTGAAGGTCTCGATCGTGAGCTTCCCGCCATCCGACATCGCGTCCCGTGCATTGATGGCCAGATTAAGAAGGGCACTTTCCAACGCATTCGGATCTGCTTCAGTTTTCCAAAGGCCGCCTGCAAGAACGATCTCCACCTCGTAAATTTCTCCCAGCGTTCGATGCAAAAGGTCCGACACCCCCCGAATAAGGCTATTGGCGTCGACAGGTTTCGGATCAAGCGGTTGGCGCCTGGCGAAGGCGAGGAGCCGTTGGGTCAACGCCGCCGCTCTTTCGGCACCGCCCATCGCCTGCGAAGCAGCGCGGCGAAGCCGGGTTGCCTCAGCCGGCAGAGTTCGCAACAGCGTGTCGAGATTTCCAACAATGATCTGTAGCAAATTATTGAAATCATGCGCGACGCCACCGGTCAGCTGCCCAACCGCCTCCATCTTTTGCGCTTGCCGTAAGGCTTCGGCATTGCGGGTCAACTCATCCGTCTTCTGGATTACAAGATCTTCGAGATGAGCGTTCAGCTCCTTCAGAGCCTCTTCCGCGCGACGTCGTTCCTCCAGTTCGCGCTGTGCAGCCTCGAAAAGCCGCGAGTTGTCGATGGCAACAGCCGTCTCACCGGCAAGACCGAGCAATCCCCGTTCCGACTCCTCGCTGAACACGCCGGTATCAGCGTGGCCGAAAAACAACCCTCCAATCACCTCTTCTGTTCGAGAAATGACAGGGACTGCGAGATAGCTCCTCACGGGAAGATGCCCTTCCGGCATCCCCGCGTACGGAGCATTTTGTCCATAACGAGGATCTTGCGTGATATCATCTGACCGAACGATGCCTTCCCCTTTGAATGTTGCGGAAAATACGGCCGTGTTGCGAGGCATGGGGAAGCTGGAGAACGCCTCGTGCGGCACGCCCGCTAGCGAATAGAGCATGTAGCTTTCGCCGGCGTGATCGACGAGGTTGTAGAAAAACGCGCCGAATTGCGCCCCCGTCAGTTCGACGCCTGCGTCCGTCACCGCCTGAACAAGCCGTTCAAGATCGTTTTCGCGTGCCAGGATAGCTCCTGCACGATTAAGAACCTCCAGCGCACGAGTGCGCTCGCGCAGAGCGGATTCGGTCCGCCGCTGCCTTGTGCGATCTCTGAGAATTTTTACGAAACCGATTAAGCCTTCGCCATCGGCAAACAGCGGCGTGGTTTCACCAACCGCCCAGATTTTGCTCCCGTCCTTCCGAAATCGCCACCCCTCGCCGCCACCCTTGCCGTTTGCCTTTGCATCGGCAAGTTCGGTGGCGAGCAAACCCGCGGCATCCTGATGCGCGGGAAAAATCTCGAGCAGAGTCTTTCCCACCATCTCATCTTCAGTCCAGCCAAGCAGATTGCTGGCCCCTTTGCTCCAACTGACGACGATTCCGTGCGGGTCTAAGATAATGATGCCGGTATCGACGGCACTGTCGAGGATCTGCTGAAGTCGCTCGGCAGGCAGGTACGTGGATGAGGTCATCTTCTACCATCGGGAGTGTAAGGGCGCGAATTGGCTCCAAAGTATCACAAGCATCTTGCTGGTCCAGCAGTCGCTCTGACGCTGTCACAACCTTGGCTGTTGATCAAAACAAGGCCGAGGCTATATGTGCGTCAGCTGCGCCTGGGCCAAGCCTGCCAAACCTCACCCCATGGAATTCTGCGAGAACGGCGCAAAGGCGACCGCCTGGGAAAT
>NZ_JACIBH010000026.1:0-28950 GCF_014195245.1 Rhizobium sp. BK619 | reverse complement strand
TATGTCGTCGACCATGCCGGCGACATCGTCACCGAAGCCGCCGATGCGGGGACCGACACGGTTCGCACGACACTGGCAAGCTATACGCTCGGCAATAATGTCGAGAACCTGACCTATACGGGCTCTGCCAGCTTCACCGGCACCGGCAATGCGCTTGCCAACACGATCACCGGCGGCGCCGGCAACGACACGCTGAATGGCGGGGCAGGTTTGGACAGTTTGATCGGCGGGGCGGGTAATGACACCTACATCGTCGACCATGCCGGCGACATCGTCACCGAAGCCGCCGATGCGGGGACCGACACGGTTCGCACGAACCTGGCGAGCTATACGCTTGCCGACAATGTCGAGAACCTGAGCTTTGCCGGCACAGGGGCTTTCGCCGGGACCGGCAACGCGCTAAACAACGCCGTCGTCGGCGGCAGTGGTTCTAATACGCTGACCGGCGGCGCCGGCAACGATATCCTTACTGGTGGAGCGGCAGCCGACGTCTTCGTTTATTCGACGAACTGGGGCCATGACAGGATCACGAACTTCGTGGCAACCGGTTCCGCACATGACGCGATCTCGATCGATCACAGCATTTTCGCGGACTGGGAATCGCTTTTTGCGGCAACCGAGCAGTTCGGGAGTGATACGATAATTAGAGCCAATTCCGACGACACTATAACTCTAACGAATGTTGCTCTTTCAAGCCTTCAGTCGTGGGACTTCTTGTTTGCTTGAGCTTGCTCGGACCGCGCGGCACATTTTGGCCGGGAAGGGATTGGGGGCGTAGTCCTACGGGAGGGGATACCATCCTGAGGCTTCAGGAAGAGAATGCGTTATTGGAAATATTGTTCGCGGCAGCGCGCGCACGACGACGCGCCCGAATCCAAGCGTCGCAAGAAATTCCCCACTCCCTTGCAGCTCCGAGCTGAACCCTCAGACGACAGCCAAGTGGCGCTTCGGCCAGAGGATTTTGTTAACACGATCTCCGGGGAGAGCCTCCGCCATATAGGCATTTGGCTTTGGACTATTTTGGGATAGCGAGAACTCAAACTCCGTGCGACATCAGCCTTTGGTCTGCTGAAGCTTCGCCAGGTGCTCGGAGCAAACCGTGTTGACCAGTTCGAGCAACAAAGCGGTTTGCTCGGCAAGCCAGCCAAGCGCCTCCTCGCTGATCTTGAAATGCTTGGAATACCTAGCTTTCACATATGCTTCGTTCAGCGTGTTGAACCAGGCGCGTTCTCGATGCTGATCGCGCGGAAAGGCGTGGGCCAGGCGCCGATCCTGTTCCTCGGCGAGCGAGCGCAGGAATTTGATATTGTGAGATGGCGGGCCGTAATTGGTGAGCGTCAGCAGGACACAGGAATAGGCTTGTTCAATTGATTGATGCATCAAAAAGGCAGCTTCGTTGAGGTCGCGCTCCCCCAAATAGAACACCGAACCTTTTTGGAATTTTGATGCCGTCCTAAACCTGTAATCGAAGTGCTCCTTCGCCACGCGGAAACGATCCGATGGCGAGAGGGGTATGGGCTCCGCAAGCGGCTCATCATCGAGTTCATATAGGACAATGCCTTCCTTGCGGATATCGGAGAAGAAGTATTGCCCTTCCTTGAGATAGGTATTCACCTCTCGCCTGGAGTGGACGATGAAGCTCACCGGTGTTTCGATCGATTTGTCGTGGATCAACCGGTCGGCTGCCTTGTGCCAGTACTCGGCGAACTCGCAGAGCTTTCGGTTGTTGACGATGATCAGGAGATCAAAGTCCGACCGATAACCCTTCATGGTGAAGGGCTCGTCCACCCAGCCTCCCTTGGCGTAAGAGCCGAACAGGATGATCTTCAAGATCCTGCCGCGCTTTTTGAAATCTGCCGTACCCTCCTTCAACGCGTCCTCGAATTCCTCGTGCAGGATTTCCAGGGCTCGTCCAAGCTCTCGCTGCTTGCGAAGCGGCATATGATCAACGGATGATTTCATGAGCAATCGTTAGGCGAAAGATCCTATACCGTCCACTGGCGATTTTTGCATCACTCCACCTCAGTTTTGCCCTCCGTTGCATCCAATTGCCAACCGTCTGTGGATGCTGAAAAGCGTCAGCAGCTGGCACGAGGATCGCATGTTCTGACGCAATCTCTCTGCGGGCAGGACCGAAGGCATAAAGGCTGATTTTTCAAATTATACTATCTTGAAAAAAGCAGTTAAATGGTTTATTTTGACGCGATTGAATAGGGGGCACGCGAAAACGGCTTGGAGACCCTTCTGGACGCGGCGTCAGCCTTTAGGCTGAGGTCTGCTTCCGAAACGACAAGCTCGCTGCGACTTGATTGAAGAGTTCGGAGATCTCATTTGGCTATCATGTTTGTCAGAGCACAGGTGATCAGCAGAGGAGCAGGACGCAACATCGTCTCGGCAGCTGCCTATCGTCACCGCACCCAGATGACAGATCAGCAGGTGGGCAGATCCTTCAGCTATCGCGGCGGTGGTCGAGAGCTGGTGCACGAGGAACTGACGCTGCCTGAGCAAATTCCGGCATGGCTGCACAAGGTGGTCGACGGCCATTCGGTCGCCCGGGCGAGCGAGGCACTCTGGAATGCCGTCGAGGCCTTCGAAACGGACGCGAACGCGAGACTAGCCCGCGAACTGATCATTGCGCTGCCGGAAGAGCTGACCCGGGACGAAAACATCACGCTGGTCCGGGATTTCGTCCGCGACACACTTGCGGCGGCGGGCATCGTCGTCGATTGGGTCTATCATGACAAGGAGGGTAACCCGCACATCCATTTGATGACGACGATCCGGCCGCTGACCGAAGAGGGGTTCGGGCCGAAAAGCTCTCCCATTTTGGAGGAAAATGGCGAGCCATTGCGTCGAAAAAAAAACGGCAAGATCGTCTATAAGGTCTGGGCCGGCGACAAGGAAACGTTGAAAGCCTGGAAGATCGTCTGGGCGGAGACGGCCAACCGGCATCTGGCGCTGGCTGGCCACGAGGTACGCCTCGATGGTCGCTCCTATGCCGAGCAGGGCCTTGACGGGATCGCCCAAAAACATCTCGGGCCGGAGAAGGCGGCGCTCGCCCGGAAGGGCAAGGAGCTCTACTTCGCACCGGCCGATCTCGCCCGGCGCCAGGAAATGGCCGACCGGTTGCTGGCAGAGCCGGAGCTTTTGTTGAAGCAGCTCGGCAACGAACGCTCGACCTTCGACGAGAAGGATATCGCCAAAGCGCTGCACCGCTATGTCGACGATCCCACCGATTTTGCCAACATCCGCGCCCGGCTGATGACGTCGGACCAGTTGGTCATCTTGAAGCCGCAGGCGATCGATGCAGAGACAGGGAAGGCGGCCGCGCCTGCCGTGTTCACCACTCGCGACATCCTGCGGATCGAGTACGACATGGCGCAGTCGGCGCGGGTGTTGTCGAAGCGCGGCGGCTTCGGTGTTTCCAGGCGGCAGGTTGAAGCGGCGATTGATCGCGTCGAGAGCGGCGATCCCCAAACGCCGTTCCGGCTCGATGGGGAGCAGGTCGATGCCATCCGTCATGTCACCGGTGATAGCGGCATTGCCGCCGTCGTCGGCCTGGCCGGCGCTGGCAAATCGACGCTGCTTGCCGCGGCCCGTCTTGCCTGGGAAGGCGAGGGGCACCGGGTGATCGGCGCCGCACTTGCGGGCAAGGCGGCGGAGGGGTTGGAAGACAGTTCCGGCATCAAATCGCGCACGATCGCCTCCTGGGAACTCGCCTGGGCCAATGGGCGCGACACGCTCCACCGCGGTGATGTGCTGGTCATCGACGAGGCCGGCATGGTGTCGTCGCAGCAGGTGGCCCGTGTGCTGAAGATTGCCGAGGAGGCTGAGGTAAAGGTCGTTCTCGTCGGCGACGCGATGCAGCTGCAGCCGATCCAGGCAGGTGCTGCCTTTCGGGCAATCACCGAACGGATCGGTTTTGCGGAGCTTGCCGGCGTGCGCCGCCAGCTTGAGGCGTGGGCCCGCCACGCTTCGCGGCTCTTTGCTCGTGGTGACGTCGAGAAAGGTCTCGACGCCTATGCCCAGCAGGGCCATCTGGTCGAAGCGGGCACGCGCGAGGAAACGATTGATCGAATCGTCTCCGACTGGGCTGTTGCGCGCAAGCAGGCAATCGGTCGGTCGATCTCGGAAGGTCGAGATGGCCGTCTTCGCGGCGACGAACTGCTGGTGCTCGCCCACACCAATGATGACGTCAAACGCCTGAACGAGGCGCTGCGTGAAGTCATGGCCGGCGATAATGCCCTGAGTGACAGCCGCAGCTTCCGGACCGAGCGCGGGACGCGGGAATTTGCCGTCGGCGACCGCATCATCTTCCTGGAAAATGCTCGCTTCCTCGAGCCGCGGGCCAAGCACTCCGGGCCGCAATACGTCAAGAACGGCATGCTCGGCACGGTCGTCGCGACCGGTGACAAACGCGGCGATCCGCTGCTGTCGGTTCTGCTCGACAATGGCCGCAAGGTCGTCTTCAGCGAGAGCAGCTATCGCAATGTCGATCACGGCTATGCCGCAACGATCCACAAATCTCAAGGCGCCACCGTCGACCGCACCTTTGTGCTGGCGACCGGCATGATGGACCGGCATCTGACCTATGTGTCGATGACCCGGCATCGCGACCGCGTCGATCTTTACGCTGCGAAAGAGGATTTTGAGCCGAGGCCGGAATGGGGACGCAAACCGCGCGTCGACCATGCTGCAAGTGTCACCGGCGAGCTTGTCGAAACCGGCGAAGCCAAATTCCGGCCCGATGATAAGGATGCCGACGAGAGCCCTTATGCCGATATCAGGACGGACGACGGAACCGTCCACCGGCTGTGGGGCGTGAGCCTGCCGAAGGCGCTCGAGGACGCCCGCATCTCCGACGGCGACACCGTCACGCTGCGCAAGGATGGTGTCGAGCGGGTCAAGGTTCAGGTTGCTATCGTCGACGAGGCGACAGGTCAGAAGCGTTACGAGGAGAGGGAAGTCGACCGTAACGTCTGGACGGCCAGGCGGATCGAAACCGCCGAAGCGCGCCAGGAGCGCATCGAGCAGGAAATTCATCGGCCGGATGTGTTCAAGCAGATCGTCGAGCGATTGTCGCGTTCCGGCGCCAAGACGACGACGCTCGATTTTGAAAGCGAGGCCGGTTATCGCGCCCAGGCGCAAGACTTCGCTCGGCGCCGCGGGCTCAATCATCTTTCGCTCGCCGCAGCCGAGATGGAGGAAAGCCTTTCCCGGCGATGGACGTGGATTGCCGCAAAGAGGGAGCAGGTGGAAAAGCTCTGGGAAAGGGCAAGCGTGGCGCTCGGCTTTGCCATCGAGCGAGAACGGCGGGTCGCCTACAACGAGGCGCGAACTGAATCCCACACCGTCTCGGGCGCAAGTGCTGGCGAAGCACACTATCTGATCCCGCCGACCACTTCCTTCCGCAGGAGTGTCGAGGCGGATGCGCGGCTGGCACAGCGTTCGTCGCCGGCCTGGGCGGAGCGGGAAGCAGTCCTGCGCCCGCTGCTCAATAAGATCTACCGGGATCCGAATGCAGCACTTGTTGCCCTGAATGCGCTCGCCTCGGACGTCGGCACTCAACCCCGCAGGCTCGCCGACGAGCTTGCCGCAGCACCCGACCGGCTCGGCCGGCTGCGTGGTTCCGAGCTGATCGTCGACGGACGCGCGGCGCGCAACGAGCGCGAGGTCGCCATGGCGGCTGTGAAGGAATTGCTTCCCTTGGCCCGTGCCCATGCGACCGAGTTCCGCAGAAACGCCGAACGGTTCGAACTGCGTGAACAGACGCGTCGCTCCTATATGTCATTGTCGATCCCGGCGCTTTCCGAACGCGCGATGGCGCGCCTTATGGAGATCGAGGCGGTGCGCAGCCAAGGCGGGGACGACGCCTATAAGACCGCCTTTGCGCTTGCCGCCGAGGACCGCACGGTCGTGCAGGAAATCAAGGCGGTCAGTGAAGCGTTGTCCGCGCGGTTCGGCTGGAGGGCATTCACCTCGAAGGCGGATGAGGTTGCTGAACGCAATATGGCCGAGCGCATGCCGGAAGATCTGACGACCGGCCAGCGCGAGAAGCTGACCGGGCTGTTCGAAGCCGTGAAGCGTTTTGCCGACGAGCAGCATCTTGCCGAGCGGCAGGATCGTTCGAAGATCGTTGCGGCTGCCAGCGCAGTTCCGGGCGAGGAGCAGGGGAAAGAGAATGCGACCGTACTGCCCATGCTCGCCGCCGTCACCGAGTTCAAGACGTCGGTTGACGACGAGGCTCGATTGCGAGCGCTCTCTAACCCTCTCTATCGCCAGCAGCGTGCCGCATTGGCTAACGCCGCAACAACCATCTGGCGCGATCCGTCAGGCGCCATCGACAAGTTCGAGGAACTGCTCCAGAAAGGTTTTGTTGCTGATCGCATTGCCGCCGCGATGACCAACGATCCGGCCGCCTATGGTGCGTTGCGCGGCTCCGATCGCCTCATGGATCGGATGCTGGCTTCCGGCCGGGAACGGAAAGAGGCAGTCCAGGCCGTGCCCGAAGCGGCAGCCAGCCTGCGCGGGCTCGGTGCGACCTACGTCAATTTGCTCGATGCAGAACGCAAGGTCATTGCAGCAGAGCGGCAGCGCATGGCGGTCGTCATCCCTGGCCTGTCTAAGCTGGCGGAAGAAGTGCTCACGCGTCTGACGGCACAGGCACGGGAGAATAGTCGCAAGCTGAATATCTCGGCCACTCCTCTCGATGCAAACATCCGTCAGGAGTTCGCCGATATCAGCCGGGCGCTCGACGAGCGCTTTGGGCGAGATGCCGTCATCCGAGCTGACAAGGATCTCATCAACAGCGTGCCGCCGGCGCAACGCCCGGCCTTCGCAGCGATGCAGGAGAAATTGAAGGTCGTGCAACAGAGCGTCCGCCAGGAAAGCAGTGAGCAGATTATTGCGGAACGGCGCACACGCGCCGTCAACCGTGATATAAAATTGGGAGGTTTTTAACAAATAGCCAAGGAAGTGAAAACTCTGGTCGCCGCTTTCCGCGTAACCGAGGCAGCTAGATCCCATTCAATGGTACCTTTTCCCGGAGCAAAAAGTCGACCCTCGTCTTTCTCATTTAATGGAACCGTTCACGCTCCCGACCCGTTCTCCGAGTTAACGGGAGAATATGCATGTCGAAAACCCTTCTCTACGGCGCGACCAAAATCGACGAGACGAACAGCGCTTATGCACCGATCGAAAGCCTGGCGGCGTTCCAGTGGAAGAACCGCGTCTTCGTCGTTTTTGCCGACAGGGACAATGCCCGCGCCGCCCGCCAGGAGAATCAGCTTTTGGCCGATCGCTCAGCCCTCGCCGAGCGTGATGTGGTGGTGCTCAAGATTTCGGGCGCAGCTGTCCGGCCGCTCTTCGGTGCGGCGGACGGCCTTGACGGCGAGGCGATCCGCCGCGATATCGAAGCGGCAGAGATTGGGGAATTTGCCGCTTTCCTTGTCGGCAAGGACGGCACGGTGAAGCTCAAGGTTAGCGAGCCGATCACCGATGGCGAGCTTTTCGCTATCATCGACAGCATGCCGATGCGCGCTGCCGATGTGCTGAAGCCGGACAAATAGCCCCGGCCTGACGTCACTTTAATCCAGTATGAAAAGGGAGGCGGCCATGTCCGTGCCCAACGAACCCATTCCCGATCAGCCGCCGATGCCGGCACCCGGCTGGAAGCCGGTGCCGCCGATCACGGAGCCCGAGCCGGACAGGCTGCCTGACGAGGCGCCGGTTCCCAATCCAGATGAGAATGACGAGCCGGCAAGGCACGTTGGCTCTAGAGCGGTTCATTTCTTTTCGGAATCGGCGGATTCCCAAATCAGCAGATTTGTGATTCATGATGGATGCTGGAATGGAGGCCAGCATCCATGACGCGACCTTATTCGGATGATCTTCGTGAGCGCGTTGTTTCCGCGGTTGGTGCTGGTCAGAGTTGCCGGGTTGTGGCCGAGCGGTTCGATATCGCTGTTTCCTCTGTGGTGAAGTGGTCGCAGCGTTTTCGCGCGACGGGCAGTGTTTCGCCCGGCCAGATGGGCGGCCATCGCCGGCGTATTTTGGAGCCGTACCGAGCCTTCATCATCGAGCGGATTGAGGAGACGTCGCATCTGACGCTGCATCGGCTGCAGGACGAGCTGGCCGCATGCGGCGTGAGGGTGTCGCACAATGCCATCTGGCAATTCATGCGCCGCGAAGGCCTGAGCTTTAAAAAAAACGCTGTTCGCCCTTGAGCAGGGTCGCGCCGACATTGTCCGGCGCAGAGCACGCTGGAAGGCCTGGCAAGGCCGCTTCGATCCGCGTCGCCTGGTCTTCATAGATGAAACCTGGATCAGAACTAACATGGCGCCCCTGCGTGGCTGGGGGCCGAAAGGTAAGAGGCTGCGCGGCTTTGCACCGCACGGCCGCTGGCGCACCTTGACCTTCCTTGGCGCTTTGCGCTGCGATCGGCTCACCGCGCCCTGCGTCTTCGATGGTCCCATCAACGGCGAGTGCTTTAGCGCATATGTCAGCCAGCAATTGATCCCAACCCTCAAGCCCGGCGACATCGTCATTCTCGACAATCTCGGCTCTCACAAAGCCAAGGTCATTCGCGATGCCATCAAAGCGGCCGGCGCCAGGTTATGGTTCTTGCCGAAATACTCGCCCGACCTCAATCCGATTGAGCAGACATTCGCCAAGATCAAGCATTGGATGCGTTGGCCCAGAAGAGAACCACTGAGGACACCTGGCGCCATCTCGGATACCTCGTCGGCACCATTAAACCAGACGAATGCGCAAACTACTTCGAAAACGCAGGCTACGCTTCTGTCAAAACATGAAACGCTCTAAAGAAAGATCTGCCGCTCGGCGCCGATGAGTTCCTGCAGGAAATCGACAACGCTCCTGACGCGCACCAGGTCGCGCGCCGTTTCGTGATAGGTCGTCCAGTAGGCGCGCCGGATCGAAATAACAGGCAGGATGCGCTGGAGCTCCGGATATTGCCGGGCGATATAATCATGTAGAATACCGATGCCGGCGCCCGATCGCACCGCCTCGGTCTGCCCGATCGCCGTCGAAATCTCGAAGCTTGCATCCCAGCTTCGCATCACCTCGCCGGAGAAATTCAGCGACGCGGTAAAGATCAGGTCTTCGACATAGCCGATGCGTGGATGCGCCTTCAGCGCCTCGATATCGCTTGGCGTGCCCCGGGAGGCGAGATAGTCACGCGAGGCATAGAGGCCGAGCGTGTAGTCTGTGAGCTTGGAGGAGACGAGCCGGCCCTGTTCGGGCCGCTCCAGCGTAATGGCGATATCGGCCTCGCGCTGCGACAGCGAAAAAGAGCGCGGCACCGGGACGAGCTGGATCTTCAGTGCCGGATGACGCTCAATCAGGCGGCCCATGCGCGGCGCCAGAAAAGAAACGCCGAAGCCGTCAGGCGCGCCGACGCGTACCGTCCCGGCGATCGCCGTATCGGTGTGGCCGAGGCTCGCCTGTGCAGCGAGCATTTCCGTTTCCATCCGCTCTGCCGATGCCAGGAACACTTCGCCTTCCGCCGTCAGTTCGCAGCCATTGGTGCGGCGGATGAAAAGCCGCGTCTTCAGCGCCTCTTCCAGCGAGGTCAGCCGGCGCGAGAGCGTGGCGTGATTGAGCCCCAGCCGCTTCGAGGCGGCAAGGATCTGCCCGGTGCGGGCGACGGCAAGGAAAATCCGGACGTCGTCCCAGTTCATGGCTTGGCCCGCATTACGATCGGATCGACGTCGAGAAGCGTCAGCGATGTCACCATGCCGGCCGTCTCGGCCTTGTATTTGAGGAAATGCGGTGTCCGCAGATGAGCCTGGTATGCATCCTGGTCGGCATAGACCTCGAGAATACGGATCCGGTTCGGGTCGTCCCTGATGGAAACAGCACTGAGAGAAAGGACGCCTGCTTCCAACCTGACGGATGCCTCGATTTCCTCCGTGAGCAAGGCGCGATAGGCGTCAAGCATGTCCGGATCGATCTCCAGCTCCGCCATTCTAACGACGGGTTTGCGGCTCATCGGTTTGACCTCCCCTTGGGATTTGACTTGTCCGCCGGCCGTTCCAAGTTTGGGAGCAGCAGCAGCGCGATGCAAATGGCGGCGCTATAATTTACGCACAACGGTTACTTATATCAGCGCATTGATTTGTGCAAATTGAAGTGCGATTGTAGGCCATCCAAAAAACAGGAGGAGCATCCATGCGTGAGATCGGTCATTTCATCGGCGGCAAGCAGGTCGCCGGCACCAGCGGCCGCGTGAGCAATGTCTATAATCCGGCAACCGGCGAAGTGCAGGCGACGGTCGCGCTCGCAAGCGTCGAGGAACTGCGCGCCGCTGTCGAAAACGCCAAGGCTGCGCAGCCGAAATGGGCTGCCACCAATCCGCAGCGCCGCGCTCGCGTCTTCTTCAAATTCGTCGAACTCCTGAACAAGCACATGGATGAACTTGCCGAAATGCTCTCCAAGGAGCACGGCAAGACGATCGAAGACGCCAAGGGTGACGTCATCCGCGGCCTCGAGGTCTGCGAATTCGTCTGCGGCATCCCGCATCTCGCCAAGGGCGAGTTCACCGAGGGCGCGGGTCCTGCGATCGACATGTATTCGATCCGCCAGCCGGTCGGCATCGGCGCCGGCATTACCCCCTTCAATTTTCCCGGCATGATCCCGATGTGGATGTTTGCGCCGGCAATCGCCTGCGGCAACGCCTTCATTCTGAAGCCCTCCGAGCGCGATCCCTCCCTGCCGATCCGTCTTGCCGAACTGATGATCGAGGCCGGTCTTCCCGCCGGTATCCTCAATGTTGTCAACGGCGACAAGGGTGCCGTCGATGCGATCCTCACCGATCCCGATATCGGCGCGGTCTCCTTCGTCGGCTCTACGCCGATCGCCCGTTACGTCTATGGTACGGCGGCGATGAACGGCAAGCGTGCCCAGTGCTTCGGCGGCGCCAAGAACCACATGATCATCATGCCGGATGCCGATATGGATCAGGCCGTCAACGCGCTGATGGGTGCAGGCTACGGTTCGGCTGGCGAACGCTGCATGGCGATCTCGGTTGCCGTTCCGGTCGGCGAGGACACCGCCAACCGCCTCGTCGAAAAGCTGATCCCGAAGATCGAATCGCTGCGCATCGGCCCCTACACCGACGACCAGGCCGACATGGGCCCGCTGGTCACCAAGGACGCCTATACCCGCGTTCGCGGACTGATCGACCGCGGCGTCGAGGAAGGCGCCAAGCTGCTCGTCGACGGCCGCGACTTCAAGCTCCAGGGTTATGAAGACGGCTATTTCGTTGGCGGCTGCCTGTTCGATCACGTCACACCTGAGATGGATATCTACAAGACCGAAATCTTCGGACCTGTCCTCTCCGTCGTTCGCGCCCAGAATTACGAAGAGGCGCTGTCGCTGCCGATGAAGCACGAATACGGCAACGGCGTTGCGATCTACACCCGTGACGGCGATGCCGCCCGCGATTTCGCCTCGCGCATCAATATCGGCATGATCGGCATCAACGTTCCGATCCCGGTTCCGCTGGCCTACCACTCCTTCGGCGGCTGGAAAGCCTCGAGCTTCGGCGACCTCAACCAGCACGGCACGGATTCGATCAAGTTCTGGACGAAGACCAAGACCGTCACCGCTCGCTGGCCTTCCGGCATCAAGAGCGGCGCTGAATTCGTCATGCCGACGATGAAGTGATCTGACGATAGATCGATTTGCAATTCGGGGGCCTTATGGCCCCCGTTTTATTTGCCGTCTTGGAAACCGCCGCACCGCACACGCGCCAGGCCCGGGCATGGCATTATGGATTGCAACCAGAAGATTTCGGCGCAGGATTGACGTCGCGTCATTTGGCCTCATAAGCTGAATACGAATTTCATATTTTGGAATTGTTCAAAACTACCAAACCGCCTATATAGGTCTGAACAGGCACGAGTCAGGAGAATGGCATGCGGTTGACGAAGCAGACCAACTATGCGGTTCGCATGTTGATGTATTGTGCTGCCAACGACGGGCACTTGAGCCGAATTCCGGAAATTGCCAGGGCTTACGGCGTTTCCGAACTGTTTCTTTTCAAGATCCTCCAGCCGCTGAACAAGGCGGGCCTCGTCGAAACCGTGCGGGGTCGCAATGGCGGCGTGCGCCTGGGCAAGCCGGCCGCCGACATTACGCTGTTCGACGTCGTCAGGGTGACGGAAGACAGTTTCGCCATGGCCGAATGCTTCGAGGATGACGGCGTGGTCGAATGCCCGCTGGTTGACAGCTGCGGCCTGAATTCGGCGCTGCGCAAGGCGCTCAACGCCTTCTTCGCCGTACTGTCGGAATATTCCATCGACGACCTCGTCAAGGCGCGTCCACAGATCAATTTCCTTCTCGGAATCACCGGCGAGCAGCCATATCGCAAACCCGCGATTGTTGCGCCTGCCGCCTGAATTTAAAAGAGCAGAACGGAGTTTTGAAACCGCGGTGGCCCCGGCCATCGCGGTTTTTATTTTGCCCCGTCTTGCCGGCCCAGGCGAGAATAAACGCCTCAGGCCTGGCAGGCTTTTCTGACCGATCACGACACGCATAAGGGGCGCAATTATCCAAAATACGACGAAATCTCGGACGTTTTTATCCGAATCTGTCCAAATGAGGCCGATTTTTGATTGAAAATTTCTAAAATTGTCCAACTGGAAAAATTTTCTCCGTAGCCCGTTGCTTTCAGTAGATAAATGTCGTTCCATCGACCGTCGATCGGGATGCATATCTGCGGTCTCCAGACATCAAAAAAGAACAACCGGGAAACAATATTATGAAAAAGATCTCTGTCATGCTGGCAGCGACGGCTCTGATTTCGGTCATGGCGACGTCGGCCTGGTCCAAGACCCTTGTTTATTGCTCCGAGGGTTCGCCGGAAGGCTTCGACCCGAGCCTCTATACGGCTGGCACGACCTTCGACGCCTCGTCGCGTACGGTCTATAGCCGCCTGGTCGAATTCAAGCATGGCGGTACCGAGATCGAACCGGGCCTCGCCGATAGCTGGAGCGTTTCGGCCGACGGCACGGAATACACCTTCAAGCTTCATCCCGGCGTCAAGTATCAGACCACCGACTTCTTCACGCCGACGCGCGATTTCAACGCCGACGACGTCGTGTTCTCCTTCGAGCGCCAGCTCAAGGCCGACAATCCGTGGAACAAGTATGTCGAGGGCGGTTCTTATGAATACGCCGCCGGCATGGGCTTCCCGGATCTGATCAAGTCGATCGAGAAGGTCGACGACCTCACCGTCAAGTTCACGCTCAATCATCCCGAAGCGCCGTTCCTTGCCGACCTGGCGATGGACTTCGCCTCGATCGTTTCCAAGGAATATGCCGACAAGCTCGCCGCCGACGGCAAGATGGCGCAGCTCAACCAGCAGCCGCTTGGCACCGGCCCCTTCACCTTTGTCGCCTACCAGCCGGATGCCGTCATCCGCTACAAGGCCAACGAAACCTATTTCAAGGGCAAGGAAAAGATCGACGATCTGGTTTTCGCCATCACCTCTGACGCCGCCGTCCGCGCGCAGAAGCTGAAGGCCGGCGAATGCCACCTGATCCCTTATCCGAATGCGGCTGACGTTCCGGAGCTGAAGAAGGACGGCAATCTGACGGTGATGGAACAGGCCGGCCTGAATGTCGGCTTCCTCGCCTACAACACGCAGATGGCTCCGTTCGACAAGCCGGAAGTTCGCCGTGCGCTGAATATGGCGATCAACAAGCAGGCGATCATCGACGCCGTTTTCCAGGGTGCAGCGGCTGTTGCCAAGAACCCGATCCCGCCGACGATGTGGTCCTATAACGACGCCGTTCAGGACGACAAGTACGATCCGGATGCCGCCAAGAAGGCTCTCACTGACGCCGGCGTCAAGGATCTCAGCATGAAGGTCTGGGCGATGCCGGTGTCGCGTCCCTACATGCTGAACGCGCGCCGCGCCGCCGAACTGATCCAGGCCGATTTCGCCAAGGCCGGCGTCAAGGTCGAGATCGTTACCCATGAATGGGCCGAATATCTGAAGCTCTCCTCCGACGTGAAGCGCGACGGCGCCGTCATCCTCGGCTGGACCGGCGACAACGGCGACCCGGATAACTTCATGGATACGCTGCTTGGCTGCGATGCCGTCGGCGGCAACAACCGTGCTCAGTGGTGCAACAAAGAATATGACGACCTGATGACCAAGGCCAAGCTGACCGCCGATGTCGGCGAGCGCACCAAGGCCTATGAGCAGGCACAGCTGATCTTCAAGAAGGAAGCCCCCTGGGCGACCCTCGATCACTCGCTCGTCTTCGTTCCGATGAGCAAGAAGGTCTCCGGCTTCTTCATGGATCCGCTCGGCATTCACCGCTTCGACGGCGTCGACGTATCCGAATAACAAGAAAAATGTAAGAATGCCCGGCAGAGCTGGGCGCAGCCGGCGGTCAGGCACCCCCTGACCGCCGGAAACTATTGGACATCTGCCATGTTGCGTTTTTTCATCGGCCGCCTTGCGGTGCTGATCCCGACATTCCTCGGCGTTTCCCTCATTGCCTTCTCGTTCATCCGCATGCTGCCCGGCGATCCCGTCATGCTTTTATCGGGTGAGCGCGTCATGGCGCCGGAACGGCACGCCCAGATCATGCACGATCTCGGTTTCGACCGGCCCATGTATGTGCAGTATTTCGATTATCTCGGAAAAGTGCTGCACGGCGATCTCGGCACTTCGATCGTCACCAAGCGGCCGGTTCTCGGCGAATTTCTGACGCTGTTTCCGGCAACGCTCGAACTTTCCTTCTGTGCTATCATCCTCGCCGTCTGTCTTGGCGTGCCCGCCGGCATCTTTGCTGCCGTCAAGCGAGGCACCTGGTTCGATCAGAGCGTGATGGGTGTCGCCCTGATCGGCTATTCCATGCCGATCTTCTGGTGGGGCCTGCTGCTGATTATCTTCTTCTCCGGCTATCTCGGCTGGACGCCTGTTTCCGGCCGCATCTCGCTGATGTATTTCTTCAAGCCGGTCACCGGCTTCATGCTGATCGACAGTCTGCTGTCCGGCCAGAAGGGGGCATTCGCCTCGGCCGTCAGTTACCTCATTCTGCCGACCATCGTGCTGGCGACCATCCCGCTCGCCGTCATTGCGCGCCAGACGCGTTCGGCAATGCTCGAGGTGCTCGGCGAAGACTATGTCCGCACGGCCCGCTCGAAAGGCCTGAAGCCGCTTCGCATCGTCGGCGTGCACGCGTTGCGCAATGCGATGATCCCGGTCATCACCACAATCGGTCTGCAGATTGGCGTTCTTCTGGCCGGCGCCATCCTCACCGAGACGATCTTCTCCTGGCCGGGCATCGGCAAATGGATGGTCGACTCGGTCTTCAAGCGTGACTACGCCGTGGTCCAGGGCGGCCTTCTGCTGATCGCGGGCGTCATCATGCTGGTCAATCTGATTGTTGATGTCCTCTACGGCTTCATCAATCCGCGCATTCGTCACTAGGAGCGGTTCATGAGCACCGTCACCGTCAAAACCGGCCAGCCATCCGCTGTTGCGGAGTTCTGGCATTATTTCTCCCGCAACAAGGGCGCCGTCATCGGCCTCGTCGTCTTCGTCATTATCCTGGTCGTCGCAGTCTTCGCGCCGGTCTTTGCGCCGCATACGCCGAACGAGCAGAACCGCCAGGTGCTCTTGGCCGTGCCGGCCTGGATGGAAGGCGGCAGCATCTCGCTCCCGCTCGGAACCGATGCCGTCGGCCGCGATATCCTTTCGCGACTGATCTACGGCGCGCGCTTCTCGCTCTTCATCGGCGTCGTCGTCGTCACCCTTTCGGTCGTCTGCGGCGTTCTGATCGGTCTCGTCGCCGGCTATTTTCGCGGCAAGGTCGATACGGCGATCATGCGGCTGATGGATATCATCCTGGCCTTCCCGTCACTGCTGCTCGCCCTCGTGCTCGTGGCCGTGCTCGGCCCAGGCCTTACCAATGCGATGATCGCGATTTCGCTGGTCAACCAGCCGCATTTCGTGCGGCTGACGCGCGCCTCCGTCATCACGGAGCGCGAGAAGGAATATGTGATCGCCTCGCGTGTTGCCGGCGCCGGCACCTTCCGCCTGATGTTCAAGACCATCCTGCCGAACTGTCTTGGGCCGCTGATCGTCCAGGCGACGCTCGCCTTCTCCGCCGCGATCCTCGACGCCGCCGCCCTCGGCTTCCTTGGCATGGGCGCCCAGCCCCCGACACCCGAATGGGGCACGATGCTCGCCGAATCCCGCGAGTTCATCTCGCGCGCCTGGTGGGTCGTAACATTCCCGGGTCTTGCCATCCTCATCACCGTTCTCGCCATCAATCTGATGGGTGACGGCCTGCGCGATGCGCTTGACCCCAAGCTGAAGAGGTCGTGATGCCACTTCTCGAAATTGAAAATCTGACCGTCGAATTCCAGACCTCTTCAGGTCTCTTCCGCGCCGTCGACCGCGTATCGCTCGCCTGCGACAAGGGCGAGATCCTGTCGGTGGTCGGTGAATCCGGCTCAGGCAAATCCGTTGCCATGCTGGCGCTGATGGGGCTTCTGCCCTGGACGGCGAAGATCACTGCCGACCGAATGCAGTTCGACGGCCAGGATCTGCGGGGGATCTCCGGCCGTCAGCGCCGCAGGATCGTCGGCAAGGACATGGCGATGATCTTCCAGGAGCCGATGTCGAGCCTCAATCCGTGCTTTACCGTCGGTTTCCAGCTCGGTGAGACCCTGCGCGTCCATATGGGCCTCAACCGGAAGGAGCGCCGCGAACGTTCGATCGAGCTTCTGAACCTCGTCGGCATTCCGGCGCCGGAAGACCGCCTGTCGAACTTCCCGCATCAGATGTCTGGCGGCATGAGCCAGCGTGTCATGATCGCCATGGCGCTCGCCTGCAATCCGAAGCTTTTGATTGCCGATGAGCCGACGACCGCGCTCGACGTGACGATCCAGGCGCAGATCCTCGATCTGCTCGTGCGCCTGCAGAAAGAGCAGGGCATGGCGCTGGTGCTGATCACCCACGATATGGGTGTCGTCGCCGAAACCGCCGAGCGCGTGCAGGTGCAATATGCCGGCCAGAAGGTCGAGGAGCAGCCGGTAAAGGCGCTGTTCTGCGATCCGCACCACCCCTATACCGCAGCCCTTCTCGCCGCCCTGCCGGAACGCGCCCAGGTCGGCCAGCGTCTTCCCTCGATCGCCGGCGTCGTTCCCGGCCAGCACGGCCGCCCGACCGGCTGTCTTTTCGCGCCGCGCTGTGGCTACGCCACCGTCGAATGCGATCGCGGCGTCGTCCGCCAGGGGCCGGAGCTCGGGCTGGCTTTGTGCAATTATCCTTTGAAGGACGGCAAGCCGCTCGGGCATCCCGGCGTCATGGCCACTGAAACTGCAGGAGACCTGGTATGACAGGCGCTGTTCTCGAGGGCAGGGATCTCGCCCGCTTCTACACGGTCAACCGCGGTCTCTTCAAAGCCGATGCCACGGTCAAGGCGCTGAACGGCGTCAGCTTCAGCCTTCATTCCGGCAAGACGCTCGCCGTCGTCGGCGAATCCGGCTGCGGCAAGTCGACGCTCGCCCGCCTGGTCACCATGATCGAGAACCCGACAGCGGGAGAATTGCTGATCGACGGCAAGCCCGCCCGGGTCGGCGACCGCAGCCTGCGCAGCCAGGTGCAGATCGTCTTCCAGAATCCTTACGGCTCGCTCAACCCGCGCCAGAAGGTCGGCTCGATCCTGGAAGAGCCGCTGAAGATCAACACCGATCTCAACGCCGCCGCCCGCCGCCGCAAGGTGGAGGAGATGATGGCCCGCGTCGGCCTGCGTCCGGAACACCATGGCCGTTACCCTCATATGTTCTCGGGCGGCCAGCGCCAGCGCATCGCCATTGCCCGCGCTTTGATGCTGCGGCCGAAGGTGCTGGTGCTCGACGAGCCGGTTTCCGCGCTCGACCTGTCGATCCAGGCGCAGGTGCTGAACCTGTTGATGGATCTGCAGAAGGAGATGGGCCTTGCCTATCTCTTCATCTCGCACGGCCTCTCCGTCGTCCATCACATCGCCGACGAGGTGATGGTGATGTATCTCGGCCGCCCGGTGGAAACCGGTCCCGCCGCCGAGGTCTTCGCTAGGCCGCGCCATCCCTATACGGCAGCCTTGCTGTCGGCGACACCGATCGCCGATCCCGAGCGCGAGAAGAACCGCATCCGTCTGCAGGGCGAACTGCCGTCACCGCTGAAGCCGCCGTCCGGCTGCCATTTCAACCCGCGCTGCTGGAAGGCGCAGGACTATTGCCGCCAGGTTTCTCCCGAACTAAGGGGAGAGGGTGCACAACAATATGCCTGTCACTTCCCGCTCGATTGAGCGGGAAATGGGAATTCCAGGAAAAGTGTGAAGCGGTTTTCCGTCCGGAATGACTGACAGTTAGAAGCTTCAGGAGGAAACATGCCGGATCTGCGGACGAACAAGCCTCATGCGATCATCGTCATGGGTGTCAGCGGCTGCGGCAAATCCTCTGTCGGCGAAAAACTCGCGGAAGCCCTGTACCTGGCTTTCGTCGAAGGCGATGCACTGCATCCGGGCGCCAATGTCGAGAAGATGTCGAAGGGCATTGCGCTGACCGATGAGGACCGGATGCCCTGGCTCGACCGCATCGGCGACGACATCAAGGCTTCGCTTGAGAAAGGCGAGGGCATCATCGTCTCCTGCTCGGCGCTGAAGCGCATCTATCGCGATAGGCTGCGGGCTGTAGCTGGCGGCAATCTGTTCTTCGTCTATCTCGAAGGGTCGAAGGCGCTGCTGACGCGGCGCATGGGCGAACGCAAAGGGCATTTCATGCCGGTCTCGCTGCTCGAAAGCCAGTTGGCAACGCTGGAGGCGCCGACAGGCGAGCCGGGCGTCGTCACCGTCGATATCGACGACACGATCGACGGCATTGCGGCAACGGCCCTCAAGGGCCTCGTGACCCTCGGCGTTACGGCTTGAAACGCTGCGGCGAATAGGCCGTTATATCGATAAATGGCGTCTCGCTGGTGATAAGTTCGGCCAGCACCCGGCCGGTGACCGGCCCGAGCGTCAGCCCGTGATGGGCATGTCCGAAAGCGAACCACAGGCCCTGATGGCGCGGCGCCTTGCCGATGATCGGCATCATGTCCGGCGTGCAGGGGCGGGCGCCCATCCAGGGTTCGGGATCGAGCCTGTCGCCGAGCGGGAAGATCGTGCGGGCAACCGCCTCGGCCCGGTCGAGCTGGACCGGTGTCTTTGGCGCATCAAGCGTTGCGAACTCCGCGCCGGTCGTCAGGCGGATGCCGAGGCGCATCGGCGCAAGGAGATAGCCACGTTCGGCATCGAGCATCCAGTTGTTGAGCACCGCATTACCCTTGGCGGCATAATGCATGTGATAGCCGCGCTTGACGCCGAGCGGAAAGGAATAGCCGAGGCGGCGCGTTGCAAGCGCCGCCCAGGGGCCGAGCGCGATCACCGCATCGTCGGCTTCGAGCGGGCCTTCCCCGGTCATGATCTTCCAGCCGGAGCCGAACTGGCCAAGCGAGGCGGCGTCGCCTGCGACGAACCTTCCGCCGAGGCTTTCGAAATAGCTGCGATAGGCCGATGTCAGCGCACGCGGATCGAGCACCGACCAGGGATCACGCCACCGGATGCCGCCGGCGAAAGCGCCTGTCATGTCAGGTTCCATGCGGGCGATATCGGCCGAGGTCAGGCTATCATATTCGACCCCGAATTCACTCCGCCATAATGCAGCCTCCGCAAGAGCCTGATCGCGCTTGGCGTCTGTGCGGAAAATCTTCATCCAGCCGTCCTTGCGGATTAGCGTTTCGGCATGCGAGGCCTCGATGAGATCCGTGTGCTCGGCAATCGAATGTTCGATCAGCGGCGCATAGGCCCGGGTGATGATCGCGTGGCGCCGGGCGTTCGAATTCCACCAGTAGCGGGCGAGAAAGGCAAGCTGGCTCGGCAGCGTTCGCAGATGGTAATGCGCATCGATGCGGTTGTTCAGCGCATAACGCAGCAACAGGCCGAGCTGCTGGGGAAAACCGTAGGGCGCAACACCTTCGCGCTGGATCAGGCCGGCATTGCCGAAGGATGTCTCGTTGCCCGGATCCTTGCGGTCGATCAGCGTCACCTGCCGGCCGCGCCGTTGAAGATGGATAGCCGTCGACACGCCGACGATGCCGGCGCCGAGCACGATTGCGTTTTTCGTCATTCCGCTGCATTCCGCTTTGTTGTCGCAGTGAAAATGCCCCTGCCGATACCGCGGGGCAAACGAAAAATCGCCTTCATTTCAAAATCATTGCGCTTTTCAGTGCCTCATTTTCGGCCTTCATGCGGACATAGAGGACGCAGGCGTTGAGAAGCGAAAAGCCGATCGCGAAAAAGGGGAGACCGAAGGCCAGAGGAAGGGCGGCGATCTCGCCGACGACGATCGCGTAGTTTGGATGCCGCAGGAACCGATAGGGGCCGGATGTGACGAGCGGCGCGCCGGGCAGGATGATGATGCGCGTCGTCCAGCGGTCTTTCAGTGTCGCCAGAACCCAAAGCCGCAGCGCCTGCAGCCCCATGAAGACGGCAAACCAGAAGAGCTCGACCGGCCTGCCGGGTGCCAGCAGCCAGAGGCCGATGATCCAGCCGGTGTGCAGCGCCACCATGGCCGGATAGTGTTCCGGCGCTAGTTCCCTCGCGCCTCTGGCGAGAAGGGCGGCGGTGTTGCGTCGGGCAAGCACGAGTTCGCCAAGCCGCTGCAGTGTCACGAAGCAAAGGAGCGCGATCGACGGCCAGATCATGCCACCCTCCGGAGCGTCACGCAGCTCGCCGAAAAGCCCGGCCCCATGGCGATCATCGCGGATCGCTCCGGCAATCCGGCGCGGATCGCCCGCTCCAGCACGAACAGAATGGTCGGCGAGGACATATTGCCATAGTCGGCAAGCACGCCGCGCTCGTGATCGAGCGTGCCCGGCGTCAGCGAAAGCGCGCTCTCCATCGCGGCCAGGACTTTGGTGCCGCCGGGATGGCAGATGAAGCGATCGATATCTGCAGGTGTCAGTCCGTTTCGCGCCAGAATGGCGGTCACTGCCGGGCCGAGCTCCTTTTCGGCAAAGGGCGGCAGGGATTGCGCCAGCACGATACCGAAACCGACGTCGTCGATCTTCCATCCCATGATGTCGAGGGTGTCGGGAAAGAGATGGTCGCCGGTCGATTCCACCTCCGCCAGCCCGCCTTTGCCGGATCGCAGCACGCAGGCGGCGGCACCGTCGCCGAAAAGCGCCGTCGCAATGATGTTCGGCCGCGTCAGCTCGTCAAGCCGGAAGGCAAGCGTGCAGAGCTCGATCGAGACGAAGAGCACGACGGCCCCCGGCCGGCTTCTTGCCAGCCGCGAGGCGATCGCAAAGCCCGACACCCCGGCTGCACAGCCGAGCCCGAACACCGGCACGCGCTCGATATCGGCCCTGAAGCCCATCCGGCGCGCCATCTGCGCATCGAGGCTCGGCGTCGTAAAACCGGTCGACGAGACCGTCACGACACAGTCGACATCGCCGGCTTCAAGCCCCGCCCGGGAAAGGGCTGAGCTGGCGGCTTCGACAAAGAGCTCAGCTGCCACCTCCGCATAGGCCTGCATCCGGTCTTGCCAGCCATGCGGCTCGTCGAACCAGGCAAGCGGCCGTGCCGCATGGCGCTTTTGAATGCCGGCACTGTCGAAGACGCGGGCAAGATGGCGGAAATCCTCGAAACGATCGGCAAACAGCCGGCCGGAGGCTTCGACCGCTTCTTTCTGGAAAATGACATGTTCAGGGGCGGCGACGGCGAGGCTGACGAGTTTTACGGTATCGGTCACTAAAATCTCCTTGTCGTTCCCGGCGTAACGCTGAGAACACCCGGTTTCGACGATCTATTCGGCCGCGGTGTCTTCACGAAGCCGTGATTGAGAAAATAGGAAGGCTGCCGAATAAAGCGCGGGGCAGCGGTGTTTTCTCCTCGCAACGTCACTTTCGAGGAGTTTTCCGATGACGATCATGACAGTCCGTATTGCTTCCCTCTTTCTCGGCGGCTGCCTTGCCGCTTCCGTTTTCTCCGGCCCGGTCTTTGCAGCCGGCAATGACAGCAGCACGATGCCGACCTGCAAGAAGGGTGAGATCTACGACCAGAAGACCAAGAAATGCGTCAAGCAGCAGAGCGCCAACGTCTCGGACGAGAACCGCACCGACTACGCCTATTCGCTGGCCAAGACCGGCCGCTATGAAGAGGCGCTTGCCGTGCTCGACACGGTCAAGGACCAGAATACCGCCGAGGTGCTGAACTATCGCGGCTATGCCACCCGCAAGCTCGGCCGCACCGACGAGGGCATCTCCTATTACCTCAAGTCGGTGAAGATGGACCCGCAATACGCCAAGGTCCGCGAATATCTCGGAGAAGCCTATGTCATCAAGGGTCAGCTCGACCTCGCCAAGGATCAGTTGAGCACCATCAAGGCGATCTGCGGCACCTCTTGTGAGGAATATCAGGATCTGAACGCCGCCATCATCGACCCGTCGAAGATCTGATTGGTAAGCATCGGCGGGAAACGGAACAGAGAAAGGCATGTGAGAATGTCTGTCGCGCCTACCTCATTTCCTGCCTATAGTCGCGCGAGAATGGAATCGCCGGTTCGTCCGGCGGTTCCGAAAAATGCAGGATCGGCGGAGGCGGTCATCGCCAGCGAAGCGGATATCAGGAGCGGCCTGACGGAAAATCTGGCAAGGCTCTGGCGTTATGGTCTTGTTCTCTCGCATCAGCGTGATGTCGCCGACGATCTGGTGCAGGCGACCTGTGTTCGCGCCCTGGAGCGCGCTGATCAGTTCATTCCCGGCACCCGGCTTGACCGCTGGCTGTTTTCGATCCTCCATTCGATCTGGCTGAACGAGATCCGTTCCCGCCGGGTGCGCCAGGGCCAGGGTTTCGTCGATGCCCGGGAGACGCTGACCTTCGACGGCGCACATGCCACCGAAACGCAGGTGATGGCCGGTCAGGTGCTGAAACGGGTCAATGCGCTGCCCGAAGCACAGAGAACGGTGGTTTTCCTTGCCTATGTCGAAGGGCTTTCCTATCGCGAGGTGGCAAGCATATTGGATATTCCGATCGGAACCGTGATGAGCCGGCTGGCGGCTGCCCGCGCCAGGCTCTCCGGCGACGAGCGGGAAGGGGGACGGCAATGAACACGAAGCAAATCATTCCCTCCGACGAGGATCTGACCGCCTTCATCGACGGCGAATTGACGGCCGAAGAAGCCGCGCGCATCGAAAGTCTGGTGAACGAAGACGAGAGCGTCGCCGAGCGGCTGGAATTCCTGGCCCGCGCCAGCCTGCCCTTCGAGCAGGCCTTTGCGCCGCTGCTGTCTCAGGCTCCCTGCCAGAAACTGCAAACGATGCTCGCCGCCATCCCCATGCCTGAGAGCGCCAAATCCGGCGTCACGCCTGTATTCGCCAGCCGCCGCCGCTTCCTCGGCTTGCTCGCCGCCTCGCTTGTCGCCGGCATCGCGATCGACCGCGCCGTCCTCGGCATCGGCAAAGGCTTTTCGGCGAAGGACGAAAACAGCGAGTGGCGCGCCGTGGTCGCCGACTATATCTCGCTCTATACGCCGGAGACTCTCGCCGGCCCCGTGCCCGAGACAGACGTCCAGGCCGCCCAACTCGCAGGCCTCGACGAAAAGCTCGGCCTATCGCTCTCCCCCGAAGCAGTCTCGCTCCCGGGCATCGATTTCAAACGCGCTCTGCTGCTGCAATATGATGGCAAACCGCTGGCCCAGATCGCCTATCTCGACCCCGAAACCGGCCCGATGGCGCTCTGCATCGTCAAGTCTGACGCGGGACGGAAGGCGCCGGACCTCGAATACCGCAAGGGGATGAATGTCGTCTATTGGTCGAACGCGACGCACGCCTTCATGCTGATCAGCCACGCGCCGGCGGAGCGGATGTCGGCGATTGCGAGTGAGGTGCGGGGGAGAGGCTGGCAGCGTGAGGACCATGCGAAATAATCGACCACTGCCATTTTTGTCAAACCAGGACGGCGTTGATCGTATCTTCTATGAGGCCGGTTTGACCTTCTGAGGATGGGTACGAACGAGCTGTTCAAACGTCGAAATGGGTGCGAGATATTGGCCGCTATCGACAAGACTGCTGCCCAGCGGGGCGGATGTTCGGCTTCATGTTCCGTCGCCAGCCGAACCAAGCGGGCACGCACTTCAGGGAGAATTTTATCCGTCGTCTTGCTTGAAATAGATCCCACCTTTCACGAGTTAGGTCTCCGGAAAAGCCGGGACGGTTCTGCCGTCATTCTGAGCCTAGCTTTCTTCGAAGATATCGTTTAGGTGCCATGCAAGGTGTGGTGGCAAAGAATTATGAGGATGACATGGTGGCCCGAAAGATAGCTGTCATCGGTCTCGGATATGTCGGCTTGCCGGTCGCAGTGGCTTTGGCGGAAAAGTTTCCGTTGGTGGTGGGATTCGACGTCAAAAGATCCCGTATTGAGGCCCTGAGAGCTGGCAAGGACGTGACCGGCGAGGTCGACGGAAAGGTACTGAATAGTTCGTCTCTTAAGATGACCTGTGATATTGCCGATGTAAAGGAGTGCAACTTTTATATCGTGGCAGTTCCCACACCTATCGATAACAACCGGCAGCCGGATCTCACGCCACTCATTGCAGCGTCCCGCACGGTGGGTTCGTTGCTCAAGGTCGGCGATATCGTCGTTTTCGAATCGACGGTATTCCCTGGCGCTACCGAGGATATATGCGGGCCGATTCTTGCCGAAGTCTCGGGGCTTCGCCAAGGCATGGACTTCAACCTGGGCTATTCGCCGGAGCGCATCAATCCGGGTGACAAAAGGCACACGCTCAAGACGATCACGAAGGTGGTGTCGGGAGATACGGCGGAGAGCTTGGACGAGATTGCCGCCGTGTATGAAGCCGTTGTGGACGCCGGTGTCTACAGGACATCATCCATCAAAGTGGCGGAAGCGGCAAAGGTTATTGAAAATACCCAGCGCGACTTGAATATCGCTCTCATGAATGAGCTTGCGATCATTTTCGAGCGAATGAATATTCGAACCAATGAGGTCCTGGCTGCCGCCGGTACCAAATGGAATTTTCTTCCGTTCAGCCCCGGTCTTGTCGGCGGACACTGTATTGGGGTTGATCCATACTACCTGACCGCAAAGGCTGAATCGCTGGGATACCATCCGCAAGTCATCCTTTCCGGGCGACGTATCAACGATGGCATGGGCGCCTTTGTAGCCCAGAAGATGATTAAGATGCTGGTTGGCGCAAAGCGTCCGCTAAATGATGCGCGGATTGGCATTCTCGGACTGACGTTCAAGGAAAATATTCCCGATCTGAGGAATAGTCGCGTCCCGGATATCATCAAGGAACTACGACAGTTCGGAATCGAGCCTATAGTACATGACCCGTTGGCTTCAGCTGAAGAGGCTTACGAGGAGTATAATGTGGTGCTGCGGCCTCTCAAGGAGTTCAATCGACTGGATGGGTTGATCCTCGCGGTTCCACATGAGAGTTACGTAAGTGAATTCAATTCGCACATTACCAAGGTTATCGAAGGCGGTGTTATCATCGACGTCAAATCTGTCCTCGACAAAGACGCTCTCGATGCCTCGAAGCGCCTGAACTGGAGCCTCTAATGAGCAGGGTTCTTGTAACGGGAGCCGCAGGTTTTATCGGTTTTCATACCGCGTGTCGTCTGCTTGAGCGAGGTGAAACTGTCGTCGGCTACGATATAGTCAATGATTATTACGACCCAACACTCAAGTACGCGCGGCTAGCGGAACTTGGGAAATTCAAGAATTTCACATTCATCCGTGGTGATATCTCGAACAAAGCAGCTATGGAAAAGGTCTGGGCGGAGCACGGTCCGTTCAGGCGCGTTGTTCACCTCGCCGCGCAAGCCGGAGTCCGCTATTCTCTCGAGAACCCGTACAGCTACATCACGAGCAACTGCCTGGGGCATATCACTGTACTCGAAATGTGCCGGCACACGGAGGGCTTCGAGCATCTCGTCTATGCGAGCTCGAGTTCCGTATATGGCGGCAATACCGAATTGCCATATTCAATCCAGCATGACGTCAACCGCCCGATCTCGCTCTACGCTGCGACCAAGCGCTCGGATGAACTGATGAGCTACTGCTACAGTCATTTGTTCGGTTTAAAGCAGACCGGTTTGCGTTTTTTCACCGTCTATGGCCCGTGGGGTCGACCTGACATGGCGCTCTTTATTTTTACAAAGGCAATTGCTGAGGGTGAAAAGCTGCCCGTTTTTAACGACGGTCAGATGAAACGCGATTTCACGTTTATCGATGACATTGTCACCGGCATTCTAGCCTGCTTGGACAATCCTCCGGAGCCTGGAAAGTGTGAGCCTCCTGCACGGGTGTTCAACATTGGCAACACGCGGAGTGAAAGCCTTATGGATTTCATTGCGATCATTGAACAAGAAATGGGGCGGAAGGCCGACATCGAATACCTTCCGATGCAGCCCGGCGATGTTGAAGCCACTTACGCTGACGTAACCGAGACAACCGAGGCTGTCGGATATAGGCCGACGACCACTATAAACGAGGGCATCCCAAAGTTCGTTTCGTGGTTCAAGAAATACTACAATATCAACTGAGCATCTGGCGCCGGCGGTCAGTCGAGGATGTCATTGGAATTATAGCTGTCGCCCGGCTTGAGGGTCGGCAGATGCGGGCTGACTTCGGCGCTGAATCACTCGACGTCTCCAAAGCCTTCTAAGCCGTCAGTGTTGCCAGGCGAACCGGGTAGACAACTTTGACGAAACCTTTAAAAGTAGAAGGCGATAGGGTCCGGCGTTGAAGGGAACACGCTGATTCATACTACATGGAGTTTGCAAGCTTGAACACTACAGGAACGGACACCGTTGACAGTAGCGGCATTCCCGGCAATGGGGTAGATGTGTTAGATGTCGTTCTCATTCTCGCGAAATCAATTCGCGTTATGATTGCGGTTCCCCTGTTAGGCTTTTCCATCGTACTGGCCCTTTTTTTCCTGCAGCCCGCACGTTTTGAATCCGAAGCTTTGGTTCGCATGCCTGTCGAAAGGACCTTGCTGCTCCAGTCAGCCAGCTTTCTCGACGACGCAGTAAAGACCAATCAGTGGCTCTTGGCGCAATACGACAAACAATATAAAGCGAGAGAGAAGTTCAGAAAATCTTTGAGGGTCGTCAATATTTCAGGAACGGACATATACCGGCTGCAGTATATGGCCGACACCGCCGCTCATGCAGAACAGGCATTGTCATCAATTTTAGAACAGCTCCTGGTTGCATCAAGGCCGTCGCCGGATAGACAGGAGGAACTCAAGGAAAAGTTGCAATCGCAAATCAACATTCAGCAGACCCTGCAAAAAGTGCTGGAGCGGTTGAGTGGTTCAATCCCAGTGCAAGAAAATTCGCCTACCGATGTCTCGGGGCAGGCTGTGGTTGCCATTGCAGATGCACTAGAAAAATTCAATCAAGCCATTTTAGCCACAGAGACGTCTATGAAAGGAAGCGTGTCGACTTCGGACATACTACAGGCGCCCACTCGCCCAGATGAACCTTTCCCAAAAGGCAGTCTTGCGAAAGCAATCGGCGTGGCTGCGGTTTTGTTTTTGATCATGCTGATGTGGGCGTTCGTCCGTGAAGCCTTTCAGAGAGCCGCGCTGGATAAGGGCGGCCTTAAGAAAATTGAACGCATTAACAGGCTGCTGAAAAACCCTCTGGCTTTTAGGCTGGACAAATGATTCCATCTATCAAGTGATGTTGAGGGAATTTTGATGCGCGGCGGGGAAACCGCCGAGGCTCTAATCGCAGCTGGATGAAAGTTCAGTGGCAGGTCACATCGCCTGACCAAGGTGAAGCACCCCTGGACCAACGGACAGGTCGAACGGATGAACCGAACGATCAAGGAGGCGACCGTCAAGCGCTTCCACTACGACGATCATGCGCAATCGGAAAAACATCTGGCCGACTTTATCGACGCCTACAATTTCGGGCGCCGGCTCAAGACGCTAAAGGGCCTCACCCCTTACGAGTTCATCTGCAAACGATGGACTTTGGAGCCAGATCGATTCATCATCGATCCCATCCATCAAATGCCGGGACTAAACACCTAGAGCGGGATGATTTTACGTCCGTTTGTGTTTCGGCGTGCAAATTTGACCCCTTGGCGGGGGTAATTGGCGTCCAATTTTGGCTCTGACGCAGATTTGGTGCATCACTCTCATGTCGCACCGATAAGCCGGGCTTGAAGAAGATCGAGCTTTCCGCGTCCGTACATTTGGCGTTTTACCAGCTTGAGCTTGGTGATCTGCCCTTCGGTCTGCCCATTGACCATGGTGAGACGATCGCTGCTCGAACCGCCTGAATGTCTTTCGCAACGCCATTGCTAAAGGAGGCGACCAGACTGTCTCGGGCGCGGTCGATCCACGGCATGAGCTGGCTTTCCATTTTGCGCCGAACCATCACATGGAAGTCGGTAATGATATCGCGAGCCGCAATGAGCAACGGAACACCGCTTTCGATCGCGGCAATGGTGACGGTTTCGGATTTCGTCAGGTTGTCTCTGTTGGTTGTTAAGAGGCGCGCGATCGTCCTGGCGGAGGGAGTGCGGGTCAACGATTCCGCATCCGCCTTGTCGGCCCGCTTCCGCCGTGTGGCCCATTCACTCACGACCCGGCGCGAACCGCGAAAGCCTTGTGTTCTCAAACGCCGCCATAGTTCAGTGCCGTCCCGCTTGCCGGCAGCCCATTGTGCGTCGAGCCATTCCAGATACATTTCCAACGAACTTTCTCGGGACCGAAAAACATCGTTTCGTTGCCCTCTGAGTGTTGATTTCCACTGAGAGCTGACCCGGCGTTTCCACCGAGAATTGACCCGCCTTTAGGTATTGTTCGTGTTGTTGGTCGGGGTCAAGTTCCTGC
>NZ_JACIBH010000025.1:0-30682 GCF_014195245.1 Rhizobium sp. BK619 | reverse complement strand
AAAGACTTGCGCTGGCGCGGGGTGGAGCAGCCCGGTAGCTCGTCAGGCTCATAACCTGAAGGCCGCAGGTTCAAATCCTGCCCCCGCAACCAAATTCCCTTATCTTCCCCGATAGACCAGCATTAATTATCGCTGGCGCGAAGACTTCATCTTCGCTGGCGATGGTAGCTCCTCGTCCTGCGGACCATAACCTGAAGGGTGAGCGGTCGCTCGGGAAAAGCCCCGTAAAACAGCCCAGTGGACTGTTTTAAGACCCGAACGGGGAAAAGCCTGAACCCGCAACCAAATCTTCCTATCGAAATACCAAAAAGCCCGCTGCTAAGCGGGCTTTTGGCGTTTGGGCGAGCAGAATCTTGACGAACCATATTGGTTCACCATTAATCAAACTGTACCAACGAGAGTTAGGATCATGACAGCTGCGTTTACCGTGCGTGTTAAAGACGAAACCGCAAACAAGCTGGACCAGCTCGCCGAAAAGCTGGATCGCTCCCGTTCCTACATGGCTGCCAAGGCCATAGAGGCGTTCGTTGAGCAGCAGGAATGGCAGCTCACGGAGATCGAAGCCGGGTTGGCTGAGGCTGACCGGGGTGAATTTGCCAGCGACGAGGACGTGGCGAAGGTGGTCGGGAAATATCTCAGGTCTGTCCGCCAGTCATGAGCGGGAAGCGTATCCGCTGGACGCTGTTGGCGTTGAGACGGCTTGATGAAATCGGCTCTTACATCGAAAAAGATAATCCTGACGCAGCGGCCCGCGTGGTGGCGCGGATTCTGACGGCCGTGGATATGTTGGTGGAGCTGCCTGCGAGTGGGCGGCCGGGTCGCATCAAGGGCACGCGTGAAATCGTGCTGGCGGATATTGCTTACATTATCCCTTACCGTGTCGGGCGGGATATCGTGGTTGTCACCGTCATATACGCGCATCAGCGATGGCCATCGCAGTTCCAGTCTGCAACAACGATGGAGATCGCTCATGGCTCCCAACCGTTTATAAGCGCAGCCTCAAAACCGGGCGCATGTGTAAGCGCAGCGTATAATGTGCTGCGTAGTAGGACCAGCTTCTCACTCTCTTCCGAGATCCCTAGAAGCCTCACAGCGGCATTTCCCGTTTCTGGACTTCTGAGATGATATCCTTGCAAGGTGTCATCGATTTTCCAGCGGCGACTCGATAGTTGCTAAAGAGATAATATTCTAATATACGTAATTCAGGCGCATCTTATATTTCACAGTAGCAAACAACGTCCGTCCATTCGGCGGCGCCTATTGTTCTATTCAGAGGGCAGTTCGATTTCATGAAGTAGATCAGAGATTTATAGGGGGGAATCATGCGAAAATGGGGGTCTTCTCTACTGACGTCTCCATATAGGAGGCATCGACTTCTATCGGCAATCTCCGCGTTGCCTGCGTTCTGTGCCGTGGTGTTCATCGCCGGGATTGCGTCCGCGCAAGCGCCGACCGACGAGCAGCGCGATGCGATCAGGGCAGAGTGCCGCTCCGATTTCATGGCGAAATGTTCCGGGGTGACGCCGGGAGGGATCGAGGCGCTTACCTGCCTGCAGCAGCATAGCGCGACACTTTCGGCAGGCTGCCGGAAGGCGGTTTCTGCGGTGAACGTCAAACCCAAATCGACATCCGCGGAGCCAGCGCCGGCTGCACCTGCAAATAATGCGGCGGCTGCACCTGCAAATAATGCGGCGGCTGCCCCGGCGCCTGCGACCGGCACGCCGGCGCATCAGCCGACGCAGGCGCAACGCAATGCGGTCAAATCGGCCTGTCAGCGCGATTTTATGGCGCAATGTTCCGGTGTTACGCCGGGCGGTTCTGCGGCGCTCAGCTGTCTGCAACAGCATAATGCCGCCCTATCGGCTCCATGTCAGCAAGCCGTTGCGGCATTGGGGGGATCGGGGGCGCCGGCGGCCGGCGATGCGGCTGCCACCGGTGCGATCACGCCGGCCCCTCGGGCAATGATGCCAGCCTTCTCCCCGCGTGAGGAAGTCATGATCCTGCGGGAAACCTGCGGAGCGGACTTCCGGGCCTTGTGCCGCATGGTGCCTTTAAGGGGAGGGCGGGGCATCGCCTGCCTGCGTGATAATCTGCAGCGGGTATCACCAGCGTGCCACCGCGTGCTGACTTCGGGATTGTAGCGCCCGTTCGAGCCTTGCTCTCAGAAAGAGGTCGTCGCGCTCCAGCGAGAAATTCGGTGCGCGATCCTGCAAAGGCCGGCAAGCGGCCCTTTGCCCACCTGCCTGCATTGCATCTCTCACATGTCATGTCCGGCTGTGGAATATCCGGCAGCTGCCATCTGCAATTCGATGAAATCAATGACGACACGAACGAAAGGCATTGCCATGTCATCGACTTTCTCTTTCCCGCGATTGAAGCGGATCCTCCTCTATGCCTCACTTGCCGCAAGCCTCGCACCGCCGACGAGCGCATGGGCGGATGATGCGAAGGCTCTCCTGAAGACAATGTCCGATTTTCTGACGGCGCAGAAGACGATCTCCTTCACCTACCAATCGTCGCTCGAAGCAGTGACGCCCGCCTTCGAGAAACTCCAGTTCGTCAGTTCGGGGACAGCCAACCTGACGCGCCCCGATAAGCTGCGGGTCACGAGGACCGGCGGCTTTGCCGACCTCGACGTGAGCTTCGACGGTTCGTCGCTGACGGTTCATGGCAAGAACCTCGACGCCTATGCCAAGATCGACGGCAAGGGTTCGCTCGATGACCTGATCGACAGGCTGATGACCGCAGGCGTCGAAGCGCCGGGCGCCGATCTTTTATCCTCCAACGTTTATGACGAACTCATGTCCGATGTGACGGAGGCCAAGCATATTTCCAGTGCGTTCGTGGATGGGGTCGAATGCGAATATCTGGCCTTCCGGACGCCTGAGATCGACTGGCAGATCTGGATACAGAGCGGCCCGCAACCGATACCACGCCGTTACGTCATCACCAGCAAACACGTCGTCCAGGCGCCGGAATACACGCTCGAAATCAGCGATTTCAAAAGCGGAGCGGATGTCGCGGCCGTTTCCTACACGATCGAGATTCCGGCCAGCGCAAAGACGGTCGATCTCAGTGAGCTGCAATCGCTCGATGAGCTGCCTGAGGCCGCCGATATGGGAGAGGTAAAATGACCTATAGGAAGCTGTTCTTCGCCCTCGGCCTGGCCGGCATTCTGATATTCACCGGCTTCCACATCGAGGAGCAGGGATCGATGCCGCTGTCGATCGGCTTTGCCACGCCGGCGGGCGCCGTCATCGGCAGGCCGCTGACGCCGCTCTCTTATGCCGGCGTGGCCCGCCGGACGACGCGGCGGGTCGTCACACGCACGACGACGACCATCGCCGTGCTTCCGGCAGGCTGCCGTTACGGGCCGTATTACGGCGGCTATTATTATCGATGCGGCGGTTATTATTACGCCAAGAGCGGCAACGTCTATGTGCAGGTGATCGTGCAATAATTGCCGCGATCGCCTTACCCGACGTTCGATATCTCCGCTTCCGCCGCGCTCGCGGCCGTGTTTGCGGGCGCTCGGCGGCGCTTCCAGTATTCCTCGAGGCGCTGCAGCAGCACGTAGAAGGAGGGGACGAAGAGGATGGCGAGGCAGGTCGAGGCGATCATGCCGCTGAAGACCGATATGCCGATCGATTTGCGCGCCGATGCGCCGGCGCCCGTCGCCAGCACAAGCGGCAGGACACCCAGGATGAAGGCGAAGGACGTCATCAGGATCGGCCGGAAACGCAGGCGGGCGGCCTCAACGGCCGCGTCCAGAATTTCCATGCCCTCCGCCCGTTTTTCACGGGCATATTCGACAATCAGGATGGCGTTCTTGGCCGCGAGCGCAATCAACAGGATAAGGCCGATCTGCGTATAGAGATTGTTGGCGACGCCCGCCGCCATGAGCGCGGCCACCGTACCGAGCAGGGCGAGCGGCACGGCTGATATGACCGCCAGTGGCAGGATCCAGCTCTCATATTGGCCGGCGAGCACGAAATAGACGAGCAGCATGGCGAGCGCGAAGATGAAGTAGATCTGCCCGCCGACGGCCTTCTCTTGATAGGAGAGCGCCGTCCATTCGAAACTGGTTCCCGTCGGCAATGTATGATCGGCGATCTGCTCCATGACCTCGAGCGACTGGCCGGAGCTGAAACCGGCCGCCGGTCCACCGACGATGGTGGCGGTGGGATAGAGATTGTAGAGGCTGATCAGCGAGGGACCTTGCGTCGTGCTGACATCGACGACCGTGCCGAGCGGCACCATCGTGCCGTCACCGGCCTTGACCTTCAGATTGCGGATATCGTCGGGGCTGACACGGAAATCCGAAGCGGCTTGCGCATAGACCTGGAAGGTGCGGCCGAATTTATTGAACTGGGTGACATAGCTCGATCCGACATAGCCGGAGAGGGCGGAGAAGACCTGGCCCACGGTAATTCCCAGCGTCTCCGCCTTGATGCGATCGACGGAGACCGCAAGCTGCGGCACGTTCGAACGGAAAGGGGTGCTCAACCTCTGCAACGATGATTGGGCATTGCCGTTCCTGACGATCGTATCGGCAAGCGATTGCAGCAGCGGATAGTCGGCCACGCCGTTCCGGAGCTCGACCTGCATGGTAAAGCCGTTGGCATTGCCGACGCCCTGGATCGGAGGCGGCACGACGACCAGCGTTTTGGCGCTCAGCACATGCTGCAGAGCCTCGTTCAAATGCTGGTAGATCGACAGCAGGTCCTGCCCCTTCTCCTTGCCGCGCACATCCCAATCTTTCAAAACGACATAGGCGACGCCGGCATTCTGCAGGCTGGCACTGTTGTCGAGAACGGAAATGCCGCTGATGGTCAGCACCTGATCGACGCCAGGCGTGGATTCGGCGATCTTGCCGACCTCTTCCATGACGGCATCGGTGCGTTCCTTCGAGGCGCCATCGGGCAGTTGTGCACTGATCAGCACATAGCCTTGATCCTCGACGGGCAGAAAGGCGGTCGGCAGACGGGAGAGCCCCCAGACGGCGACCCCGATCAGCGCAAATGCCGCTATGGCCATGATGCCGCTGTGGCGGGTCATCGATCCGATCAGCCCGGCATAGCTGCGTTCGCCTCGGTCGTAGACGCTGTTGAAGCCGCGATAGAGGGCGTTGCGTTTCTCCGGCGGAACCGGCGGGCGCAGCCAAAGGGCGCATTGCGTCGGTTTCAGCGTGACGGCGTTGACGGCGCTGATCAGAGCGGTCGCGGCAATGACGAGGGCGAACTGCCGATAGAGCTGGCCGGTCAGGCCAGGCAGGAAGGCGGCCGGAATGAAAACGGCCATCAGCACCAGCGTGATGCCGATGACCGGACCGAGCAGTTCCTCCATCGCCTTCTCGGCAGCCTTTCGGCCCGACATGCCGGCCTCGATGTGCCGGGCCACACCTTCGACGATGACGATGGCATCATCGACGACAATGCCGATGGCGAGAACGATGGCAAAGAGCGTCGACAGGTTGACGGTGAAGCCCAAGGCCGCCATGGCCGCGAAGGCGCCGATGATGGTGACGGGAACAGTGGTCGCCGGCACGAGCATCGCCCGCCAATCCTGAAGGAAGACCAGAATGACGATGAGAACGAGAACCCCGGCCTCGATCAAGGTGACGTAGACCTCGTCGATGGAGGCCTCGACGAATTTCGTCGTGTCGAACGGCAGATGATATTCGAGGCCAGGCGGGAAGCTCTTCGAGAGCTCATCCATCTTCGCGCGAACCGCCTGGGCCACGGCAATGGCATTCGCCTCCGGCAATTGGAAAATGCCGATGCCGGCCGCCGGCCGGCCGTTCTGCATGAAGGATTGGCTGTAAGTCTGAGCGCCGAGTTCGACGCGGCCGATATCGCGGACGCGCGTGATGCGGCCGCCCTGTCCGCTTTCGACCTTGACGACGATGTTCTCGTAGTCGGCGGCCTCGTTCAGCCGGCCATTCACATTCAGCGTGTATTGGAAGATCTGCCCTTTCGGCACAGGCGGAATGCCGATCTGGCCGGCGGCGACCTCCTGGCTCTGCTGCTGCACGACACTGACGACATCCTGCGGCGTCAGGCCGCGCGCCTGCAGCAGGTTCGGATCCATCCAAATCCGCATGGCATATTGGCCGGCGCCGAACACCGTCACATTGCCGACTCCAGGCAGGCGGGCGAGTTCGTTCTGCAGATTGATGACGGCGTAGTTCGACAGGAACAGGCTGTCGTAGCGGCTGTCGGATGAGGTCAGGCTGACGAAGCCGAGGATCGCCGTCGATTTCTTCTGGGTCGTCACGCCTTGAAGCTGCACCGCTTCGGGAAGTGACGACATTGCGATCGCGACACGGTTCTGCACCAGAACCTGGGCCTGATCCGGATCCGTTCCGATGGCAAAGGTCACGATCAGCGAATAGGTACCGTCGCTGGCGCTGGTCGACTGCATATAGACCATATTCTGCACGCCGTTGACCTGCTGCTCGATCGGCAGCGCGACGGTATCGACGAGGGTCTGGGCGCTGGCGCCGGGAAAGCGCGTCGTCACCTGCACCGTCGGCGGGACGACATTCGGATATTGCGCCACCGGCAATTGGTACAGCGCGACCGCGCCGACGAGCACGAAAACCAATGCCAGGACGTTGGCGAGTACCGGTCGCTCAATGAAGAAACGCGAGATCATGCTGTTGTCCTCAGACGTTCAGATGAAGCGTGGTGGCGAATTCATTGCGTGGTGGAGTTGGCCTTGGCATCACCGGCGGCATTGGCCGTCGGGTTCATTTCGATCTTCTCGGGCGTGACCTTGCTGCCGGGAATGGCCTGCTGGATCCCTTGGGTCACCACCCAGTCCGCCGGATCGAGGCCGGATTGGACGACGCGGAGCGCGCCTTCCCGCTGCCCGGTCTTGACCTGTTTCTGCTCCACCACATCGTCCTTGCCGAGAACGAGCACGTAGCTGCCGAGCTGGTTCGTTCCGATCGTGTCGTCGCGCACCAGCAGAGCCTTGTCGTTGTGGCCGACCGGCACCCGAACCCGCACGAAGAGGCCGGGCAGCATGGCGTGATCCTTGTTTTCGAACAGGGCACGGACCTGAAGCGTGCCTGTGGAGGCGTCGAGCTGAGGCGATACGTAATCGAGATGTCCCTTGTGCGGGTAACCCTCTTCCGTCTGCAAGCCGATCTCCGCCGGTATGCTCGGAAGGTCCGTCTGCCTGAAGGTATGTCCCTGCTTTGCCATGGTTTCCTTGATCATCAGCACCTGCGTCTCGCTGACGTTGAAATAGGCATAAAGCGGATCTGTCTGGACGATGCTGGCGAGTTTGGTGGGGCCGGACACGCCGACCAGCGTGCCGATATCGACGAGGTGATCCGTGACGATGCCGTCGAAGGGAGCGAGCACCTCCGTATAGCCGAGGTTGATCGTCGCGAGTTCGACATTGGCCTGGGCGTTGAGGATGGAAGCATTCGCCTCGTCGAGGGTCGCCTTGGCGCTGTCGACCGAGGTCTGGGTGGTGACCTGTTGCTTCATGAGATTGAGCTGCCGGTCATATTCCTGCTTTGCGCCGACCTGCGAGGCCTGCTGCGAGGCGAGCGATGCTTTTGCCTGATCCAGTTGCGCCTGGTAGGTGTCGCGCTCGATGCCGAAAAGCTTGGTGCCCTTCGTCACCATCATGCCGTCCTGGTAGTCGATGGACTGGATATAGCCCTGGACGCGTGCCTCGATATCGACGGCGTTGAGCGGCGCGGTATTGCCGGTGAGTTCGAAATAGAGCGTCACCGGCTGCTGGACCGGCTGCGCGACCCGAACCGGAGGTGGTGGAGGGGGAACGTAAGTGTTGCCGCTTTCCTCGCAGCCGGCAAGAATTGCCATGCCGGCGAGCACCATCAAGAGGTGCAGACCCTGATCCAATCTCACACGCATTGCCGCCGCCCCGATGTTTACGAGCCTGCTGCATAATTCATCAAATCGAATCGATTGGATGAATTATGCTGCGATTTCAAAGATCTACAGCGTCCTTTTGCGCGTCTGAAAAGACGCGCGGCGCTGTAGTCTTCATGCGTGCCTCGGCGGAGACGACCCTTCTCCGAAAAGTTCCGGGCATGCGATATTATGTCGCGGCATTGATGCAAATTGCAATAGCTGCTGGTGCACAATTGAACTCAGTTAATGCATGTCGCCCGGAAGTGTGCAGCGGTTCCGGGATAACGACATGCATCAAAACAAGGAGCTTTAGAGTTCGCCGTTAGCAGACACAAAAATGGCTACGGTTTCCCGAGCCGCTCGATGGCCGACTGCAAGGGTGCATCCGAAACACGGATCAGCCCGACATATGGATTGGCCATATCCGAAATCAGAAAGATCGCGCCGGCAACGGACAGGGCGCAAACGAGCAGAATTGACAGCACCGTCGGGTTGGCTGGCGCCTGCAGTCCGAAGGTCGCAAACAGCAGCGAGAGCCAGCAGACGAGAACGGCGAGGAAAGCCCAGGGCAAACCCTCTTTACCGGATTCGACCAGCAGCCAGTGGGTCTCGGCCACCATGCCGCTCACATCCAGCGCACGTGTCTGAAGAGAACGCTCAACGGCATCCCTCGGCGAGAGGGACCGAAGATCGCCCTGAACCGCCTCGATATCCTGATATTCCCCGAGCGCGTTGCCGGATTCATCGTCGGTGGTATCGGCGGACCAGCCGCGGCTCAGCCGTTTCTGGATCAATTCACGCAGCAACTGCCGCGCCTTGTCGGTTTCCGGTCCGTATTGCGCCATGACGCGGTCAAGCAGGAGCACCCGCGCTGCCGCCGTTCTCATTTCCACTTCGGCATTGTCATAGGTCGATTTGGCGGATGCGATCAGCAGGCCGAGCGCCAGGGCCGACAGCGTCCCCACCACCGCGGTCGCGAGCCTGATGGCATCCTTGGATTCCGAGCTGAGATGATGATCCGGCAAGCGGCCGCGCACGATCATTCCTGTCGCTGTCGCCGCCGACAGAAAAACAAAGACTAACCCGCCAAGCAAAAGTGAGCTCAAGTCCGGTCTCCGTCACGTCAACCTTGCAAGCGCCGCGAGGCTTGCCAGTGCTGCGATTGTAACTGTCACCATAGCGGAAGAAGGGCAGAGCGTGGAGTTTTTACTTTCCTGTTCTCACGCAGCCGGAGATCACTGCTGGAAAATGAGCAGCACGTAGGCCAGGAAAAGCACCAGGTGGACCGCACCTTGCATCAGATGCGTGCGGCCGCTGGCGAATGTAATGATGCTGACGGCAAGCGTGAGCAGGAGCATCACCAGATCACCGTGCTCCAGGCCGAGCGTCACGCTGTGTCCGTAGAGCTGGCTGACAACAAGCATTGCCGGCACCGTCAGCCCGATCGTCGACAATACCGAACCAAGGAAAATGTTGACGGAGCGCTGAAGATTGTTGGCGATAGACGCGCGCACGGCGCTGATTGCCTCAGGCGTCGCGACGAGGATAGCCATCACGACACCGCCAAATGCGGTTGGAGCATGCAGGGTTTCGATAATGTAATCGATCGGCCGTGCAAGCTGTTCGACCAGGAAGACGACGGGAGCCATATAGGTGACAAGCAGGATGGCATGCGGCCAGATCGGCCCATGGCCGGCGCCATGTTCGCTGCGAGGTTGCTGACGGTTGCCGTCGTCCGCGAAGTAGTCCCGATGGCGGCCGGCCTGAAGAAACAGAAACGTGGAATAAAGTCCGACCGATATGACGCCCAGTATCAGTTGTCTCGGTGCCGATGGATGCTGTCCGTCCGGACCTGCCAGAAATGTCGGCATGACCAGGCTTAAGGTCGCCAGCGGCACGATCACTCCGAGATAGGCGTTAGCGCCCTGCAGGTTATGCTGCTGTTCCGGCCGCCGCCACGCGCCGAGCAGCAATGACAGGCCGACCATGCCATTCAGAATGATCATGACGACTGCAAACAGCGTGTCGCGCGCAAGCGTGGGGTTGTTTTCGCCGTGAAGCATGACGGCCGATATTGCCATCACCTCGATCGACGTGATTGAAAGGGTTAGAATGAGCGTGCCGTAAGGCTCCTTCAGCCGCTCCGCCAGGTGGTCTGCGTGCCGCACGACCGACAGAGCGGAGCCGAGCACGACGGCAAACAGCCACCCGAAAACGACAGTGAACCAAAGCGGATCGGAAAGCCGGCCGAAGAGCTGCTCCTGGAAAGCAAGAAATGCGAAGCTCGTCGCGACGCTGACGCCCAGGAACCATTCCTCGCGCAACAGGCTTACGGCGCTGACGGCACGCAATGCAGGATCGTCCGTCATCGAAACCACCCGCCTTCGGGCAAATGCCGCCGCCATGCGATCATCACCACCATCGTGTCCGCCGCTGTCTCTTGCCCGCCACCTGAGCCTAAAGCGCGTCGCATCAAACTTGATTCATGCGACGCGCTTTAGCTCTTTGTTTTGATGCATGTCGTTATCCCGGAACCGCTGCACACTTCCGTGCGACATGCATTAGCGGAGATAAGGCTGCCTTAAGGCGAACCGAACCTCAAGTCGGATCGCATGTCACCGGCCAAAATTTGCAAATCCGCCGTTTCATCACCCCTGATCCCGGCAAAGTAATCCCGATTCAAGGTTGCGGCGCCGAGCACCACTCCAGCCGTTATTCGCGGCCGGTCGCCGGGATTGCCGCGCCGGTGACAACGGCTGCGGCCGGCGAGATCAGGAAGGCGATGAGGCGGGCGATCGATTGCGGCGTGACCCAGCCATCCGTCTTCGCATTGGGCATAGCGGCGCGGTTCTCAGGCGTGTCGATCGTCCCAGGCAGGATGCAGTTGGCGGTGATGCGGTCGTCGCGGCATTCGGCAGCGAGCGCTTCCGTCAGCCGGATGACGGCGGCCTTCGAGGCAGCGTAAGCGGCTTGATTGGGGCCGGCCTTCAGGCCGGGCGCGGCGGCGACATGAACGATGCGGCCATAGCCCGATGCCTTCATGGTCGGGAGAACCGCGGCGCTGATCGTCAGCGCGGTGCGGGCGTTGGCGTTCATCATCGTCTCCCATTGGGCAGGCGCATCCGGTCCGACCGGCCCCATCTGGAAGGCGCCGACCGTATTGACCAGGGCACCGACGCCGCCGAAGCGCTTGACGGCCCGGGCGACGGCTGCGGCGCAGGAGGCATAGTCGGTGAGATCCGTTCCGGCGATCGACAGAAACTCGGCGGAGGCGGGAAGATCGCCGGCCAAGGCTTCCAGCTCCTGGCTCGAACGGTTCATGCAGACGAGTTTTGCGCCGCCGGCGGCAAGCTCACGGACAACGGCGCTGCCGAGGTTGCCGCCGGCTCCCGTAACGATCACGGCTTTCTGGTCGTTCATGGCAATCGATCTCCTGCCGGTCTTTGATGGCGCGCATTGTTGATCCAGGCTGCGCCGCAGCGCAAGCCCACGCATCCGCGTCCAGGTCGGAGATCTTGCGGAACTGCCCTTTGCAGGCAGTTCCGCCGTTATTGCTCCACAGTTTCGTTGGGCCGGCCGTCAGTGATATTTCGTCCGTTCGCGACCGAGAATCTCGGGCGCGTCAAGGCCGGAAATCGGACGGGTGGCATCGGCGGGGATGTCGCCGCTGAGCTGCAGGTCGAGATAGCGGGCGCAGCAGACGCGCAGGAAGGAGGTGAAGTTTCCAAGATCATGGCCGGCATCGATCGATTCATGATGCAGCCGGGTGATCAGCTGGACGACATTCATGCCGTCGCGCCGGGCCACTTCCTCAAGCTTCGACCAGAAGAAGTTCTCCAGCCTGACGCTGGTCACCATGCCGTCGATGCGCAGCGACCGGGTGGTGCTTTCCCAGAGCCGCGCATCCGCCTTGATGAACAATTCGCACATGTCATCCTCCCGTGCCGCCCTCCTCAGGCGGCGTTGGTTTCGAGCAGCGCTGCTGCATCGAGTACGGCCATGAACTGGCGCAGCCACGACGGATGTGCCGGCCAGGCCGGCGCCGTTACCAGGTTACCGTCCGAGACCGCATCGGTGATTGAGATATCGGCGAAGGTGGCGCCGGCAAGCTCGACTTCCGGCCGGCAAGCGGGATAGGCCGAGCAGGTGCGGCCCTTCAAGACGCCGGCGGCAGCTAGCAGCTGCGCGCCATGGCAGATGGCGGCAACGGGTTTTCCGGCATCGAAGAAGTGCCGGACCGCTTTGATAACGTCTGCATTGAGGCGCAGATATTCCGGCGCGCGGCCGCCGGGGATGACGAGGGCATCGTAGTCTTCGGGCCGCACGCTGTCGAAAGTGGCGTTCAGCGCGAAATTATGACCGCGTTTTTCGGAATAGGTCTGGTCGCCTTCGAAATCATGAATAGCGGTGGCGACCGTCTCGCCCGCGTTCTTTCCGGGGCAGACGGCGTCGACCGTATAGCCGCAGGCAAGCAGCGTCTGGAACGGCACCATGGTTTCGTAATCTTCGGTGAAATCACCCGTGATCATCAGGATTTTGGAAGCTGGCATCGTATCCTCCTTTGAAACCAACCGCCGGAGATTAACAAAGAGCGGCATGCAGAAGGTACTATGGGAATACTACAGCCGAAATTCGCTGAGAGTGAGAGTAGCATGATGCCGAAAACCGCGCACAGTTTTCGGCATGCTCTACATCGCTTTGACCGTCACATCCGGGACAGCGCAGGCTTCGCCGCCGCCGAAGAGGCGGGAGCGGGTGAGGAAGCGTTTCTCGCGGCCGTTATCGAGCGAGAACATGCCGCCGCGGCCCGGAACGACATCGATGATGAGCTGCGTATGTTTCCAGGCTTCGAACTGGCTGGCGCTGATATAGACCGGCACGCCGCCGATCTCGCCGAGTTTGACGTCGCTGTCGCCGACCATGAATTCATTGACGGGATAACACATCGGTGAGGAGCCGTCGCAGCAGCCGCCGGACTGGTGGAAGAGGATATCGGGATGATCGCGCTTGATCTCCGCGATCAGGTCAAGAGCTGCGTCGGTCGCGAGAACACGCGGTTCGCCGTTGACGGTGATTTCCATCGGTCTTCCTCCAAAGTTTTGGGAGAGATAGATTCCCCTCCCCACAAGGGGGAGGGGCTAAGATGCCGCTTCGGCTCGCAAGACAACAAGCCGGATGCATGTGCTGCGCTCAAGAGTGAATACGGCGAGAGCAGCACGTTAAGTCCCTCCCTGTGGGGAGGGGTTTTACACCCTCACCACGCCTCAGAAGAAGCCGAGCGCCTTCGGGCTGTAGCTCACCAGCATATTTTTGGTCTGCTGGTAATGCTCGAGCATCATCTTGTGGGTTTCACGGCCGATGCCCGACTGTTTGTAACCGCCGAAGGCGGCATGGGCCGGGTAGGCGTGGTAGCAGTTGGTCCAGACGCGGCCGGCCTGGATCTCGCGGCCGAAACGGTAGCAGCGATTGGCGTCGCGGCTCCAGACGCCGGCGCCGAGGCCGTAAAGCGTGTCGTTGGCGATTTCGAGCGCTTCTTTTTCGTCCTTGAAGGTCGTGACCGAGACAACCGGCCCGAAGATTTCCTCCTGGAATACACGCATCTTGTTGTGGCCCTTGAAGATGGTCGGCTTGACGTAATAGCCGTTCGCCAGATCGCCGCCGAGATCGTTGCGCGTGCCACCGGCCAGCACCTCGGCACCTTCCTGCTTGCCGATGTCGAGATAGGCGAGGATCTTTTCCAATTGCTCGGTCGATGCCTGGGCGCCGATCATCGTCGCGCTGTCGAGCGGGTTGCCCTGCTTGATCGCCTCGACGCGCTTGACGGCCTTTTCCATGAAGCGGTCATAGATCGATTCCTGGACGAGGGCGCGGCTCGGGCAGGTGCAGACTTCGCCCTGGTTGAGGGCAAACATCGCAAAGCCTTCGAGCGCCTTGTCGAGGAAGTCGTCATCCTCGGCCATCACATCGGCGAAGAAGATGTTCGGCGATTTGCCGCCGAGTTCCAGGGTCACCGGAATGAGGTTCTGGCTGGCATATTGCATGATCAGCCGGCCGGTCGTCGTCTCGCCAGTGAAGGCGATCTTGGCGATGCGGGAGCTGGTCGCCAGCGGCTTGCCGGCCTCGATGCCGAAACCGTTGACGATGTTGAGGACGCCTGGCGGCAGCAGATCGCCGACCAGTTCGGCCCAGAGCAGGATTGAAGCCGGGGTCTGTTCGGCGGGCTTCAAGACGACGCAGTTGCCGGCGGCAAGCGCCGGGGCGAGTTTCCACGTGGCCATCAGGATCGGGAAATTCCACGGAATGATCTGGCCGACGACGCCGAGCGGCTCGTGGAAGTGATAGGCGACGGTGTCATGGTCGATCTCGCCGATCGAACCTTCCTGGGCGCGGATGCAGGAAGCGAAATAGCGGAAGTGGTCGATCGCCAGCGGAATGTCCGCCGCCATGGTCTCGCGGATCGGCTTGCCATTGTCCCAGGTCTCGGCCTGGGCAAGCAATTCCAGCTTGTCCTCCATCCGCTGGGCGATCTTCATGAGGATATTGGAGCGCTCGGCAGCCGAAGTGCGGCCCCATTTGTCCTTGGCCGCATGGGCGGCATCGAGCGCCAGATTGATGTCCTTTTCACTGGAGCGGGGAATGTCGCAGAGCTTGCCGCCGGTAACGGGCGTTAGGTTTTCGAAGTATTTGCCTTCGACCGGCTCGCGCCATTCGCCGCCGATATAGTTGCCGTATTTGAGCTTGAACGGCGACTCGACGACTTTCTGATGAAGCATGTCATCCTCCCTTGATGATCCAGGTTCCCAAGCGAACCGGTGGAAGGAAAATGTGCGCGTTTTGCCGAAGGGAACAGGGGAGGTCTTCGATACCGCAGCGCACACTGTCGCACAGATGCGACAGCTCGGGTCACGATCGATGGTGTCGGTGGAACGTTCGGGCGTTAGCTCTTTGTTTTGATGCATGTCGTTATCCCGGAACCGCTGCACACTTCCGGGCGACATGCATTCGTCAGTGCAGGTCGAACTTCTTCATCTTCCGATGCAGGGTGGCGCGGCTAATGCCGAGGGCGACGGCCGCCTGCGAGACGTTGCCGCTGGTGCGCGACAGCGCCCGCAACAGAGCTGCTTTTTCCGCCTCGACGATCTCCTCCTGCTGCGAGACTCCAGCCTCATGCAGGGCATCGGCCGCCGGAATGCCGGCGGCGATTCGCTTGTCGTCCAGCTGCAGCGCGATGCGGGCAGCGCGCGTTGCGCCCAGCACCAGATCGTGCCGGTCGACGGCAAGCAGGGCGGCGGCGGAATTGACGCCGGCCGGGACCATCAGGAAACGGGCGCTGGGAAAAGCCGAACGGAAGAGGTTGAGCTCGATGCGCATCGCCGCATCGCGCACGGTCTGCGTCAGGATCGTCAGCGTCATCTCGTTGACGTCTTCGCGGCAGGTGGAAATATCGAGGGCTGCGGCCACCCGGCCACGGTGATCGCGGATCGGTGCCGTGGTGCAGCTGAGGCTGGTATTGGCGCAGAAGAAATGCTGGTCGCGGAAGATGGCGACGGCGCGTTCGTCGGCAAGCGCGGTGCCGATGCCGTTGGTGCCGATGCTCGCCTCGGTCCAGACCGAGCCGGTCCACAGGCCGAGTTCGTGAAACTCCTTGTCGTCGCCGGCAGCCCCCCGGCGCTCCAAGGCAATGCCATTCCTGTCGGTCAGAAGCAGGCAGCAGCCGGCTTTGCCGACGGTGGTGAAGAGACGATCGAGTTCTTCGGTCGCGCTGGCGATCAACTGCCCGGACTGTTCGCGGGCACGGCGGAATTCCTCATCGGTAACGCGCAGTGGCGCCCGTTCGTCTTCCGGAGCGAGCTGATGCATGGTCATGCATCGCCGCCAGGAGGCGACAACCGGAGAACTGGCCGCGGCGGAATCGCGCTGGGCAGAGGTGTAGACATGCTCGGCGTGTGCTGAGTGTTCGTGCATCGGCTCCTCCCACGGAACTTCAGCATAGTCTGATGGAAAAGCGGCCGGTTTGCAATCGGCCGGTCCCGGACGGCCATCGGCCTGCGGGTTTTTCAGGCGAAGGGGGCAGAAATCACATTTCGGTGTTCGAACGCCGACAGTGTAACAAAAGACCGCTCTCGCCCGTAGTTCTGTGCAGAAACAGCTTTGCAGGGCGAGGAGATCCCGACCATGTTAAACAGACGATTGTTGCTGATGGGTGCCGCTTTCGGCGGGCTTGCGGTTCGCTTGGGGGCCGGCAAGGCGATCGCCGGCGAGACGTTTGCGGTGACGCACACAGAGGATGAATGGCGCAAGCTGCTGACGCCGGATCAATTTGTCATCCTGCGTCAGGCGGGCACGGAAAATCCCTTCACCAGTGCCCTGCTGCATGAGGAGCGAAAGGGCATCTTCGCCTGTGTCGGCTGCGACCAGAAGCTCTTTTCCTCGGCGACCAAATTCGACAGCGGCACCGGCTGGCCGAGCTTTTGGGCACCGCTCGACCATGCCGTCGGCACCACAAACGACACCACTTTCGGGATGGCGCGCACGGCAGTCCATTGCGGCCGCTGTGGCGGCCATCTCGGCCATGTCTTCGATGATGGTCCGAAGCCAACCGGGCTTCGCTACTGCATGAATGGCCTTGTCATGACGTTTCATCCAGCCTCGGCCTAATCGAAGGAGGTCTTGCTTGCTGTTCAGTGCCGGCGCGCGCCAGGGCCTATCCTTGCAGCCAGGCCTCGATGCCGCGCGCAGCGGCCCGGCCGGTCGCAAGGCAGGCGGTAAGGAGGTAGCCGCCGGTCGGCGCCTCCCAGTCAAGCATCTCGCCGGCGACGAAGGTGCCCGGCAGCGCCTTCAACATGAAGCCGTCGTCGATGCCGCTCCAGCGGATGCCGCCGGCCGAGGAGATCGCCTCGCCGATCGGCCTTGTCTCGAGAACCGGCACCGGCAGGGCCTTGATCAGGCCGGCGAGACGGCCGGGATCGGCTCTGTCGCGCTCGGGAGCGAGTTCCCGCAGCAATGCCGCCTTGACGCCGTCGAGGCTGGCGCCCTTGCGCAGGCGGGTTGAAAAGCTCGATTTGGCGTCCTGCCGCGCGAGATCGCGGGCCAGCCTTTCCACTGTCCGGCCCGGGGCGAGGTCGAGCGTCAGGGCCGCGCTGCCGCGGTCCAGCAGCCGGTCGCGGAGGCTCGCCGCATGGGCATACACCAGACTGCCTTCGATACCGGTTGTGGTGATGACGAATTCGCCGGGCAATGTCCCGGCTTCGGAGGTGGCGGTGACCGATTTCACCGGCTCGCCGGCGAAACGCTCGCGGAAGTTTTCGCTCCAGCCGACGACGAAGCCGCAATTGGCGGGCTGGAAGGCGTCGATCTCGACACCCTTCTCCGATAACCACGGCAGCCAGCCCGCATCCGAGCCGAGGCGCGGCCAGCTTGCGCCGCCGAGCGCCAGCAGGGCGGCGTCGCAATGGACGATGCTGCGCCCTTCCGGCGTTTCGAAAGCGAGACCCTCCTCGGCAAAACCGATCCAGCGGTGGCGGGTGCGCAGCGTCGTGCCCTGCGCCTCCAATCGTCTGAGCCAGGCGCGCAGCAAGGGAGAGGCTTTCATCACCGTCGGGAAGACCCGGCCGGACGAGCCGACGAAGGTCTCCGTGCCGAGGCCTGTCGCCCAATCCCTGATATCGCCAGGGGTAAAGGCATCGAGAGCCGGCCGCAGCCGGGCAGAGGCGGTACCGAAGCGCGTGGCGAAACGGGCATAATCCTCGGAATGGGTGATGTTCAGCCCCGATTTTCCGGCCAGCAGAAATTTGCGGGCGAAAGTCGGCATGGCGTCGTAGACCGTCACCGCATGGCCCGAGAGCGAGAGCAGCTCGGCGGCCGCCAGGCCCGCCGGGCCGCCGCCGATGATGGCAATTCGCTTCTGGCTCATGGATGTCTTTGCCCGATTCTTTCTGGTGCCGTTTTGGCGCGGCTGCGCCTTGCCTGCAAGGGCGGGATCAGTGATGCGAATGCGTGCACTGGCCGTGGTCGGCGAGAACCTCGATGACACGGCATTGGTCGACGCGGCCGTGGCCGCAGCCTTCCACCATGGTTTCCAGCTCGGCCTTCAAAGCCATCAGGCTGCGGATGCGCTGCTCGACTTCGACGAGACGAGCCTTGGCGATGGCATCGGCGGAGGCGCAGGACTGGTGCGGATCATCCTGCAGGGTCAGCAGCGTGCGGATCGCTTCGATCTCGAAGCCGAGTTCGCGGGCATGGCGGATGAAGGCAAGCCGGCTGATATCGGCAGGTTCGAAGGAGCGCTGGTTGCCTTCGCTGCGGCTCGGCGCCGCGAGCAGGCCGATGCTCTCATAATAACGCACCGTCGGCACTTTGACCCCGCTCCGGCGAGCCGCTTCACCGATCGTGATCTTTTTCATGATTTTCCTCTTGCACCTCTAGTCGCTAGAGGATGTAGGAGGGATGCTTCTGTTTGACAAGGAAACGGATCATGGCTGAGACGAGCGAGACACGATACCGGGTCGGCGGCATGGATTGCGCCGCCTGCGCGAGCAAGATCGATACCGCGGTCAGGCGCGTGGCCGGGGTCGCCGATGTTTCCGTCTCGGTGATGGCGGGAACGATGACCGTCCGGCATGACGGCAGCAGCGACCTCAAGGCGATCGAGAAGAAGGTGACGGGGCTCGGTTATTCGGTCTCGCCCTTTGCCGGAAGCGCAGCGCCGGCGCGGGACCATGGTTCGCACGATCATCACGATCACGACCATGACGATCACGAAGGTCATGATCATACCGGCCATGATCACGCAGGTCACGATCATGACCATGGCGAGAAGGAAATCGAAGGTCTGCATGGACACGACCATGGGCCGACGACCGGTCCCTGGTGGCAGAGCAAGAAGGGCCGGCTGACCATCCTCTCGGGTGCAGCGCTCATTGCCGCCTATGCCATCGGCCATCTGGTGCCGGCGATCGGATCCTATGCCTTCATCGTCGCCATGCTGGTCGGCTTGGTGCCGATCGCGCGGCGCGCTGTCATGGCGGCTCTCTCCGGCACGCCGTTTTCGATCGAAATGCTGATGACGATCGCCGCCGTCGGCGCCGTCATCATCAATGCGGGCGAGGAGGCGGCGACCGTCGTGTTCCTTTTCCTCGTCGGCGAGCTGCTGGAAGGTGTCGCGGCCGGCAAGGCGCGCGAAAGCATCCAGTCGCTGACGGCTCTGGTGCCGAAGAATGCGCTGCTGGAAGACAATGGTCAGACGCGGGAGGTTCCGGCGGAAAGCCTCGCCGTCGGCGCGATCATCATGGTGCGTCCGGGCGACCGCATCTCGGCGGATGGCATCATCGTCTCGGGCGAGAGCGCGATCGACGAGGCGCCGGTAACGGGCGAGAGCACGCCGGTGCGAAAGGGTGTCGATGCCGTCGTCTTTGCCGGAACGGTGAATGGCGATGCGGTGCTCAAGGTTCGCGTCACGGCGGCCGCTGCCGACAATACCATCGCCCGCGTCGTCAAGCTGGTGGAAGAGGCGCAGGAATCGAAGGCGCCGACGGAACGTTTCATCGATCGGTTCTCGCGTTATTACACGCCGGGCGTGGTGGTGGTTGCAGCCCTGGTCGCGGTCGTTCCGCCGCTGCTGCTCAGCGGCGTATGGAACGAATGGGTCTATAAGGGCCTTGCCATTCTGCTGATCGGTTGCCCTTGCGCGCTGGTCATCTCGACGCCGGCGGCGATTGCCGCCTCGCTTTCAGCAGGCGCGCGGCGCGGGCTGCTGATGAAGGGCGGCGCGGTATTGGAAACGCTCGGCAAGGTGACGATGGTCGCCTTCGACAAGACAGGCACGCTAACCGAAGGCAAGCCTCAGGTGACCGACATCGTTTCCTTCGGATTGAGTGAGGCGCAGATCTTGTCGCGCGCAGCAGTGCTGGAGCAGGGCTCCAGCCACCCCTTGGCGCTGGCGATCCTCAACCGCGCCAAGGCCGACGGCCTTCCCGTGCCGCCGGCCTTCGAGCTGGAGGCGCTGCCAGGCAAGGGCGTCAGCGGCAAAGTTGGCGGCGAGACGCTGGATCTGCTGTCGCCGTCCGCTGCCCGCGAGCGCGGAGCACTCGATGGCGACAAGGATGCACGCATTACTGTTCTGAACGACGAGGGCAAGAGCGTATCGGTGCTGCTCGTCAATGGTGTTGCGGTCGGCCTTATCGCCATGCGCGACGAGCCGCGCGAGGATGCCAAGACCGGGCTTTCCACGCTCAAGTCGGCCGGCGTCAATACAATGATGCTGACGGGCGACAACAAGCGGACGGCAGCAGCCGTTGCCGGCATGCTCGGCATCGACTGGCGCGGCGAGATGATGCCTGAGGATAAACAGCGGGTCGTCGGCGAATTGAAGGGCCAGGGCTTCATCGTCGCCAAGGTCGGCGATGGCATCAACGATGCGCCGGCGCTGGCCGCTGCCGATATCGGCATCGCCATGGGCGGCGGCACCGATGTGGCGCTGGAGACGGCGGATGCCGCCGTGCTGCATGGGCGCGTCGGCGACGTGGCGCGGATGATCGAACTGTCCAAACGGACGATGCGCAATATCCTGCAGAATATCAGCATCGCGCTGGGACTGAAGGCAGTGTTCCTGGTGACGACGATTGCCGGCATCACCGGGCTCTGGCCGGCGATTCTCGCCGATACCGGCGCCACCGTGCTGGTGACGATCAATGCGCTCAGGCTGCTTCGGATAAGGATGTAAACATCCGATACTGTCCTTGCGTCGCTGGTCATCTGAAGAGTGGCATAGACCACTGACAACGGGCGCCAGCCCCTCTTTCGTCATGCTCGGGCTTGTCCCGGGCATCTGCCTTCGGTCGATTGGCAGCAGATCCTCGGCACAAGGCCGAGGATGACGTGGAGGGAGGTTTGCCATCGAATTGAGAGCGGCTACAGGCCGGCGCTCTTCGTTCCGGCCTTCTCCACAGCCTCTTTTGCTTAAGCCTTCGTTATCCATGTTTTTCACTGGAACGCAGTGATTTCAAACCTGCCGTAACGCAACGCACAAACCATCCGTTGACGTGATTTTTGATTCGCGTACTATATCTAGTGTTCAAGGTTCCTTCGATTCGTGTCGGATCGCGGGCTAAGACGGGAATACGGTGCGTTTCGCCATGACGGCGCAACAAGGCCGGAGCTGCCCCCGCAACTGTGAGCGGCGAGCAACTGTCCGATTTCAGGTCACTGAGGCATGATGCCTCGGGAAGGCTGGGGCAGGGTGCTTCGACCCGCAAGCCAGGAGACCTGCCTTGAACTAGATGTCCACGGGCGGGGTGTCCGGAAGGTCGCGTGCATGACAGCGGAATGATCCGCGCCTGTTGCGCTGCCCCGAACGTCCGCATGAGCACTTCGGGGTTGAAGTCATGTCCAGAATATCAAGGCCGCCGCCCGCGCAAATCCCGAAAGGGAACGTCTCAGGCGTTTAAAGCGCCGACTTGCAGATCACTATCAAGCGTTGCCCCGGACGCCGCAAGGCGCCCGATCCCTGTCTTGCGTCCTGAATTCTTTGACATCACGAGGAACATGATGAGCGTTACCGTCTACAGCAAACCCGCCTGCGTCCAATGCACTGCCACCTATCGCGCCCTCGACCGGCTGGGCGTCGATTACGACATCGTCGATATCTCCGAGGATGCCGAAGCGCTCGATCGTGTCCGCAGCCTCGGCTACATGCAGGCGCCGGTCGTGATCGCCGGCGAGCGGCATTGGGCGGGTTTCCGCCCCGATATGATCAGCGCGCTCTCCTGACCGAGGAAAAAGGCGATGGGGCTGATCGTCTATTATTCCAGCCGATCCGAAAATACCCATCGCTTCGTTGCCAGGCTCGGACTGCGCGCGGCGCGCATTCCGGCGGGCAGTGCGGATGCGTTCCATATCCGCGAACCCTTCGTGCTTGTTGTGCCGACCTATAGCGGCGGCGACGGCCCAGGGATCATAAAGGGCGCCGTTCCCAAGCAGGTGATCCGTTTCTTGAACGATGCGGAGAACCGAGGACACATTCGTGGCGTGATTGCCGCGGGCAACAGCAATTTCGGCGAGACATACGGGCTCGCCGGCGACGTGATCTCGCAGAAATGCCGGGTGCCGTACCTCTACAGGTTCGAGCTCATCGGCACGGAGGAGGATGTCGCCAACGTCAAACACGGAATGGAACGATTTTGGACACGGGAACAACTCTGACGCGGGATGCGGGCGCAAAATCGCATAACAGTTTTGCTCATCCCGCCGGCGAACGCCCTTTGAAAGCGGCGGAAGCGCTCGATTATCACGCGCTGAACGCCATGCTGAACCTCTATGACGATGAGGGCAGGATCCAGCTCGACAAGGACCGCATGGCGGCGAAGCAGTATTTCCTGCAGCATGTGAACCAGAACACCGTGTTCTTTCACAATCTGAGGGAAAAGCTCGATTACCTCGTGACCGAGGGCTATTACGAGCAGGAGGTTCTCGACCAATATTCCTTCAATTTCGTCCGCGACCTGTTCGACCAGGCCTATGCCAGGAAATTCCGTTTTCCGACTTTCCTCGGCGCCTTCAAATATTACACCAGCTATACGCTGAAGACCTTCGACGGAAAGCGCTATCTCGAGCGCTACGAGGATCGCATCTGCATGGTCGCGCTCACTTTGGCGCGTGGCGACGAGGCCCTTGCCCGCGACATGGTCGACGAGATCATTTCCGGCCGTTTCCAGCCGGCGACGCCGACCTTCCTCAATGCCGGCAAGAAACAGCGCGGTGAACTGGTTTCCTGCTTCCTGCTGCGGGTCGAGGACAATATGGAATCGATCGGCCGGTCGATCAATTCGGCGCTGCAATTGTCGAAGCGCGGCGGCGGCGTGGCGCTGTCGCTGACGAACATCCGCGAGGCCGGCGCGCCGATCAAGCAGATCGAGAACCAGTCATCGGGCATCATCCCGGTGATGAAGCTGCTCGAAGACAGTTTCTCCTATGCCAACCAGCTCGGTGCCCGCCAGGGAGCGGGTGCTGTCTATCTCAACGCCCATCACCCTGACATCATGCGCTTCCTCGACACCAAGCGTGAGAATGCCGACGAGAAGATCCGCATCAAGACGCTGTCGCTCGGCGTCGTCGTGCCCGACATCAGCTTCGAACTCGCGAGGAACAACGAGGACATGTACCTGTTCTCGCCCTATGACGTCGAGCGCGTCTATGGTGTGCCCTTTACCGAGATTTCGGTGACGGAAAAATATCGGGAGATGGTGGCAGATGCCGGCATCTCCAAGAAGAAGATCAAGGCGCGGGAATTCTTCCAGGTGCTTGCCGAAATCCAGTTCGAAAGCGGTTATCCCTACATCATGTTCGAGGACACGGTGAACCGGGCGAACCCGATCGCCGGGCGTATTTCGATGAGCAATCTCTGCTCGGAGATCCTGCAGGCCAGTGAGGCGAGCGAATATAATGACGACCTCTCCTACAAGCATCTCGGCAAGGATATTTCCTGCAATCTCGGCTCGCTGAACATTGCGGCCGCCATGGATTCCGCCGATTTCGGTAAGACGATCGAGACCTCGATCCGGGCGCTGACGGCGGTTTCCGATATGAGCCATATTGCCTCGGTTCCGTCGATCGAGAAAGGCAATGACGAAAGCCACGCGATCGGCCTCGGCCAGATGAACCTGCACGGATACCTCGCCCGCGAACGTATCTTTTACGGTTCCGAAGAAGGCGTCGATTTCACCAATATCTATTTCTACACGGTGACCTATCACGCGATCCGCGCCTCGAATCTGCTGGCGCTCGAACGCGGCACCAGCTTCAAGGGGTTCGAGAACTCGAAATATGCCTCCGGCGAATATTTCGACAAATATACCGAGCAGGAATGGAAGCCGGCGACGGTGAAGGTGCGGGCGCTGTTCGATAACGCCGGCATCCTTGTTCCGACACAGGAAGATTGGGCAGCGCTGAAGACGGCTGTCATGGCCTCCGGTCTCTATAACCGGAATCTGCAGGCGGTGCCGCCGACCGGGTCGATCTCCTATATCAACCACTCGACCTCCTCGATCCATCCGATCGTCTCGAAGATCGAAATCCGCAAGGAAGGCAAGATCGGCCGCGTCTATTATCCGGCGCCGTTCATGACCAACGACAATCTCGATTATTATCAGGACGCCTACGAAATCGGTGCGGAGAAGATCATCGACACCTATGCGGCGGCGACCCAGCATGTCGACCAGGGTCTGTCGCTGACCTTGTTCTTCCGCGACACGGCGACGACGCGCGACATCAACAAGGCGCAGATCTACGCCTGGAAGAAGGGCATCAAGACGATCTACTACATCCGCCTTCGCCAGATGGCGCTGTCCGGCACCGAGGTGCAGGGGTGTGTGTCTTGTACGCTGTGATTTGAATTCGGCTTTGGACCAGCAAGATGCCCCTCACCCTAACCCTCTCCCCGTAAAAAACGGGGAGAGGGGACGTGCCCTGCGAGAGGTTGCGAGGGAACGGAGAGCTTGCGGCTTGCCTCCTTCGCCCCGTTTACGGGGAGAAGGTGCCGGCAGGCGGATGAGGGGCAGATTCGGACATTCCTCAAAAGGACCACCCAATGAACATGCAATTGAAAACCGTCTCCCGCGTGCGCGCCATCAACTGGAACCGCATCGAAGACGACAAGGATCTCGAAGTCTGGAACCGGCTGACCGGCAATTTCTGGCTGCCGGAGAAAGTGCCGCTGTCCAACGACATTCCCTCCTGGGCGACGCTGACGGCGGCCGAGCAGCAACTGACGATCCGCGTCTTTACCGGTCTGACGCTGCTCGACACGATCCAGAACGGCGTCGGCGCCGTCGGGCTGATGGAGGATGCGGTCACCCCGCATGAGGAGGCAGTGCTTTCCAACGTCTCCTTCATGGAGGCGGTGCATGCGCGTTCCTATTCCTCGATCTTTTCGACGCTCTGCTCGACGCCCGACGTCGACGATGCCTATCGCTGGTCGGAGGAGAATGAATTCCTGCAGCGCAAGTCGGCGCTGATCATGGAGCAGTATCGCTGCGGCGATCCCTTGAAGAAGAAGGTCGCCAGCGTCTTCCTCGAAAGCTTCCTGTTCTATTCCGGCTTCTACCTGCCGATGTACTGGTCGAGCCGCGCCAAGCTCACCAACACGGCAGACATGATCCGGCTGATCATCCGCGACGAGGCGGTGCACGGCTATTATATCGGCTATAAATTCCAGCGCGGACTGGAGCGGCTTTCCGAGGAGAGAAAGCAGGAGATCAAGGATTTCGCCTTCGACCTCTTGCTCGAACTCTACGACAATGAGGCGAGATATACCGAAGCGCTCTATGACGGCGTCGGGCTTACCGAGGACGTCAAGAAATTCGTGCATTACAATGCCAACAAGGCGCTGATGAACCTCGGCTACGAGGCGCTTTTCCCGGCCGAGGCCTGCAAGGTCAATCCGGCGATCCTGTCGGCGCTTTCGCCGAATGCCGACGAGAACCACGATTTCTTCTCCGGCTCCGGTTCCTCCTATGTGATCGGCAAGGCTGTCGCGACAGAAGACGAGGACTGGGATTTCTGAGGCTTTATCGCAGTCGGCCCTTATCATTTGCATCCCCATCGCCCACATTCAGCGGAAATCAAGTCGATCCTCGCCGATTGTGGCGCAGCGGAGTTTTTAATGTCGTCTTATCCAAACAAGGCCGGAACTGCTTCCGAAGCAGACGAAGGCGTCTGGCCGATCCGCAGAAGACGGATCCTCGACTGGCTGGTGAACGAGACGCGCGGCGAGCGCTTCATCGACAATATCCTGGTGGAGATGTGCGGGAAGCTGCTGGCGGCAGGCGTGCCGGTGGCGCGGGCGACGCTGCATTTCAGGGTGAACCACCCACAATGGATTGGTGCCCGCCTTCTCTGGAAGGAGGGACTGGCGGAGGCGAAGATCGATACATTCGCCTATGGCGTCGAAAACACGCCGGATTTCCTGACCAGTCCCGTCAACGCGATCCATCAGGGTGCAGAGGAGGTGCGCAGGCAGCTGGAGGGTACAGCCGCAGGCGACTTGGATTCATTCTATCAGGAACTGCATGACGACGGCCTGACCGAATATATCGCCTGGCCGCTCGAGCATACTTTCGGCAAACGGCATGTGGCGACATTTTCCACCAGCCGGCCGGGCGGCTTTGAGCGCGAACATGTCGATTTCCTGCGCGATCTGCTGCCGGCCCTGACCCTCGTCAGCGAAATCAGGCTGAAGAACATCATGGCGCGTACGCTGCTGCAGACCTATGTCGGGCCGCATGCGAGCGAGCAGATCCTGTCGGGCGTGACGACGCGCGGCAGCGGCGCCACCGTCGGCGCGGCGATCATGATCTGTGACCTGCGCGACTTTACGGCGATCTCCGATCTCTGGCCGCGCGACGATGTCATCCACTTGCTCAACGATTATTTCGATGCCATGTCGGATCCGATCGAACGGCATGGCGGCGAGATCCTGAAATTCATGGGCGACGGATTGCTGGCGATCTTCCCGCTGAGCAAGGAAACGGCCTGCGCCGATCTGCTGCAGGCGATCCGCGAAGGGCAGGCGTCGATGGCCGAGCTGAACGAGGAGCATGTGCGCATGGGCCGCGATCCGCTGCGCTACGGCGTCGGAGTGCATGTCGGCGACGTGATGTATGGCAATATCGGCTCACGCCGGCGGCTCGATTTCACCGTCATCGGCCCGGCGGTCAATGTCGCCTCGCGGCTGGAAAGCCTGACCAAGGAGGTCAAGCGCCCGGTGCTCTTGTCGCGGGCCTTCGTCGAAATGGCGGACTGCGCCAAAGACATGGACAGTCTCGGCACCTTCCCGCTGCGCGGGCTCGGAGAGCCGGTGGATGTCTTTGCTTTCCCGCAGGGGTAGGCTCAGGCGGGGTCAGACGCCGCGTTTGTTGCCCCACAGCAGCACGTGCAACTGTGGCAGTACGCGCGGGGCAAACCACCGATCGGCCGTCACCTTCTCGACGAGCCAGTGCATCCGGTCCATTACGCCGTCGATATCGATGCGGGCATCGTCGTCGTCGGGCGGCGGCGGTGTATGGTTGCCCGGCTGAAGGAACAGGGGAATAGCGGGATAGCGCTCGCCCGCCTCCCGGGCGAAGGCATAGTCGGCATCATCGAAGACGACGATTTTCAAGACGATGTCCGGCCCGCCGGCGGCGAGCCGGAGACAGTTGTCGACCTCATCCCAATCCGTCAGCATTCCGCTTGACGGCGGCTTGGGGCTCAAAACCAGAATGTCGAGATCGCGAAACCAGTCCCGGGCGACGCTCCCCTGCGTTTCCAGGGCGAAACGGTATCCTTGCGAATGCCCGAATTCGATCAATGGCCCGAGCGGCTGGATCGCGGGATTGCCTCCGGAAAGGGAAACCGTCAGAGGCCTGCCTCCGGAGAGCTTTGTCACCTCCTGCCAGACCGCTTCGACGGACAGCGGAAGCCATTGATCCCGAAAGGCGCTGTCGACCGCATGAAGGCTGTCGCACCAGGAACAGCGATAGTCACAGCCGCCTGTCCTGACGAACACTGTCGGCAGCCCGATCAACGCGCCTTCGCCCTGTATGGTCGGGCCGAAGATCTCGCTGACGCGAATGGTCTCTCCGCTCACGGCCTGTACTCCGCCCAGGTCTTCGGCGTCTCGCTGACGCGGACGGAGGATGTCTCCGGGAAACGCTCTTTGCACCAGTCGTAGAAATGCTTTGCCAGGAACTCGGAGGTGACTTTCGAATGGCCGAAGACCTCGTTCAGGTGCCTATGATCGAGCGCTTCGTCGATGTAGCGCTTGAGCGGCGACAGGTCGTGATAATCGCGAACGAAGCCGTCATCATTCAGGCTTTCGGCGGAGAGTTCGACGACCACGATGTAGTTGTGGCCGTGCAGCCTGGCGCATTGATGGTCAGCCGGCAGATGATCCAGCTGGTGCGAGGCGGAGAGATGGAACTCCTTGGTGATGCGGTACATCAACGCACCTCCGCAGCAGAATATTGCGACACCGCCGCTTTCCAGAAATCCTGGTCTTCATATTCCGTCGGATCCGGAATGCCGGCGAGATGGAAAGCCTCGCGGCGTTCGACGCAAGTTCCGCAGCGCCCGCAATGGAGCCGGCCGCCCTTGTAGCAGGACCATGTTTCCGCAAACGGCGTCGCATGTTTTTCGCCGTCGGTAACGATCGCCGCTTTCGACACTTCGACATAGGGGGCAAGCAGCCTGACGCTGGCATAACCGTCCAGCGCCTCGTTCTGCATGCGCTGGAAGGCGTCGATGAAGCCCGGCCGGCAGTCGGGGTAGATGAAGTGGTCGCCGCCATGCACGGCGACGGCAACGGCATCCGCCTTCTGCGCGGCCGCCAGGCCGAATGCGATGGCCAGCATGATGGCGTTGCGGTTCGGCACCACGGTGGCCTTCATGGTCTCCTCAGCATAATGGCCGTCCGGAACCTCGATGTCATCGGTCAAGGCCGATCCGCTGAGATGGCCGCCGATGGCTGATATATCGATGATATGATGGGGAACGGCGAGGCGCGCGGCGCACCGGGCGGCGAAGTCGAGTTCCTTGCGATGCCGCTGGCCGTAGTCGAAGGAGACGAGGCCGATAAGCTGTTGTTCCGCTGCTATCTTGTGGGCAAGCGAAACGGAGTCGAGTCCGCCGGAGCAGACGACGATAGTCTTCATATTTTGGATCCCTTGTTTTGACCGGGTGGGCTGCGACCGGATTACGGCGTGCTTCTAGGGCAAATCACGCCTGTTGGGAATAGCCTGGGCTTAACCGACCGGGAAATTGATCTGCGGCGGCAGCAGAAGATGCAGGCCTTCGGTGTCGGCATTGTTGATGCGCTGCAGCAGCATGCGGCCGAGATCCTCGCCCGCCGCCGTCAGGTCCTCGTGGATCGTATCGACCTTCGGCTGCAATTGGGTGAGAAGGCGGGACGTTTCCTTGGCGACGATGTCGTAATCGACCGCGAGTCTCCGGCCGGCGTCGCTCATGCCGCTGATGACGGCGAGTGCGGAGACCTCGCCGGGACAGATGAAACCATCGGGCGCTTCCGGAGCGGCGGCGCGGCTGGAGATGAAATCGCGCAGCACATCCGCCGGCGTATCGAGATCGACCGTTTCGGGGATCTCATAGGCAATGCCCGCCTCCCGCACCGCCGTCATGAAGCCGTGCAGGATATGCTGGCAAAAGGTCAGCCGTTTCGGCGGCAGGACCACGGCCACCTTCTTGCGGTCCTTTGCGATCAGCCGGCGCGTCGCCTCATAGGCAAAGGTGAAATTGTCGTAGTCGACATAAGGGTGCGGCGTCGAAAATTCCGTGCGGCCGTGGCAGATGAAGGGAAAGCCGGTTTCGAGCAGCAGGCGGACGCGGGCATCGAGCGGTTCGGTTCGCGTGAAGATCAGCCCGTCGGCGAGGTGGTTGCGGACGATATATTCGGCGGCCTCGACATCGGTCGTCGACAGAAAGTTCGGGGCGACGACGAGATGGTAGGAAGTCTCCTTCAGCGCCTTGGCAATGCCGTACATGATCGAGGTGCTGAAACCGACGACCTCCTCGTGCGAATCGAGCAGGATGGCGATGACATTGGTGCGGCCGGTCTTCAGGCGCTGTGCTGCCCGATCGGGGAGATAGCCGATCTCGCGGGCGATGCGGTGCACGCGCTGGCGTGTCTCCAGCGAAATCTGCGGTGCATCGGAGAGCGCCCGCGACACCGTCGTCACCGCTAGGCCGGCGATCGTGGCGATCGTTCGCAAGGTCGGCTTGCCGCGCTTATGCGTGATCTCGAGATTTTCGCCGCTTCGCGGCCGGGACGGTTCGGTCACTCTCGGCTTTCCATGCTGGAATTGGCGATACAATAACACGATGACTCCAACGCGCAATCGAGGAATGAAAACGTTTTAAATTTTAACGATCTGTTAGCCAAATCAAAAATATCTATAAAATTCAATTATATATAGAAATAACCATATTTTTCTCGAGAGTCGAGAAAGGGCTTGACGATCAGCGACTTATAACGTTTTAAATTAGCAACCGCGCAGAGGAGCGCGGCCGTATGTCGACCGTCGCAACGGCGGAAAACATCGGGCGGCAGGGAGGGCCCGCCGCCGATTTTCAAATGGGAGGAAATTCATGCGCAAGTTTTTGAGCTCGGCGGCGGTTGCCGTCGTGATGATGGCTGGCCTCGGTGCGGCGCAGGCAGCCGACGTGAAGGAAGTTCAGATGCTGCATTGGTGGACGTCTGGCGGCGAGGCAGCGGCTTTGAACGTGCTGAAGCAGGATCTGTCGAAGGAAGGTTTTGCCTGGAAGGACGTTCCGGTGGCCGGTGGCGGCGGTGATGCGGCGATGACGGCGCTGAAGGCGATGGTTGCGGCCGGCACCTATCCGACGGCCTCGCAGATGCTGGGCTATACCGTGCTCGATTATGCCCAGGCCGGCGTCATGGGTGATCTCACCGAGACGGCCAAGAAGGAAGGCTGGGACAAGTCGGTGCCGGCGGCGCTGCAGAAGTTTTCCGTCTATGACGGCAAATGGGTCGCGGCCCCGGTCAACGTCCACTCGGTCAACTGGCTGTGGATCAACAAGGCGGTGATGGACAAGATCGGCGGCACCCAGCCGAAGAGTTTCGACGATCTGATCGCGCTGCTCGACAAGGCCAAGGCTGCGGGGGTGATCCCGTTGGCGCTCGGCGGCCAGAACTGGCAGGAAGCGACGATGTTCGATTCCATCGTGCTGTCGACCGGCGGGCCGGAATTCTACAAGAAGGCCTTCAACGATCTCGACGA
>NZ_JACIBH010000024.1:0-34410 GCF_014195245.1 Rhizobium sp. BK619 | reverse complement strand
CCAATGCTTGCAACGAATCGCTCATGACCAAGATGAATCACTCGCGACCATCACCGTCAAGACTAAGTTAGCGCGTATGGGGTCAAGCCCGAGGAGGACGGAGGGTGGGGTAGGCTCTGCGGCAAATCAGCGAGGTATGCCGGACTATCAGCGCAATTGCGCTTCCCCGTCGCTCCCGCACAGCAAACGCGCGCCGGCTGCGTGCCGACCGCGCGCCCCTTCTCCACAGATCACATGCCGCCCGGCCGCGACGACGTGGTTGCACTGCTCGCCGACGACAAGAAGTCCTCTTCGGCGGTGGGCAGTTTCCCCCCCGGGGTCAGGTCGTCGACGGCCTTGGGGAGATCGCGGCTCAGGCGGCCGAGGATCTCCTCATGCGAAAGGCCGGTATTTTGGGCGATTTCGTTCAGGACATCCGGGCCGAGGGCTTCGGCGAGCTGGCCGTCATTGATCTCGGCGTTCTGGCCGGGTTTCACCCATGAGTCGATCTTGTCGCCATGGCCGTTCTGCTGAAAGGTCTTGAGGAGATCACCGAGACCGCCGCTGACGATGCCGCCGGAGGTGAGGCCGCCGAGAAGGCCGCCAAGACCACCCGAACCGCCCAGTCCGCCGAGGATGCCGCCGAGCCCGCCCGGCTGCTGGCCTCCGGGGCCGGCCTGCTGCGGGTTTTGAATGCCGCGCAGAAGTTCCCCGATCTTGTCTCTGTTCTGATAGCCGGCAACGGCAAGAACGGCGAGAAGCGCCTTCAATTGACCGCTCATCATGATGAATCCTCCCATGGTTCAAAGACTGCAGCCGACCCGTGCAGAGCGCTGCATGGGCAGCAATGTCCGGCGCGCCCAAAGGTTCCGTGCCGGGCTCTCAAACCCGGCCGTCCAACCTGCCGCTGACGCCGGGTCAGATTTCCGGGCAGCCGCGCCGGTTGGCAAAGACCATCCGCTCCGGCCCACGCCGCGTCATCCCCTGGACGACGATGCTGCGCGGCGACATGCGGACGATCTGCGCCCGGCGAAGTCCTTCGCCGCGGGCAATGTCGAGCGCGTCGTCCGGGTCGCAGCCGCGCGGACCGCGGCGTTCATATCCGTCATAGCGGTCACGGTCGCGATCGCGATCGTAAACCCCGACGCCGCCGGGGCCGACCCGCAATTCCAGATCCTGCGCGGCCGCGATCGTCGGCGAGATCGTCAAGCCGGTCATGCTGGCCAGGCCAACCAGGATGAATTGAAGAGATTTCCGCATGAGTTCCTCCCATGGTCCTTTTCGTTATCGCAATACCAACCTCGCCATGCGGACTTTGTTCCTTGGAGGGACGCGGAGCCTACGCCACCGGCCATAACCGCCGCGTGTGGATGCAGAAGACTTGAATGACTGTTTCCATCCCCTTCCCGCCTGCTAATCTCATTTCGCAACCGCGCACGGGAGACGAGCGATGCCGGATCAAGGGCATAAATTTGAGCAGCTAAAAGCGCTTCATCAGCGAGACAGCGCTTTCGTCATCCCCAACGCCTGGGACGCTGAGCACACCCCGCCGCCACGGGCCGCGGTTGCTGCAAAGCGTTCTGGGCATTGCCAAACCGGCGGGTACACTCTGTCGTGAGCGCTACAAGGTACTTGCTGATCTTGCCGCTGATCGCGGTCGTCGCCTACGTGGCGCTCGTCGGTCTGATCTATCTGTCTCAGCGAGCCCTGCTCTTTCCCGGAGCCGGCGCCACACCTGTTCCGGAGCAGGCGAGTTGGGGCGAGACGGTCCGCATCAAGACGCCCGACGGGGAGATGCTTCATGGACTGTACAGCCAGGGCGACAGCGACAAGCCCTGCGTGCTCCTCTTTTTCGGCAACGGTGACCGCGTCGACAATTACGCGTTTCTCGCACAGGCGCTGGCCACGCGGAGGATTGGATTGCTGGCGATTTCCTATCGCGGCTATCCCGGATCGACCGGCGCCCCCAGCGAGCAGGGGCTGCTGACAGACGGCATCGCCGCGTTCGACTGGCTTTCGGCACATGCCGGAAGCGGGATCGTTGTCCTGGGCCGGTCACTTGGCACCGGCGTTGCCGTGAATACCGCCGCAAAGAGGCCGGCCGTGGGCGTCATTCTTGTGTCTCCGTACCTGTCGGTTCTGTCGGTTGCGCAGACGCATTATCCGTTCCTCCCGGTCGAGCTTCTTCTCAAGGATCCCTTTCGCTCGGACCTCAACATCGGCAAAGTAGGACAACCGAAGTTGTTCCTCCACGGCCGGCTTGATGACAGCATCCCGCTTTCGTCAGGGCAGGCGTTGTACAGCATTGCACCCGAGCCCAAGCAGATGTTGATCTATGACGGTGCGGGTCACAACGATATCTTGAACGATCGCATGGTCGGTGACGTGATCCGTTTTGTGGAAGCGCTGAAAGGAAACGGGTCCTAGGGCGCCCTCTTCGTCCTGAGCGCGCCTTCCTCAGCATGGGTCCTCGGGTCAAGCCCGAGGACGACGGAGGCTGGGGTGGGCTCGTGGCAAACCCTACGATTGGTGGGGTGAGTTCAGTGGCAAATCCAGCAATGGTGGGGAGAGTTGCGTGGTAAATCCAGAATAGTGGCGGAGTAACAGCGACGTTGCGCCTCCTGCCAGTCGCGTCCTCCAATCTCCGTCATTCCAGGCCTTGAGCCTAGAATCCATGGCCACGGCCGAAGAGGCCCGGCGCGGGTCCTCGGGTCAAGCCCGAGGACGACGGAGGGTGTGGTGAGCCTTGTGCCGATATACCGGTATGCGAAGGCTCAAGAAAGCGCGCGCTCCTCACTCAATTCTCAGCGAAAACCGCCGCTGGCAGCCAATCGTTCGCCGGTCAGCCAGCGGGCGTCGTCGGAAGCGAGGAAGACCGCGACCCCGGCGATATCGTCGGGCTGGCCGACGCGGCCGAGTGGTGTCTGGCCGACGATGACCTGCTGGAAATCCGAGCCGATGACGCCGGCCGTGTGCGTGCCCTCGGTCTCGACCATTCCCGGCAGGATGGCGTTGACGCGGATTTTGCGCGGGCCGAGTTCCTTGGCCAGCACGCTGTTGATGCCTTCGACGGCGCCCTTGGTGCCGGTATAGACGGCAGAGGCCGGCGGCGCCAGGCTGGTGACCACTGAAGAGATGTTGATGACGCTGCTGCCCTCGCCGAGATGCTTGACCGCCGCCTGGGTGGTCAGGAGAAGGCCGAGAACGTTGACGTCGAAGATGCGGCGATACTGTTCTTCGGTCACCTCCTCGATCGGCGCGAATTCGTAGACGCCGGAGTTATTGACCAACACGTCGAGCTTGCCGAATTCCTTGATAGCGGCATCGACCAGGCCCTGCGCCTGCTCGGCCTTGGAAACATCGCCCTGAACCGCGATGGCCTTGCCGCCTGCCGCGCCGATCGCCTCGACCACGGCGTCGGCTCCCGCCTTGCTCGAGGCATAGTTCACCACCACTTTTGCCCCTTCGGCCGCGAGCGCCTTGGCAATCGCCGCGCCGATGCCCTTGGAGGCCCCCGTTACCACTGCGACTTTTCCGGTGAGCTTCGCCATCTGTTATTCCTTCTGAACCGGACAACCGCCGGGATTGGCGGCTCGTTCCATAGTTCAGAAATTCGGAACTGTTGATCTTGATGTCAAGGGGCGCTATATAAAATTCATGCGACCGCTCTTTCACCCAGCCCTGGAGGATATTCGGCCGGAGGCGATCCTTTATGCGCTGTCCGATCCGGAGCGCGTTGCCATATTTTCGAGGCTTGCCACCGCCGGCTGTGGCGGGACCTGCTCTGCCCTCGCCGATCTCGGCGACCGCATCATTCCGAAATCATCGCTGTCCAACCATTTCAAGGTGCTGCGCGAATCCGGCCTGATCCGCAGCGAGCGCCAGGGCGTGGAAATGCGCAACCAAACCCGCTGCCCAGAGCTGGACGAACGCTTCCCGGGGCTGATCAAGTCCATTCTGACGGCTTATGGACAGCTTCCCGAGCAACTGAAGGCGGATTGACCATCCCTGGTCAACCGCCGCGCAGGCGAAGGCTGTCGAGCTTCAGTATGCCTAGTCCAAGACGACGACGGCTTCGACCTCGAAGAGCATGGGGTCGATGGCCAGCTTGGGAACCGGGATCAAAGTCTGCGCCGGCAGGGCTGCGCCGAACATCGCCTTGACGTTTTCCGTCAACACTTGAAGCTTCGCCATGTCGTGATCGACCACGAAGACGGTCAGCTTGGCGACCTGATCGGGCCTGGCGCCGAGCGCGTCGAGGGCGGTGTGCAAATTGGCATAGGCCTGCTTCACCTGGACGGCGAAATCGGGTGACAGGGCGCCGGTGCTGTCCTGGCCGCCCTGCCCGGAAATATAGGCCAGCCGGCCTTGCCTCGGCACGATCACCGCCGTGCTGTAGCCGTTCGGCGAGGGGTCGTAGAGGTTTTTCGGATTGACGATGGTGAGCTTCAGATCGGTCTCGTTGGCCGTCGCCGCAGCCGGAATTCCAATAGTCATGATGATGAGCCCTCCAATGAGCAGATGCTTGATTGCGCGTGACATGATTTTCTCTTGAGCGTTGAGAACTGCGGGCCACCTCGCCGCGGCCGGCAGTTGATTTACCGCCGGTACGATTGACTCGTACAGCGTACGATAAATTTGCATCGTACGTCGTACGAGTCAATCCGCCAGGATCGACATTCATTGGATTGTCGGCTTAAATCGGCATTCTGATCGGTAGGGAAAACGGATGGCAGCCAAACGCAGCGGCGGGCAGAGCAAGCAGTCTGAACGCAAAGTGCCTCCGCCATCCGGGCCGGAACCGCGCAGTGACCAGCCTCTCTCGCTGCAACGGATCGTCGCGACCGCGGTCGAGCTTTTGGATAGCGAAGGAATTGACGGATTGAAGATGCGCCGGCTGGCCGATCGCCTCGGCGCCGGCGCGATGAGCCTTTACTGGCACGTCGGCAACAAGGAAGAGGTCTTCGATCTGGCGCTGGATTCGGTGCTCGCATATCGCGGCCCGCAGCCGATCGATGCGTCTGAGGACTGGCGCGCAGAAGTCGTTCACATGCTCAAAGACTGGCGCGCCGGCATGCTGCGCCATCCCTGGTCGGCAGCGCTGCTGCCGCGCCGGGCGCTCGGCCCGAACATCCTTTTTCGCCTGGAACTGCTGAGCAACACCCTGTCCAGAGCCGGCGTGGCCGACGCCGATCTGAACGTCGCAATCTGGTCGCTCTGGAACTATGTGATCGGCGCCACCACCACCCGGGCAAGCTTCGACCTCTCGGACGACGACAGAGCCGCCGCGCAGCAGCGCCTCACAAGTCTCAGTGAGCACTACCCGACAATCGAACGCTCCCGGCTGCTGCTGGACAATGACTGGGACGGCGCCTTCAGCAAAGGCCTCGACTTCCTGCTCGACGGCCTCGTTCCCAAACAATGAAATTCGTCGCGCCGGACGGGATTGGGGCGGCCATTGCGGAAGGCGCAGCGCTGGCCTAGGCTTTGCCCATGACCGACGAAATCGAAATCCAGCGTGCCATCGGCAGCGACGCCCTTCTGATAAGCGATCTCGTCAGACACACGATCCGCACCAGCAATTCGGCCGACTATCCCGCCAGCGTCATAGATAGAGTGGTCGGCAACTTCTCTCCTGACGCGGTCCTTCGATTAATGGACAGCCGGACCGTCTGGCTCGCGCTTCAAGGCAGCGAACCAGTGGGCACCGCAGGCCTTGACGGCGATACGGTCAGAACGGTTTTCGTATCGCCTTCGGTTCAGGGGCGCGGCATCGGGAGGCTGCTGATGCAGACGGTGGAAACCGCCGCCTTTGCAAACGGCATCAAGGCTTTGCACGTCCCGGCCTCTGTTACCGCGAGGAGTTTCTATGCCCGCCTCGGCTACAGCGAGGTGCAGGAAGTGCTGTCAGGCGAAGAACGTATTTTCGTGATGGAGAAGAAGATCGCCTGAATAGGCGGACCTGATGCCTGTACTCTCGCGTCCAGATAGTGTTGGGAGGAAAGTGATTTGTTTTGGCAAAACCGCGCCCCCAATCTCCGTCATTCCAGGCCTTGAGCCTGGAATCCATTCCCGCTCGTGGAGACGGCGTGGATCCTCGGGGTCAAGCCCGAGGAGGACGGAGGGTGGGGTGAGCTCAGTGGCAAACTCAGGAGCGGATGGCGCAAGGGCAAGTATCATCGCTCCTTCGGCCCTCTCTGCTCAGCCTCCTTAGCCGCCGGATTGTCAACCGCGCCAGCGGTGGATTAGGCGAAACCCCGCCCCAACCTCCGTCATTCCAGGCCTTGAGCCTGGAATCCATGGTCCCGCTGGTGGGGGCCGGCGTGGATCCTCGGGTCAAGCCCGAGGAGGACGGAGCGTGGGGTGAGCTCAGCGGCAAACTCAGCGACGGCTAGCTTGTGCAAGCCTTCAAAAAGCAGTTAGCTGGCATGGTTGGGTCGCGCATGCCAGACAGGCAATGCGCTATACGTGCTGAGACGGGTCCGCATTTCGGGGGAAATCGCGTGCGCTGGTCCAAACCGCTCAGACTGCATCTCGGCGTCCTGGTCGTCGCGTCGCTGCTTTGCACCTCGGCGCCCATCATCTGGATGGCATTCAGCCACGGAAGCGAAGCTGCGGTCAGCGCCGGCGCGCAGCAGATGCGGGCGATGAGCTTGCGGCTGATCGAGGGATACCGGAATACGCTGCAGGGCGGCACCGAGGCCGTGGCGCTGGCCTCCACCCTGCCGCAGCTCGTTTCCCCGCCGCCTCAGAATATCAAGGCAAAACAGCAATTCTTTCAGGAGGTTCTGCGAAACGTCCCGAACGCCACCAGCGTTTACGCCGGCTATCCCGATGGCTCCTACCTGCAAGTGATCAACACCGCCCGGCGCGACGTCCGCCAGACGCTTGCCGCACCCGATGGTACGGCTTTCGCCATCCGCATGATCGCGAGGCGACCGGCGGCCGATATCATCTCGACGCTCGGTTTTCTCGACAGCGATGCAAAGCTGATCGCGGAACGGAGCATCGAGGATACATCCTTCGATCCGCGGCAACGCCCCTGGTATCGATCCGTCATTCAAGACGGCGCGCCGGTTTCCGTCGGACCCTATATCACCGGGACGCTGAACGTTCCGACGCTGACGATCGCCGCCCCGATGCGGGACGACGGCAAGGTGGTGATCGGCATCAACATTCACCTGCAGACCGTCAGCCGGCTGCTCGACGCAGGCGAGATCTCACCGCGGGCCCGGGCCTACATCATCGATGACGACGGCAATCTCGTCGCCCATTCCGATCCTGATATCATGAGCAGGATCATCGCCTTGTGGTCGAGAACATCAGGCGCCTTTGCCACGACGGCAAACGGTTTCGACCCGAGCCTTAAAACCGTGGCGCGGCTCAGGCAGGATCCGGCCTTTGCCGGCGGCGGCCTGGCACGGGTCGATTTCGATGGTGAAACCCATCTGGTGCAGATCGCCCCGGTCAGCGTCTCTGGCCTGTTCACGGGCAGCGAGGCCGCCATCGTCGTGCCGTTGCAGGACCTGGTGGCTGAGGCCAATCGGCTGCTGGTGCGCAACCTCTTCATCGCCGCCGCCTTCGTGCTCGCCGGTGTCGGCGCCTCGGTGATGCTGTCGCGCATGGTCAGCCGCTCGCTCTATCGGCTGGCGGACGAGGCGCGCCGGATCGGCGATCTGGATGTGGGGGAGAAACCGATGTCCCACTCCTGGATCAGCGAGATCAACACGCTGGCAAACGCGCTGGCGGCCAGCCGTCATGCCATCGCTCAGTTTGCGCTTTATGTGCCGCGTGAAGTGGTCCGGCGGATCGTCAATCCCGAGACGAGAACGATCGTCAAGGCGAAGCGACAGGATGTGACCGTGCTGTTCACCGACATCAAAGACTTCACGACTATCTCGGAACAACATTCGCCCGAAGAGGTGGTCGACACGCTTTCTGCCTATTTCGAACTGCTGAACACCATCGCCGAGCGCAATGGCGGGGCCGTCGTGCAATATCTCGGCGATTCCATTTTCGTCATGTGGAACGCCCCGGTCGACGATACCAGCCATGCCGAACATGGCTGTCGATGCGCGCTGGCCATGAAAGCGGCGGTCGACGGCTTGAACGAAGCCAATCTCCGGAATGGCCGCCCCGAACTACTGACGCGATTTGGATTGCACACCGGCCCGGCCGTCGTCGGCAGCTTCGGGGCGATTTCGCGCCAGCAATATACGGCGATGGGCGATACGATCAATGTGGCGTCACGGCTGGAAGGCATGAACAAGGAGCTGAACACATCGATCCTGGTCAGCGCCGCCACCCGCGACGCCGTCGCCGACCGCTTCACCTTCCGCCCCCTCGGCCTTGCCCCGGTCAAGGGACGCGCCGAGAAGGTCGACATTTGGGAGCTTGTCGGGGAAATCAAAGAGTCATGATATGAAGGTCTTGCAGCCCTGCTGCTTCAGGATAGCTGATCATTGTCGGCGCTGTGCCGTGCGGTCCCCTCAATAGCACCGGCGACCGGGCAAAAACGGCCCCTCTAGGTCTTCCCTGCAGCACCCTCCCCCCAACATTGCTAACCATTGGAGCCCGAGACAATGATCTCCGCCGACTATTGCCGACTCATGGCCCGCTACAACAGCTGGCAGAACACCTCTCTCGTCACCGCCGCCGATGGGCTGACGCATGCGGAGCGCTGGAAGGATCGAGGGGCGTTCTTCCAATCGATCGCCGCGACGCTCAACCATCTCTATTGGGCCGACGCCCTGATCCTCGCGCGATTGAAGGGCAATGAGCGGCCCGAGGAAACCATCACGCACTCGCTGACAAGCCCATCCGATTGGGATGCGTTCAAGAGCCTGCGCCTGCAACGCAACACCGAAATCGAAGCCTGGGCGGCAGGATTGCGCGACGCCGAGCTCGACGGCATGCTTGTCTGGTATCCCGGCGACGGCGCAACGCGGGTCGAGAGGCCGAAGGCCAACTGTGCGATCGAACTCTTCAACCACCAGACCCACCACCGCGGCCAGGTCCACGCGATGCTGACGGCAGCTGGCGCAAAACCGGAGCCGACCGACCTTTCGCGTCTGCCATAACATGCCCGGCATCGGCTCGGCGAACCCGGCTGCAAACGGCGGCGCGTAAACCTGCACGTTACAGATTGTGTCGTTTTCGCATCACTTTCTGTCAGGTTGCAATTTCCCGGTTGGCAAGGGCGTTCGCCTTCGCTACAAGAGGCTTACCGCGTCAGATCGAACAAAAGGGAGGCGTTGCATGACATCATCAGCAATCACCAAAATCCTCCCGTGCGGAATGAACCGACACTAGGTCATTTCCATTCGCGGCCCGCCTCAAGCGCGCCCGACATGCGGTTTTCACTCCCTTCATAGCCCGATGATCTGACGGGATCATTTTGTCTCCCGCTTGGGCTGTGCCATTTAACTCTCGATTTTGAGGACCGGTTGCCGATATGCGGCCGGGTTGGTTCAAATGACTCGCAAGAAGCTCGATTTCCGCGCCGATGCCTATCGCAACGTGCTCGGCTTTATCTTTCATCATTGGAGCCACCGGCCTGGATTGGTGGGTCTCATCATCGTGCTGGTGATTTCAAGCACGCTCGCCGAAGTCATGGTGCCGGTCTTTTCAGGCCAGATCGTCGATGCCATCGCCGGCGGCAATCCAGCCGACAGCGCTCTCCGCGCCTTCGTCATTGTCGTCGCTTTGGGCTTCACCAGTGTGGCGCTGCGCTATTTCATCTTCAACGGCATCATCCGGCTGACGCTGCGCACCATGGCGGATGTCACCAATGGCGGCTTCCACAAGGTGCAGCGCTTCTCCACCGACTGGCACGCCAACAGCTTTGCCGGCTCGACCGTGCGCAAGATCACCCGCGGCATGTGGGCGCTGGATTCGCTGAACGACCTGCTGCTGGTGGCGCTCTTGCCGTCGATCGTCATGCTGGTCGGCGCCAGCATCGTGCTCGGCAGCTATTGGCCGGTCATGGGACTGATCGTCAGCTTGGGATCGCTGATCTATATCGGCGTCACCGTGGCGCTTTCCATGGGCTTCGTGTCGCCGGCGGCAAGGCTTGCCAATGCCTGGGATACCAAGCTCGGCGGGGCGCTCGCCGATGCGATCAGCTGCAACTCGGTGGTCAAGGCATTCGGTGCCGAAAACCGCGAGGAGACCCGGCTCGGCCGCGTGCTCGGCACGTGGGACAGCCGCACGCGGCGGACATGGAAGCGCGGCACATTGAGCGGCACGATCCAGGGCTTCATGATGGTCTCGATGCAGGCCGGCATTCTGGGCACGGGCCTCATCATGTGGCAGCAGGGGCTGGCGACGCCTGGCGACGTCACCTTCGTGCTGGCGATGTTCTTCGTCCTGCAGGGTTATCTGCGCAATGTCGGCCAGGACATCCGCAACCTGCAGCGTGCCGTCAACGACATGGAAGAGCTGGTGCTGCTCGACAAGATGCCGCTCGGCATCGAGGACAGGCCGGGCGCGACCCCCATCGCGATCGACCGGGGTGAGATCGTCTTTGATCGCATCACCTTCCAATATGGCGCGCATCCGAGCCCGCTTTATCAGGACTTTTCGGTCACCATCAAACCGGGCGAGCGTGTGGGGCTGGTGGGGCATTCGGGTTCGGGCAAGACGACCTTCGTCAAGCTCATCCAGCGCCTTTACGACGTGAATTCGGGCTCGATCCGCATCGACGGGCAGAATATCGCCGAGGTCAGGCAATCCAGCCTGCGCAGCCAGATCGCCATCGTGCAGCAGGAGCCGATCCTGTTTCACCGCACGCTGGCCGAGAACATCGCCTATTCCCGGCCGAATGCCTCGCGGCGTGAGATCGAGCAGGCGGCAAAACAGGCGAGCGCCCACGACTTCATCCTGAGCCTTCCCAAGGGCTATGAGACGATGGTGGGAGAACGCGGCGTCAAACTCTCGGGCGGCGAGCGGCAGCGTGTCGCCATCGCCCGCGCCTTCCTCGCCGATGCGCCGATCCTGATCCTCGACGAGGCAACGTCCAGCCTCGACAGCGAGAGCGAAGTGCAGATCCAGCAGGCGATGGAACGCTTGATGGACGGCCGCACCACACTGGTCGTCGCCCATCGCCTGTCCACAGTGCGGGCGCTCGACCGGCTGCTGGTCTTCGACAAAGGCGAAATCGTCGAAGAAGGCGACCACCAGGCGCTGATCCGCCGCCCCGACGGCATCTACCGCCGGCTGTTCGAGCGGCAGGCGCTGGAGCTGACCAAGGGCCTGGTGGCCTGAACCGAAACGCCAGGGTTTTGCTCTGGCGTTTCTTTTTTTGTGGGTTTGGTGAACTTGTTGGCGCTGGACCGTGTAGCCCCCTCATCCGACCCTTCGGGCCACCTTCTCCCCGCTGGGGAGAAGAGGGAGATTGCCGCTTCGCCTGGGACTTCATTGAACGGAGTGCTCGGAAGAAACGGGTTCGTTGGGCAGCGCCAGCGCGCCTTGCTCCCTCTTCTCCCCAGCGGGGCTATTAGATTCACACATTTTCGAAAGCGGATAAGAGGAGGTCGACGCCGCGCTTGGCGGCCTGGAACTGCTGCCATCCGTCGAGGATGACGATCGGCCCAGGCTTGCCGTAATAGCCGGTCCACCCGCCGAGGCGGGCGCAGACCCAGGCGGCATAGGCCAGCGACCCTTTGGGGTGCGGGTTCTTCTGTCTGGCGGTGCTGCCCTCCAGCTTGGCGCAAAAGGCTTCCAGCAGCGGCCGGTCGCTCGGCTCGAAAGCGTCTTCGATAGGACGCAAGGTGCTGCCGAGTGGGGCGCCGTCGCGGGCATGCACCAGTTGCTGCACGATGACAGCCGCGACGAAGGCGGCCGTCACCAGATTGCTCAGTGCCCCCTCGTCCTCGATGCGCAGGCCTTCGATATCGAAGCCCTGGGTCTTCAGGGTGCGGAACAATTGCTCGATCGTCCAGCGGCGGCGATAAAGGGCGATGACCGCCGCCGCCTGGTCGGCATCCGACACCGCGTAGGTCGTCAGCAGTCGCCAATGGATCGGCGTCTCGCCCGGTGGTGTGGCGGTCTCGCGCACATCCACCAGATAAAGCCGCACCCCATCCGGGGTCTTCTTGTAGATGCCGTTCTTCGGGTGCGGTAATGTCACCGCGCTGAAGCGGATCGCCAACTGCGTGTCGCGCTCCTTGCGGCCCGGCTTGGCCGGCAGGGTGAAGGCAAGGTTTGCCGCAACCGGCAGGGCATCGGCCATGGCAAATAGCGAGGGCTGGGCTTTGCCGAAACTACGGTCTTTGGCGGCGCGCACGACAAGGTCGACATTGGCAGGCTTTCGGGTGAAGGCCTCGTAGATATCGCTTTCGCGGTCGGCAATAACGGTGATGTGGCGCGCGCCTGCGCAAACCATTGCCGCCCGGTCGGCGCCCTCCAGCCAGCGATAGCTCTCCTTCTCCTCGATCGGACGTGCGCGCTGGGTGCCGCGCTTGCCCTGGTCGCGGCTTAGAAACTGTCCGTGGATTGCCCCGACGATCGCGCCATCGTCGGCGTCGACCCCGATCATCGCGTGCAGATAAAGACCCCCACCGCCACTGGAGCGGACCACCGTCGTATCCTGAATGGCAAGGATATGCCGATCCGCGCAGCGGCCCGCCGTGCGCAAGGCTGCTTCATCGATCATCGCCTGCGGATCGACCGCTCCATTGCGCAAAAACCGGGTCAAGCGGATCTCTCCGGCCCGATTGCCGCTGAGCTTGCGCACCCGCATTCCCTGGCCTGCCGTCGAAACAAGGCGCTCCAGCAAGAACGCCCCCCTTTTTCCAGGCGACGGTCGCCAAACCGTCCCAGGCTCAAATCACCCATCGCTCAATTCTCCTGCTTGCAGCAAGAGAATCAGAACGCCATCCCATAGGCAATTCTAAATGTGTGAATGCCATAGCCCAGCGGGGAGAAGGTGGCCCGAAGGGTCGGATGAGGGGGCCACACGGCAAGCCTTTCATTGTCGCCGGTCAACTCGCCGTCAGCCCGATCCACCAGGAACATAGGTCAATCGCACCGCATCCCCGCCGATCCGATCGCTGGCGACAAGGCGGAGTGGCGGCCTCGGGCCGGTGAAGAACGGTTTGCCGTGGCCGAGCACGACAGGGTGAAAGTAGAGGCGATATTCGTCGATCAGGCCGAGGTCGGTCAGTCCACCCGCAAGCTCCGGCCCGCCGACTTGTATCTCCCCGGCAAGCTCGGCCTTCAGCCCGCGGATCGCCGTCTCGATGTCCTCCTTGATAAGCGTGGCATTGGGCCCGACCGAGGTCAACGAGCGCGACACGACCCATTTCGGCTGGCGCCGCCAGGCAAGCGCGAAGTCGTGCAGCTCCGGGGTCCACTCGGCATTGTCTTCGTCCCAGTAGCGCATCACCTCGTAGAGGCGGCGGCCATAGAGGCTCCCGGTCAGACCGCGCGCCTGCTCGATCCAATGGCGAAAGAGGATGGGATCGGGCGCAAATTTCTGGTGGTCGACATAGCCATCCAGGGAGATGTTCATTCCGAAGACGAGCTTCGCCATGCGCTGATCCTCCATCCCGGAGCGTCAGGATAGCTTAAACCACCAGGGATAGCGAACGGTCCCCCCAAAGTTTGAGTTGACCGCCTTCGTTGGCGAGGCGACAGTTGCACCTGCAGCAAGGCAGGAGGCAAAACGATGGACGAGGCAGACCGCTGGCGCAGCATGGCCAGCGCACCGAAAGACGGCAGTCGGATCCTGGTGACCATCCGCCCGTCCGAACAGGGGCCGGCGGAAGTTGACCTCGCCTATTGGTCGCATGGCGATCAGTTTGGCGCAGAAGGCTGGCGCGCCTCGGATTCCTCGCCCGGGCAGATCATCGAATATGCCGAGCCGGAATTGAAGTGTTGGATGCCGATGCCCTCGGCCAATCTCGCTCGCCTCTCGATGCCCTCCCCCTGGGAAGGCGACGACGCCCAGCAGCTCGACGGCTCGGGGATTTAACCATCGCGCCGAATAACATGCGTCGATAAAGCCAAGGTCGGTCAGGCGTCAGGCGAAGTCGGGGTCCGCGGCAAGTGTCGGATTGCCGCCGGCTGCCTTCGGTGTTGTCTGTAAAGTGGGTTGTGAGGCCGACTTATTCTTCACCTTCCATCAATTCCTCTTGCTAAAATGCAACCGGCCTTTACGCTGGCTTTAGAGGCTTGGGGAGATTCATGAGACTACCGATATTGCTCGCGCTGGCAGCCGGCGCCTTGTCATCCTGCGCGGCGTCAAGTTCGATGCGTACCGCCAAAAACGAAATCATCATCAAGACGCGCGCCGCTCCGATCTGTGGAGACACGGGCGCGATGAAGGTTGCCGGAAAACAAGCTGCGATCGAGACGATCAAGGCGGGCTATGACAGTTATGTCATCGTCGGCCAAGCTGGCGCCGATACGACGCGCGTTGTCCAGATGCCCGGATCTTATACGACGACGGGCAGCGCGACTGTTTACGGAAACACCGGCTATTACACTGGCAATACAGTCTACAATCCCGGCCCGACATTCGTGGCTGGCGGGCACAATCAGGACCTTGCCGTCCACATGTTCAAAGATGGTGAGCCGGGCAGCGAAAACGCGCTTTCCGCTCGCGAGACACTCGGCCCCAAGTGGGCGCTCATAGTCAGGGACGGCATCAACACCTGTGCGGAGTGATTGGAGCGCGCATCCGCATTGTCGACTTACGATTTTTCAAATGCAGCAGTTGTAGCCGGAGGGTGTGGGGATATGCTTATGGCGACGGCAGCATGAGGTGGATACTAACTCTATTGTTCTTCATGGTCCTCGACGTCGGCATCGCAATTCTTGCTACTTTGGTGGCAAACGGGATTGAGGCGCCCTTCGTTTTCATGGCAACACTCGGCTTCCTCTGGCTCGTGCCCGTGGGCCTAAATCTATGGGGCGCAATTAAATTCTGGATTGCTTTCCTCCTTTTCGAAAAGCGACGCATGGTTCGCTATTACAAAGCCGAGATGTACAAGAGCAAATTTCCGGCGTCGAACGGATATGTGGATTGGGAGGAATATCTCGGCTTCATCGTGACCGACAACGATGTTAGGCCGGAAGCCAAGACCAAGGCCGCCGCCTTCGCCGGCGAGATAGCAACTTGCAAAACGCTGCGGCCGGCGACTCTCTTCATCGGAACACAAATCGCTTTGCAAAGAGCAATGGACGAATACCAAGCACCGCCCTCGACAAGTGGCATGCTCTCCACCGCGAACGCAGGGTGAGCCCCACGAATGACCTCGAGAACTGCCTTTCTGACAGGACTGACCCAACTGACAAAAATGGAGCGGGCGTCGACTTGGCCGACGAGTTCAGAAGCGCCTTGATCCGCTCTGCGCAGGCGCTGCCGAGCTTGGGTCGTTAGCGAGGTATTAAATTGGTTGCTGAAGATCGGGTTGGCCTGTGGTTCGCCTTCTGCATGGTAGGCAGTTTTTGTGCTTACAGCTGGTATTGGTACATCAGGTCGATCATTTTCTATTTTAGAAACGGTTTCGATTTTAGCCAGGATTTCGGCCCCGAAATGTACCGGTCCGATCTTGGAGGCGATGATGATTGCGTGCTGGAGACGCCGAGACAGAAGTTCCTGATTGGCCTGCCTTTTTTTGTAGTGCTTACCACTTTTATGCTGCTGCCTATAATTCTGGCGTTGATGGGAATTCTCAAGCCGTGTGTCGATTGCGGCCCGTAGCGGTTTCCGCCGGCATTGGTGCGCAAAGCAGAACAGCGGTGACTGCCGCCCGCTTCGGGCCGGATGCCATAGTGACGCAGGAGCGGCTAAACCCGTCATTGCGGCTTTCGCAAATTCCCCATGCTGCGATGCTGCAGACGTCGGGGATATCATTGCCGCGTTGATCGGGATTTTCGCGGGGGAAGGCAAGAGCGACTTGGAGGAAAAGAAGCGCTGGACCATCCATAGTCGGATGTCCGATCCAATCCATCACAGGGCCTTGATGGCGGAATTGCCGAACGAGATCGGGCGACTGAATGATATTATTCAAGGCGTGCTCGTTCACGCCGATTGGGCAGAAGAATACGGTCTCGACCTGACAAGGTTGGACGCATCGGCGAGAAAAACATTGCCGATCGCCGAACGTTTCGACGATGTGTTCGCCAGAGACCCTCAGCCGCTCCACTGCCGGCGCCCTGCAGAGAGACGATCCACCGGCACGTGCCGCGATTTCGCACTCGCCTTGTCTTCGATCCTTCGCAGCAAAAGCGTTCCTGCACGCGTGCGCTGTGGCTTCGCCTCCTACTTCTCTAAGGGATGGGAGGATCATTGGGTTTGTGAATATTGGAACGCGGCAACCAGACGCTGGCATTTGAGCGACGCGCAAATCGACCGGATGCTGAAAGAGAAAAAACAGATCAAGTTCGACCCAGCCAACGTACCGCGTGACTATTTCATGCCTGCAGGAGAAGCCTGGCTGAAATGCCGTCGAGAGACGGTCGATCCTCAGGCATTCGGCCACGGTGAGGTGAATGGCCTGTGGTTTGTGAAGATCAATGTCGTCAGAGATCACTACGTGCTGAATGGCCGCGAAACCTCCGATTGGGATCGGTGGCGCGAAGCTGATTTTTCTCAAAGGCTGGTACGACCGCAAGAACTGCCACTGCTGGACACACTCGCCAGCGACCCGGCGCAGGATTTGATCGAGGTTTTGCCGGACTGGCTGCCATAAGGACGGGCACATCTTCGGTTCCCGGCACGTCGACAATTCGTGGAATGCCAAACGGATGTGACGTCGCCTCAAGCCCGCCCCCCACCTTACAAATCCGTAAGTTGTCGCCCAGCCGCCGGCTCCGCTAGATTGCCCCAGCCATACCGGGAATGATCGGGCTGATGCGGATCCTGCTTATCGAGGACGATCGGAAGACGTCCGATTATATCGCCAAGGGCCTTTCCGAGGCAGGCCATGTCTGTGACGTCTTCGGCGATGGCCGCGATGGGCTGTTTCAGGCGCAGCGCGAAGCCTATGACGTCATCGTCGTCGATCGCATGCTGCCGGGGCTGGACGGGCTGGCGATTATCCGGTCGCTCAGGGCCGCCAAGGTCGGCACATCGGCGCTGTTCCTGACCTCGATCGGCGGTGTCGACGACCGGGTCGAGGGGCTGGAGGCCGGCGGCGACGATTATCTCACCAAACCCTTTGCCTTCTCCGAGCTTTTGGCCCGCGTCAATGCGCTCGGCCGCCGGCCGCCGGTGCAGGAGCAGAAGACGGTGCTGAAGGTTGCCGATCTCGAGCTCGATCTGATCCGCCGCGAGGCGCGGCGCGCCGGCCAGGCGATCGAGCTGCAGCCGCGCGAATTCACCCTGCTCGAAGTGCTGATGCGCGGCGAAGGCCGGGTCATCACCAAGACGATGCTGTTGGAGCGGGTCTGGGATTTCCACTTCGATCCGAAGACCAGCGTCGTCGAGACGCATATCAGCCGCTTGCGAGCCAAGGTCGACAGACCGTTCCAGGCCCAGCTTCTGCATACGGTCCGCAACACCGGATATAGCCTGCATGCGCCCCGAACAGGATGAATTTGCGCCCGGCCGCAGACACATTTCCGCATCATTCTCCAGCCTGCGCCGGAGCACGCCGTTCCGGCTTGCCGTCACCTTCGTCGTGCTCTTCGTCGTCACCTTCTTTTTGAGCGGCGCGATCATCTATCACATGCTGGACCTCGGCCTCTCCCGCGATCTCGAACAGTCGCTCACCGAGATGAATGCGTTGATCGTTTCGACCTACGAGCCCGGCGACACTCAGGATCTCGTCAACACGCTGAACAATTATGCGAGCTTCCAGTCGACCTCCGACGGGCTTTATTCGCTGACCGATCATGCCGGCAAGAAACTCGCCGGCAATTTCGCCGCACCACCCATCCCGAACGGCGTCTATACCGTCACCTCCCGCGATGTCGGGCTGAAGGGCCATGAACGCTACCGGATGCAGGTGTCGACGATCGGCCCCTACAGCCTGGTGGTCGGCGAAAACTTCAACGATGTCGAGGAGATGCTGCGGATCGTGCTGGTGAGTTTCGAATGGGCCGCGGCGATCGTCGTGGCGACGGCGATCGGCGGCGGCGTGTTTCTCGCCGTTCGCGCCCAGGCGCGGCTGGATAGGGTCGCGCTCACCATGAACGACGTCTCCCACGGCGCGCTCGACGCCCGCATTCCGATCAGCGGCAATGGCGATGATCTCGATACGGTGGCGATCCAGATCAACGCGGCGCTGGTGCGGCTGCAGACCTTGGTCGAGAGCATGCGGCAGGTGAGCAGCGATATCGCCCATGATCTGAAGACACCGCTCAACCGGCTGCGCCTGACGCTCGATGCCGCGGTGGCCGGCAATGACCGGCAGGCGGATGTCTCAGTCCTTCTCGACGAAGCCAGGAACGAGAGCGACCGGATCAACGCCACCTTCGAGGCGCTGCTGCGCATTTCCCAGATCGAGGCCGGCGCCCGCAAAGAGCGTTTCCAGGCGACCGATCTCGATGCCGTGCTTGCGGTGATTTCGGAAGTCTATGTCGATGTCGCCGACGACGCGCAGAAGTCGCTGCGGATCACGACGCGCTGTCCGGCGATGATCCGCGGCGATCGCGATCTGCTGACCCAGATGCTCGCCAACCTGGTGGAAAATGCGATCAACCACTGCCCGGCCGGAACGGCGATCGCCGTTTCGCTCAGCCGCCAGGCCGATCGCGCCATCCTCTCGGTCGCCGACACCGGCCCCGGCATTCCCGCCGGCGAAAGGGAAAAAGTCTTCCGGCGGCTCTACCGGCTGGATAAAAGCCGCACGACGCCCGGAAGCGGGCTCGGGCTCAGCCTCGTCAAGGCGATCGCCGAACTGCATGCGGCTGAGATCACCATGGGAGACAATCAGCCCGGGCTTATCGTCTCGATCGGCTTTCCGCTGCTCCCGGGAGAGCGGTCCTGACCGCTCATCCCAACAGATCGGTCTTGACCGCTCACCCTCGACGCCACGAGGCGGCCGAAGCGGGCGGCAAAGCGGCGTATTTCGGCCGCCGCGCGATAGGGCAGAACGCTCCACGGCCGGCGGCGGCCAAGCCGGTAGGCCGAAAGCCCTGCCTGGATCTGCGAGCAGGCATCCGCCCTCTGGCTGACCGGCAGCGGATCGACGAAGCAGGCGCTCAAGCCCTCATCGAACTCCAGGTCGAAGGCGAGATCATAGGGCAGCCGCATCGGCAGCATTGAACCGGCAATCCAGCCGGCCGCCTTGCGGTTGATCAGATAGGCGCCGGAGCCCTTCTCGCGGGTCAGCGCAATGGCGAGCGAGCGCGATGCGGTGAGCGCCTCCACTCTATGTTTGCGCCCGCTGTTGACGGTGGAAAGACGCAGGATGTCCCAGCGCGTCTGATGCTGCAGGGCGGCCTCGATCACATCGGCGAGATCGGCGTCGAAATCGAGGTCGTCTTCGAGAATGAGCGCAAATTCGGCGTTGCCGGAGAGGAAGCGCCTGGCGCATTCGACGTGGCTGAAAAAACAGCCGATCTCGAAAGGGTTCGGCCGGCGGCCATGCCGGCTCAGATAGGCGGCTTCGTCAAAATCCGGATGCGGCAGGCTGAGCCCCGCCCCGTCCACCGCCGCCACCCGCTCGAAGGCAAGACCGATGCCCACCAGCAGGCGCTCCATGCGAAACCGGCGCAACGGCGCCCGGTCGAGATTGATCAGATAGGTGTCGACCCGCAGGCTAACCGGATGGATCGCCGGCATCAGGGCGGCAGGTGTGGCGCGCATGTTCATGAAACTGGCCTTCGACTTGGCAATGACTGCACCAAGCCTGCGCCCGAAATCTCACCGGCACCTCGCCGGGGCTATACATTTTCGTAAGGTGGCAAGGGTTGGAGTGTGGGAAGGCGCCGCGATCCGGGTCGCCGATCCTCAATCGGATTTGCAGCCCTTGGAAATCCCTCCGATTCAAGACAAACTCTTCCCGCTAGCTTTTGGGGGGACTCTGATGGAAAACCACGAGCCGTTTTTACGCGAGGCGATTGCACTCTCGAAATCCGCGATGGACCAAGGCGACGAACCATTCGGCTCGGTGCTGGTGAAGGACGGCGAGGTCATCCTGCGCGCCGAAAACAGCGTCTTCACCGGCCACGATATGACGAACCACGCCGAGATGAACCTGATTAAATCTGCAGCGAAGCACTACGACACCGGTTTTCTCGCCGGCTGCACGCTCTATACCAGCACGGAGCCGTGCGCGATGTGCTCCGGGGCAATTTACTGGTCGGGCATCGGGCGCATGGTGTTTGCGTGCTCCGAAGCCCGGCTTGGCGAGATCGCCGGGATCGGGTTGAACGTGCCGAGCCGGGCGGTGCTGCAAACCGGCGCGCGCACCGTCACTGTGGTTGGCCCGACGAACCTCGAAGACGAAGCCGCCGAAGTGCATCAGGCATTCTGGCCGAAGCATCTCGGCAAGGCTTAGCGTCGGCCGGAAGTTTGGCGAAACCGCGCCTCCAACCTCTGTCATTCCAGGAGATCATTCCGGAAGTGTCAGGCATGTCTCCGAACATCTGTCAGGTATGTATCCGGGCTTTTCGCTGCTTGGGATCCATACCGCTTTTGAGAGGGTCGTGCCCCGGCCGCCCCCCTCTGCCCTGCCGGGCATCTCCCCCACAGGTGGGGAGATCGCAAGTGGTCAAACCATCGCATCCGTCTATCGTTTCACCGGGCTGTGACGCCAATTGTTTGGGGAAGCCAGCGCTCCCAGCCAATCTCCCCACCTGTGGGGGAGATGCCCGGCAGGGCAGAGGGGGGCTACCACGGCACACCGGCAGAGGTGGCATTTGAGCCTCCGCTTGCATGTGTCAGCGATTCTCGCAAAAAGGGTGCAGCCACCCCCTTAATCCGACACCCTCCGGAAAGGCAAAGCATGGCCGAAAATGATTATGATGCCTTCGCGGCGGCATACGACGCGGATAATGAGGCCAATGCCTGGAATGCCTACTACGAGCGGCCGGCCATTCTTGCCTTGGTCGGCGAGGTCGCCGGGCTTCGTGTGCTCGATGCCGGATGCGGCGGCGGGGCGCATGCGGCAGCGCTCGTCGCGCGTGGGGCCGTGGTGACCGGGATCGATGCCAGTGCCGGCATGCTGCAGATCGCGCAACGCCGCCTGGAAGGGCGCGCGCGCCTGCTGCAGGCGGATCTCAGCGAAGCTTTGCCGTTCGAGGATCAAGCCTTCGATCTGATCCTCGCCTCGCTGGTGCTGCATTATCTGCCGGACTGGTCGGCGCCGCTCGTGGAATTCAACCGGCTGCTGCGTCAAGGCGGCCGCCTGGTTTTCTCCACCCACCATCCCTTCATGGATCATCCGTCGAGCGGCCACGACAATTATTTCGAGACCTACAGCTTCGACGAGACCTGGCAGCGCGGCGAAAAGGAGATGGCCATGCGCTTCTGGCACCGGCCGCTGCATGCCATGTTCGATGCACTGAAGGCGGCCGGATTTCAGATCGATACCGTCAGCGAACCCCAGCCCGATCCCCGCGCCCGGACGCTGTTTCCGCAGGCGTATCGGAGCCTGACGACCACGCCGCGGTTTCTGTTCTTTTCGGTGGTGAAAGCATGACTGGCATGCCGATCTGCTCGTACTCCCTATCTCTGCATCAGAACGAAGTTCTTTGAACGGAGAAGCTGAGCAGTCACGCTCCGGAGCCCGAAGCAGCGAATTATTGGGCGACCACTCAGAATTTTCACTCGGCTGGGGAACAACAGGCGCCGCCGATCGTAAATATGATCGGCCGTGTGGAGGTGCGTAACTAACACACCCATGCACTTCGATACTCTGCGCGGCCCACTCCCCGTTAACCGTCGCCCGAGCCTGAATCCATGCCGTAGCCTATGGCGGACAGCGTGGGTCCTCGGGTCAAGCCCGAGGAGGACGGAGGCTGGGGTGAGCGCTGTGCCAACACAGCGATGGCGGACGGAGAAGGGCGGTTTTCGCTTCGGCCACTGCAAAGGATCAATCGAAGTCGAAGATCTCACCGTAAGGCTTGCCATCAAGTGACTTGGCGACATGCCATTCCAACCATGCAGGCTCGCCGATCGCGCCCCGCTTTCTCAAAGCTTCAAACAAAATCCCGGCAAGCCACTCCGGTTTGGAAACGAGCCTTTTGTCGCTCACAAACAAATCGAGTCTCTTGTGTGGGAAAAAGCCTTCCGCAGGAATCCTGGCATCAGTGATGAAAAAAAGCGCAACAGGAGTGGTGATCCAGCCGCCGAGCTTGTGCCGTATGACATGGTGGATGCTGCCGGAATCTGAGCGTCCTCCTCTAGAGAATTCGACATGAAATTCCGGCGACAGCTGGAGATCGTTCATTCGCAAGTCCTAAAGCAGAAGCGAAGCGCAGGCCGAAGGGTTAGCGCAAAAAGCCCCGGCGTTCCATATGTCGGCTGGGCAAGCCACGCCGCGCCGGCTTGGATCGCAAACCTTTCACAAACCCTACCGCCACCCCATCACCCACCCCTCGCCGCGCGCAGCGCAATCAACCCCCGCCGCAGCCACAGCAATTGCTGCGGCGGCATCTGGCGCAGGTGTTCGTAGTCCATCACCGTGACGTTATAGACGGTGCTGCGCACCTGCGGGCCGTCCGGGCAACGCAGCAGGATGGCCTGCAGGGCCATCATGCGGTTGCTGGCTTTGCGGGCGCGGTCGGCGAGGCTTTCGGTGACTTCGCCTTCATGGCCTTTAACAGTGAAGAGTGATTGCGCCCGCGGGCTTGGGGCCGGGATGCCGGTGGTTTTGTGGTAGCGGGCCATGGCCTCGGCATAGTCATCGCCGGCCTGGCGCTGCTCTGAAGTGATCAGGCCGTCGAGGAACATGCGGCCGAGGGTATAACCGGCAAACGGGCTCTTGACCGTCTCGTCGTCGACCGTCCGGCCGAAACCGTGGATGCGGCGGCGGGCCGCGATGGCGACGCTGATATTGTCCTTCTCGGTCTCGAAGGGCTTGATCTTGCCGCAGGGAAAACGCTCGACATTTTCCTTGCGCGGCCGGCCGGCGCCCTTGTTTGCCCGTGATGTCCTGGCCTTGGCTGCTTTGCCACCCATGCTGATTGTCCTTCTATCGAATGATGCCGTTGCGCAGTGCGGCGGCGACAAGTGCGGTATCCTTGAAGACGCCGAGCCTCGCCTTGGCGTTGGCGATGTGCGTATTCACGGTGATGTGGGAGATGCCGAGAATGGTGCCGATCTCGGCGGCGGTCTTTCCGGCCGCCATCCAGCCGATGATTTCGGTTTCGCGCGGGGTGACGTTGCTCTTGATGGCCGGGCTCATGGCGCCGGCCCATCGATGAACGGCACGCGCGGCATCGTCACCTCGGCGCCCGAGAAGGTCACACGTCTGACCCGGTCGGGATGGCGGGGCGACTCGGCCGGCGCGGCCTCGGCCTGCGGCAGCTTCGGCCGGGCGTCCTGCCGGGCCGGGAACCTGTCGCGGTTGCGGCGCGCCATCATGATGACGGTGTTCTTCTTCGAGCCGAACATCTCGGCGATCGCTCTTGCCGACATGCCGTCGCTCCAGAGCTTCTCGGCCTTGACGATCTTATCTTCCGTCCAGAATTCGGCTCTCATCCGGCTGCCTCCTGTGTCTCTCGTGCGGCCCTTGCGATGACCGGGTTGTCGGGGAACATCTTCGCCAGCTCCCGCCTGGCGTTGCGGCTGCCATTGGCCGCAGCGCGCAGCAGCTGCATCTTGTAGGCCGCGACTTTCGGCTGCGGCGTCTCGGGCTCCGGCTCGATGCGCGGCCGGTTTTGCGCGTCCATCACCGCCTGCTGACGGCGGCATTCCTCGGCAAAACTGGCGCTGCTCGGGGCAAAAGCGCGGTTGTGATCCCGCACCTTTCCGGAGATGAAGCCTCTGGCGGCCCGCCAGACCGCCTCATCCGAAATGCCGTCGATCGCGACGAGATAGGCGCGGATCTGCATGTCGGGATCAGTGCCTGATGATGCCGGGAAACCCGAAAGCATCCCCGCTATGATCTTCACCGGAGAGGAAATCTCTTGCGGCATCCACTGCTGTCCTTCTCGTGCTGCTGTTGATCGACCCGGCTTCCCTCGCCTTCTCCTTGAGGTACCAGTCGCATTTGATCGCCTGCCAGCCGCGGAAGATCTGCATCTCGGCAGCACCGGCCGGGTCGCCGGTCAGCAGATATTCCCTGGCCTGGATGCGGGCGGCATAAGCCGTCAGCGGCTTCCTCAGCGTGCGCCGGCGATGCTCGATGACGGCCGCCGCCAGCTCCTCCCCCAGCACCGGGCTGAGGATGTCCATGATGTCCTTGCTCATTGTGTCCTTCGCCATGCCGTTTTCCTTTCTCCCGCCGCTCAAACCCGACGCCGCTGCCCGCCGAAAAAATTGACCGGCGTGCCCGGCTGGATCCGGTGAGGAAAACGGCGGATCTCCGCGCCGGCATGATCCCGCTGGGCGGTATCGCCCTTCTCGGCGCTTCGAAGCCGGTGGATCTCGGTTTCCACCGAAGGCACCGACATGCCGAGCATGGCTGCGATTTCGATATAGTCCCTGCCGGTGCGGAAGAGCTGGAGCGCGTTCATGCCGGTGTGATCCTTTGTCCATTTCGAGCGCAGAGCGCCGTACCCACCGCAGCAGGTGCTTGGAGGTGGTTCATCTGAATTCATCGACGGCGACCGGAGCGCCGGCTCTGTTGCGGGAGCAAAGACTCCGGTCGCCTGCCGGGCCGCGGCCCGGGGATGGATGCCGGCGTCGCCGAGGGAGGGCGACGACGCCGGCCACCGATAGCCGTCAGGGAGGGGTGAGGCTGTCGGGATCGGTGTGCGGAGAAGAGCTCGGCTGCCACATCTCTTTCGGGTTGGTCTGCCGGCCGCAGGTCTCGCAATGGCGCTCGATCACCTCGGCGATCGACAGCGCCTTGCCGCAGTTCGGGCAGCCGGTGTAGCGGGCTCGGCGGGCGGCGGCGCCGCAGTCTCCGAGGCTGGCAGAGTTGATGATGTCGCTGTTTGTCATGCACATTAGGGTATATTTAATACCCTAAATGTCAAGCGCAATAGGGCATGACATATACCCTAAACTAGGGTATTTTTTATATCATGTTGAAAGATCAGGAACAATTTGAGCGCGAAGAACGCGCAAAGCGGCTGGTCATGGCCAGGAAAAACGCCGGCTTTGCCGGGCCGAAGGCGATCGTCGATCGGTTCGGCTGGAATGCGAATGTCTACAAGGCGCATGAGTCCGGCCGCAACGGCTTCGGCATTGCCGATGCGAAGAAATATGCCCGCGCCTTCAAGGTCAATCTCAACTGGCTGCAGTTCGGAACCGGCAACGCGCTCGACCCGGATGAGCTGCCGGTCTGCGTCGCCGACGTGCCGAAGATTTCCTGGGTCAGCGCCGGCCAGCTGAGCGAGCAGGCGCCGATCACCGATTTCTCCGAATTCCCGACCGTGGCCGCCCTCGATCTGCCCGATGGCGAATGGATCGCGCTCGAGGTCGAAGGCAATTCGATGAACAAGATCTCGCCGCCCGGCTCGATCATCTTCGTCAACCTTCGCGACAAGCGCCTGGCGCCGAACGCGCTCTATGTCGTCGCCGACGAGACGGGGGCCGCCACCTACAAGCGCTATCGCCCGAACGACGACCCGCCCTTTCAGCCTGCCTCCTACGAGGACGTGCCGCCGCCGGAATTCCAGGGCGCCGTCACCATCGTCGGTCGCGTCCGCCGGTCGATCATCGAGATGTAGGGATGAGATGCTGGGCACGCTCGAAAATCTCAATAAATTTCCGGGCAGACCGGCAGTGGCGTGGGCACGTTCGGCAACCCGGTCGCCAAGCTGCCGGGCGGATCAACAGAGGAAACATTGGAGGGGAAATGCTTGCTTTTATGGAAACATGGCCGGCGCCGGCTGTTTACGGCCTAGTTGGGGGGATATTCGGAGCGATCGGCGCGGTTGTCGGCCATCTGGCGGCCAAGCGATTTCCGAACGCGAGAACGATCATTGTTGTTCTGTTTCTTGCCAGTTCAAGCCAGATCACCAAACTGATCGTCATTCCCAGAATACAGAATGACGTCGCGAACGCTAACCTGCCACAGAAGATAGATGCCTTTACCACTCTTGAGCGCATCTCTCTCGAGGGGAAGACGGTCCGATATTTTTACCGCCTGGCCGATTCCCTCCCTTTGACGGATGGGGCCATCATGAAGTCCGGCATTGCCTCGACCGTGTGCGCTTTCTGGAAACCAAAGCTTGATTCGGGTGAGACCAACCTCGCCGTGTACAATTACGCTTTTAAAGATGGGCAATCGAGTTTCAATCTGACGGCAAGCGATTGCCAATAACATCGCGACGTCATCGTACGTTAAAGAATATCTCAATGATTCAAACGCCTTACAAAGGGCAAAAAATGCTGAAACCGACATCGCGCGCCGGTAGAATCTGGTTCTATATCGTCACCCTAGCGGTGTTTCTGCTGGCCTTCAGCGCCGCGCGCGAGATGTACGGCCTTTAGGATTTGTCCCAAGCTCCCCGATCCGGCAGCCAGGATCATCAGGGATCTCGGGACGCTCCCTCCTCTTAAGCCAAAATTGCAGAGGCTCCGGACGCCGTCCGCGCACCACCCGCCTTACCGCCGGGATGGAACGAATGGCTGCAGGGACCATGTCCTCGACAGCCTCTCCCACGATCAGAAAATTCTGTGATTCCAGAATCCGCCTCGATCACCGCGAATCCGATCTCGTTGCGCTTGCCGTTTTCTCGCAGCATCAGACTCCAAGATAGGCTTGTTTTCTATCTCTCTGTCTTCGCTCCTGAAGGCTGGTGAGGGAGGGTTCCGGCCAAAGCTTCCCCCTACCCCATGAGCAAAGCCCATGAAGCCGGGAGAGCATTGGCCAGGTCCTGAAGGCCGGAGCCGGGATGGGACACGTGCCAGAGGGGCCATTCGCTTCGCCCTCGTCCTGATTTTCTGACAGCGCACTTAAGGACTTTCGCTTCCCGCGCCGCTGGGCTTCGTCAGCTCGGGAGTTGCACCCGGTCGCCCAATCACTGGCGACAGACATACGCCTATGATTCGTACCTCGTCAATCATTGGGGTATTTTTTATACCTGATGCGGTTGACGATATAGGGTATTATATATACCTTTGTCTCATGAGCCGATCAGAGGCGCGTGAGAGGACCGGGCAATGCAGCATATCCGCAATATCGAGACCGAGGAGAGCAAGCGCGACGCCCGCTGGAATAGCGCTCTGCGGATGGGAGACTGCAGCGCCTATATGGCGATCGAGGCCCAGCGCATGGGCGCCCTCGGTTTTGCCTTCCTCCGCCATCCCGAACATTCTGTCCGCGGCCCCTCCTGGCTGCGCGGCGCTGCGGCCTCGGTCGAGGAGCATTACCGCTATGCCCGCGAGATCATGGGCATGACCGATCGCGATCAGCTTTACGCCTGAGGGGAAACGGAGATGTCTGCCGATTGCATCGTCAAGGCCTTTTCCGGCTGCGCCTGCCCGCTCGGTGAATGCGCGGAAAAGCCCCTCACCCCGGCGCCGGTCAGCTTCATCTCCTGGCGCAAGCAGGCCATCACCTGCCTCACCTTCGGCTTCCTCGCCGCGATCATCACCGCCGCCTGGATGGAGACGCAGTTCAAGGACCAGGACCGCGCCAATCAGGAGCTGATGTCATGGAAGTGAGCCCGGGCTTTACCCAGCATCGCCGATCAGGAACTATATTTGATGTCGCTCGCCTTGGCCGCGGTAATGAAGGCGCGGCGCACCTGCTCGGGCCCGGCGGCATCGTTGAACACGTCAAGCACAAGCCGCTCGGCAACCTTGGCCGCCGGCGTCTGGTCGGGCCAGTCGTTCAGCAAAGTGTTGCCGGCCTGGACGACATTATAGACCGTCCTCACCTTGCCATTGATGGTGATCTTCACCGGTTTGAAGCTTCGTCGCTTGCTCATGGCCCAGTATCTCACACGGAACGCGACTCAACGAATCACTTTGAGACTCGTTCCGGTTGATTCGAAAACCGGCGCATTGAACCGCGATATGGCAACGCCGAGGCCAACCGCGCTGCTGCTCAACCGCGTCGTTATAACCTTCCTGCGGAAAAATTATAACTGAAGAGAAGAGCGAGTTGGTGATGGCCTTCTACTGCATGGGACCGATCTAAACCCTACATCCCAAATGAGATCGTGATATGGTTGGGTCTGAGGCGGGAGAAAGAACTATGCTGAAAAATCATATAGTTCTGGCGGTTGGCGCGCTTATTGTTTTTGTGAGCCACGCAGTAGCCATTGCCGATCCGCTCCCCAAAGGTTTTGAACGCCACAAGTTCAACGGATCGGTCAGACCGGAGGTCAAGAACGGCGTGACCCGGTTTGAGATTTTCGACCGTCAATGTTCCAATGTCGATTATGGAGATGGACGCGGCGAAAATGATTGCCGCAATGGCAACGTCCGCTCAACGATTCGCTATATGCGAGACATGAAGGTTGGCGAAAGCATCGAATACAAGTTTGATTTCCGGCTCGATCCGGCTTTTGGCTACAAAGGCTGGCACAACAACTCCGCCAATGGCTTTTATCCCGATGGCTGGGACAGCCATTTGCGTTTCGCCTCCTGGGAAGGACCGGCAGTCCACAATTTCATCTACATGCTGAAAGCCGACACGCGCAACGGCGTGAACTTTCTCGCCCGCCAGTGCCAAAAGCCGGAAGATTTCGGCAAATGGGCGACATTCTCGCTGAAAATCCGATGGGCAAACGATGAGAGCGGATGGGTTGCGGCAAGCTGCAACGACAAGGTGATCTACGCCGCCGAAGGCGAAGCGACCAACCAGGCGCCGCATTGCTGGGAATCGAACGAGTGCGAGCCGCAATCAAACCGCGACCCGAAATCCTTCAACTTCATTCTCGGCCCGGTGATGATGGGTTGGGGTCATGACTGGAAGACCTACGACCATCATACGTCCCAGTTTGACGTGGTGCAGCCGGATGGTATCCGCATCGATGTCCGCAATGTCAGCGTGACCCGCGGTGTCAGCAACTATTCGGCCGAACAAGCAGGTTTGCTCAAGAAGCTGCAGCAGGAACTGGCTCATTTGGGCTGCAAGCCAGGGAATGTTGACGGCAAGCCTGACAAGACAACCCGGCAAGCCGCGCTCTCTTGCCGCAAGTTCGAGAGCGGTTCGCTTCCCGAGGCGCTTAACCTCACGACGCTGCAAGCCTTCGCTGACGCCTATGCCAAGCCGGAGACCGCAAGTCTGCCTTCAGGCAACGCTGCGGCTGATGCCGAAAACGTTTCGTCAAAACCGAGGACTTACATCAAGCTCGGCGAAATGCTTGCCATGAAGACGGGCAAGGACACCAAGGTGAATTCCAACTTCTTTGGCAAGATCAAAGGCGCCAAGAAGGGGCAGAACGAGCTGGACTTCATTATACTGGGCCAGTTCGACTACACGGACAACAGTTTCAGCCAGCTGTCATTTCTCCTGCAGGACAATCTCTCCAAGGCCGAAGTGAATGCGGCAGCCAAATGCGGCTATGGGACGATCAGATTTCCAGACGGCACAGATCATTTGGAGATCAGCATGCAACGTTCAGGAAACACCTTCTCGTCCCCGCCAAGAACTGACTGCTTGATTCACGCGCTCGGCAAACGACCGGCCTCGCAGGTTCCCTACCTCACCACAGGGTTTGCCGACCTGGCGAAATCAATGGTCTCCGACGGCGGCTGGAAGAAACTGAGGCATGAAGGTTTGAAGACCTTTGTGAAACGTGTTGCGGATGGCGAGATCACAGTCGGCGGCTGAGATCGAAGCACAGCGCAGTACGTTCCTCCCTCACGGGCTGGGGAACATGCGGGATTTTTTGCCGACATCAGCGAGATACGAAAAACCCCGCCGGAGCGGGGTTTCTAGCTGGTCGGAGTGGAGTGATTCGAACACTCGACCCCCACGTCCCGAACGTGGTGCGCTACCAGACTGCGCTACACTCCGTGACCAGCGGCGCTTCTATAGAACAGCCTATCTGGTTGCACAAGCACCAAATTCCAAAAATCCGGTGGAATTTTTGACGGGTTGATGACAGGGCGCGGCGGTGGCCTGCTGCAGCAAAAAGACACACCCGGAGCAAATCGTCGGGAAGTGCCTCAGGGGCAATTTTCTTTTGCCGGGTTCCGCGCTAAAGGGCTCGACGGGACAGGCGAAACCGCGCGTAGAGAGCGGATTCGCAGCCACTGCGCTAGAGACCAGGGACAACACGATGAAACTCCGCACCATCACCGCGGCCGGGCTTGCAATTGGGCTTGCCGGATGCACCACCATTCCTTCCGCCGGCAATCCGATCGAGGCCCGCTGGGTCGGCAAATCGGCCGGCATCTTCTTTGCCGCCTACGGGCCGCCGATCAGCGACAGCGAGCAAGGCGCCACCACCGTCTATACCTGGCGCGGCGGCTACAAGACCGTGCGCATTCCGGCAAAATATGCCGAAGGCGCCGACGGCAAGCGCGGCAAGCAGATCGCCTCGGCCCGCACCGCCTATCTGCGCTGCCAGGCCGAAATCACCACCAGCTCGGATTACACGATCCGCGACATCCGCACCGTCGCCGACATTCCCGGCGTCAACGGTCCGTCCTATTGCGCGGAATTCCTGGCGCCGGAACAGAAGTAACCGGCAACCCGAAGATATGAGCAGCAGGCGGCCGATGTGCCGCCTGTTTTGTTTTGGGCTCCACACGTTCAGCCTGACGAAGGGCAGTTGCGGATCGATGCGGGTGATGAGATCGGGCACGGAGTCACAGAACGAATGATGATGTGAGGTTGTGCCGTGCGGCCCCCTCACCCGGCCCTTCGGGCCACCCACCGGGGTCGAGCCACGGGTCTCGACCCGTCCTTCGGACCCCCGCTGGGGAGAAGAGGGGAGAATGCGGCTTCGTTAGCGACCCCATTGGATGGAGTGCCTTTAGGCAAGCGGGTTCGTTTGGCAGTGTGGGAGAGACTTGCTCCCTCTTCTCCCCAGCGGGGAGAGGTGACCCGCAGGGTCGGATGAGGAGGGCGGCACGGCACAGCGGCAACGACAAGAGCCATCGACGCCGCCAAACCGCCCGCTACAGCTTACACCTCCGCCGGGCCGTAAAGGCCAAGCTGCTCAAGGAGCGATCGCTGCCGGTTGGCATTTTCGACCAGAAGAGCGGTGTAACGCTCGACGATGCGGCCGCGATGCTCTTCGTCGGACACGGCCGAAAGCGCGCCGGTGATGGCGGCGATCTTTTCCGAAGTCTGCCGCAATTCGTCCAAGAGCTTCGCCTTGCCGCCGGCCTCCGCCACGACCTGCTTCGTCACCCGGCCGATGCCGGCCGGTGTGCGGGCGCCGCCCGAGACGTAGCCTTCCGGCAGGTCGCCCTTGAGGTTGACGACGGACTTGAAGCGGATGACGTCGAAGATCTGGTCGACCGCCTGCTTGGCGCCGGTCACGCGCGAGGGGTGGTCGGTGTCGGCGGCGGCATGCGGCAAGAGTTCGAGCTTGCCCTTGTGGCGCGCTTCGAGCGGCAGATAGGGCAGCATCGGGCCGCTGAGCGTGCCGGTCGCCGCATCCCTGAAGAGATCGGCGTCGATTGCCGCATGGGCGATCTTGCCGGAGGAAAGGGCTGCATCCAGCGCATAGGGGTCAACGACTTCGCCGCGGTCGTAATTGACGAGCACCGCGCCGTCCTTCATGGCGCCGAGCACCTTGGCATCAATGGTGCCGGCATTGGAATAGGTGCCGGTCGATGCGTCCAGGCGGCCGAGGCCGATATGGACGGAGAGCACGTCGGCGCCGTTTGCCGCTTCCACAGGGCTTGCGGCATAGTCGAAACCTTCAGCCTCGATCCAGCGCTTGTGATGCTCGCGGGCATAGATCGCCACGTTCATGCCGAAGGCCTTGGCGAGCTTGGCGACTTCACGGCCGATATTGCCGTAGCCGAGAACGGCCAGCTTGCGGCCCTCGAGCTTTGCCGTCGGAAAATCCTTGAGCTGGCGGCCGGTATCGAAATCGCCGCCGGCGACCATCCGGTGCAATCTGTCGACCGGCAGGTCGGGAACGACCTTCAGGATCGCCTTGAGAGCCATCTGGGCGGTCGCCCGGCTGTTGATGCCGGGCGTGTTCATCAGGGCGGCAGTGCCGCCCTCGCCATTGCCGCCGCCCCAGGAGGCCGAACCCATATTGCCGGTGCCGGCGCCGATGCGCACGCCGCCGAGCGGGAAGACGGAAGACTTCGGGATGAAGGTCGCAGCCGCGATCAGCGCGTCATACTGGCACTTGTCGGTCTGCGGCAGGATCTCCCCCTCGGTGCTGAGGTTCGGCTGGTAGAAGAAATGGATGCGGCCCTTTTCAAGGCTTTCGCGATCACCGAGCGGGCCGAGATGGAAGCTGCCGCCCTTTTCCTCGATATAGGCCTTGATCTCGCTGTAATCAGGCTCGCCATCGGCGCCGAAGCGCAAGCCGACCAGATCGGCGATCAGCACGGTATAGGCGCGGTTCGGATCGTCCTTGCGCACGGCGCCATCGGCCTTGACGGGCGCCTCGAAGGTCACGCCGTTCTTTGCCAGTTCCTCTTCGAGAACGACGATCTTGGCTCTGAGATAGGCATATTGCAGGTTTTCCAGCAGCGCCACGACATCTTCGGGCTCGCGGATGCCGCCGACCCAGGCGCGGTAATCGCCTGGTGTGCCGGGGAAGGCGTTGACGTAGCGGGCCGCATCGAGACCGGGCTCGTATTCGCCGTTCGGATGGGTGATGCCTTCATAACCGAGCAACTGCTTGGAACGGGCGATGATGCGGGCATGGATACCGGCATCGCTGATGCCGTCGTCCTCGACCTTCAGAAGCGTCACGGCCGCGCCGCGGCGCTCGGCATCGGTGACGGTCAGCGACAGCAGCGGATGCGACTTGACCCACTCATCGATCACGGCGCGGTTGCCGGCGGAGCGGCGGTTGAGCTCGACGACGGAGCCGACCCGGGCTTCAGACTGCAGCAGGCCGAAGGTGGTCTCGGCAAAGGCGAGCGCGCTGTAGGTGTTGATGACGCCGCCCAGCATGCGGTCTTCGGCCGGATCGAAAAACGGCCCGGCATCGACGGAGCGCTTAGCCGAAAACGGCTGGCGCGGATCGATCGGCGGCGCGATCTTCAGCTGGCGCGGGATCGCCCAGGCCGGATTCTGCTGGTTCTTCTCGATCAGCGCCAGAGCATGCGGCGTGAAAGAGGCGACGAAATAGCCGGAAACGCCGCCGATCGCCTTCTGGAACGGCATGAACAGGCAGCACTTCGCCATGACGGCGCTGACCAGTTCAGGCTCCCACGGCATGGCGCCGAGCATCGAGGTGGCGTCGAACACCGCATGGCGGTTGGCCGGATCGCCGTCGAGCCAGTTCAAAAGCTCGTGGATTTCGGCGCTGGTATAGGCATTGGCCCCCGTCGTCTCGTGACCGACGCCGACGAAGATCGAAACGCCAAGGGAGGACAGTTCGGCCGCCGTCGGGATCACACCCTCGGAGGCGGCGAAATGGATGCGGCTTTCGCAGCCCTTTTCGGCGAAGCGCTGCATCTCGATCAGCTGTGTCGCCCAGGACTGGCGGAAGAAGCCGGCGGCCTTGGACGGATCGCTCTCCGGCCGCGGCGTATCGACATAGACCCGCTGGGCGGCGTCGTTGGCATTCATCAGGTGCTGGATGCAGACGGTGAAACCGCTATGGCCGCCGCCAAGCCCCACCGCCATGCGGTTGGTCTTGGGAAAGCCGAAATAACGATGGATCGCCCGCATCATGTCGGTCAGGATCTTATCGGCCGGATAGCCGCGATGCATGCTGCGGGAAATCTCGGCCGTGGTGAAGCCGCCGATATCATTGCCCCGGTCGTCGAACTTGCGATAGGTCTTCTCGATCCAGGCGTCGAAAGCGATGCGCCGCAGGCGGCTATCCACTTCATCGGTCGTCGCATCGGTGATCGGCCCGACGCCGAAAAACGGGTTGGACGGCAGCTTCGGCGCACCCGACGCAGTCTGTCGAAGGGCGCTCAATCGCTGTTCCTGCATCTGCGCGATATCTGTCATGGCCTGCCTGTCTGTTCCCGGAGCTGAAGTTCCCTTCATGGTGAAGCGACTGCCCCGGCGAGACAACCTCATATGCGCCGAACGACAGGCGAAACGCGTCATTGGGGGTGCTGGGTTCGTGTCGGCGTGGTTGGCAGGCAACACGCACAACGATTAGCCCTCATCCTGAGGTGCCCCGCAAGGGGCCTCGAAGGACGAGGGCGGGCGGGTGCGGTGGCCAGCCCCGTCCTTCGAGGCTTCGCCCTGCGGGCTACGCGCCTCAGCAACCGTGTTGTTGCGGCTCGCTCCAGGGTGTGTGTCTTTTGAGGATAGTGTTGATCATGATGATGAGTTTTCGCATGGCGGCGACGAG
>NZ_JACIBH010000023.1:0-36425 GCF_014195245.1 Rhizobium sp. BK619 | reverse complement strand
CGGCCAGCTGCTACATCGACTGCGAGAACCACCACGAAGGCGACGCGCCATCGCACATCGGCAGCTAAGTTAGCGCCTATGGGGCTTGACCCGAGTATCCACGCCGCGCACACCACGTGCGTGCTACCGTCTTACCCTAACCCCCAACCCGGATCACCGCCTTGATCAGCCCGCTCTTCTCATGCGCCCAGCGCGAGAGATCTTGCGGCGTATCGGCCAGCACCGTGCGGTGGGTAATCAGCTTGTCCACCGGCACCAGCCCCTTGGCGATCGAAGCGACCACATGCTCGAAATCGACGCGGGTGGCGTTGCGGCTGCCGATCACCATCATCTCGCGTTTGTGGAATTCCGGGTCGGAGAAGCGGATATCGTCCTTGACGACGCTGACCAGCACCAGTGCGCCGCCATGGGCGACGAAGGAGAAGGCCTTTTCCATCGACGGGCCGTAGCCCGTCGCGTCGAACACCACGTCGAAACCGTCGCCATTGGTTTTTTCCCGCACGGCATCCGCAGTGCCTTCATCGGCGACGATGCCGGAGGCAAAGCCGAAGCGCTCGGCCGCCATTTGCAGCCGCTCAGCGCTGGTATCGAGCAGGGTCACCTCATGCCCTGCAATGCGCGAAAAGATCGCCGCCCCGAGCCCGATCGGTCCGGCGCCGATGACGAGCGAGCGTGCGCCGGAACCCGTCATCGAACGGCGCACCGCATGGGCGCCGATCGCCAGAAACTCAGCGGTGGCCGCAGCCTCGAGGCTCAGCCCCTCGGCGGCATAGAGGTTGCTTGCGGGAACCGAGATCTCCTCGCAGAAGGAGCCGTCCGTATGCACACCGAGCACCTTGATATTGGTGCAGCAGTTCGGCTTGCCCTTGATGCAGGCGACGCATTGGCCGCAGGAGAGATAGGGATTGACGATGACCGGTGTTCCCACAGCCATGGCCACGCCGTCGCCGGCTTCCAGCACCGTCGCCGATATCTCATGCCCCATCACCCGGGGATATTCGAGGAAAGGGTGCTTGCCCTCGAAGATATGATAATCCGTGCCGCAGATGCCGACATGGCTGACGGCAAGCCGCACCCAGCCGGGCGCCGGTGCCTCAGGCGATGGCCGCTCGACGATCTCGAGCACGCCGGGCTCCCGGCAAACAGCTGCTTTCATGACGGGTCTCGCATTCCTGGAAATTGAAGAGGCCGGCCTTTCGGGCCGGCTCTCTGGTGTCGCTCAATTGCTCTTGCGGCGGCGCAGCTGGTCGAAGAAGACGATCACGATGATCAGCAGTCCGGTGATGATGCGCTGCCAGAAGGAGTTGACGTTCAGAAGGTTGGCGCCGTTGTTGATGGTGGCGAGGATGAAGGCGCCGATCAGCGGGCCATGTACCGAGCCGACCGCGCCGAACAGGCTGGTACCGCCGATGACGGAGGAGGCGATCGCCTGCAATTCCCAGCCGTCGGCCTGCGTCGCATTGCCGATCGCGATGCGTGAGGCAAGCAGCACGCCGACGAAGGCGGCAAACGAAGCCGAGAGGATATAGGCGAGGTAGATCATGCCCTTGACGTTGACGCCGGAGAGGCGGGCAGCTTCCGCATTCGAGCCGACCGCGAAGAGATAGCGGCCCCAGCGGCTCAGATGCAGGAAGATGAAGGATGGCACGGCCACCAGGATGACCATCCAGAACAAGCTCGGAATGCTGAGCAGATCGGCGCGGGCGAAATTGCTGAAATTCTCATTGGTGATGTTGATCGTCGAGCCATTGGTGATCAACAGGCCGATGCCGCGCAGCGACGTCAGCGTCGCCAGCGTGATGATGAACGGCGGCAGGCCCATATGGACGATGCCGAAGCCATGGAAGGCGCCGATCGCCACGCCGATGGCGAGTGTCAGCACGATCGCACCCCAGACCGGCACGCCCGCCTGCAGCAGCCAGGCGATGATGACGGTACAGAAGCCGACGATGGCGCCGACCGAAAGGTCGATGCCGGCGGTGATGATAACGAAGGTCTGGCCGAGAGCCAGGATCGCCGTCATCGCCCCCTGGCGCAGCAGGTTCGAGATGTTGAGCGGCGTCCAGAAGCTCGGGGTAACCAGGCCGAGCACGATCCAGAGGAAGATCAGAAGCCCGATCAGCGTCAGGCCGAACAGGATGTTCATTTTCCGGCGCGGCGGCGGGGCGACGATTTCGGTAGGGGTGGCAGTCATGAATTTTCTCCCTCTTAGAGCATTTCCGCTTTCTTCAAGCCACGGAAATACTCTATCTCTTTGTTTTCAAGCAATTTTCCAGCAAAGCGATACGCGGTCTGCTGGAATTGCTTATGCTCAGACGCCGATCGCTTCGCTGAGCACTTCTTCATGCGTTGCCGCGTGGTAATCATGGCTCGCGACGATTTTGCCGCCGCGGAAGACATGCAGCCGGTCGGCCAGTTCATAAACTTCAGGCAGGTAAGAGGAGATCAGGATGATGCCCGCGCCCTCCTTCAGAAGCTTGGCGAACAGCCGGTAGATTTCCGCCTTGGTGCCGACGTCGACGCCGACTGTGGGTTCGTCGAAGATGAACAGCCGGGCGCCGTGGCTCAGCCACTTGCCGATGACGATCTTCTGCTGGTTGCCGCCCGACATGCTGGAGGCCGGAACACGCCGGCTTGGCGTCTTGATGCTGAGATCGCGGATCTGCTTGTCGGCATTGGCCGATTCCCGCGTGTGGTTGATGACCGGCCCGTGGCTGAGGCGCCCGAACACCGGCAGGTTGATGTTGAGGCCGATCGGCAGGTTGAGGCAAAGCCCCTGGTCGCGCCGGCTTTCCGGTGCCAGCGCAATGCCGAGCTCCATCGCCGTGCGCTCGTTGCGGATGTCGACACGTTTGCCCATCCACTCGATATCCCCGGCTGTCGTCGGCTGGCGGCCATAGAGCCCGAGCGCGAATTCGCTGCGCCCGGCGCCGATCAGACCATAGAGCCCGACGATCTGCCCGGCCTTGACGCTGAGCGACACGTCTTCGAAGCCCGGGCCGGAAAGCCCGCGGACCTCGACGATCGTCTCGCCGATGGCGATCTCTTCCTTGTGATAGATCTGCTCGATCGAGCGGTTGATCATCAGCGCGATCAGCTCGGCATCGTTGGTCTCGCCGATCAGCCGCGTGCCGACATGGGTGCCGTCGCGCAGCACCGAGACACGGTCGGCAAGCTCGAAGACTTCCTCCATGCGATGGCTGATGTAGACGATGGTGACGCCTTCGCCCTGCAGGCGGCGGATCAGCTTGAACAGCTGCGCGGATTCCTGGCGCGTCAGATAGGCTGTAGGTTCGTCGAAGATCAGGAACTGGGTGCCGCGCATGGCCGCGCGCGCCGTTGCCACCAGCTGCTGCTGGCCGATCGTCAGCGAGCTGAGCAGCGCGCCGGCCGGCAGGCCGAAGCCGAGATCGTCGAGCACGGCCTGCGCCAGCTTCTCCATCTGCTTCTTGCGCATCAGGCCGTAGCGGTTGACCTCGTCCCCGAGGAAGAGATTGGCAGCGACCGTCAGATGCCGGCAGAGCACGACTTCCTGGTGAACGGCGTTGATGCCGCGGGCGATTGCCTCGTTTGGCGTCGACAAGCCGACAGGCTGGCCGCACCACAGCACTTCGCCGGCCGTGCGGGTAATGACGCCGGTCAGCAATTTGATCAGGGTGGATTTGCCGGCGCCGTTTTCGCCGACGATGGCATGGATTTCACCGGCGAGAAAGGTCAGCGTCGCCGGTTTCAGCGCCTGCACATGACCGTAATTCTTCTGCAGGCCCTTGAGTTCGAGGATAGGCGATCCGGCGGGAATGCGATTGGCTTCTTTCAGCGTGGCGCTGTCATCATGGCGATGACTGACCTCTTCCAGTCCGATCATGGACCTCTCCTCCTTGTGTCACGTCTGCTCTCCATCCCCTGGTAAGCATGGCCGCTGGTAACCATAACATGGCCCCGGGTTACCATAACATGGATGGAAAAAGCCGCGCCGGTTTTTGAAGCCGGCGCGGCCTTGCTGTCTTGCTTACTTGATCTTCGGGTTCAGCAGCGCGTCGATCTTCGGATCGGCCATATTCGCCTTGGTGACGAGGTTGGCACCGGTGTCGACATTGGCTTCAACCTTCTCGCCCTTGGAGACGGCAAGCGCGGTCTTGATGCCGTCATAACCCATGCGGTAGGGGTCCTGAACGACCAGGCCGGCAATCGAGCCTTCCTTGAGGAAGCCGACCGTCTTGTCGTCGCTGTCGAAGCCGATGACCTTGATCTTGTCGCCGAGCTTGTTTTCGGCGATCGCCTGACCAACACCCTGCGCCAGGATCAGGTTCGAGGCGAAGACGCCGACGAGCTTCGGGTTGGCCGTAATCAGGTCGGTCATCATGTTGAGGCCGGTCGTCGCCTGGCCGTCGCCGTACTTGTCGGCAATGACTTTCAGGCCCGGATGCTTGGTCTTGATCTGATCGAGGAAGCCTTCGCGACGCTGTTCCAGCGAGCCGACGCCGGGAAGGTTGGTGAGGATGACGATTTCACCCTCTTCCTTGCCGGTCATCTCCTTGATGGCGGCGGCAAGACCGTCGGCGGCGATACGGCCGCCCTGGACGTTGTCGGTCGTCAGGAACGACTTGAAGGCTTTGGAGTCGGCGCCTGAGTCTATGCCGATGATCGGAACCGACTTGGCAGCTTCATCGATCGGCTTGCCGAGCGCCTTGAATTCGGTCGGCGAGATGACGACGGCGGCCGGCTTGCCGGCAACGGCATTTTCCAGAATGCTGATCTGGCCGTTGACGTCGGACTCTGCCTGGGCGCCGAGTTCCGGTACCTTGACGCCGAGATCCTGGCCTGCCTTGCGGGCGCCGGCCAGAACGATCTGCCAGTAGAAGGACGTTGTGTCCTTGACGATGATCGGGATCGTCACGTCGGCGGCAAAGGACGTGACCGGCATCGCGGTGGCGATAACGGCAGCGCCGGCAAGCGCGGTAAAGGCGCGGCGCGACAGAAGGGATTTCACGATGGTCATAAGGGTTCTCCTCTCAAGATGCGTTCTCCTCCGAATAAATCGGCCGCTGAACGCAGGCGGACGATTTTTATCGATAAAAAACATTTGCAGGCAGAAGCTAGCTGAGGCGCAGTCAAATTGCAAGAGCGCCGATCCGGCTTTTTTGCTTTGGTAAACTCCTGCCAAGCAACTGATTTCATTTCAATACAACGATAACCTAAAATAGGTATCAGCCGAGATCGACCTCGTGCGGATGCACGACGCCCTTTTTCAAAATCAGATTGCCGTAGAGCCGGAATTCCGTCGTCGCGACGATATAGGCAGCCTTGCGGGCCATCGCGTAGAAGGCGAAGCGTTCGACCGGCACGATCGGAAAATTACCGGCGCGCCTGGCAACGATCTGTTGGAACTCGGCGCAGACCTCCGGCATGGCTTGCGGGTCGCCGACCACCTCCATCCGCCAGGCCGCTTCCGGCACGAAGGTGTCGAGCGGCATATGGGCGAGGATCGCTTCGGCCATCGCGGTGGCGCTGACGCCGTCGGCGCGAATGACCGGCGGGCCCATCGAGCCCGAGGGGAAATTGGCGTCCGATATGACGATGTCGTCGCCATGCCCCATCGTCTTCAATGCGTGGAGCAGGTCGGGGCCGAGCAGCGGATGAATACCCTTCAGCATAGTGTCTCCTCAGACTCGGACAGCTTCGGCGCCGAGCGGCGGCGCAACCAGCGTATAGGGTTCGAATTCGGCATAGATCTCGTCGGCAAGCCGTGGCTCGACGATTTCCATATTGCGCATCAGGCTCGACGGTTTGGCCGTGCCGATCAGCACCGATGCGACGACCGGTTCGCGCAGCGGAAACTGCAGGGCCGGTGCGGCGAGCGGCACGCCGTGGCGCTTGGCGATCGCCTCCATGGCGCCGACCTTGGCAAGCACCTCGTCATCGGCCGGCATATAATCGAAATGTGAACCGGGCACCGGGCCGGTGGCGAGAATGCCTGAGTTGAAGACGCCGCCGACGACCAGCGACGTGCCCTTCTTCAGGCAGAGCGGCAGAAGTTCGGCGACTGCCGAGCGGTCGAGCAGCGTGTAGCGGCCGGCCATCAGGATGCAGTCGAGATCGGCGTTGCGCATGACGTCGAGGCAGACGGGCACCTCGTTGACGCCGAGGCCGAAGGCGGAGATGGCGCCCGAGGATTTCAGTTCTTCCAGCGCCTTGATGCCGGAATCGAGCAGCTGCTTCTGGTAGACGGCATTCTTCGCCGCGCCATGCGTATAGACGCCGATATCGTGGACGTAGAGAATGTCGATGCGGTTGAGGCCGAGGCGCGCATAGCTGAACTCGACCGAGCGCATGATGCCGTCATAGGAATAGTCGTAATCGGCATCGAAAGAGAGCGGATCGACATAGCTGTAGTCGGGCACGGTTCCGGTCGGCACCGGCCTGAGCAGCCGGCCGACCTTGGTCGACAGCACGTAGGAACCATCCGGCTGGTCGCGCAGGAAATCGCCGACGCGGCGTTCGGCGAGGCCCAGCCCGTACCAGGGCGCCACGTCGAAATAGCGGATGCCGCTGTCCCAGGCTGCCTGCAGCGTGTCCATCGCTACCTCGCGCGGGCAGGCGCGGTAGAGGCCGCCGAGCGCTGCCGCGCCGAAGCTGATTTCGGTCACCTCGAGCTTGGTCTTGCCGATGCGTCTCGTCTTCATCATGCTTCCTCGTCAAGCCTTGGGATTTTCTATTTCAGATCAGAGCGTTGCGCCGAGATGCCAGGGCACGAATTCATTGTCGCCGTAGCCGAAGAGTTCGCTCTTGGTCTTCTTGCCGGAGGCCGTGTCGACGATGAGCTCGAAGATCTCGCGGCCCTTGCCGCTGATCGTCGCATCGCCGGTAGCGATGGTGCCGCAATCGATGTCCATGTCCTCTTCCATCGAGGCATAGAGCGCCGAATTGCTGGAAAGCTTCAGCGACGGCGCCGGCCGGCAGCCGAAGCAGCTGCCGCGGCCGGTGGTGAAGGCGATCATGTTCGCTCCGCCGGCCACCTGGCCGGTCGCCGAGACCGGGTCGTAGCCTGGCGTGTCCATGAAGACGAGGCCGGGGGCGGTGACCCGCTCGGCGTAACCGTAGACAGCCGTCAGCGGCGAGCGCCCGCCCTTGGCGACCGCGCCGAGCGATTTTTCCAGGATGGTGGTCAGCCCGCCGCGTTTGTTGCCGGGCGAGGGATTGTTGTCGAGCGAGGCGCCGTGCAGGGCGACATAATCCTCCCACCAGGCGATTTTCTCGTCGAGTTTCCTGGCCACATCGTCGCTGACGGCGCGGCTGCGCAGCAGATGTTCGGCGCCATAGATTTCCGAGGTTTCCGACAGGATCGCCGTGCCGCCGGCGGCTGCCAGCAGATCGGCCGCGACCCCCAGCGCCGGATTGGCGGTGATGCCGGAAAAGCCGTCCGAGCCGCCGCATTGCAGGCCGATGATGATCTCGCCGATCGACATCGGCACGCGTTTTTCCTTGCCGACATCGGCGGCGATTTCGCGCAGCATGCCCATGGCCCGCTCGACGGCGCGGCGCGACCCGCCGGCATCCTGGATGTTGAAATGCCGCTTCGAGGCGCCCGCGCCACTCTGGCCGTAAAGCGTCAGCTGGTTGACCTCGCAGCCGAGGCCGATCATCAGCACGCCGCCGAAATTGACATGCCTGGTATAGCCGGCAAGTGTGCGGTGCAGCACGTTCATACCGTCGCCGGTCGAGCTCATGCCGCAGCCCTGGTCGTGCACGATCGGCACGAAACCATCGATGCCGTCATAATGCGGCAGGATCGTCCGGTTGGCCTCGTCGGCGATTGCCCGGCAGACCGTGGTGGAACAGTTCACGCTGGCGATGATGCCGATATAGTTGCGGGTCGCCGCCCGCCCGTCGGCGCGGCGATAACCCATGAAGGTGCGCGCTTTGTCTTCGCCAGTCGCTGTCTCCGGCGCCGAATTGGCGGTCGCCGCCAGCCGGTCGTTTTCGAAATGCAGGTTGTGGCTATGCACGTGGTCGCCGGCCTTGACGTCTGCCGTCGTGCGGCCGATCGCCTGTCCGTATTTCACTACGGCTGCGCCGAGCGGAATATCTGAAATCGCCACCTTGTGGCCGGGGTCGATTTTTTCACGGGTTTCGATGCCGGCAACCGTCGAACCCGGCGCGATGGCCGCCGTTGCGACCGCGACATTGTCACCAGCCGACAGGATGATCCAAGGCAGTTTGTCCAAGTCTCTTCTCCCCAGAGCATGACACCGAAAAATCTGAGCGGTTTTCGGACGACATCATGCTCCAACTCTTGAATTCAGGAAACACTCGCTGCATCGGCGAATGCGCATTGATTTTGTTTTTTATCTACAATAAACATTTTCAAGTCAACGGGAATATCGATCCTGTGGACGAGGGAGGCAATGAGCCGCAGGCGACCGGAAATAAGCTAAAAGGTCGTTTGAACAAGCCCCGGTCTGTTCGCCCCTGCTTTGCAGAGGCGGTGGACACGAGGGCGGAAAGCGGGGGTCTGGTGGCAAGGCAGAATACGGTCTTCAAGGAAGCCTACAACAGGTATGCCGTGGCCCTGCGCACGGATACCGCACTGCCCTCCGAGCCGGAGATCGCCGCCCAGCTCGGCGTCAGCCGCTCCACCGCGCGCGCCATCCTGACCCGCCTCAGCGAGGAGGGCATCATCCGCTGGAACAAGCGCCAGAAGATCGTGCTGCGTCAACCCACAGACCGCGACCTCTTTCCCTCCGAAGAAACCGACTCCCTGCACGACATCATCGAGCGCAGCTTCATGCAGCGCATCCTTGCCGATGATGCGGCCCCCGGCATGCAGATCAACGAGCTGGAGCTTGCCCGCGAGATCGGCACCGGCACAACAAGCGTGCGCGAGTTCCTGATCCGCTTCTCCCGCTTCGGTCTCATCGAGAAACGGCCGAACAGCCACTGGACGCTGAAAGGCTTTACCCGCGAATTCGCCCTCGAACTGGCCGATGTGCGCGAGATGTTCGAGCTTCATTCCGCCGCCGAATTCGGCCGGCTTGCCAGGGACAGCCAGGCCTGGATCGATCTTGCCGCCATCCGCGACGAACATCACGCCATGCTTGCCGACATCAACCAGCGCTTCAAGGATTTCTCCGTCCTCGACGAACGCTTCCACCTGCTGATCCACCGCGCTTCGAAGAACCGCTTCATCGCCGATTTCTACGACGCCATCGCCATCGTCTTCCACTATCATTACCAGTGGAACAAGACCGCCGCCCGCGAACGCAACGAACGCGCCATCCACGAGCATCTGGATTACATCGCAGCGCTTGAATCCGGCGACCAGGCCGCAATCGAGAAAGCCTGCCGCATCCACCTGCGCTCCGCCCGCCAGACCCTGCTGCAATCCCTGCCCCAGATGGCGACCGAGAGCAGCTGAGCGTAAGCGAAGGGTGACGAAATGGCCTGCCGTGCAGCCCCCTCATCCGACCCTTCGGGCCACCTTCTCCCCGAGGGGAGAAGAGGGAGCAAGGCGCGCCGACAATAGCCAAACGCATTCCTTCTTCTCACAGGCACTTCGTCCAACAAGGTCGATGGCGCAGCGGCAATCTCCCTCTTCTCCCCACCGGGGCTATCAGATGCACACATCTCAATTCGGCACCGAATGAAGCTCATGTATCGGAGTCTTATTCAACCAATAACGGTTGATTTTGAAGTATTGAGCCCGTTTTCCGAGTCAAAAGAAGATAGTCGGCTAATCTTTTCGTCCAGATGCAAGCTATTGAAATTATTGGATCTTATCCGATGTGTGAATCTAATAGCCCACCGGGGAGAAGGTGGCCCGCAGGGCCGGATGAGGGGGCCACACGGCACAACGCTAAACGTCGGGCATCATGAAACCTTCTGATCAATAAGCCGTTATCGTGCTTATGAGCGGCGCAAAACCTAAACCGAAATCGGTCGACGATACCGAACCGCAGGGTTCCGAGACGGCGGCTGAGGAGAAGCCATCGACTGCCGAGGCCGTGCCGCCGCCAGATGTCCCACCGCCAGAAGTCCCCCCGCCGGATGTAATTGAACCCGGTCCGGAACTCACGCCCGAGGAGGCCGAGCAGGCGCGCAAGAAGTATCTGCTCAAGCGGTTCTGGATCAGCGCGCGCCATTACTGGGGCCGCGGCGGCGACAAGTTCGCCTGGCCTTGCACAATCGGTCTGTTGGCCCTGATCGGCATCAATGTCGGCTTCCAATATGGAATCAATCTGTGGAACCGGGGGATTTTCGACGCCATCGAGCGACACGATGCCGGCACCGTCTATTTCCTGAGCGCCGTCTTCGTGCCGCTGGTGCTCGGCACCGTCGCTGTTGTCACCACCCAGGTGGCGCTTCGCATGATGATCCAGCGCCGCTGGCGTTCCTGGCTGACGACCGCGGTCATCGGGCGCTGGCTGGCAAACGGCCGTTATTATCAACTGAACCTGATCGGCGGCGACCACAAGAACCCCGAGGCGCGTATTTCGGAAGATTTGCGGATTGCCACCGAAGCCCCCGTCGATTTCATTGCCGGGGTCATTTCCGCATTCCTGGCCGCCTCGACCTTCATCGTCGTGCTCTGGACGATCGGCGGGGCGTTGACGCTGCCGATCGCCGGTTTCACCGTCACCATTCCCGGCTTTCTCGTCGTCACCGCGGTTCTCTATGCCGCGATCACCTCCAGTTCGATGGCGTTCATCGGTCGCCGTTTCGTCCAGGTCTCCGAGGCCAAAAATCAAACCGAAGCCGAATTTCGCTACACGCTGACGCATGTGCGGGAAAACGGCGAGAGCATCGCCTTGCTCGGCGGCGAAGAGGAGGAGCGCAACGACCTCCACAAGACCTTCACCAATGTGCTCGGGCAATGGGCGCTGCTGGCCCGCCAGCACATGCGCACGACGCTGGTGTCGCATGGATCCATGCTGATTGCCCCGGTCGTGCCGGTCCTGCTCTGCGCTCCAAAATTTCTCGAAGGCAGCATGACGCTCGGCCAGGTCATGCAGGCAGCCTCAGCCTTCGCCATCGTCCAGGGTGCGTTCGGATGGCTGGTCGACAACTATCCCCGCCTTGCCGATTGGAACGCCTGCGCACGACGTATCGCGTCGCTGATGATGTCGCTCGACGGGCTGGAGCGGGCCGAACAGAGTGACGCGCTCGGCCGCATCAAGCGCGGCGAGACGGAAGGCGAGGCGATGCTGAGCCTGAACGACCTCTCGGTATCGCTCGACGACGGCACCGCCGTGGTCACGGAAACCCAGGTGGCGATCGAACCCGGCGAGCGGGTGCTCGTCTCCGGAGAATCCGGCTCGGGCAAGAGCACGCTGGTGCGGGCGATCGCCGGTCTTTGGCCCTGGGGTGACGGCAGCGTCAATTTCCACGCCGACCGGCGCTTGTTCATGCTGCCGCAACGACCCTACATTCCCTCCGGGACGCTGCGCCGCGCCGTCGCCTATCCCGGCGCTGCCGACAGCTGGACCTCGGATGAGATCAAGGCGGCTCTCGACAAGGTCGGACTGGCTTACCTGAACGACAAGATCGAAGAAGACGCGCCATGGGACCAGACCCTGTCGGGCGGCGAAAAGCAGCGGCTCGCCTTTGCGCGCCTGCTGCTGCATACGCCGGATATTATCGTGCTCGATGAAGCAACCTCGGCACTCGATGAAAAGAGCCAGGACCGGATGATGCAGATGGTGATCCAGGAATTGCCCGAGGTGACCATCATCAGCGTCGCCCATCGCGCCGAGCTCGAGGTCTTCCATAGTCGCAAGATCACCCTGGAGCGGCGCGAGGGCGGCGCAAAGCTCGTCAGCGATATCGACCTGATCAAGCGCAAGAGAAAACGGACCTTGCTGTCACGCGTTTTGGAGAACCGCCGCTCGCCGCGAAAGGCCGGCACGGCCTTGAACAAGACGCGCAGCCCCTGAATAGAAACTGACCTTCGCTTGGTCGCGGTGCCCGGTGGGCCAGCGTTTTCTATTGCTCATTCTGGGGCAAGTTGTCGGTGATATCGTAATAGTCGCCTTTATCGGCGACAAAGATATGCATTTTCAGTTTGGTTTCGGTCGGGCTGTCAAATGCACCCATCGCGACAGCAATCCAGTCTCGATGCGGCGGATCCCAAAACAGCGATGATCCACATACCGCGCAAAATCCACGCCTCACCTTTTCCGAGGATTGATACCAGGTGACGCTTTCGCCTCCACGGATCGTGATCTGACGTCGAGGCACGTCGGTTGAAGCGAAAAAGTGTCCGGATTGTTTTCGGCATTTGGAGCAGTGGCATGCGTCCGGCGCTTGCAGATCGCCTTCGATCTCAAAAGTTACAGCGCCACATAGACAGGATCCTTTGTGCATGAGCGTTCCTCTCATAAGTCCAATATTGCCTTTAAACCTGCGCCGAGGATCCGGCTGTTACCGCTCGCCCGCCGAAGCCTCAGCGCCGGCAATCCGATCCAGGTTGTCGATCAGCCGCCTGAGCAGTTCGACGAGCTGCACTGCTTCCGCCTCCGTAAACCCGGCCAATGCCTCGCTGTTTCCGTGGAACAAGGCCGCAATGGCTGCCGGCATACCCTCTCGTGCCGCCTTCGTCAGTACGATGTGGCTGCTGCGCCCGTCGGCGGGGTCGCGCGTCCGCTCGATCAAGCCATCCCGCTCCATGCGGGCGAGCATCTGCGCCATCGGCGGTTGCTCCACCCTGGCAAAGCGGGCGAGGTCGCGCTGCGTGCTTGCCTTGCCATCTCCAAGCGCCACCAGCACCGGCAACTGGCCGACACCGAAGCCGAGCGGTTTGAGGCGCATCTCGCTCAGCCGAGCAAAGCCCCGCGCCGCAAGACTGATGAGATGCCCTGGTGTTGAAAGCACGTCTTCGCCCATCCGCTTCCCCCACTTCACCCGCTTGACCACAAGATATATATGCACGTATATATCTCCATGAACGGCCTTCGACAATGCCGTTTCGACAGCGAATGTTTCAATCATCATCGGGGAAGCGATATGCCGCAAAATGATGTTGAGATGATCAAGCGCATTTATGCCAGCTTCAATGCGAGAGACATCGACGCGGTCCTTGCCGTCCTTGCCGATGACGTCGCCTGGGCCAACGGCATGGAGGGCGGCCATATCCATGGTCGCGAGGCCGTGCGCGATTATTGGACTGGTCAGTGGGCCGTCATCAGCCCGCATGTCGAGCCGGTCGCATTCGAAAAAACCGAAGATGGCGCCCTCGCTGTCGAGGTGATCCAGTCGGTCTTCGATTTGGACGGCCGGCCGCTGCAGGGACAAACCCACGGCCTGCGGGACAAGACCGTCACGCATATCTTCCGCATCGAAGGCGACAAGATTACTCGCTTCGATATCGGGGATGGCGTGTCAGCCCGGGCTTGAGCATCGAACCGCCTAATGCGAGGTCGCCTCGCTTGCGACGGCCGCGCCTTCGCTTTTCCGGCCATGCCCGACCGGGATCAGCCAGGTGGTGAAGAAGGTCAGCACCGCGACGACCACCACGCCCCAGAAGCTCCAGTGCAAGGCCGCATTGAAGACGGCGCGGATCGCCGGATCGGCGGCAAGCGCCGAAAGCCCGGTCGGCTGGTTCAGCGCCTCGTGCAGGCCGGCCGCCGCCTCGCCGCCGGCATAATGATTGATGCCGGCATTGAGGATGGCGCCGAGCACGGTGGCGCCGAGCGTATTGCCGAGGCTGCGGGCAAAGATGATCGAGGCGGTGGCGCTGCCGCGCATCGACCATTCGACGCTGTCCTGCACCAGCACGATGCTGGTGAGGCTGATCAGGCCCATGCCGAAGCCCATGAAGAAGGAGCCGGCGCCGGCAAGCGCCGGCGAACTTTCCGGTGTCAGGAACAGCAGGAAACAGGCGCCGAACGGAAACAGCAGGCTGCCGACGCGCAATGTGCGGCGGATGCCGAAGGCTTTATAGAAGCGGCTGGAAAGCATCACCGCCAGCGGCCAGCCGACGACGAGCATGGTCAGCGTGAAGCCGGCAACGATCGGCGAGCGGCCGAGCACGCCCTGCACATAGATCGGCAGGATGGTGGAAAGCCCGATCAGCGCCATGCCGGCCAAGAGCGTTGCCGCATTGCTGGTGGCGATCAGCCGGCGGCTCCAGAGCGGGATCGAAATGATCGGCTCCGGCGCCCGCTTCTCCTGGGCGAGGAAGAGAAGGCCCGCAATGATGAAGACGGCGAAAAGCGACAGCAGGATCCAGGCGCTCGCATCGGTTTCCGTCAGCATGACGAGCAGCGCGACGATCGAGATCGAAAACAGCACCGATCCGAGGTAATCGATCTTTGCCTGCTTGTGCGCCACCTCCTCCTTCAGGAAGATCATGAAGGCGACGATCGAGAGAATGCCGATCGGCAGGTTGATCCAGAAGATCCAGGCCCAGGAAATATTGTGGACGATAATGCCGCCGGCAAGCGGCCCGACGACGGCCGACGTCGCCCAGACGGTCGCCATCGCGCCCTGCACGCGGCCGCGCTCCTCGAGCTTGAACAGATCGCCGATGATCGTCATCGTCACCGGTTGGATGGCGCCGGCGCCAAGCCCCTGCAGCAGCCGGAACAGCACCAGCGACATCATCGACCAGGCAAGCCCGCAGAGCAAAGAGCCGACAAGGAAGATCAGGATGCCGCCGATCAGCACCGGCTTGCGCCCAAAGATGTCGGAAAGCTTGCCGTAGATCACCGTCGTCGTCGACTGCGCCAGCAGAAACGCCGAAAACACCCAGCTGTAATAGGAAAAACCGCCGAGCTGCCCGACGATGCGCGGCATCGCGGTCGCCACGATCGTCGCCTCGATCGCCACCATGAAGGTTGCGAACATGATGGTCGCGACGACAAGCACGCGGTTCGAGCGATGCGCTGCATTCGACATGACAACCTCTTCGGGTGCTCCGCGGACGCCGGAAAATGGCAGGCTGGGTCGGGCGATCGCCGCTTGCGGAGGGATGCGGTACTATTACGTCCTGGAAACCGGCCGGTAAAGCAGTTCTCACGCTAACCGTTGTTTTCTCCATCCTTTTGCCTTGAAAGGAGAACCAGCCCGGTGGTGGGATTGTTCCCTCCACAAACTGCCACTAAGGGGCGGATTGATTGGAACTAATATTTACTCGACTGCCAGCAATTAGAATCCCATTTGGCGAAAGAATGGGTCGCCTTTGAGGGCGGGATGCAGAGCATGCATTTGCGGAAAGATTTTCTTGATTTCTTTATTCTTAGAGATTGCGAGAAGGGAAAGAACTTTCGGAAAGTAAATCTTCTGCGGGTAGCTGTCGTTTGACGCAGTCAAATATGACTTTTGAGACTGCGATATATTCGATTCGCTGCAAAGGTTGTCAAAATGATTGAAGACCGAGTACGCGTCTTCACTCTCTAACTTTCTGATTGCGTCATGAAACTTGCTCCAATCCGGTGTGTGGATAAAGCGCGGTGAAGTTCCAGCTGCGGCTCGACACAACCAGAAATCTTCCGCTATCTTTCCGATATTCGTTACGAGTAGTGTAGTAATCTCCTCTCTCGATAGGAATTTACTGGCGACAAAAATTGCGCCGTGAAGACCGACGCCGCCTCTTTGGGCTGCGATTTTACAAAATTTACGAACTAGTTGGATCAGGTTATCCGCCCGCCGAAATCTCGCGTGCAGGAGGTAGCCAGTTATATCAACGAATGAAGCGTCATCTACAAATACCCCACTGAATATAAAATTACTGATTTCAGAAAATGCGGCATTGTTGCTACTTGAGTAAGCAAGATACCGGAGTGCAGTCGATCTCATCGCAGGACTGTTTTTAATAAGCCAGATCAGATCGGCGTCCGGTATGTTACAGCCGCACTCATGCATCAGGCTGAAAATAAATTTATGAATCTTGGATCCGTTGTCTCTTCTGAATGGGGATTTCGCTCCCGGTTCTCCTTGGTCTTTCCGGTCAAGCCAAAGCTCGTAGGTTGAAGCGATCGAAACTTGAATGGTCTGAGATTTGTCGCCCTTCGCTATCGCATCCGCAAACACCGTCAATTCCGAGTTCTCTTCAACACAAAAGTGATCGAACGCTTCGGGCTGAGAGAGAATGCGCGTTTTGGAGGAGTTTAAGCGTAGTTGACGAGACTGAAGAGTCAGGTCCAAATCACGCACGATGGCCTTTGCCGCAGCCAACGTGTCAACGCCAATGTCCATGTCATCCATGAATCTCGCATAGTTCGAAACGGCTGAATTTTCACAGACTTTGTCAACTTCATACAGCATAGCGTTCGCTAGAACCCGCGTCGCCGTAGTCTCGATCTGAGGCATTCCAATTTGCGTCAGAGGCATGAAGTCAGGTGTCCAGGTCATACGATTTAAGACGTGGATCAAAAGATCTAATACTCCCTCCCGAATGTTGGCCAGAGAGGCGATTATGTTCCTAAGGTGCTGAAAATTAATGAAATCATAGAAATTTGCGACGTCGGTGATGACAATATAGTTATTTTCGTTTGCGAAGCCGAAAACCGCTTTTTGAAATCGCTTCCAACTTGCAAATGAGCCATACTGGTGGTCGCTCTGCTGAAAGCCTTTAACAAAATTTCCATCGTCTGGCTCAAAGAATGCTGCCTTGCTGGGTGCCTTCGATTTCAGTTCGAAGAAAATACTTCTGGAGAGTCGCTCTAAAACAAGCAAATCTCTGGGATGGACCAACGTCATTTGGCGGCATAAACCGCGAGATTTCTCCGCTAAAAACCTCTTTGGCTTTCTGACAATGTACTCTCCGGACAGAACCTCTCTCTGAATCTGAGAGATCAACCTCGTTAAATTGTCGTTATAGTCACGATACTCGATCGCATCGAATACAAGTTGTTTTCTAAGTTGATAGCGAACGCGCTTCTTCCATTCTTCGCGCATCAGCGGAGCAGAGAAGACATCTTTAAGGTCTTGTTGGAGGAACTGGAATTTGGGAGACTGCAAGAGGGCGGCTTTCAATCTGATTTGAACCCATGTCGCAACATTACCTACCTAAAGGCGATCGGCAAGCCGTCCGAGCCGATGCTTCCTCCCATTTACACGGTGGCCGGCCTGGCAATGAAAAGCTGAGTCTCTGTCGCCTTCCGCCGAAAAAATGGCAGGCTGGTAGGGCGATCGCCGCTCGCGGAGGGATGCGGTAGTATTACGTTCTGAAAACTGGTCGGCAAAGCAGTTCTCGCGGCAGCCGAAACGAAGGCCCGGCGCTCAGCCCCCGGCCCTCATCCTATCAGGCGGACATCCGCCTATCCTCACTGCGGGCAGGCCTCGCCGCCCGAGCCGGTATCCCCGGAACCGGCGGTGCAACCCGGCGTCGGCTTGAGATCGGGATTGACCCCGCCGGGATTGATCGTGCTGCGGCCGCTGTTGAGCTCGACGCCGCCATTGCCGCTCGTGCTGCCGGTCGCGCCGGGATCGGTGCCGACGGAACCGCTGCCCGCAGCGCCAGTGCCGGCGGATCCGGTGCCAGCCGAACCGCTGGAGCTTCCCGAGCCGCCGATAACAGGCGCCACCGAAAGCCGCCCGTTGGAATTCGCACCGCCTGCCGTCTGCGCCATAGCCGAGCCGGCAAAGCCGATGGAAAGGAGGGATATTGCGATGAGTTTGCAGGACATGATGTTCTCCGTGCTTGTTGCCTCAAGGGAAGAACCTGCTCGGCGGCGGCATGTTCCTGTCGCGGGTGCGGTTTTCACGGTCGTTTGATGGCAATAAAAGGGAGTCCCGGCGCTATCGCAAATGCTCTGCGGATGAGGCCGGCCAGGGCGCAAAACCCCGGGATCATTTGCTAGCCAACTTGAAAAACCGCCTCAAAGCGTCATGGAGAAGTAGAAGGGAGGACATGCCGATCATTCCGCCAACAAGGCAGATCAGGTAATACCTGCCAAACTCGACATGGCCAAATAACTCGGCCCCGCGCCGGCACTTTGCGTCAGTGCATGCGGGGATTTCGGCGAGGCCATAAGCCGCTATTGCAATGAGGGCCAGGCCTGCAAGCGCATAGCCTAACATCTTGAGGGTTGAAATCTGCGGGTCAGGTTTGCGTCTAATCTGGCGCGAGTAGAAGAAATAGATTGCCAGACATGCGGACGGAAGTGCCGTCGCGAGTGATGCCAACAGCATTGAAGCGGGCGTCCGCTCTACGAGGATCGACAAAACATTCGCATAAACATAAGCCAAAATAGGGACGCAAAGGATCGAGGTCTCCCAGCTTTTCGGGCCAGGTTTATAGAACTCTTGGAATACAAAGGTGAGGTGGGATGCCAGCGCGAAGAGCGCTGGAATCAGTGGGAATTCCCATCGTAAAATAAGCAATCTCAACAATATGAATCTACCTTAAAGAATGGCGTGATAGTAGAAATATAGCAGAGCGTATACGTGCTATGGCAAGCGTTGCAGCTCACCGCGTGAGCATGGAGGAGTAGCCCGGCGCAGTACCCCAAGAGAGCCTCATCCTGAGGTGCCCCGCAGGGGCCTCGAAGGGCGAGGCGGGCGCGCCGACAGCAGCCGCATGCAAGGAGCAACCTTGCGGCGTGTCCTTCGAGGCTCCGCCCTGCGGGCTGCACACCTCAGGATGAGGTCCGTCGGAGGATGCCGCACCAACGCCCAGGAACGACAACCCGAGGCGCCGCGGATGGCGTTGAGGCATCACCGCACCTCGGCGTGCCATCTCAAGAATCTACTGAAATCTGAAAGAACTGGTGCCGCTTGCAGGACTCGAACCTGCGACCCCATCATTACGAATGATGTGCTCTACCACCTGAGCTAAAGCGGCATTTCACGGCCGAAGCATGCGGCCCGCGATTTGCATGGCGCTGATACAGCCATTGTCCGAAGATTTCAAGCACCCTGTCATGGCTTTGGCAAAAAAGAGGGCAGGGGCGGCGAGAGCCGGTTCAGAGCGCCAGCCGGGCGCGCGCCGCCTTGTATTGGGCCTCCAGCCGGTCGACGAGTTTGGCCACCGGCTCGACGGCCTTGATGGCGCTGATGCCCTGGCCGCTGCCCCAGATGTCCTTCCAGGCCTTGGCGCCGCCGACCGCCTGTTCGAAATCCATCTTCGAGACGTCGGCAGCGGGCAGGTTGTCCGGGTCCATGCCGGCGGCCACGATCGACGGCTTGAGATAATTGCCATGCACGCCGGTGAAATAGTTGGAATAGACAATATCGCCGGCAGCCCCTTCGACGATCGCCTGCTTGTAGGCCTCGGTGGCGCGGGCCTCTTCGGTGGCGATGAAGGGCGAGCCGATATAGGCCATGTCGGCGCCCATCGCCTCTGCGGCGAGAATGGCGCCGCCGGTGGAAATCGCGCCGGCGAGCAGCAGCGGTCCGTCGAACCATTCGCGGATCTCCTGGATCAGCGCAAAGGGCGACAGCGTGCCGGCATGGCCGCCGGCCCCGGCCGCCACCGCGATCAGCCCGTCGGCCCCCTTGCGGATTGCCGAATGGGCGTGGCGGTTGTTGATAATGTCGTGCAGCACGATGCCGCCATAGGAATGCACGGCGGCATTGACCTCCGGCACGGCGCCGAGCGAGGAGATGACGATCGGCACCTTGTATTTGACGCAGAGCGACAGATCGTGCTCCAGCCGCTTGTTCGACATATGGACGATCTGATTGACGGCAAAGGGGGCAGCCGGCCTGTCGGGATGGGCGGCGTCGTGGCGGGCGAGCTCTTCGGTGATCTCGGCCAGCCATTCGTCGAGCTGGCTCTCCGGCCGGGCGTTCAGCGCTGGAAACGCGCCGATGACGCCCGCCTTGCATTGCGCCAGCGTCAGCTTGGGATGCGAGATGATGAACAGCGGCGAGCCGATGACCGGCAGTCTCAATTTGTCGCTGAGGATCGGGGGCAGGGCCATGGTTTGTGCATCCATTGACGTTTACGAAAACGTCAATCTCTTAACAGAGAAGAAAAGGCGATAAAAGAGCGGCTGCCACGCCTTCGTCGATTTCTGCCGGAATATAAGCGGCCGACAGAGCCAATGGAATAAGGTCCGCAAGCGGCGAAACCTGGCGATTATCCCCGCCGATCCGCTGCAGCCGGGCCTGCAAGGCTTGCGGTTTGCCGCACTTGCCGCTACCGAATTTTGATGGAGAACGGCGGGGATTGCAGTCCGATGCCGGGTTCAAGGTGAAGGACTTGAAGTGAGCGGATTAGAAACGGCCATCAGAACAGCGCTCGATAATTCCGATCGCGACAATCCGGAGGTTCGAGCGAGGATCTATCAGTCGGCCCGCCAGGCGCTTGAAGCCGGCCTGCGCAAGCAGGATATTACCGATACCGAGGTCGTTGCCCATCATCGCCATCGCCTGGAAAGCACCATCCACGCCATCGAAAGCGAGGAGCGCGACCGCCTTCACCCGCGCCAGAGGCCGCCTGAGGTGCCAGTGCCGCCCGTCGTCGAAATGCCGGCGCCGCCGGTTCATCAAGCGGATGCGGGTGATATCGACAACCAGATCGACAGCCCCGTGGCCGCAGGCGAAACCCGCGCTCCCGAGGTAGCCCATAGCCGCGGCGACGATTTCAGCCTCGACAACGTGCGTGCCGGCAGTGCCGACCATCTCGCCGCCGCCCCCGTTGGCGAGGAGCGGCTTGGCCGTGGCCAGCGCGCCACCGACATGGATTTCCGTCCGGAGCGGGCGGCAGGCCGCCGCAAGCCGCGCAAGTTCTTTTCCAGGCTTCTCGTCTGGTGCGTCCTGCTCGCCTTCATCGGTATCGGCGCCTGGTGGGCGCATACGTCGGGCCTGTTGCTGACGGCCGCCGAGCGCGACACCAGCGTCGCCAATCCGCCGGCGAGCACCCAGCCCGAGGATTTCACCGGCAATGACGACAGCGCCGGAAATGCGGCCCCTCACACCGACGAGCCGGTGACCATCGATCCGCAGAACAGCTTTTCCGCCGATTGGATCCCCGTCTTCAAGCCCGATGACGCCGACAAGGTCCAGAGCGGCCCGCGGGCGCGCACCGAAAAGATCGCCGAGAATGACGGCCCCGCCGTCCGCCTGATTTCGCAAAGTGGTGCCGCCGACGGCAATATCTCGATCAGCGTTCCCGCCTCGGTGCTGCAGCAGCTTGCCGGCAAATCCTCGACCATCGCACTGACGCTGCAATCCACAAGCGACGAGCCGACGCAGGTTACCGTCGAATGCAATTTCCAGTCGCTCGGCAATTGCGCCCGCCATCGCTTCAACGTCACCCGCGAAAAGTCGGATGCGCTGCTGCAGGTGAAGTTCGACCGTTCGCTGGCGCCGAATGCGCCGGGCACGCTGACGATCAACAGCGATCTCGACGGCAAGGCGCGCGGCATCAACCTCTTCGCCATCCGCATCCTGCCGGGGCAATAATGTGGAATTGCCACCTTTTATTTTACGCGATCCTCACGCAAAACCGCTGGCTCATTTGGTGAAATTCTTCCGGGCGTCTCGCCTCTTGCTCATCTCGCCCCCCACTCTCCGTCATACTCGGGCTTGACCCGAGTATCCATGCCGCAAGCGCTTCGCTTGAATTTGTTGGGCGGCGGTCGCCTCAGTTCAACAGAAATGAAGTGCTCACCCGCATGGGTCCTCGGGTCAAGCCCGAGGACGACGGAGGGTGGGGAGCCTGTGTGGCAAGTAGCGCGAGCGCGCGGTGATTTTGTGCCAGCCTCGGCGAAGCCAATGGCCCGGCTTTTATTTCAGGAATCCGGGTCCTGAACCGATGATCTCCTTGTCGACTTCGCCGAGCGCCTTCTCGTCCTTGCCGTCATAATCCATCCTGTTCAGCATGTGGCGGATGAGTTCGAGGCGCGTCCGCCGTTTGTCGTTGGCGCGGATCACCGTCCAGGGCGCGAAATCCGTATGGGTTTCCTTCAGCATCCGGTCGCGCTTTTCGCTGTAGTCGCCCCATTTCGTCAGCGCGGCGATGTCCATCGACGAGAGCTTCCAGACTTTCAGCGGATCGTGCCTGCGGTCGTGGAAGCGCTTCAGCTGCATTTCGCGGCCGATATCGAGATAGAATTTGAAGAAGAAGATACCCTCATGGGCGATGATCTTTTCGAGCTGCGGCGCCTGTTTGAGAAAATCCTCATATTGCTGCGGCGTGCAGAAGCCCATGACCGGCTCGACGCCGGCGCGGTTGTACCAGGAGCGGTCGAACAGCACGAACTCGCCTGCGGTCGGGAACTGCGCGACATAACGCTGGAAATACCATTGCCCCTGTTCGCGCTCGGTCGGCTTGGTCAGCGCCACGACGCGCGCAAGGCGGGGGTTCATATTCTCCGAGGAGGCCGAGATCGCCCCGCCCTTGCCGGCCGCATCGCGGCCTTCGAACAGCGCCATCACCCGCTTGCCGGATGCCTGCAGCCAGAACTGTACCTTGACGAGTTCTACCTGCAGCTTTTCCAATTGCTCCACATAGTCCTCTTCCTTCAGCTTCTTCTTGTGAGGAAAGTCGCCGGATTCCAGCGCGTGTTCGTCCACCCAGTCCGGCAGGATGGGATCGTCGACATCGAAGGTGCGGTTCTTTCCGCGGATCTCCAGCTCCACGGCCCTGTTTTCGACGGTCTCGGCCATATGCTCCTCCTTAAGCCCGATCGGTTCTTTCTCGCAGGCGAACATATTTACCGTTGGAAATCAAATCTTTCGCATTCGCCGATATTTTTTCGTGGGTTTCGGCTGCGGCCTTTCGCATCAGAGCGGCAGCCCGAAAACTTCTGTCATGAATTGCCGCTATCAGGCAGAGTTCAATATTAACAAAAACGAATCGACGCCGCGAGGACACTTGCAAGACGAAACTCCGTGGAGAAAGAGCCTGTTGGCGCGCATCCGGCGCGAGCGGCCGGTGCTGCTGGCGGCGATCCTCAGCGCGCTCGCCGCGCTTGCCGCCGGCATGAACAAGTGGGTTGTGCTTGGCCTCCTGCTGATCATGATCGTCACCGCGCTTTTCAACGAGGCGCCCGTCATCAAGGACGAACCCGCCGAGCCGGTGGAGATTGCGCCGGAGGCGCCGCCAAGCCGCCTGCCTGAAGTGTCCGCCACGCTCTCCGGCCTCGATATCCCGGTCATGGTGCTGTCGGACGACGCCTCGGTGCTGTTCCAGAACCGGGCGGCTGAAAAGGCCTTCGGCGAGGTGGCGCTCGGCGCCCATATATCGGCCCGCCTGCGCTCGCCCGGCGTGCTCGATATGGTGCGAGAAACCATCGCCACCAACGCGCCGAACCAGATCGAGCATGCCGAGCGGCTGCCCTCCGAGCGCGTCTATATCGTCCGCAGCGCGCCCGTCGAATTTTCGGCCGAAGAGGGCGCGCGAGAGCGCTACTTCATCCTTTCCTTCCGCGATATTTCAGAGGTCCGCCGCATCGACCGCATGCGGTCGGATTTCGTCGCCAATGCCAGCCATGAGCTGCGCACGCCGCTTGCCTCGCTGCGCGGCTTCATCGAGACGATCCAGGGACCGGCGAAGAACGATCTCAAGGCGCAGGCGCGTTTTCTCGCCATCATGTTCGATCAGACGACGCGCATGAGCAGGCTGGTCGACGACCTGCTGTCGCTGTCGCGGCTGGAGCTGAAATCGCACATCGCGCCGGATGAAAAGATCGACCTGGTGCCGCTGCTCGGCCATGTCAGAGATGCGCTGGTGCCGCTGGCAAGCGATGTCGGCGTCGACATCAACCTGCATTTGCCCGACGGCAAGGTCGAGGTTCTGGGAGACCGCGACGAGCTTGTCCAGGTGTTCGAGAACCTGATGGAAAACGCCTGCAAATACGGCCAGGAGGGCAAGACCGTCGATGTCTGGCTGAAGAACGGCGCCGGCCAGCCGGTCGAGGTCAGCATCATCGACCAGGGCCCGGGCATTCCGGCCGAGCATGTGCCGCGCCTGACCGAGCGCTTCTATCGCGTCAGCATCGAGGACAGCCGATCGAAAAAAGGCACCGGCCTCGGCCTTGCCATCGTCAAGCACATCCTCACTCGCCACAGGGCACGGCTGATCGTCAAGTCCGAGGTCGGCAAGGGCACCGATTTTACGGTGCGCTTCTGACGTGTCCTATGCGAGGTCTGCGAGGGGCGGAGAGGTTGCGGGTCCCGTCTCCCCGAGGGGAGAAGAGGGAGTCGAGAGGTAGCGGCACGTGCCCTTCGCCCGTTTGCGGGCGTCCGGCAACCGACAGGCCGCTTATGAAAAATTTTGCAATGCCAGGTCGAGTATGCGGTCCAACTTTGCCGGCCACCGACGTGATTGGCTGAATGCTGTATAATTTATGATTTAATATCAACTACTTAATCTGTCACAAATGTTTCACCGATTTGACATAAAAGGACGAGGCTTACAGCGCTAAGAGAGTCCCGCCGATGAAAAAAGGCACTGCGAGGGCCTCTCGAAAGGCCGCACTCACACAAGCCCAAATGCCGGGAGATTTCTAATGAACACCTTCAAGCTCACCGTTGCCGCGCTCGCTGCAACCGCCGCTTTCGCTGGCGCTGCCGTCGCCCGCGACCAGATTCAGGTTGCTGGTTCGTCCACCGTCCTGCCTTACGCAAAGATCGTTGCCGAGTCCTTCGGTGAAACCTTCACCAACTTCAAGACGCCGGTCGTTGAATCCGGCGGCACGGGCGCTGGTCTGAAGGAATTCTGCAAGGGCGTTGGCGAAGACACCATCGACATTGCCAACGCTTCGCGTCCGATCAACAAGAACGAAGCCGAAGCCTGCAAGGCTGCCGGCGTGACGGACATTCAGGAAGTCAAGATCGGTTATGACGGCATCGTCTTCGCAACCGACGCTTCCAACCCGGATGTCGCCTACGTTCCCGCAGACATCTACAAGGCCCTCGCAGCCCAGGTCGTCGTCGACGGCAAGCTCGTCGCCAACCCCTACAAGAAGTGGTCGGAAGTCAACCCGAAGCTTCCGGCTGTTGATATCGCTGCCTATATCCCGGGCGAAAAACACGGCACCCGCGAAGTCTTCGAACAGAACGTCCTCGCTGCCGGCTGCAAAGCCTCTGGCGCACTCGACGTGATCGCCAAGGAAATCGCCGACAAGGCCGCTCAGGGCAAGGCCTGCGTCGCAGTCCGCAAGGACGGCGCTGCTGTCGACATCGACGGCGACTATCCGGAAACGCTCGCCCGCATCGCCGCCAACAAGACCGGCGTCGGCGTATTCGGCCTGTCCTTCTATGAAAACAATGCTGACAAGCTCAAGGTTGCCAGCATGAGCGGTATCGTTCCCTCCACGGAAACGATCGCCAACGGCACCTACCCGGTTTCCCGCCCGCTGTTCTTCTACGTCAAGAAGGCACATCTCGGCGCCGTTCCGGGCCTGAAGGAATACGTCAACTTCTTCGTATCCGACCAGATGATCGGCCCCGACAGCCCGCTCGTCGAATACGGCCTCGTTGCCGCTCCGGATGCCGAGCGTGACGCGATCCGCAAGGACGTCGAAGCCGGTAAATCCATGTAATGACTTTGCCGGCGCGGCGCTGCAAAGCCGCGCCGGCATTGCCTTATCCCTTTGCGCGCCGGCGTTTCCGGTGCTGCAGGGTTGAATTCATTCCGCATGATTGGAAGCTGAAGGCAGGCTGATGAAGCTGCCGGGCTTTGGGGGCTACGGGCCTGGGGACGTAACGAATGAGCACATCCATCATACTTTTGTGCCTTGTGGTGATCGGCGCCGCCGCCTATCTGGTCGCGCGCAGCCGGGCCTCAGCACTTGCCGGAGGCCGGTCCTCCGCATTGCATTCACGGCCGGCCTATTACGGCGCCTATGCGGCGATCTGGGCGGTTCTTCCCGCCCTCATCGTCCTTTGCGTCTGGCTCTCGGTTAGCCCGGGCATCATCCAGTCCTCGGTTCGAAGCCACTTCCCTGACGACGTCAAGGCGCAAGCCGGTGTCGAGCAGGATCTCGGCTATTCGATGGTGGCGACGGTCGCCCGCGGCCTGACGATGCTGAGCGCGGATGAAACCGCAGCGGTCGCCGGCGATCCGGCCGCCCTGCAGGCCAAGCTCAGCGAAAAGGGCGTGCCGCTTGCCGGCCAGCCGCTGCCTTACATGCTCGATGCCGCCAAGACGCTCAACGCCATGAGCATGACGAGCCGCCTTTCCATGACGGCGGTGGTCTTCATTCTCGCCATTGCCGGCGCCTTCTATGCACTGCGCGCCATCGCGCCGCGCTTCCGCGCCCGCAATCGGGTCGAGCGCGTCATGCTTTGGGGCCTGCTGCTCGCCTCGTCGATCGCCATCCTGACGACGATCGGCATCGTATTCTCCATGCTGTCGGAAGCCGCCCGCTTCTTTGCCGCCGTTCCCGCCGCCGACTTCTTCTTCGGCACTGTCTGGGATCCGCGTTTTGCCGGCGCCGGCAGCTCGTCCTTCGGCCAGTTCGGCCTGATCCCGCTGCTGCTCGGCACGCTTTATATCGGCTTGGTCGCCATGCTGGTCGCCGTTCCGGTCGGCCTCTTCGCCGCCATCTACATGGCCGAATACGCCTCGCCGAAACTGCGCGGGGTCGCCAAGCCGCTGCTTGAAGTGCTCGCCGGCATTCCGACGATCGTCTACGGCTTCTTTGCGCTCGTCACCGTCGGTCCGTTCCTGCGCGATTTCTCCGCTCAGATCAGCGGCCTGCTCTCCGGCAACTACACCAACTTCATTCAGGCGCAGAGCGTTCTGACCGCCGGCATCGTCATGGGCATCATGCTGATCCCCTACGTCTCCTCGCTGTCGGACGACATCATCACCGCCGTGCCGCGGACGCTGCGTGATGGTTCGCTCGGTCTTGGCGCTACACGCTCCGAAACCATCAAGAAAGTGGTCTTGCCCGCGGCTCTTCCCGGCATCGTCGGCGCGCTTCTGATGACCGCCTCGCGCGCCATCGGCGAAACCATGATCGTCGTGCTGGCCGCCGGTGTCGCCGCCCGCATCCAGATCAACCCCTTCGAGCCGATGACGACGGTGACCGTCAAGATCGTCAATCAGCTGACGGGCGACCTCGAGTTCACCTCGCCCCAGACGCTGGTTGCCTTTGCCCTTGGCATCACGCTGTTCTGCATCACGCTTTGCCTCAACATTTATGCGCTCTACATCGTGCGCAAATACCGGGAGCAGTACGAATGACGGATATTGTTTCCTCGCAATCAGGCGTCACCGTCTCCAAGGCGCCAGCCCGCCGCGATATCGGCATCAAGCGCCGCTACGCCGCCGAGCGCCGGTTCCAGGCCTACGGCATCGCCGCCATCGCCTTCGGCCTGATCTTCCTGTTCATCCTGCTGTGGACGGTGATCGGCAAGGGCTACACCGCCTTCCAGCAGACGGCGATCACTCTGCCGATCGAATTCACCGAGAAGACGATCGACCCTGGCAATAAGCGTGCGACCGACCCTTCGGTGCTGATCGCCGCCAACTACCCGGTTCTGCTGCGCGATGCGATCGTCAAGCAGCTGAATATCAACGCCTCGAGCAAGCCTGACGTGCGGGACGCAGCCGCCATGCTTTCCAAGGGCGCGCCGATCCAGCTGCGCGACATGGTCGTTGCCGATCCGTCGCTCATCGGCAAGACGGTCAATGTCACCGTGCTCGCCGACGCCAATGTCGATAGCGCCAACAAGGGCCAGATCGACCTTTCGGTCGATGAGAAGAACCGCAAGGTCAACGACAAGCAGGTTGGCTGGATGAACGAGCTGAAGGCGAGCGGCGCTCTCCACAAGCAGTTCAACACCGGCCTCTTCGTCAACGGCAATTCCAGCCGTCCGGAGGCTGCAGGCCTTGGTGTCGCCCTCATCGGCTCGCTCTACCTGATGCTGATCGTGCTGGTGCTGGCGCTGCCGATCGGCGTCGCCGCCTCGATCTATCTCGAGGAGTTTGCGCCGAAGAACCGGCTGACGGATCTGATCGAGGTCAACATCAACAACCTCGCCGCCGTCCCTTCGATCGTCTACGGTCTGCTCGGCCTTTCCGTCTTCATCAACTTCGTCGGCCTGCCGCGTTCGGCCTCGCTGGTCGGCGGCCTGGTGCTGACGCTGATGACCCTGCCGACGATCATCATCGCGACGCGCGCGGCACTGCGCGCCGTGCCGCCGTCGATCCGCGCCGCAGCGCTTGGCCTCGGCGCCTCGAAGATGCAGATGGTGTTCCACCATGTTCTGCCGCTCGCCATGCCCGGCATCCTTACCGGCACGATCATCGGCCTGGCGCACGCGCTCGGCGAAACCGCGCCGCTGCTCCTGATCGGCATGGTCGCCTTCGTCGCCAATGCGCCGACGACACCGCTCGATCCCTCGACTGCCCTGCCGGTGCAGGTCTATATGTGGGCGAACGAGGCCGAACGTGCCTTCGTCGAGCGTACTTCGGGTGCCATCATCGTCCTGCTCCTGTTCCTGATCGTCATGAACATGGGCGCCATCCTCTTGCGTCGTCGCTTCGAGCGCCGCTGGTAAACGGAGTTACAGATCATGAACATGTTGACGGAAGCTGCAGTTGAAAAGGCGCTGGATCAGAAGATGAGCAACGTCCCCTATAAGATGATCGGCCAGGATGTCTCGGTTTACTACGGTGAAAAGCGCGCGCTTTTTGACGTGAACCTGAACATTCGCGAAAACACCGTAACTGCGCTGATCGGCCCGTCGGGCTGCGGCAAGTCGACCTTCCTGCGGAGCCTGAACCGCATGAACGACACGATCGACGGCTGCCGGGTCACCGGCAAGATCACCCTCGACACCGACGATATCTATGATCCGGATATCGACGTCGTCGAACTTCGCGCCCGCGTCGGCATGGTCTTCCAGAAGCCGAACCCGTTCCCGAAGACGATCTACGAAAACGTCTCCTACGGCCCGCGCATCCATGGCCTGGCCAAGTCGAAGGCCGATCTCGACCAGATCGTCGAGACCAGCCTGCAGCGCGCCGGCCTCTGGAACGAGGTCAAGGACCGCGTGCATGAATCCGGCACCGGCCTGTCGGGCGGCCAGCAGCAGCGCCTCTGCATTGCCCGTGCCGTCGCCGTCAGCCCCGAAGTCATTCTGATGGACGAGCCCTGCTCGGCGCTCGACCCGATCGCCACCGCCAAGGTCGAGGAACTGATCCACGAGCTGCGCGAGAACTATACGATCGTCATCGTCACCCACTCCATGCAGCAGGCCGCGCGCGTCTCGCAGCGCACCGCCATGTTCCACCTCGGCAATCTCGTCGAGGAGAACGACACCGACAAGATGTTCACCAATCCCGACGATCCGCGCACCCAGGACTACATCATGGGTCGCTTCGGCTGATTTTGGCGACACCGAGCCTTCCCGTTATTCGAGGATAAAGCCCCATGGCATCGACACATATTTATTCTGCCTATGATGATGATCTGAAGTTCCTGTCCAGGCGGATTTCCGAAATGGGCGGCCTGGCCGAGCAGATGGTCGCCGAATCCGTCCGGGCGCTGGTCAACGGGGATACTGCGCTCGCCCAGAAGGTTATTTCCGACGACGTGATCCTCGATCACGCCGAGCGCGAAATCGGCGACAAGGCGATCGTCACCATCGCCCGCCGCCAGCCGATGGCCGCGGACCTGCGCGAAATCATGGGTTCGATCCGCATCGCCGCCGATCTCGAACGCGTCGGCGACCTTGGCAAGAACACCGCCAAGCGCGTCATCGCCGTGCAGAGCACCGGGGTTCCCCGCAAGCTCGCCCGCGGCCTCGAGCATCTGTCCGAGCTGGCGCTCGTCCAGCTCAAGGAAGTGCTTGACGTCTACACGACACGCGCCGCCGACAAGGCGAGTGCGATCCGCGAGCGCGACAACGAGATCGACGCGATGTACACCTCGCTGTTCCGCGAGCTCTTGACCTACATGATGGAAGATCCGCGCAACATCACCAGCTGCACGCATCTGCTCTTCTGCGCCAAGAACATCGAGCGCATCGGCGACCACGCCACCAACATCGCCGAGACGATCTATTACATGGCAACCGGCGCGCAGCCGGAAGGCGACCGTCCGAAGGATGACAGCGCCAACACCGTCGGCGCGGTCACGGAATAACCGCGCACCAGCCTATTGCGTGCGCGCCCATGTGGGGCGCGCAAAGAGGTCGCAGCCATTTTTCTGATTTTGCGCAGGATGCATTGCTTAAATCACCCCCGGTTTAAGGATCATGCGCGAGGAGACCAACACGCATGATCCCGAGAGTTGCAGTTGTTGAAGACGAAGAAGCCCTGAGCGTGCTTCTTCGCTACAATCTCGAAGCTGAGGGCTTCGAGGTCGATACCATCCTTCGTGGCGACGAGGCCGAAATCAGGCTTCAGGAGCGCACGCCTGACCTTCTCATCCTCGACTGGATGCTGCCCGGCGTCTCCGGCATCGAGCTTTGCCGGCGCCTGCGCATGCGGCCGGAAACCGAGCGCCTGCCGATCATCATGCTGACGGCGCGCGGCGAAGAGAGCGAGCGCGTCCGCGGGCTTTCGACAGGGGCCGACGATTACGTCGTCAAGCCTTTCTCGACCCCGGAACTCGTCGCCCGCGTCAAGGCGATGCTGCGCCGCGCCCGCCCCGAGGTGCTGTCGACCGTGCTGAAATGCGGCGATATCGAACTCGACCGCGAAACCCATCGCGTCCACCGCAAGAGCCGCGAAGTCCGCCTCGGCCCGACCGAATTCCGCCTGCTGGAATTCCTGATGTCGTCGCCCGGCCGGGTCTTCTCCCGCTCGCAGCTGCTCGACGGCGTCTGGGGCCACGACATCTATGTCGACGAACGCACCGTCGACGTCCATGTCGGCCGCCTGCGCAAGGCGCTGAACTTCTCCAACATGCAGGACGTCATCCGCACCGTCCGCGGCGCCGGTTATTCGATGGAAGCCTGAGGGGATTCTGACAAAGTCGAGCAAGCTCCGCCCCTCACCCTAACCGACCGGGGTCGAGCCACACGTCTCGACCCGTCCTTCGGACCCCCGTAAACGGGGCGAGGGGACGTGCCCTACGAGACGTTGGAGAGGACCGGGAGGTTGCGGCATATCCCCTTCGCCCCGCAAGCGGGGAGAAGGTGCCGGCAGGCGGATGAGGGGCAGCCACACCCAACACACTCACACAAAAAAACGGGCCTTTCAGCCCGTTTTCGCATGTCGACAATGTCTTACCCGCTCAGCTCGCCCGGGCCGCCGCCCGGCGTCGTTCGTTGACCGGCTGGTAGGCGAGTTTCTGATGGTAGCCGCAATAGGGCGAATTGTCGGGGGACTCGCAGCCGCAGAAATGGAAGTCGTCCTTCAGCGGATCGCCGACCGGCCACTTGCAGGTGCGTTCGGTCAGTTCCGTCAGGCCGAGGCGGCGCGAGATCGGCACGACCACGTTGCCCTTCGGCACGTATTCCATTTCCTCGACCGTTTCGATCTCGATCTCTTCCTTCAGCATCGTCGCGCCCTGCTGGCGGGTGACGGTGCGGGTGGTGATCCGCGAGGCGTAGTTCGGTGCGCGCGGCGCCGATGTCGTGCGTTTCGGCGTGCGCGCCGTGGCGGCCGTGCCGCCGGCCTTGGCGCGGCCGGGAAGGCTCAGCCGGTGAACCTTGCCGATCACAGCGTTTCTGCTGACACCGCCAAGTTGCGCCGCGATCTGGCTGGCGCTCAGTCCTTCGGCCCAGAGCTTCTTGAGTTTCTCGACCCGCTCGTCTGTCCAGTTCATGCCCTGTCTCCACCTTTTGCGTTGGTGATGGCAGAATCCCTCACCGTTGTCCCGGAAGCCTCCGAAACAAGAAACGCTTGATCAATTTTGGTGACTAGTTCCGCCGCATGCAGTCTAGTAATTGAACTTTAACCTAGTGTGAGCCTGACTCCGTGACAAGAGTCGCATGAATCCGGATGAATCGAATTCGGAGTTTTCCCCAACTTGCTGCCGCTGCGTGGCATTTCTGCAATATTGCCTGTTGAAGGTCGAAAACACCGCTGTACAAGCTTGCTGCATGCGCTAAGGGCGCAGTTTTGTTGACATTGCAGCGCGAAAAGGAAATAGTACCGCTGGCCGCCGCAAGGCGGCATTTTTGATTTTTCGGGCCTGGTTTTCTTAGCCGGAGTCCTGTGTTTGACAACGTTGATCGGGAGACCCGCGCCATGGCTGAAGCCGCGCCGCTTTATGACACCTATTCTCGTGCCCCGCTGCGGTTCGAGCGAGGCGAGGGCGTATGGCTGATCACCGAAGGCGGCGAGCGATATCTCGATTTCGGCGCCGGCGTCGCCGTCACCTCGGTCGGCCATAGCAACCCGCATGTGGTCGCCGCGCTGAAGGAACAGGCCGACAAGGTCTGGCACCTCTCCAACATCTATGAGATCCCCGGCCAGGAGCGCCTGGCCAAGCGGCTGACGGAAGCGACCTTCGCCGACAAGGTGTTCTTCACCAATTCGGGCGCCGAGGCGCTCGAATGCGCGATCAAGACGGCGCGCCGCTACCAGTTTTCCAAGGGCCATCCCGAGCGCTTCCATATCATCACCTTCGAAGGCGCCTTCCACGGCCGGACGCTGGCGACCATCGCCGCCGGCGGCCAGGAGAAATATCTCGAAGGTTTCGGCCCCAAGGCGCCGGGCTTCGATCAGGTGGCCTTCGGTGATATCGACGCCGTCCGTGCCGCCATCACCGACGCGACGGCCGCAATCCTCATCGAGCCGGTGCAGGGCGAGGGCGGCGTGCGCCCGGCCACGCCTGAGTTCATGAAGGCGCTGCGCCAGATCTGCGACGAAAACGGCCTGCTGCTGATCCTCGACGAGGTTCAGACCGGCGTCGGCCGCACCGGCAAGCTTTTTGCCCATGAATGGTCGGGCATCACCCCCGATATCATGGCTGTCGCCAAGGGCATCGGCGGCGGTTTCCCGCTCGGCGCCTGCCTTGCCACGTCTGAGGCCGCCTCCGGCATGAAGGCCGGCACGCACGGCTCGACCTATGGCGGCAATCCGCTCGCCATGGCCGTCGGCGGTGCCGTGCTCGACATCATCCTCGCCGATGGCTTCCTCCAACAGGTGCGCGACGTGGCACTCGTCTTCCGCCAGGGACTGGCCTCGCTGAAGGACCGCTATCCCGATGTGATCGAGGATATCAGAGGCGAGGGGCTGCTGCTCGGCGTCAAGGCGGCCGTTCCTTCAGCCGACCTGCTGCAGGCGATCCGCGCCGCGCATCTGCTCGGCGTGCCCGCCGGCGACAACGTCATCCGCCTTCTTCCGCCCCTCGTCGTCACCGCCGAGGAAGCCCGCGAGGGCCTTGCCCGCATCGAGCGCGCCGCCGAGAGCATCCGCGCCTCCAAGGTCAAGAAGACGGCTTGAAAGGATTGCGCCCGCGGGCGCACGACAGGTAAGAACATGGCTCCTAAACATTTCCTCGACCTTTCGGCGGTCACCTCAGCCGACCTCAGAACCATCATGAACGATGCGCTCGCCCGCAAACAGGCATTCAAGGCCGGCAAGGGCGACAAGCCGCTCGCCGGCAAGATGCTGGCGATGATCTTCGAAAAGCCGTCGACCCGCACCCGCGTCTCCTTCGATGTCGGCATGCGCCAGCTCGGCGGCGAAACGCTGTTCCTCTCCGGCACCGAGATGCAGCTCGGCCGCGCCGAGACGATCGGCGACACCGCCAAGGTGCTGTCGCGTTATGTCGATGCGATCATGATCCGCACCACCGAGCATTCCAGGCTGAAGGAGCTTGCCGAACATGCGACCGTGCCGGTGATCAATGCGCTGACGGATGACACCCATCCCTGCCAGATCATGGCCGATATCATGACCTTCGAAGAGCATCGCGGCCCGATCAAGGGCAAGACCATCGCCTGGACCGGCGACGGCAACAATGTGCTGCATTCGCTGGTCGAAGGGGCGGCGCGCTTCGGCTATCGCATGAACATGGCCGTGCCCCTTGGCTCGGAGCCCAAGGATCACTATCTGAACTGGGCCCGCAATGAGGGCGCCGAAATCATGCTCTGCCATGATGCCGACCGTGCGGTCGACGGCGTCGATTGCGTGGTGACCGATACCTGGGTCTCCATGAATCAGGAACATCGGGCCCGGGGTCACAACGTCTTCCAGCCTTATCAGGTCAACGCGGCCTTGATGGCCAAGGCCGGCAGCGATGCATTGTTCATGCATTGCCTGCCCGCGCATCGCGGCGAGGAAGTGACGGACGAGGTGATCGACGGCCCGCAATCCGTGGTCTTCGATGAGGCGGAAAACCGTCTTCATGCGCAGAAGTCGATTCTTGCTTGGTGCCTGGGCGCGATCTGAACCATAATCGGACGCCGCGTGTGAAAACGCGCGGCCGCGCGAGCGAAGGGCACCCTGTCCTTTCGCTTGAAAACTAGGAGTGAATCCATGGCAGAAGCTGCAGCCGCCCTCGGCCAGTTCGATTTCGCCGGCGATGACCATGTCGTCCCCTTCCAGGTGGAGGGTCTGGATGTGCGCGGCCGCGCCGTCCAGCTCGGCCCGATGCTCGACGCGATCCTCGAGCGTCATCATTACCCCGCACCCGTCGCCCGGCTGCTTGCCGAAGTCGTGGTGCTGACGGTGCTGCTCGGCACCTCGCTGAAATTCGACGGCAAATTCACCGTGCAGACTAAGGGCGACGGCCCGGTCGATCTTCTCGTCGCCGATTTCTCGACGCCGGAAAACGTCCGTGCCTATGCCCGTTTCGATCAGGCGCTGCTCAACAAAGCCATCGCCGCAGGCGAAACCGAGCCCGAGCAGCTGCTCGGCCGGGGCGTGCTCGCCTTCACCATCGATCAGGGCAAGTTCGGCCAGCCCTATCAGGGCATCGTTGAACTCGACGGCACCTCGCTTGAGGACATCGCCGGCGTCTATTTCCGCCAGTCGGAGCAGATCCCGACGCGTGTGCGGCTGGCCGCCGCCGAACTCTTCGACCGCGACGATGCCGGCAAACCGCGCCATCGCTGGCGGGCAGGCGGCCTTGTCGCCCAGTTCCTGCCTGAGGCGCCGGAGCGCATGCGCCAGCCCGACCTCCACGGCGGTGATGGCGATAACGGCAACCGCCCGCATGGCGAGGACGACGCATGGACCGAAGCCCGATCGCTTGTGGAGACCATCGACGCCGATGAATTGACCGACCCGCTGGTTGGCACCGAGCGGCTGCTGTTTCGCCTGTTCCACGAACGCGGCGTCCGCGTCTACGAACCGCGGGCGGTCTTCGACCGCTGCAGCTGTTCGCGCGACAAGATCAAGGGCGTGCTGAAAGGCTTCACCGCCGAGGAGATCGAGGCCAGCCAGGAAGATGGCGAAATCGCAGTCACCTGCGAATTCTGCTCGACCACCTACCGCTTCGAGCCGGCCGAACTTCAGCCGGCCGAATAGGCTGGGTTGAGCAGGCACAGAACAAATACAAAAGATTAGCGATGATGCAGCACGGTGACTCGACTTTCGGTAGTCACTGTGCACCTATTATCTCAACTGGTTCTTGGGGGACGGGGCCTCAATGCGTCTTTTGTATCTTGTACTTGCATGCATCGCTGCGATACCGCGAATTGCCTTGGCCGGTGACCAGGCCATCCAATGGAAAGAGGTCGGCGGCTGGAGCGTGGCTCTCGACCCGACCTTAGGCAATGGCTGCTTCGTGCTGACGTCCTTTGATGACGGCACCATTTTCCGTCTCGGCTTCAATTACACAAAAAAGGAAAGCCCTTTTTACATTCTGCTCGGAAATTCAAACTGGAAATCCTTGGAAAGCGGCAAGCAATATCCCGTCGAACTCTCTTTGGACCGTTCGAAATGGACGGCCCAGGCGACCGGCCTGGATATTGATGGCCTCAAATCACTATGGATCGATTTCAAGGATGCCGGCTTGGTTGAGGAGTTCGCGCGTAAACTGAGTTTTCGCGCCAGCTTTAACGGAAAAGAGATCGTCGCCCTCAGTTTGAAAAATTCCGTGAAGGCAACGGATGAGCTGCTCGCCTGCCAAAAGGCGGTCAACGCTGCCGTTGCGCAAAAGCCAGCGCCACCACAATCAAAAGACCCGTTCGAAGCCAATCCAGGCACCCAGGCCTCGGATCCTTTTGACCTTTAGTCGATTGTTGACTGGTCAAGCCTGAGGATCCACGGCCGGGGGGTACGGCGTCCATGTTGGTGCTGACTGGAAGGCTGGAGCCGGCCGCATCCACGCGCAGTGCTTGCCGCATGGGTCCTCGGGTCAAGCCCGAGGACGACGGAGGCTGGGGCGAAACCAGCGGCAAGAAGCGGGACGTCTCGGAAAAACAAAGAGCTCAAGCGCGTCGCATGAATCAAGTTTGACGCGACGCGCTTTAGAAGCAGGTAAAGCAAACCCCACGTCCAACAAAACCGCTGCACATTTTTGATGAATTTGCTCCCGGCCGCTTGCCTCTTGCCGGTCGTTCTCCCCACCCTCCGTCGTCCTCGGGCTTGACCCCATACGCGCTAACTTAGTCTTGACGGTGATGGTCGCGAGTGATTCATCTTGGTCATGAGCGATTCGTTGCAAGCATTGGAT
>NZ_JACIBH010000022.1:0-40808 GCF_014195245.1 Rhizobium sp. BK619 | reverse complement strand
GTGCCGCCTTCATTGGCCGCCTTCAGATCGGCGATGCCCTTCTTGCCGCAGGCGTCGAAGTCGGTGTCGGGAACGTCGGTGCGGGCCGGCACCGACCCCTTGACGACGTTGAAGGCCGACTGGAAGCTCTTCGACAGCGTCGCGGTCGCCAGCGCCACCTGGGCCGCCTTGCGGTCGTCGGGGACGTTGAACATGCCGAACATGTCGGAGTTGTAGACGACGCTGCCTTCGGTGCCGGGGAAGCGGTAGCAGAGGAAGTCCTTGTCCGGGGTCTTCTTGGCGGCGACGAATTCGCCCTTGGCCCAGTCGCCCATCACCTGCACCAGCGCATCACCCTTGATGACCATGGCGGTCGCCAGATTCCAGTCGCGGCCGGAGAAGTTCGGATCGACATATTTGATGATCGTCGCCAGATTGTCGAAGGACTTCTTCATCGTGTCCGACTTCAGCGAAGCCTCGTCGAGATCGTTGAAGGCCTTCTTGTAGAATTCCGGCCCGCCGGTCGACAGCACGATGGAATCGAACATCGTCGCTTCCTGCCAGTTCTGGCCACCGAGCGCCAAGGGGATCACACCTGCGGCCTTGGCCTTGTCGAGCAGCGCGATCAGATCATCGAAAGTCTTCGGCTGGGTGCCGCCGATCTTGTCCATCACCGCCTTGTTGATCCACAGCCAGTTGACCGAGTGCACGTTAACAGGGGCTGCGACCCATTTGCCGTCATAGACGGAAAACTTCTGCAGCGCCGCCGGCACCGACTTGTCCCAGCCTTCCTTCTTCGCCGTCTCGGTCAGGTCACCCATGACGCCGGCCTGGGCATAATCGAGCACGGTATAGCCCAGCATCTGCGAGGCTGTCGGATAAGTGCCGGCCGCAACCATCGCCTTCAGCGCCGTCATCGCCGCATCACCGCCGCCGCCGGCCACCGGAACGTCCTTCCAGGCAAAACCTTCCTTCGACAGATCCTGCTTCAGGACGTTCAGTGCCGCTGCCTCGCCGCCGGATGTCCACCAGTGCAGCATCTGAACTTCCTTCACGTCGGCTGCGCGGGCGGAGACATGCGCGCCGGCCAGAGCCAATGCGATCATCGCCGTCGTGGTCAAAAACCTATTCATCGAAGAACCTCCCAGTTCCCTCTTGGAAGATGCAGGACCATTCCCGCATCCGATCACCCGCCCTCCTCGGGCGTAGTTTCCTTACCGGCTAAGCCGGCTTTTCCGTCTGCGGCATCCACCAGTTGGTGCGTTTGCCGATATGCATGTTCAGCGTCTTGGTCTCGGTGTAATCCTCCACCGCATGGCGGCCGAGTTCGCGGCCGAGACCGCTCTGCTTGTAACCGCCGAAGGGAAGCTCCGAGGCGCCGTCCATGAAGGTGTTCATCCAGACCGTGCCTGCCCGCACAGACCGGCCGATCGTCAGGCAGGTGTCGAAATCGCGGCTCCAGACACCGGCCGACAGGCCGTAGTCGATGGAGTTGGCGATGCTGATCGCTTCGGCCGACGTCTCGAATGTCAGGACCGACAGCACCGGGCCAAAGACTTCCTCGCGCGCCACCGCCATATCGGGGGTGACCGCTTCGAGGATCGTCGGCGACATGAACTGCCCCATGCCGAGGTCGAGCGTCTCGCCGCCATGGGCGACACGGGCGCCGCTGCTCCTGGCACCAGTGACATAGCCCGAGATCTTCTCCAGATGCTGCGGCGTAATGATCGCGCCGACCTGTGTGGAGGGATCAAGGGGATCGCCGACCTTCACTGCCTTCGACAGTTCGGCAATCCGGTTGACGACGTCTGAGGCGATCGATTTGTGCAGGATCAGCCGCGACCCGGCATTGCAGCACTCGCCGGCGTTGAAATAGGCACCGAAGACCGCGGCATCGATGAAGGCGTCGAGATCGGCATCCGGGAAAACGATCTGCGGGTTCTTGCCGCCGAGCTCCAGCGAGACTTTCTTCAGCGTCTGCGCGGCATTCGACATGGTCAGTTTTCCGACACCGGTCGAGCCGGTGAAGGAGACCATGTCGACATCGGGATGAGATGTCATGATCGCGCCGACCTCAGGTCCCGTACCGGTGACAATATTGACGACGCCATCCGGAACGCCGGCCTGCTGCAGAATTTCTCCGAGCACGAGCGTCGATCCCGATGTCAGCTCCGAAGGTTTGACGACGGCCGTGCAGCCCGCCGCAAGCGCGAAGGGCAGCTTCTGGCCGACGATCAGGAACGGGAAATTCCAGGGCGTGATGATCGAGACCACGCCGATCGCTTCGCGGAGCACGACGCCAAGCGTGCCGTCGCCGAGCATGTTGTAGCTCTCGCCGTGGAGATCGCGCGCCAGGGCCGCCGCATAGCGCCAGATGTCGACAGAGCCGGCAATTTCGCCCCGCACCTGCGTGATCGGTTTTCCGGCCTCGATGGCATCGAGAAATGCCAGTTCCTCCGCACGCGCTGCGATCAGATCAGCCGCCTTGAGCAGGATAGCGGAGCGTTCGGACGCGGTCATCCGCGGCCATGGTCCCTGGTCGAAAGCCTTGCGTGCGGCGGCAATGGCGCGCTCGGCATCATTCCTGCTGCCGGTCGGGAACCGGCTGACCACGACCCCATGGCTCGGTGCGACACGCTCGATCGGATCGGCGGCGCCGGCCTCCCATCTGCCGTCGATCAGCATCTTGAAATCACGCGCCTTGTGGTCGCTGAGCGCCGTGGGGTTGACGAGGACCGTCATTACCATTCTCCCTTGAACGTTGCCGGGCGCTTCTCGCTGAACGATGCGACGCCCTCTTTCAGATCGCCGGTCTTGGCGGCGAGGATCGAGCCCAGGGCTTCGACCGCGGTTCCGTTGTCCTCACCATTCGCCGATGCGATCATCAGCTTGGCGATCTCGACGGCAGCCGGCCCCCTTGCGGCAATCCACTGCGCATAATCCCTAGCGGCGGTCAGCGAGCCTCCCGAGGGAACGACCACATCGACGATACCGAGAAGGCGCGCCTCCTCGGCGGTGAAGATCTCGCCGCCCAAGGCCATGCGCCGGACGGCCTGCGCGCCGAAACGGCGCACGAGACGCTGGGTGCCGGACCAGCCCGGCACCATTCCGAGGCCGGTCTCCGGCAGGCCGATCTTGATGTGTTCTTCTGCGATGCGAATGTCGGCAACGCCTGCCAGTTCGAGCCCTCCGCCGAGGGCGTGGCCGTTCAGGGCCGCGACCAGCGGCACCCGGAGCGTCGCCAGCCGTTCGAAGATCCGGTGCCCGTGCCGAACCCAGGCATGGCCGAACTCCTGCGGCAGCATTCCGCCCCAGGCCTTGATATCGCCTCCGGCGGAAAAACCCTTTCCTTCGCCCGTCAGAACGGCAGCGCGCACGTCCGGGTTCGCCTCGACTACGTCGGCGGCATCCGCCAAGGCTTTCAGCATGTCGAGATCGAGCGCGTTCAGCTTCTCCGGACGAGAAATCGTCAAGGTCGCAACATGTCCGTCAATGTCGATCCTGACTGTTCCGCTAGCCATGGAAAGTACCCTCCAGCGTCCGCGCGCTTTTGGCTGGAAGCGACAGGCCGATGCCGGCCTCGCCGAAGAGTGCCGCATCCATGACCTTCAGGTCAGGCGCGACGATCAGCGGAAATTCGGACTGATCGAGGATCTGGGACTGAAGATCGACACCGGGCGCGATCTCGGTCAGCACGATGCCTTCGGGCGTCAGCTTCATCACGCACCGCTCGGTGACATAGACAATATCCTGCCCCTGCTCGATCGCCCGCCTGCCGCTGAAGGTGACATGTTCGACTTCGTTGACGAGCTTCTTCAGCTTGCCTTCTTTTTCAATGAGCAGAGCCCCGTCGGTGATCGAAAGCTTCGCTCCCGCGTTGAACATGCCTGAAAAGACGATCTTCTTTGCCCGCGCCGTGATGTCGACGAAGCCGCCGGCACCGGCCGTCACATGCGGCCGGAAGGAAAGTTTGGAGACGTTGACCGAGCCGTCCTTGCCGATTTCGAGAAAGGAGAGCAGCGACGCATCGAAGCCCGCGCCTTGAAAGTAAGTGAACTGATAGGGGGACGGCATATAGGCGTCGGCATTGGAGGCGCAGCCGAAGGCGAAGTCGAGCAGCGGCACCCCACCGACCGCGCCTTGCTCGATGACCCAGGTGACGGCGCCGTGGAGCCCCTCCTCCAGCAGAATGCGCGGCACGTTGGCCGAGATGCCGAAGCCGAGATTGACGCAGCTTCCCGCCTGCAGCTCCTGTGCGACGCGGCGGGCGATGACCTTCTGAACATTGAATTCCGGAACGTGGAAACTATCGAGCGGGCGGAAGATCTCTCCCGAAATCGCCGGATCGTACGCCGTCTGTGTCGTCTGCTTCTGATCAGGATCGACGACGATATAATCGACCAGCATGCCCGGCACCCGGACGTCATGCGGTTTCAGCGAGCCTTCCTTGGTGATCCGCTTGACCTGGGCGATGACGATGCCGCCATTGTTGCGTACGGCGAGCGCCTGATCGAGGCCGCCGAGATAGGCGCCTTCATGTTCGTATGTGAGATTGCCGCGCTCGTCGGCAGTGGTGGCGCGGATAATGGCGACCTGAGGGACGATCGAGGGGAAGAACAGCCAGTCGTCGCCCTCGAAGCTGACGCGCTTGACCACCTGTTGTTCCGAAGCCAGTTCGTTCATCGCGCAGCCCTGCCGCCGGGGGTCGACGAATGTGTCGACGCCGACCTTGGTCAGCACGCCCGGCCGCTTGGCGGCGGCTTCGCGATGGATGTCGAACAGGATGCCGGAGGGAATGTTATAGGCCGGGATCTCGTTGTTGGTGATCATCTGCCAGATCAGCGGCGGCTCGGACGATGACGGCCCGGACGGATAGGAGCCACCGATGATGCACTTGAGCAGGCCCTTCCTGGCGATGTAGTCGACGCCCTTGATGCCGCTCATGTCGCCGGCGGCGATCGGATGAAGGGTGGTGAGATCGCGGGGATGGCCGGTCGCCTCGAAACGCTCGCCGATCGCCTTCAGCATGAGGTCCGGGCAACCGAGACCGCTGGAAGACGATACCGTGACGACGGCGCCATCCGGGATGAGCGCGGCCGCTTCGGCTGGGGTGAGATGCTTCTTCATATGCATTACTCAGCGTCCTGTTTCGATTTTACGCTCTTGCCGGCCTTTGCCGGCGCGGTCTTGCCGGCGCCGCAGCTTTCGCGAACGACCAGCCGAACGGCTGTCGTCACCGTCTCCGCCTCGGCCTTGCCGGCATTGATCTGCTTGAGCAGCATCTGCGCGCCGCGGCGCCCGATGCCCTGTGGGTCGACCGAGACCGTCGTCAGCGCCGGAACCGCCGCCTGAGCCTCGATGACGTCGTCGAAGCCCACCACGGCGAAGTCGGCGCCAGGCTCCAGGCGGCGCGCCCGCAACCCGTCGCAAACGCCGAAGGCCACGGCATCGTTGAAGCAGACGGCCGCAGACGGCCGCCGGCCAAGCGCGATTGCTTTTCCGATCGCCTCCACCCCGCCGGCTCGCGACGGCGCCGATGCGACGACGAGTTCTTCGTGATAATCGAGCCCGGCCGCCTCGACGCCGCTGCGATAACCGGCAAGCCTGTCGTCGAAGACGGCAGTGTCGGGAAAACCGCCGAGAAAGGCGATGCGCTTGTGGCCGAGCCCAGCCAGATGCTTGACGGCCGACATCATACCGGCCCGGTTGTCGGAAACGATGGACGAGACTTTGGCGCCGGGCAGGTTTCGAACGACGACCACGACTGGAATCCCTGCCGCAACGAGCGGCTTGAAGTCGGCGGCATCGGTGGCGCGGGCCGGCGAGACGATGAGGCCGGAAATGCCGTGCTCGCGCATCGAGGCGACAACCTCACGCTGCCTGTCGATGCTCTCGCCGGTGTTCGACAGGAACTGCACGAAGCCGGCCGACTGGACGACCATATCGACGCCGACCGCCAGCTCCGCAAAAAAGCTGTTCGTCAGGTCGTTGACGACAACGCCGATAATCTTCGATTTGGCACCGGCCTGGCGAAGATTGGCGGCGCCGCGATTATAGACATAGCCGAGTTCGCGCATCACGGCATTGACCTTGGAGCGCGTCCCCTCATTGACCAGGGAGGAGCCCTGCAACACCAGCGACACCGTCGACTTGGAGACGCCGGCGGCCTTTGCGATGTCAATGACGGTTACCCGCGCCTTTGTCATTTCCCTCTCCGACCATCACGTCGACTGATGGATAAATATTTGGAACGTTCCAATTATGTCAAGAGAAAATTTGCGCAGGCGCCATTCATGCTAACGTTTTAAGCCAGATCTCCCGACTCCTAATATGGAAATCCGCATTCAGAAAATTGGAACGTTCTAAATTGGGAGGCACGTGAGAGTCCGCCGACATTCTCGGGCACGAGAAAGCTTACGTGTTTTTGCGATAGCACGAGGTCAATCCGAGGCTGGTATTTTTCACCGCATCGACTACAAGTCGAAATGAAGCGTCTGCCAAAACAGCGATCGTGACCTGAGTATATTTGTCAAACCTATTGAGTTTTTTATGAAAATTTTCAGAGCTTTTCGTGCTCGTCGCCCCATTTGCGCAGCCACGTTGGGATTTCTATTCGGTCCGGATTTGGTTATGGCCTATCTCGGGCGCGGCTGGAATGCCATCGCTTACTCTATCGGCGGCGTCTGCATCTTTATCGCGCAACTCTGGTTGCTTGATGCTCCTTCGACCGCTGCTTTTGGGTATTTGCTGATCTCTGCCTGGCGTCTGATCGGCCTGTTGCATGGCTATCGCACGGCAAGGAAGATGCCCGCGAACATCGTGTTTCCCTGGTACTCGCGGTGGTACAGTCTCGCTCTGATCTTTTCGATTGTACCGCTCACCTTGGCGATGCTGGTTCGCAGTTTCCTCTTCCAGCCATTCACGATCCCGTCGAGTTCCATGTTGCCGAACTTGCGAAGCGGCGACTACATGTTCGCGCAAAAATACGTCTACGGGTACAGCCGCTATTCGTTCCCTTACGGATTTGGACCGGAGCATCGTATGTTTGGACATGGACCGGACCGAGGAGACGTTGTCGTATTCCGGGGGTCGATGAATCCAGGGGGCGATTTCGTGAAACGCGTCGTCGGTCTGCCGGGTGACCGCATTCAAATGAAATCCGGTATTCTCTACTTGAATGGCAGCGCCGTTGAGCGCGAACCGGTGGGTGATTTGACCTATCAGTCAGTAACTGTGCATGCATTTAAAGAGACGCTGCCATCCGGCCGCAGCTATACGATCGTTGAGCAGGTGGACGACGCCCGTGGTGACAACACCAAGGAATTCATTGTCCCAGACGGGCATTATTTCGTGCTGGGTGACAATCGTGACAACAGCCTGGATAGCCGCTTCGATATGGGGTTCGTCCCAGACGACAACATCTATGCGAAGGCAGCGCTCCTGCTTTTCAATTCCGAGGATAAATCGCGGCAGGCGTCGTGGATCCAGTAGGCTTGAAGCGTACCCATCCTCTGGGAAGGCGGGTTCCCTCTGGACGGGGAGTCCTTGCCATCGGTGGTTGCTCTGAACGATGTACAGTGCCCCCTCTTCAAGTGAGGAAGTCCGATCGATAGCCATTAGCGAAACTTTATCGTTTCTGACGAATGCTACGAATACGTGCAACGTGCCAGATCTGAAGCAGGGCCGGATGATGCCACATTCGTTTGAATCCATTCTGGAGAACCTGCCGCAAGGCATTGTTCTCCTTGATCCTGCCAGCAGGGTGACGGCTTTCAATTCCCGCACACTTGCTATTCTCGGGCTGCCGGATGGAGCCATCGGCAAAGGAATGAATATCGACGGACTGCCGGGCACCGCCGATTGCCGCGCGGCCGCATGCAGGCAGTCGACGACCGGCAGGCCGCACACGTCTCAGTTTGCGCTTTCCGACGGACGGATGGTCTCAATGACCTGCGCCCCATCGAAAGAGGGAGGCTGGATCCTCAGCTACGAAGACATCTCGACCCTGATCCGCGTCGAAGACAGTCTCACCGAACAACATCACCGGTTCGACGCAGCACTCAGCAACATGCCGCACGGCCTATGCATGTTCGATTCGACGAAGAAGCTGATCCTGTGCAACACAGCCTACGCGCGGATGTACAATCTGCCGGATCTCCTGACGCAACCGGGGACGCCGCTTGTCGATATCCTGGCCTATCGCGGCCGCGAGGGAAATGGCCCGGCCGACACCGCTACCTATTTCGATGTGGTGTTCGAAGCAACGGCGCGCGGCGCGGTGGCCAGCCAGAATATCGTGCTCGTTGACGGCCGCGTTATCAAAATCACCCACAATCCGATGCAGAACGGTGGCTACGTGGCCACCCACGAAGACGTCACCAAAACAGTGCGGCTGACCGAAGAGCTGCGCCGGCATCATGATCAGCTCGAAACGACCGTGCAGAGCCGCACAGCCGAGGTCGAGCGGCAGGCGCGGGAACTCGAGCGAATGCTTGCGCAGGAGCGAAACATCAACGAATTGCAGCGGCAGTTCGTGGCGATGGCCTCCCATGAATTCCGAACGCCGCTGGCCATCATCGACGCTGCCGCCCAGCGGCTGCTGCGCAAAAGAGGAGCAGTCGAGCCCGAATTCTTGAGCGACAAGGTCGATCAGATCCGCGCATCGGTGAACCGGATCGTCGACCTGATGGAGAGTATCCTCTCGGCCGGGCGCCTCGACACCGGCAAGATCGATATCAGCTATGACGCCTGCGCCTTGCGATCATTGATCAGAAGCTGTTGCGAGCGGCAGTCGACGATCGCCAAGACGCACAGCTTCGTGCTGGATATCGACGGACTGCCGGAGTTCATCGATGCCGATCCCCGAACTTTGGCGCAGGTCTTTACCAACCTGCTGTCCAACGCCGTCAAATACGCGCCCGGAACCTCGGAAATTCGCGTCACAGCCTGGGAAGAGACGGGAAGCGTCAAAGTTTCGATCAGCGATGACGGGGTGGGGATCGATCCCGAAGACGTGCCGCGGCTGTTCCAGCGCTATTTTCGGGCCGGGACGTCGACGGGAATTGCCGGGACGGGCATCGGCCTCAACCTGGTGAAGCAGATCGTCGAGCTGCACCACGGCTCGATAGAGGTTCGAAGCGCAAGAGGCTGCGGATCGACATTCACCGTAACCCTTCCGATCAAGCGAACCGGTAACGCTTCTGAGAACAGCGACGCCGCCTGACATTTCAGGATTGCTGTCCTCAATATCTACCCTATCCTTCTCGCTATAGAGGAGGACCATGCCATGGCTTTCATTCACACCCCCAATGCATCCGCCAGCGAGAAGACGACGTCGATGTATGCGTCGGCCGTGGCGAATTATGGTTATCTGCCGAACATGTACCGCGCCTTCGGACACCGGCCGGAGGTGATGGAGAACTGGGCAGCGCTGCTCTCGAGCATTCGCGGACATATGAGCCTCAGGCGCTATGAGCTGGCGACGCTGGCGGCGGCCAAGGAGCTGAAATCCTCCTATTGCATGCTGGCGCACGGCTCGGTGCTGCTACGCGAGGGTTTTACCAGCGACGGGCTGACGGCCGTCGTCAACGAGACGGAGAAAGCGCCGATCGATGCCGGCGAAAGGGCGATCATGGCCTTTGCCGCCAAGGTGGCGCGCGACGCGACGTCGATCACCCAGCAGGATATAGACGGGCTGAAGAAACACGGGCTGAGTGATGCCGAGGTCTTCGACGTCACGGCGGCGGCAGCGGCCCGGTGTTTCTTCTCGAAAATGCTGGATGCGCTGGGGGCTGCACCCGATCACGCGTATATCGAGCGGCTGGAGCCGAATGTCAGAAAGGCGCTCAGCGTCGGTCGGGAGGTCGAGCGGCCTCTGGCGCCGTCACCCTCGCGTGGCACATCGCAATGATCCGGACGGCGAGGACGTGAGGCCTCTGCCTCGCGGCCCTACTCCTGCGGCTTGTCTGCGAAATGCCGGATCGCAAATTCGGCGATATTCTGGCTCGACCGGTCGGCATCGTCGAGCAGCGACGGAAACAGCTGCCACTGATGCGGCATGCCCGGCCAGATCTCGGTGGTGACATCCACCCCGGCCTGACGCGCCTTGTCGGCGAGCCGCAGCGTATCGTCCAGCAGCACTTCGCCGGAGCCGACCTGCAGCAGCAGCGGCGGAAAGCCGGTCAGGTCGGCATAAAGCGGCGATGCCTGGGGATCGCTCGGCGACCGGCTGCCGAGATAGGCCTTGCGCAAGGTCTCGATCGTCGCCCTGCCGACCAGCGGATCGCTGTCGGCATTCGATGTCATCGATCCGCCGGTCGCGGCAAGATCGGTGATGGGGCTGAGCGCAATGACCGCCGCCGGCAGCGGCTTTGCCGCCTGCCTCTGCCGCAGTACCGTCTCCAGCGCGATATTGCCGCCGGCGCCGTCTCCCGCCACGACGACATTCTCGGCGCGATAGCCGTTGTCGAGAAGCCAGCGATAGGCCGTCAGCGCGTCATTGATCTGGGCGGGATAGGTATATTCGGGCATCAGCCGATACTCGATCAGAAGCACGTCGCTGGATGCGGCCTTGGCGAGCGAGCCGGCAAGCAGGCTGTGCGTGCGGATGGAGCCGCCGGAAAAGCCGCCGCCATGAATATAGAGGATCACCCTTTGGCCGATCGGATGATGAAGACGGGCGGGCCACATCAGCTCGGCATCGACGCCGTCGGCATCGACCTGCCGGACCTGGATGCGTGTCGGCCCCGGCGTCGTTTCCATCAGCGTCCGGAAGGCTGTCCGCCGCTGCTGCAGGCCATCAGCGCCGGTGAAATGATCCTTCCAGAGGCCGACGAGTTTTTCGACCTGATCGCGCGAGGCCTGGCTTTGCGGTTCAATGTCCTTTCCGGCTGCCGCCGAGGCCAGCAGCATCACCGCAGCGAATGCGGGCAACAGACCGCCGAGCCGCTTTGATGCGCTTCGTTTGACAGCTGGCAAAATCCGACCGTTCATCAACCTCTCCCGATGATGCTGGCCATCGCGGCCATGGCAGCATCATTGGCCAGTTCATGCGCTGGAGTCAAAAGGGTGAGGGATGCGAATCCTGAGCTTTTTTACTCGGCTTTCATCGCATCGATGACCGCCCTGAAGCCCGCCGACATGTGGCGTCGGCTCGGATAGTAGAGATAGAGCGGCTCCTCCGGCTGGCACCAGTCGTCGAGCACCTGGATCAGTTCTCCGTCGGCGATCGCCTTCTCCACCCGCGGCTCCCAGATATAGGCAAGGCCGACGCCGCCGAGCGCTGCCTGCAGCATCAGTTCGTGATCATCGAGCGACAGCGGTCCTGTCGGCTGAAAGCTGACCGTCTGGCCATCCTTCTCGAACTCCCAGGCATAACGCGCGCCTGACGGAAACATGTTCTGGATGCAAAGATGGCGCTTGAGATCGTGCGGCGTCGCCGGCTTCGGCCGGACCTCGAAATAGGCAGGCGAACCGACGACGACCAAGCGGATGCGCTGCTTGATGCGCAGCGCGATCATGCCTTCGGTCACCCGTTCGCCGAAACGGATGCCGGCATCGAAGCCCTCCTCGACGATATCGACCAGCCTGTCGGTCGCGTTGATCTCCAGCTGCAGATTGGGATTGCGTTGGAGCAGCGGGGCAATGACGCGGCCGATGACGAAGGGGCCGATCGAATTCGGCACGTTGATCCTCACCTTGCCGAAGAGCGTGTCTCGGTAACGGTTCAGCGCATCGAGCGCTGCCGCCATCTCGCCGAAGGCCGGGTCGAGATGCGAGATCAGCAGTTCGCCGGCCTCGGTCAACGAGACGCTGCGCGTCGTGCGGTTGAGCAGGCGAATGCCGATCCGGTCTTCGAGGTTGAGCACCGCATGGCTGATCGCCGAGGCGGTCACACCCCTCTCCTCGCCGGCTTTGCGAAAACTCCTATGCCGGGCAACGGCCGCAAAAGCCGCGAGTTCGGACAGTTCGGTGGCCCGCATTACTGAATATTGCTCATCATAGTTTCAATAATAACAAATCTTATACAGCAACGGGTTTTCGGTCAAATTCAACCCGTCAGCACAGAGATGCGACGCCGAGACAACCAAATAGTCCTCGAAAGGAATTCGTCATGAAAGTCTGGTTCATCACTGGTGCATCCCGCGGCTTTGGCGCGCTGATGACCAAAGAAGCCCTTGCCGCTGGCGATGCCGTCATCGCCACCGCCCGCAACCCGAAGACCGTCACCGAGCAGTTCGGCAATCATCCGAACCTCCTCGCTGTCGCGCTTGACGTCACCAACGAGGTCCAGGCGAAAGAGGCTGCGGCAGCCGGCGTCGCTCGCTTCGGCCGCATTGATGTTCTCGCCAACAATGCCGGCTACGGCCTGCTCGGCGCCGTCGAGGAGGCCACGGCCGATGAGATCGAAAAACTCTATGCCACGAATGTCTTCGGCCTTCTGAAGGTGACGCGCGCCGTGCTGCCCTATCTGCGGCGCCAGCGTTCCGGCCACGTCCTGAACTTCTCCTCGATCGGCGGTTACTTCGGCTATCCCGGCTGGGGCGTCTACGGCTCGACGAAATTCGCCGTCGAAGGCCTGTCGGAATCGATGGCCGCCGAACTCGAACCCTTCGGCATCAAGGTGACGATCGTCGAGCCCGGATTCTTCCGCACCGACTTTCTCGCCGATACCTCGCTGGCGGTGAGCCCGGCCTCGATCGCCGATTACGAAGGCACGCCGGCCGGCAACATGCGCAATTTCGCCGCCGACGCCAATCATGCCCAGCCCGGCAACCCCGCCAAGCTCGCCGCCGGCATCATGACAATGGTCAATTCGGCCAACCCGCCGCTGCGCATGCCGTTCGGCAGCGACACGGTGGCGATGATCGAAGCGCAGCATGCGAGCGTCGAAAAGGAACTTGCCGGCTGGCGTGAACTTGCCGTCTCCACGGATTTTCCCAGCGATGCGACGGCCTCGGCCTGATACCCAAGACTATAACCTGCGCCGCTTTCCGGATATCGGGGTGCGGCGCAGGTTCGCTCGTGACCAGAAGGCCGACCGCCTCACTTCATTTGCCGACCTGCTCGGCCCAGTTCGGCGTCTTGCCGCCGCCATCGAGGAAAGTCATCGCCACGTTCGCCATGAGCGGCGAAGCGAAGGTCTCGTAGTGAGTGAGATCCGGCAGGATCGCCAGCCGGTTCTTCGACATGTTCTCCCGCATCCAGCCCGCATCGCGCAGACCGCCGCCGAGCTTGTGATAGAAGTCGATTATATGCTCGGGGCGGATCATATCGGCGTCGCCATAGATCAGCATCACGGGCATGGTGAGCTTGGCGACGGCATCGCTATAATCCTTGGGTTCGCGCATCAGCGCACCCATGGCGTCGAGCAGCTTCGGAAATTCGGACACGTCGGGCGCCACCGCCTTGTAGGAGAGGAACATCGGCGTGTCCTTCATCATCTCGGCCATGCCGGCGCCGACGGCCGCCTGCTGCGGCAGCATCTCCGGGAAGAAGCCGTTCTGCGCATAGGGCGCCGAGAGGATCACCAGGCGGCGCACCTGGTCGGGTGCATTCGCCGCCATGTTCAGCGCCACTCCGCCGCCGAAGGAATAACCGAAGACGTCGAGCTTGTCGTAGCCGAGTTGCTTCACCAGGATTGCGAGATCGGCGCTGATTGCCGCAAGGTCGATCGGCCGATTGCCGAGCGGCGTGCGGCCATGGCCCTGCAGATCGACGGCGATCACCTGCCGGTGGTCGGCGAAAACGGGCATGACCGGCGCGAACATCTCGATCTGCCCGAGGCCGCCGTGCAAAAGCAGCAGCGGTTCGCCCTCCCCGCGGATTTCGTAATAATAGTCGATACCGTTGACCGGCACGCTTCCCTTCCTGACGATCGGCGCGACCGCCTTATCCTCGCTCGCCGGCGCGCCGCCGGCGCCCGCCATATCGGGCGCGGCCAGGAATGCGGCAGCGGTTGCGATCATCGAAATCAGCCTCATCTTCGACATGTCCTTGCTCCGTTTTTGCATCGATACCGCAAGGACGGCGACGGCCAGGCTTTCCCGACACTGCACTTCGAAATTTGCCGATTCAGCCTTTATGCAATTCTTATATTTTCATTCGTCGCCCCGAATGGATTTCCTACCGCAGGCGGCAGTAGGCTTCTGCCATCACTGCAAAGGTCAGACGCCATGCGAGATATCATGTCTTCCGGTTTCCACCCTCTTCGCCCGTACAGGATCACGCGAGGCAGCCGGCAGATGCGCGAGAAGCGCACGGCCCAGGCGCTGATGTTCTTCGGCGTCGTGCTCGCCTGTGTCGAACTCTACATCATCCTTGGCACGCTCTGAGGCCGCCATGGAGACGGCCAGAATGCCACGCCTTGCTGGCGCGATCACCGCCCTCGTCACGCCGTTTCGCCATGGCAGGCTCGACAGGCCGGCGCTTCAGGCGCTTGCGGAATGGCAGGTCCTCAGCGGCGTCGACGGGCTTGCGGTTTGCTCTGTTACAGGAGAAGGCCCCACGCTTAGGCCGCGGGAGCGCGCCGAGGTGATTGATCTCGCCATCCGCTCTGCTGCCGGCCGCGTGCCCATCATCGCCGCCACCGGCACCAACTCTACCGAAAGGACGATCGCGCTGACGCGGGAGGCCGAAGCGCTCGGTGCCGCTGCCGCACTCATCACCGTGCCTTATTATTCCAAACCCGGGCAGAAGGGCATCATTCACCACTTCGAGCAGGTGGTGGCCGCAAGCGGACTGCCTGTTATCGTCGACAATGCGCCGGCGCAGACGGCGAGCGACCTTTCAACGGAAACGCTCGGCCAATTGGCTGCCAACCCTGGGATTCTTGGGATTACCGACGCCACGGGCGATATCGCCCGATTCGCCGGCCTCTCGCCGTTCCTGCGGCAGCGCTTCCGCTTCTTTTCCAGACATGATCCTTCTGCGCTCGCCTTTACCATCGCCGGCGCGACGGCGTGATCTCGCCGGGAGCCAACGTGCTGCCGCGGCTCTTCACCTCGATGTACCGGGCGGCGCGGGCCGGAAACCTTTCGGCAGCGCTTTCGCTGCAAGATCGGCTACTGCCGCTCATTGCCGAGCTCGGGCCGGAGGGCGATCCGGCCGGCATTAAGCATGCGCTGCAACTGCTCCGCGGGCTTGAAGTCGTAATTCGCCTTCCGCTTGTCACCGCCGAGCCTGAGAGACGTTTTGCAATCGGCAAGGCGCTTGCACCTTTCCTTGACGAACGCGGCGGGACAATGGCGCTATCCATATGATATTTTTATGTTTCTCTACACATACCAAATGGAAACCCTATCCGTCCCGGCTTATTTTTTAAAGGTGACGCCGCCGCACCATCTAGCAGCGGTTGTGTGAGACTTCGAAAGGACAAACCGATGTCACGCCTGACTAAACCGAGTGCCGAAATCGCCCCGCTGAAACGTAGCCAGATCAGAATACTCACCGCCGATCCCTCCCATCAGATTCTCTCCGGCCTTGCCGCCATTGCGCCCCGGCTTGCGGTGACTATGGCTTTTGCCGGATTTGTGCAGATGACCTTCAACCTCATCTCCCGCTGAAGCATCGGAACAGAAGGATCATCATGATGGCAAACGCACAGCAACGTCGCAGCCTTCCGGCCAGCCCCTCCTCGCCTTCCACCCGCTTCACCGTCGGCCGCGACAGAAGCGGTCGCTGGATTGTCCACGATCGCGACGGCCTTGTCGGCGGGCTCTTCATCAATGAGGAGGCGGCCCTTCATTTCGCCGCCGGCGAATGCAACTGCACCTCCGCGGATATCTGCAGAGCGGCCGGAGGCATGATACTTGAATTCACGCCCTTTGCCCGCAGCAATGCGAATATCCACTAAACCCTGCCTATGCTCCCGCCCCTTTCCCGTGGCGGGAGCACGACGACATGAGCTCAGCGCGTAATTAGAGTCATAGAGCGTTCGTGGTGGACGCGCGGCACTCTATTGGCTGATTCCAACCTTTCCTTAACCGGCACGCTGGTAGAATCCGGTCGCAGAGACTTCAGACACAACGCGACCGATGCCGAAACCGAATTTCCGCTTTACCCATTACGATCTCAAGGAACAACGCGCCGGAACGATCGTCGAGGTGTCGTTGAATGCGGTAAACAACGTTCGGCTGATGACGGCGCCGAATTTCCAGCGGTTCACCGAGGTTCTCGATTTCAAATATATCGGCGGCGTGGCGCGCAAATCGCCGATCAAGATCGCCGTTCCGGAAAGCGGCCACTGGCATATCGTCGTCGATATGGAAGGCCATCACGGGCTGGCAGAATCATCCGTCAAAGTGATCGCCGCGCCGCCAAATCAGAAGGCGCCGCGCGCGTCTTGAAGGTTCAGCGCGGATTGCGTTCCCTGCGAAGTTTTTCCCACCATTCCAGCCGCTTGCGGATATCGCGCTCGAAGCCGCGCTCCGGCGGATCGTAGAAGGTCTGGCGGCCCATCTTCTCCGGGAAATAATCCTGGCCGGAAAAGGCGTCCGGTTCATCGTGATCGTAGCGGTAGCCCTCGCCGTAGCCTTCGCCCTTCATCAGCTTGGTCGGCGCATTGAGGATATGCTTCGGCGGCAGCAGCGAGCCGTTCTGCTTGGCGGCCTGACTAGCGGCCTTGAATGCGGTGTAGACGGCATTCGATTTCGGCGCGGTGGCGAGATAGACGCAGGCCTGGGCCAGCGCCAGTTCGCCTTCCGGAGAGCCGAGATACTCATAGGCATCCTTGGCGGCATTGCAGATCACCAGCGCCTGCGGATCGGCAAGGCCGATATCCTCCACCGCCATGCGCACCAGCCGCCGGCCGAGATAGAGCGGATCCTCGCCGGCATCGAACATGCGGGCGAGATAATAGAGGGCGGCATCGGGATCCGAGCCACGCACGGATTTGTGCAGCGCCGAGATCAGATTGTAATGGCCGTCCTGCGCCTTGTCATAGACCGGGGCGCGGCGCTGGACGATCCGCGTCAGGCCTTCGGTGTCGAAGCTCTCGCCCTCGCGCGCGGCCCGCCACACTTCTTCGGCAAGCGTCAACACCGCGCGGCCGTCGCCGTCGGCCATGCGGATCAGGCTGAGACGCGCTTCCTCGGTCAACGGCAGCGGCTTCTGCTCGATCGCCTCGGCGCGCTTCAGCAATTCCTCCAGGCTCTCCTCGTCATGCGACTTGAAGGTCAACACCCGGGCGCGCGACAGCAGAGCGGCATTGAGCTCGAAGGACGGGTTTTCGGTGGTGGCGCCGACGAGGATGACGGTGCCGTCCTCCATAACCGGCAGGAAACTGTCCTGCTGGGCGCGGTTGAAACGATGGATCTCGTCGACGAAGAGCAGCGTCTGACGGCCATCCATGCGCCGCAGGCGGGCTGTCTCGAACATCTTCTTCAGATCGGCGACACCGGAAAAGATCGCCGATATCTGTTCGAAAGCCAGCCCCGCCTCGCCCGAAAGCAGCCGCGCCACCGTGGTCTTGCCGGTGCCGGGCGGCCCCCAGAAGATCATCGAGCCGAGCGAACCGCTTTCGATCATCCTTTTCAGCACGCCGTCTTCACCGGTCAGATGTTCCTGACCGGTGACATCGGCAAGCGTCTTCGGCCGCAGCCGGTCGGCAAGCGGCCGCCTGGCGGCAACCTCCTCCGGAACGCGCGGCGCGAAGAGATCATTGCTCATCGGAAGAACTGCCGGATGCGCTGGCCGTCGCGCTCGATTTCCACCCGCCAGAGGCCGGGGTCGCTATCGGCGATTTGGGACAGCTCGCTGGTCGACTTCACATCGGTGCCGTTGATCGAGACGATGATATCCTTCGGCTCGAAACCGAGACGGGCGGCAGGCGAATCCTCCTTCACCTCAGATACGACGACGCCTGCCGATTCCGGCGGCATGCGCAACTCGTCGGCGACCCGCGGCGACAGGTTCTCGACGACAGCACCGCTGAAGGGGGTACGCCCGCCGATGGTGCGTTGGTCGCGCGGCGAAGTTTCCGGGGCGCGATCGAGCGTCAGCGGCACCTGCTCCTCGCGGCCGTTCTCGACGACGGTGAGCTTGACCGATTTTCCGAGACCGGCCGTCGTCAGCCGGTAAAGCAGCGCATCCGGATGTTCGACCGAAATACCGTCGACAGCGGTGACGATTTCACCGGCCTTCAGCCCGGCCTTGGCGGCCGGGCCGCCTTCCGAAACCTTGACGACCAGCGCGCCGCGCGCCTTGTTCAGTCCAAGCGCTTCGGCGACTTCCGAGGTCACCGCATCGAAACTCGCGCCGACATAGGGCCGCTCGAAGGATTTGACGCCGGCATCGGCCGAAGCGAGGAAGACCTTGACCAGATTGGCGGGGATGGCAAAGCCGATACCGTTCGAGCCGCCGCCGCGCGAGAAGATCGCCGTGTTGATGCCGATCAGCTCGCCTTTCATATTCATCAGCGCGCCGCCGGAATTGCCGGGATTGATCGAGGCGTCGGTCTGGATGAAGAAGCCGAACTCGTTCCTGACCACCTGGTTGCGGGCAAGCGCGGAGACGATGCCGCTCGTCACCGTCTGGCCGACGCCGAAGGGGTTGCCGATCGCCAGCACGAGATCACCGACCTCGACGGCATCGGAATTGCCGATCGGCAATGTCGGGAAGCTTTCCTTGGTGTCGATCTTCAGCACGGCAAGATCGACGCGGTCGTCCCGCAGCACCACTTTGCAGGGGAACTCTCGTCCATCAGGCAGCGCAACCTTGATATCGTCGGCGCCTTCGACCACGTGATTGTTGGTCACCACAGTGCCGTTCGCCTCGACGATGACGCCGGAACCGAGCGAGGACTGCTTTTCCGAGCGATTCGGCATCTGCTGGCCGAAAAACTGCTCGAAGAAGGGATCGCCGGCAAAGGGCGACTGCCGCTGGACGGTCTTTTCCGCATAGACATTGACGACGGCGCCCGATGTCTGCTTGACGAGCGGCGCGAAGGAGAGCTGCATCTGCATCTGGCTCTCGGGCACCGTCTTTGCCGTCTGCGCGTAAGCGGCAGCCGGCAGAAGGAGCGTCAGAGCGAGCAGCGAAACGGAGGCGTGTTTGAACAGGCCTTGCATGATTATCCCTTTTGAATCCTCTTGAGCAACGTTTTAGAGCATGATCCCGAAAAGTGTGAGCGGTTTTCGGACGACATCATGCTCTAACTATTTAGTTGCGAACAGGATTCAGATTTTAGGCCGAGCCGGCCTAAAATCATCCTGTTCTGCGGCCCGACGCTAGAAAGGAAAGAGGGCGGAAGCATGGAAGAATAAGGCAAGGGAATGGTCTGGAGGTCATTGTGAATCTGATTCAGGAAAATTGGCCATGCAACTGATATCCAAAGCCAAAATCTGGGCGAAGTCACTGAAGCGTGACATCGTCGCCCTATGGCTTGCCGCCCGGGACCCGCGCGTGCCTTGGCATGCGAAAGCGGTGGCCGGCGCCGTTGCGGCCTATGCGCTGTCGCCCGTCGATCTCATCCCCGATTTCATTCCCGTACTCGGCTACCTCGACGATCTCCTGATCGTGCCGCTCGGCATTCTGCTGGCGACGCGGCTTATCCCGACCGAGGTGATGAGCGAGCTTCGCGAGGAGGCGGCAAGACGCATCGAGCGCCCTTCCGGCCGGGCCGGACTGATCTTCATCCTTGCCGTCTGGCTTGCCTGCATCATCTTCCTGGCTCTGGCATTGCGCAAACTGGTTTGACCGGCAGCAACAGGAACAGGAATGATGACGGTAAGAGCGATGATGATGGGTTTTGGTTTTGCGATTTCGATCTTCGCATCGGATATGGCGCAGGCGGCGAGCTTCGACTGCGACGCGAAGGAATTGAAGCCGGACGAAAAGACGATCTGCGACAACCGCGCGCTCAACGATGCCGACGTGAAGATGGTGACGACCTTCGAACTGCTCTCCGGTCTGCTGGCGATGGGCGCACGCGGGACATTGCAGGACGAGCAGACCGCCTGGCTGAAGAAACGGCAGGAATGCGCGGCGGATGCCGTCTGCATCAAGGCTGCCTATGACGAGCGACTGAAGCAGCTCGGCGAGAGCTATAAAAACATCAACCGGCCGCTTTGAAAGCGACAGGTCGAAAAGACTATCGATTGACGCGCGTCAGCGGGCGTTCAGATCCCGCACGGCGCCGCGGTCCGCGCTCGTCGCGAAGGCAGCATAAGCCTTCAGCGCCGTGGTGACATTGCGCTTGCGCACTTCTGCGGGATGCCAGCCCTTGGCGTCCTGATCGGCGCGGCGGGCGGCAAGTTCGGCCTCATCCACGCGCAGGCTGATCGTGCGGTTCGGGATGTCGATATCGATCATGTCGCCTTCGCGCACCAGGCCGATCGTACCGCCATTTGCCGCTTCCGGCGAGGCGTGGCCGATCGAGAGGCCGGAGGTGCCGCCGGAGAAGCGGCCGTCGGTGATCAGCGCGCAGGCCTTGCCGAGGCCCTTCGATTTCAGATAGCTCGTCGGATAGAGCATTTCCTGCATGCCTGGGCCGCCCTTCGGACCTTCGTAACGGATGACGACGACGTCGCCGGCCTTCACCTCATTGGCGAGAATCGCCTTGACGGAGGCATCCTGGCTTTCGAAGACACGGGCCGGGCCGGAAAATTTCAGGATCGATTCATCGACGCCGGCCGTCTTGACGATGCATCCGTCGACCGCGAGATTGCCCTTAAGCACGGCAAGACCACCATCCCTAGAGAAGGGATGTTCGACCGAGCGGATGACGCCGTTCTGGCGGTCGGTGTCGAGTTCGTCCCAGCGGGCCGCCTGGCTGAAGGCAACCTGGGTCGGGATTCCCCCGGGTGCGGCACGATAGAAGTTGCGGACGGTTTCGCTGGTGGTGCGGGTGATATCCCAGCGGTCGATCGCATCGCCCAGCGTTTCGGCATGCACTGTCGGGCAATTGCGGTTCAAGAGACCGCCCTTATCGAGTTCTCCGAGGATCGACATGATGCCGCCGGCGCGGTGCACGTCTTCCATATGAACATCGCTCTTGGCGGGTGCGACCTTCGACAGGCAGGGCACCCGGCGCGAGAGCGCGTCGATATCGGCCATGGTGAAATCGATTTCGCCTTCATGGGCGGCGGCAAGGATGTGCAGGACGGTATTGGTCGAGCCGCCCATGGCGATATCGAGCGCCATGGCATTCTCGAAGGCCTGCTTGGAGGCGATGGTGCGCGGCAGCGCCTTGATATCGTCCTGCTCGTAGTAACGGCGGGCGAGATCGACGATCAGATGGCCGGCCTCGACAAAGAGGCGCTTGCGGTCGGCATGGGTTGCAAGCGTCGAACCGTTGCCGGGCAGCGACAGGCCGAGCGCCTCGGTCAGGCAGTTCATCGAATTGGCGGTGAACATGCCGGAGCAGGAGCCGCAGGTCGGACAGGCCGAACGCTCGATGGTCTGCACGTCCTCGTCGCTGATCTTTTCATCGGCCGCGGCGACCATGGCATCGACGAGGTCGAGTGCATGCGTCTTGCCGTGCAGTACGACCTTGCCCGCTTCCATCGGGCCGCCCGAGACGAAGACTGTGGGTATGTTGAGGCGCAGCGACGCCATCAACATGCCGGGGGTGATCTTGTCGCAGTTGGAGATGCAGACCATGGCGTCGGCGCAATGGGCATTGACCATGTATTCGACGCTGTCGGCGATGAGTTCGCGCGAGGGCAGCGAATAAAGCATGCCGTCATGGCCCATGGCGATACCGTCGTCGACGGCGATCGTGTTGAACTCCTTGGCAACACCGCCGGCCGCCTCGATTTCGCGGGCAACGAGCTGGCCGAGATCCTTCAGGTGCACGTGGCCGGGTACGAACTGGGTGAAAGAATTCACCACCGCGATAATCGGCTTGCCGAAATCCGAATCCTTCATGCCCGTGGCGCGCCAAAGGCCGCGCGCGCCTGCCATGTTGCGGCCGTGGGTCGTGGTTCTGGAACGGTAGGCTGGCATCGGTATCTTCCTCGACGTGTCGGAGATCATCAGGCGAAACGGGGCGGCATTGAGCCTGCGGCCGGGCAACGCTGCTGTTTGGAATTGTCCTAATCCAATCGGCGGGGGCTGTCACTACCGGCAAGGCCAAATCCGGTACGCTGCCTGGAGAAGCGCCTTGAGCGCCGTTGGTGATATTCGGTTCGGCGCGGTGTTCGGTTACAGCCTATTCCATCACAGCCGAACACAAAAAATTGGCTTCCCGTCGGTGATATTCAAGGCATAGACACTAAAGCGCGTTGCGATCTTTCAGATTCGCTCCCCGCGCTTTAGGCCTTTGTTTTTACGCATGTCGTTATCGCAAAACCGCTACACACTTTTGCGCGACATGCTTTAATCCCAATATGCGGGCGGTTCGTTTAGAGACTATATTCGGGAAACCCGCCCTGGAGGTTTTCGACATGCCCAGCTATCGCCCACCGAAGATCGCGTCGTCGGAGATCACGCCGCACCAGCTCTATCTGCGCCGCCGTGAATTCCTCGGTGCTGCAGCACTCGGCGCCATGGCGCTCTACGGCGCCGGCACAGCGAGTGCGGCCGCCCTTTCCGCCGTCGAAAGCAAATACAAAGTCGACGAGAAGCCGACGCCGATCAAGGACGTCACGACCTACAACAATTTCTATGAATTCGGCCTCGACAAGGGCGATCCGGCGGCGAATTCCGGCGATTTCAAGCCGCTGCCCTGGACGATCAAGGTCGACGGCATGGTCAACAAACCTGGCACCTTCGACCTCGAGGCACTGATCAAGGAATTCCCGATCGAGGAGCGCACCTACCGCATGCGCTGCGTCGAGGCCTGGTCGATGGTCATTCCCTGGGATGGCTTTCCGCTGGCATCGCTGCTCGACAAGGTGGAGCCGCTCGGCAGCGCCAAATATGTCGCCTTCGAAACCGTGGTGCGGCCGGAGGAAATGCCGGGGCAGAAGGGCTTCTTCCAGTCGCTCGACTGGCCCTATGTCGAAGGTCTGCGGCTCGACGAGGCGCGCCATCCGCTGACGCTGCTTGCCGTCGGGCTATATGGCGAAACGCTGCCGAACCAGAACGGCGCGCCGATCCGCCTCGTCGTGCCGTGGAAATACGGCTTCAAGGGCATCAAATCGATCGTCAGGATGACGCTCACCGACCAACAGCCGAAGAACACTTGGCAGGTGACCAATCCGCAGGAATACGGCTTCTACGCCAACGTCAACCCTGCGGTCGACCATCCGCGCTGGAGCCAGGCGAGTGAGCGGCGCATCGGCGAAAGCGGCTTCTTCGGCGCCAGCCGCCACCCCACCCTGCCCTTCAACGGCTATGCCGACGAGGTGGCGGGCCTTTATGCAGGCATGGATCTGAAGGCGAATTTCTGATGGCGGAATTGTCGCTCGCCATCCCGAAGCGCTGGCAACCCGCTTCCGTCTGGCTGCTTTATGTCGTCGGGCTCGTACCTGCGGCCTGGACCTTTTATCTCGGCGCGACCGATCAGCTCGGCGCCGATCCGGTCAAGACCTTCGAGCTCTTCCTCGGCATCTGGACGATCCGCTTCCTGATCGCAACCCTTGCCGTCTCCCCTGCCCGCGAACTCCTCGGCTGGAACTATCTGCGCTACCGCCGCGCGCTGGGCTTGCTGACCTTCTACTACGCGCTGATGCACTTTACCGTTTACATGGTGCTCGACCAGGCGATGGATATCCACGCTGTCGTCAACGACGTGCTGAAGCGTCCCTTCATCATGTTCGGCATGGCCGGACTTGCGATGCTCATACCGCTGGCGGTGACATCCAACAATTTCTCGATCCGCCGCCTCGGCAAGAGCTGGATCTGGCTGCACCGCCTCGTCATGATCATCGCCGCCTGCGGAGCGCTGCATTTCGCGCTCTCGACCAAGATCCTCGATCTCGAGCAATATATCTATGTCGGGCTGATCATCGCTCTCATCCTCTACCGCTCCTGGCGGCCGATCGCCCGCAGCCGGAAAAAGGGCCAGGAGCGGACTCGCAATCGCGCCATGGCGTCGGCTTCGTGAGGCGGAAAACTTAAGGCCGGGGCCTTATCGCCGCCCGACGGGCGGGATCGAAGGCGCAAGCCGCGGTGATCCCGATTGCATAGGCCAGCATGTTCCAGAGCGAAAAGACGCGGCCGAGCAGCAGCGCCCCTGCGGTCGTCAGCCGAAACGCATCGAGCCAGGGCGTATGATAGAGCCGGAACAACTCCACTGCGATCGCTATCGCCATAGCTATGACAGCAAGGATGGCCGGCCGTGAGCTTGCGACAAAGAGCGTCACGAGCAGATAGACCATCGCCCCCCAGAGCGCCGATGCGCCATAGTTGACGATGATGAAAGGCAGCTCGGCCGCGTAGCCAAACCGTCTGAGCAGCAGCCCGAGCGCGATAACCACAAGCACGGCTGCGAAACGAAATACCTGCTCTCCAGAACGTATTTGAATATTTTCGCGCAATTGAACATATCCCGTCAATCTCAGCCGATTTAACCGCCTACCGCGCGGGCACAAAATTATCAAGCCAGCCACTGTTTGCCGCTGTGAGGCGCTGATAGCCTGTGATTCGTTCTATACAGGTTCGGATATCCCAAAGAGCACATGTCGAAGGCTGCCGCGCTTCAAAGATTACTTCCTTCACTGGACAAGCATTTGACCGATCGGCCGTCCGATCTGCAACGAAGCGGTATTCAGCGCTTTGCCATCGAGTTCGTTTACTTCGGCGTGAAAGAGGCTCGGGCTTGCCTATTTGCCGGTCTTTTTTTCCTGGCGGTATTTCTGGTCCCGCGGGCAGGCCTCGTTCATATTCCCCGCTACGACTTGTTGCTCATCATCGCGCTTGCGATCCAGGTATCGATGATCTGGGCAAAGCTCGAAACTTTCGATGAGCTGAAAGCGATCTCGCTCTTTCATCTGGTCGGCTTTGCGCTGGAGGTCTTCAAGACCTCAGGCGGCATCCAATCATGGAGTTATCCGGATTTCGCCTATACGAAATTATTTGGCGTCCCACTGTTTTCCGGTTTCATGTATGCCGCCGTTGGCAGCTACATCATTCAAGCATGGCGGCTGCTGGACCTGCGGGTGAGGCACCATCCATCCTACGGGATGGCCTGGCTCATGGCGCTGGCGATCTACGCCAATTTTTTTGCGCATCACTATCTCGGCGATTATCGCTGGTATATCGCCGCCTGCACGCTCGGCCTCTACGCCCGGACCACGATCATTTTTCGTCCCTACGATCGCGATCGAAAGATGCCCCTGCTCCTCGCGTTCACCCTGATCGGATTCTTCATCTGGCTTGCGGAAAACATCAGCACCTTCTTCGGTATTTGGCGATATCCGAACCAGGTCGGGGCATGGTCTGCAGTCGAGATCGGAAAATGGAGTTCGTGGTGCCTGCTAGTCATCATGACCTTTACGATCGTCGCGAACCTCAAACATATCAAGCAGCACATACATGTACCCGATTGACGGGCGAAATATCGACGACGAGTTAGCTTCCTTCCGCTGTCCGCCATGCTTTGACCAGTCCACGACCCGAAGCCCAAACAAAAACAGCCGGGCTTTGCGAGCCCGGCTGTTTTGTTTCCGACGGAGCGGAAGATTAAGCGGCGACGGCCTGCTCTTCGGCAGCGACGCGGGCCTTGTCGGCTGCGCCCTTGGCGAAGGTGTCGCGGTCAACGAATTCGACAACGGCCATGGCGGCATTGTCGCCCTGGCGGAAGCCGGCCTTCATGATACGCAGATAGCCGCCGTTGCGGGTCGCGTAACGCGTTGCGATCGTGTCGAACAGCTTCGAGACGACAGCGGCATCGCGGATCTGCGAGATCGCCTGACGGCGAGCATGCAGGTCGCCGCGCTTGCCGAGCGTGACGAGCTTCTCGACGATCGGACGGATTTCCTTGGCCTTCGGCAGGGTCGTGACGATCTGCTCGTGGGTAATCAGCGAAGCCGCCATGTTGGCGAACATCGCCTTGCGGTGGCTTGCAGTTCTATTCAGCTTGCGGCCGGCTTTACCATGGCGCATTGCTATTCTCCTTTAATGCAGGTGCCCTTACGCTAAGTGGGCCTGCCGTTTCCTGGCACATGCAGGCGATCGGCCTGCTGTTTGACGGGGAAAGGCAGCCGAAAGAGCCTGCCTTTTGTTATGTTCTTGCGATCGGCGTGCGGGCGGAAAACCGCTTCACACTTTTCCTCACGCCGCTCAATATTGGTCTTCGTAACGCTTGGCGAGATCTTCGATGTTCTCGGGCGGCCATGCCGGCACTTCCATGCCGAGGTGCAGGCCCATGGAAGCGAGAACTTCCTTGATTTCGTTCAGCGACTTGCGACCAAAATTCGGCGTGCGGAGCATTTCTGCTTCGGTCTTCTGAATGAGGTCGCCGATGTAGACGATGTTGTCGTTCTTCAGGCAGTTTGCCGAACGGACCGACAGTTCGAGTTCGTCCACCTTCTTCAGGAGAGCCGGGTTGAAAGCCAGTTCGGTGACTGCTTCCTCTTCGGTTTCCTTCTGCGGCTCGTCGAAGTTGACGAAGACGCCAAGCTGATCCTGGAGAATGCGCGCCGCAAAAGCGACGGCGTCTTCGCCGGTGATCGAGCCATCGGTTTCGATGGTCATGTTCAGCTTGTCGTAGTCGAGAACCTGTCCTTCGCGGGTATTTTCAACCTTGTAGGACACCTTCTTGACCGGCGAATAGAGGCTGTCGACCGGGATGAGACCGATCGGAGCATCTTCCGCACGATTGCGCTCAGCCGGAACGTAGCCCTTGCCGTTGTTGACGGTGAACTCCATGCGGATTTCGGCGCCCTCGTCGAGCGTGCAGATGACATGCTCGGGGTTGAGGATTTCGATATCGCCGACCGTCTGGATGTCGCCAGCCGTGACAACGCCCGGGCCCTGCTTGCGCACGACCATGCGCTTTGCGTCGTCGCCATCCATCTTGATGGCGATTTCCTTGATGTTGAGCACGATGTCCGTGACGTCTTCGCGGACGCCCGGAATCGAGGAGAATTCATGCAGCACGCCATCGATCTGCACCGCCGTGACGGCAGCGCCGCGCAGCGAGGAGAGCAGAACGCGGCGAAGCGCATTGCCGAGAGTGAGGCCGAAGCCGCGCTCCAGCGGTTCGGCAACAAGCGTCGCCCTGGTGCGCGAGCTCGAGGAGAACTCCACCTTGTTCGGCTTGATCAGTTCCTGCCAGTTCTTCTGAATCATGAGTTTGCCTTCCGTTCGTTGCCACCATCCAATCGTGGCAACCGAGCTTGAAAACCACCGGGAGCGCCAAGGCGCTCACCAGTGACGAGAGCGATGATCAGACGCGGCGCTTCTTGCGCGGACGGCAGCCATTGTGCGGGATCGGGGTCACGTCGCGGATGGACGTGATCATGAAACCTGCAGCCTGGAGCGCGCGCAGAGCCGATTCACGACCCGAACCCGGACCGCAGACTTCGACTTCCAGCGACTTCATGCCGTGCTCCTGAGCCTTCTTGGCGCAGTCTTCAGCAGCGATCTGGGCAGCGAACGGGGTCGACTTGCGCGAGCCCTTGAAGCCCTTGGCGCCAGCCGACGACCAAGCGATCGCGTTGCCCTGGGCATCGGTGATGGTGATCATCGTGTTGTTGAAGGTCGAGTTGACGTGAGCGACACCCGACGAGATGTTCTTGCGTTCACGACGGCGAACGCGGACGGCTTCCTTAGCCATGGTATTCCTTTCGTTGATCTCTTCACCGCCGTAATGCCAGCGGCTACACCGGAACGGCGCCTATATGGTCCCGCTCCAAACTCAAAAGAGGCCGGCGCAGACCGCCAGCCTCCCCACCCCGGTTTCCCGGAAATTACTTCTTCTTGCCAGCGATTGCCTTTGCCGGGCCCTTGCGGGTGCGGGCATTGGTGTGCGTGCGCTGACCGCGGACCGGAAGGCCGCGGCGATGACGCAGGCCGCGGTAGCAGCCGAGGTCCATCAGGCGCTTGATGTTCATCGCGGTATCGCGACGAAGATCGCCTTCGACCTGATAGTCGCGGTCGATGGCTTCACGGATCTGAAGGACTTCGGCGTCCGTCAGCTGATGCACACGACGTTCAGCCGGGATACCGACCTTCTCGACGATTTCCTGTGCGAATTTCGGACCGATCCCGTGAATGTAGGTCAACGCGATAACAACGCGCTTCGCAGTCGGGATGTTGACGCCAGCGATACGTGCCACGCCTGTTCTCCTTGCATTCCAGTTGCCATCCGGCAAGTGGGCTTCGTTATGCGGCCTTTGGAACCGCTCGTTCAGATTTACGTCCGTAACATGTCAAAACGACCGCACCCGGACTTCCCTGGGAAATCCGCGCCGATCGCATGGAATGTCGCGAGTTGGCGCGGTGTTTAGCGGAATCACTGCTGAAAAGCAACCGTTCCGCCAAGTTTATTTTCAAAGCCTTAAAGCTTGGAAAGAATGTTTTCGACCTCGGCCGTCACCTGATCGATTTCCGCCATGCCGTCCACGGACCTGAGTTTGCCCTTGGCATGGTAATAGCCGATCAGCGGCGAGGTTTCCTTGTAATAGACCTGCAGGCGAGCCGTCATGGTCTCCGGATTGTCGTCGGGACGGCGCTTGAAGTGCGTGGAACCGCACTTGTCGCAGACGCCTTCGGCGGCCGGAACCTTATCGGTATCGTGATAGACGCTGCCGCACTGGGCGCAGGAGTAGCGGCCGGCGACACGGCGGACCAGTTCGTCATCGTCGACACGGAATTCGATGACGACGGAGAGGCCGAGGCCCTTCGCCCGCAGCATCGCTTCGGTGGCATCCGCCTGGACAAGCGTCCTCGGGAAACCGTCGAGAATGAAGCCGTTGGCGCAATCTGGTTGATCGATTCGCTCGGAGACGATGGCGATAACAATCTCATCCGAGACAAGTTTGCCGGCATCCATCACCGCCTTGGCGCGCTTGCCGACATCCGTGCCGGCGTTAACCGCTGCGCGCAGCATGTCCCCCGTGGAAAGCTGCGGAATGCCGTGCTTTTCCACGATCCGCTGGGCCTGGGTTCCCTTACCCGCGCCCGGCGGCCCTAAAAGGATAAGTCTCATCGCCCCCTCTTTCCTCCACGCAACTTCGATTTCTTGATCAGGCCTTCGTATTGCTGCGCGATCAGGTGACCCTGGATCTGTGCAACCGTATCAAGAGTTACGCTAACCACGATCAAAAGCGAAGTCCCACCAAGGGATAATGGGATGCCGGTTTGCGACACCAAGATCTCCGGAAGGATGCAGACGAAGACGAGATAGATTGCGCCGATCACCGTGATTCGGGTCAGCACGTAGTCGATATATTCGGCGGTGCGCTCGCCCGGGCGGATGCCGGGAATGAAGCCGCCATGCTTCTTCAGATTGTCGGCCGTGTCCTTCGGATTGAAGACGATGGCGGTATAGAAGAAGGCGAAGAAGGCGATCAGCGCCGCATAGAGCACCATGTAGAGCGGCTGGCCATGGCCGAGGGCCGCTACGATCGACGTTGCCCAGGAGGGCATTGCCGTGCTGTTTGCAAAGCCTGCAAGCGTTGCCGGCAGCAGCAGCAGCGACGAGGCGAAGATCGCCGGGATGACGCCCGAGGTGTTGAGCTTCAGCGGCAGATGCGAAGTATCGCCCTGGAACATCCGGTTGCCGACCTGGCGCTTCGGATACTGGATCAAAAGCCGGCGTTGCGCCCGCTCGACGAAGACGATGACCCCGATGACGCCGATCGCGACGATAATGACCAGCAGAATGAGGAAGGTCGACAGCGCGCCTGTACGGCCAAGCTCGAGCGTGCCGGCAAGGGCTGTCGGAAGACCGGCGGCGATGCCGGCGAAGATGATCAGCGAGATGCCGTTGCCGATGCCGCGCGAGGTGATCTGCTCGCCGAGCCACATCAGGAACATCGTGCCGCCGAGCAGCGTCAGAACGGTGGAAACACGGAAGAACAAGCCCGGATCGACGACGAGGCCCTGGCCGCTCTCGAGACCGGCGGCAATGCCGTATGCCTGGAGCGCACCGAGGATGACCGTGCCATAGCGGGTATACTGGTTGATGATCTTACGGCCCTGCTCGCCCTCTTTCTTGAGGTTTTCGAGCGCCGGCACGACCGATGTCATGAGCTGCACGATGATCGAAGCAGAGATGTAGGGCATGATGCCGAGCGCGAAGATCGCCATGCGCTGAACGGCGCCGCCCGAAAACATGTTGAAAAGGCCGAGAATGCCACCTGCCTGGCCGCGGAAAGCCTGGGCATAGGCTTCGGGATTGAGGCCCGGAAGCGGAATATGGGTACCGAGCCTGTAAACGAGGAGAGCTGCCAGTGTGAACCACAGGCGCTTCTTCAAATCCTCGGCTTTGGCAAAGGTCGAAAAATTGAGGTTGGATGCCAATTGTTCCGCTGCAGAAGCCATGCGTTTCTCCGCGCTACCAATTCCGGCGTCTCTGGGGGATAGGCCGGCCCCGGAATCAGTATGAAAATTATTCAAAACCGGGTTCAGTACGGATTGCAGCGCAACCCCATGCCTCACCCTTGTTTCAGTCTTACCGGCATGACGCGGGCGCGCCAGCCAACATTTTGTGAGGCCCACATATGGGAGCAAAATCGCCCGGTGTGAAGCACCCCGGGCGATATATCATCAGATTATTATTCGGCTGCAGCCGGAGCCGAAAGCAGCGTCACGGTGCCGCCGGCCTTTTCGATTTTCTCGACGGCAGGCTTGGAGGCGCCGGCAACGACGATGGTGATCTTGGCCTTCAGCTCGCCGTCGGCGAGAACGCGAACGCCGTCCTTGGTGCGGCGGATGACGCCGGCTGCCTTGAGGGCAGCTGCGTCAACGGTCGCCTTGGCATCGAGCTTGCCGGCGTCGATCGCCGCTTGGATGCGAGCCAGCGACACAACAACAAAATCGGAAGCGAAAATGTTGTTGAAGCCGCGCTTCGGCAGGCGACGATAGATCGGCATCTGGCCGCCTTCGAAGCCGTTGATGGCGACGCCCGAACGGGACTTCTGACCCTTCACACCGCGACCACCGGTCTTGCCGGAACCCGAGCCGATACCGCGGCCGAGGCGCTTGCGGCTGTGGGTCGAGCCTTCGTTGTCTTTAATTTCATTGAGTTTCATGAGCGTTTCCTCCGTCTCACTTCTCGTCGACGACGCGAACGAGATGCTGGACAGCACGGATCATGCCACGAACCGAAGGAGTATCCTCCAGCGTGCGGCGACGGTGCATCTTGTTCAGTCCGAGACCGATCAGCGTGCGCTGCTGAACATCCGGACGGCGAATCGGGCTGCCGATCTGTTCGATCGTGACAGTCTTCGCTTCAGCCTTCTTGGTAGCCTTGGCCATCAGTCAAACTCCTCTTATTCTTCAGAGGCGTTGCCGGAGGCGCTACGACGAGCCTGCAGCGTTGCATACTTGATGCCGCGCTGAGCTGCGATGTCCTTCGGGTGAACCTGGTGCTTCAGAGCGTCGAAGGTGGCGCGAACCATGTTGTAGGGGTTCGACGAACCAGTCGACTTGGCGACGACGTCGTGCATGCCGAGCGTTTCGAATACGGCGCGCATCGGACCGCCGGCGATGATGCCGGTACCGACCTTGGCCGAGCGCAGCAGAACCTTGCCGGCGCCATGGCGGCCGTGAACGTCGTGATGCAGCGTACGGCCGTCACGCAGCGGTACGAAGATCAGTTCGCGCTTGGCGGCTTCGGTTGCCTTGCGGATGGCTTCCGGCACTTCGCGTGCCTTGCCATGGCCGAAGCCAACGCGGCCCTTCTGGTCGCCGACGACGACAAGTGCTGCGAAACCGAAACGACGGCCGCCCTTGACAACCTTGGCGACGCGGTTGATCGCGACCAGCTTGTCGACGAATTCGCTATCGCGCTCTTCACGGCTCTGGCGGTCTTCCCGCTGCGGCCTTCTTTCCTGTGCCATTGTCCTCTTCCTTTTTCTTTTCCGGGTGCAATCGGCAAATACATGTGGACCGCATCAGCCTCCCCTTCCGGAGAGTGCCTGCGGTCCGGCGAAAATCCGGCCGGCGCCAAAGCGTCCGGCCGGAAACTGATCAGAAGGTGAGACCGCCTTCGCGGGCTGCATCGGCGAGAGCCTTGATGCGGCCATGATAGATGAAGGCGCCACGGTCGAATACGACGTCGGTGACGCCCGCCTTCGAAGCGCGCTCTGCAACGAGCTTGCCGACGAGGGCAGCTGCTGCTGTGTCAGCACCGGTCTTCAGAGAACCGCGCAGATCCTTATCGAGGGTCGATGCAGCGGCAAGTGTCTTGCCGGCAACATCGTCGATAATCTGAGCGTAGATGTTCTTCGAGGAGCGATGAACCGACAGGCGCGGACGGCCGTTGGCCACCGACTTGAGATGACGGCGCACGCGGTTGGCACGACGTGCAAGTGCTTCTTTCCTGCTAGCCATTTCGCGTGATCCTTACTTCTTCTTGCCTTCTTTGCGGACGATCCGCTCGTCAGCGTACTTGACGCCCTTGCCCTTGTAGGGCTCAGGACCGCGATATTCGCGGATTTCGGCGGCGACCTGACCGACCTGCTGCTTATTGATGCCGGAGACAACAATTTCAGTCGGCTTCGGAACGGCGATCGTGATGCCGACCGGCGGCTCATAGATCACGTCGTGGCTGAAGCCGAGGGCCAGCTGCAGGTTCTTGCCCTGCAGCGAGGCGCGGTAACCGACGCCGTTGATTTCGAGCTTGCGCTCGAAGCCGTCCTTGACGCCCTTGAAGATGCCTTCGATCATCGTGCGGGACATGCCCCACTTCGAACGTGCATCCTTGGTCTGGTTCACGGGCGTCACGACGACCGCGTTGTTTTCGAGCTTGAGGCTGATTTCGTCGTTAGCAACGAAAAACAGCTCGCCCTTCGGGCCCTTTGCAGTGACCTTCTGGCCATCGACCGTAGCCGTGATCCCAGCAGGCACCTGAACGGGCTTTTTACCGATACGAGACATGTTTCAATCCTGTCTGTTCGCTATGGAGATCCCTGCCCGATCTTAGAAGACCGAGCAAAGAACCTCGCCGCCAACGTTCTGTTCGCGAGCCTGGTGATCGGCCATCACACCCTTCGGAGTCGAAAGGATGGTGATGCCGAGGCCGTTCGCGACCTGCGGAATGGACTTGACCGAGACATAAACCCGGCGGCCCGGCTTGGACACACGGCCGATCTCACGGATCACCGATGCGCCTTCATAATATTTCAGCTCGATGCTGAGTTCCGACTTGCCATTGCCGAAATCGACAACGGAATAGCCACGGATGTAGCCTTCGGACTGCAGGACATCGAGAACACGTGCACGGAGCTTGGACGCAGGCGTCGAAACCGACGACTTGCGGCGGGAAGCGCCGTTACGGATACGGGTGAGCATATCGCCCAACGGATCAGTCATTGTCATGTAACCTGCTCCTTACCAGCTCGACTTGACGATGCCCGGCACCTTGCCGAGATTGCCCAGTTCACGCAGCGCAATACGCGACATGCGCAGTTTGCGGTAATATGCGCGCGGACGCCCCGAAACTTCGCAACGGTTGCGAATACGGGTCTTCGATCCATCACGCGGCAGGGATGCCAGCTTGATCGAGGCCTTGAACCGCTCTTCGATCGGAAGAGCCTGGTTCATGATGATCGCCTTCAACGCAGCCCGCTTAGCGGCCTGGTTGGCGACCGTAGTACGGCGGCGCTTGTTCTTTTCAACTGCGCTTGTCTTCGCCATGTCAGGTTCCTTTTCTACGCTCGTCGTTACGGTTATTGACGGAACGGGAAGCTGAACTCTTTCAGAAGAGCCCGTGCTTCGTCGTCGGTCGTCGCCGTCGTGCAAACGATGATGTCCATGCCCCACATCTGATCAACCTTGTCGTAGTTGATCTCAGGGAACACAATGTGCTCCTTGATGCCCATGGCGAAGTTGCCACGGCCGTCAAAGCTTTTCGGGTTCAGGCCGCGGAAGTCGCGAACGCGCGGAAGCGCGATGTTGACCAGGCGATCCAGGAACTCGTACATGCGGGCGCCGCGCAGGGTGACCTTCGCGCCGATCGGCATCTGTTCGCGGACCTTGAAGCCTGCGATGGAGTTGCGGGCGCGGGTGATGACCGGCTTCTGGCCGGCGATCGCTGCGAGGTCGGCGGCAGCTACCGTCGGCTTCTTCGAGTCAGCGGTTGCTTCGCCGACACCCATGTTGATCACGATCTTGTCGAGCTTCGGGATCATCATCTCGTTGGCGTAGGAGAACTGCTCCTGCATCGCCTTGCGGATGCGCTCGACATATTCCTTCTTGAGCCGCGGCTCGTATTTTGCCTCAGCCATCGATCACTTCTCCAGAACGCTTGGCCACACGGACCTTTTTGCCGTCAACAACCTTGAAACCGACGCGGGTCGGCTTGCCGTCCTTGTCGACGATTGCAACGTTCGACAGGTGAACGGAGGCTTCCTTGTTGATAATGCCGGCTTCCTGGGTCTGCGTCTGGCGCTGGTGGCGCTTGACGACGTTGACGCCACGAACAACGGCACGATCTTCCTTCGGCATGACCTGGACAACTTCGCCGGTACGGCCCTTGTCCTTGCCAGCGAGCATGACGACCTTGTCGCCCTTACGAATCTTCTGCATCGCTTTGCTCCTTACAGTACTTCGGGAGCCAGCGAGATGATCTTCATGTGGTTCTTGGCGCGAAGTTCGCGCGGAACCGGTCCGAAGATACGGGTGCCGATCGGCTCTTTCTTGTTGTCGATGAGGACTGCTGCGTTGGTGTCGAAACGGATGACGGAGCCATCCGGACGGCGGATGTCCTTGGCGGTGCGAACGACAACCGCCTTCATCACGTCACCCTTCTTCACGCGGCCGCGCGGGATCGCTTCCTTGATCGAAACGACGATGACGTCGCCGATCGAGGCATACTTGCGCTTCGAGCCGCCCAGCACCTTGATGCACATGACACGACGTGCGCCGGAATTATCCGCGACGTCGAGGTTTGTTTGCATCTGAATCATATCAGGTCGCCTTCTTGGTTTACCGGAATGGTTGGGCTAGCCCCCTACTCCGGCTTATGAAAATTTTCGCCGGCCGAACTGCCGTAACGGCAGCACAGACGCGGCAATGCTGAATAGCGCGGGATCGATCGTGCCAGGGTGGTTTCCCGAAGGACCTTCCGTGCGCTCAAAGCAAAAGAACGCCCGGCATTCGAGCGTTCTGACGCTGCTTCATACAGATATTTCGGCGAGACGCAAGGCCTCGCACAAAATTCTGTTTACTGGCCCTGGGCGGAAATCACCGTCCAGCGCTTGTCCTTGGAGATCGGCGCGCATTCCTCGATGGATACGGTATCGCCAATCTTGTACTGGTTGTTCTCGTCGTGGGCCTTGTACTTCTTGGAACGACGAACGGTCTTCTGGAGCAGCGGGTGAGCGAAACGACGCTCGACGCGAACCACTACCGTCTTCTCGTTCTTGTCGCCAACGACGACGCCCTGCAGGATGCGCTTCGGCATATTTTTCTTCCTTTAGGCCTTAACTTCTGCCGCCTTCTGGCGGGCAATGGTTTTCACGCGGGCGATGTCCTTGCGGACTTCGTTGATGCGCGAGGACTTTTCGAGCTGGCCGGTCGCCTTCTGGAAGCGCAGGTTGAACTGCTCCTTCTTCAGCTTGGCAAGCTCGTCCTTGAGTTGGTCGGCGGTGAACCCGCGAACATCTGAGGCTTTCATGAGCTCAATCCCTTACTCTGCAATGCGCTGAACGAAGCGCGTCTTGACCGAGAGCTTGGCAGAGCCGAGACGAAGCGCCTCACGGGCGATTTCTTCGCTGACACCGTCGATCTCGAACATCATACGGCCGGGCTTGACCTTGCATGCCCAGTATTCAACGGAGCCCTTACCCTTACCCATGCGGACTTCGGTCGGCTTTTTGGTTACCGGAACGTCCGGGAACACGCGGATCCATACACGGCCGGCGCGCTTCATATAACGCGTGATCGCGCGGCGGGCCGCCTCGATCTCGCGCGCGTTGACGCGGTTGGGTTCCTGAGCCTTCAGGCCGAATTCGCCGAATGCCAGGTCAGAACCGCCCTTGGCGACGCCCTTGATGCGGCCCTTGAATTGCTTGCGGTACTTGGTACGCTTTGGCTGCAACATTTTCTTATTCTCCGAACTTCTCTGCCACGCGCGCTATCAAGCGTTGTCGCGGCGACGGTCTCTGTCGCGGTCACGATCACGGCTTGCCGGACCCTGGGCGTCACCTTCCATCGCACGGCGCTCGGAAGCCATCGGATCATGCTCAAGGATTTCGCCCTTGAAGATCCAGACCTTGATGCCGCAGATGCCGAACGCGGTTTCTGCTTCAGCCGTGCCGTAGTCGATGTCGGCGCGCAGCGTGTGCAGCGGCACACGACCTTCGCGGTACCATTCCGTACGGGCGATTTCAGCGCCGCCGAGACGGCCGGCGCAGGTGATCTTGATGCCTTCGGCGCCAAGACGCATCGCGGACTGAACCGCGCGCTTCATGGCGCGGCGGAAAGCCACGCGGCGCTCGAGCTGCTGGGCGATCGACTGAGCGACCAGCGTTGCGTCGACTTCGGGCTTGCGCACTTCGACGATGTTGAGGTGCGTTTCCGAGTTGGTCATATCCGACAGCTTCTTGCGGAGCTTGTCGATGTCGGCGCCCTTGCGACCAATGATCAGGCCCGGACGTGCCGAGTGGATCGTGACGCGGCACTTCTTGTGCGGACGCTCGATGACCACCTTGGAGATCCCGGCCTGCTTCAGTTCGCTCATGACGAACTTGCGCATCTTCAGGTCTTCGTGCAGCAGCTGGCCGTACTCGGCATTGTCCGCGAACCAGCGGCTATCCCAGGTACGGTTGATGCCAAGACGGAAACCGATTGGATTGATTTTCTGACCCATTATGCGGCCTCCTCAACTGCCTGCACTTCACGAACGACGATCGTCAGGTGCGCGAAAGGCTTTTCGATGCGCGACGCGCGACCGCGACCACGAGCGTGGAAACGCTTCATGACGATCGACTTGCCGACATAGGCCTCGGCGACGACAAGAGCGTCGACGTCGAGATCGTGGTTGTTCTCAGCGTTGGCGATCGCAGATTCGAGCGTCTTCTTGACGGCACCTGCGATACGCTTGCGGGAGAACTCCAGCTCAGCGAGTGCGCGCTCGACCTTCTTGCCACGGATAGCCGCAGCAACCAGATTGAGCTTCTGGGGGCTGACGCGGAGCGTGCGGGCGACTGCTTGCGCCTCGTTGTCCTTCAGCCGGCGTTCGGCTTTTGCCTTGCCCATTGTTACTTCCTCTTCGCCTTCTTGTCCGCGCCGTGACCGTAGTAGGTGCGGGTCGGAGAGAATTCACCGAATTTGTGGCCGACCATGTCTTCATTGACGCTGACCGGGATATGCTTGCTGCCGTTGTAGACGCCGAAGGTAAGACCGACGAACTGCGGCAGGATCGTGGAGCGACGGCTCCAGATCTTGATCACTTCTGCACGTCCGCCTTCACGAACCTTCTCAGCCTTCTTGAGAAGATAGCCGTCAACGAACGGACCTTTCCATACTGAACGAGCCATTGGAGACTTCCTCTCTTACTTCTTACGCTGATGACGCGAGCGCATGATCATCTTGTCGGTCGACTTGTTCGACCGGGTGCGCTTGCCCTTGGTCGGCTTGCCCCATGGTGTCACCGGATGGCGACCACCGGAAGTGCGGCCTTCACCACCGCCGTGCGGATGGTCGACCGGGTTCATGACGACACCGCGGTTATGCGGACGCTTGCCGCGCCAAACGGTACGACCGGCCTTGCCGTCGTTGATATTGGCGTGGTCAGGGTTGGAGACGGCGCCGATCGAAGCAAGGCAGGAGCCATGCACGAGACGCTGTTCACCCGAGTTCAGGCGAAGGATCGCCATGCCCTGGTCACGGCCGACGAGCTGTGCGTAGCCACCGGCGGAACGAGCGATCTGACCGCCCTTGCCCGGCTTCATTTCCACGTTGTGGATGATGGAGCCGACCGGGATGAACTGCAGCGGCATGGTGTTGCCGGGCTTGACGTCGACAGCCTTCTCGGAAGCGATGACCTTGTCACCGGCAGCGAGACGCTGAGGAGCGAGGATATAAGCCTTTTCGCCGTCAGCATAGTTGACCAGCGCGATGAAAGCCGTGCGGTTCGGATCGTATTCGATACGCTCGACCGTGCCTTCGACGTCGAACTTGCGACGCTTGAAGTCGATCAGGCGATAGGTACGCTTGTGACCGCCGCCGATGAAGCGGGCAGTGATGCGACCGAGGTTGTTACGACCGCCGCTCTTGGTCAGGCCTTCCGTCAGCGCCTTGACCGGCTTGCCCTTGTAGAGGGCCGAACGGTCGACGATGACCAGCTGGCGCTGGCTCGGGGTGATCGGATTGAATGTTTTCAATGCCATTTTCTTATACCTCAGAGACCGGTGGAGACGTCGATCGTCTGGCCTTCAGCCAGGGTCACAACAGCCTTCTTCACGTCCTTCTGCTTGCCGACGAAACCGCGGAACCGCTTGGTCTTGCCCTTGCGCAGCAGAGTGTTGACGGCCGTAACCTTGACGCCGAACAGCGCCTCGACAGCAGCCTTGATTTCCGGCTTCGTCGCCTGCTTGGCGACATTGAAAACAACCTGGTTGTTTTCGGATACCAGCGTGGACTTTTCGGTGATCGCCGGAGAGACGATCACATCGTAGTGGCGAAGATCGGTCACTTGAATCGCTCCTCTAGCGCTTCAACCGCAGCCTTGGAAAGCACGAGCTTGCCGCGGCGCACGATGTCATAAACGTTGATGCCCTGGATCGGCAGAACATCGATGTTCGGGATGTTCTGAGCTGCGAGCTTGAAGTTGCCGTCAAGTTCTGCGCCGCCGATGAAGAGGGCGTTGGTCAGGCCGAGCGTCTCGAATACGGACGCCAGAGCCTTGGTCTTGGCTTCAGCGGCAACCAGGTTGTCGATGACGATGACGTCATCGGCCTTGATCTTGGCCGAAAGAGCGAGGCGCAGGCCGAGTGCACGAACCTTCTTCGGAAGGTCATGCTCGTGGCTGCGGACGACCGGGCCGTGAGCCTTGCCGCCGCCGCGGAACTGCGGAGCGCGAGCCGAATGGTGGCGAGCGCGGCCCGTACCCTTCTGCTTGTACATCTTGGCGCCGGTGCGCGAAACTTCAGCGCGGCCCTTTGCCTTGTGGGTGCCCTGCTGCTTCTTGGCAAGCTGCCAGCGGATGACGCGGGCGAGAATGTCTTCGCGGGGTTCGAGGCCGAAAATCGCGTCCGAAAGGGAAACCTTCCCGGCGTCTTTTCCCTCGAGGGTTTTGACGTTGAATTCCATTGATCTGGCTCCCTTACTTCGCGGCCGACTTGACGGCGTCGCGCACGATGATCCAGGCACCCTTGGAACCGGGAACAGCACCCTTGATCAGGATCAGACCACGATCTTCGTCGGTCGAAACCACTTCCAGGTTCTGCGTCGTGACGCGCGTCTGGCCCATGTGACCAGCCATCTTCTTGTTCTTGAAAACCTTGCCCGGATCCTGGCGCGAGCCGGTCGAACCGTGCGAGCGGTGCGAAACCGACACACCGTGCGTGGCGCGAAGACCGCCGAAACCGTGGCGCTTCATGGCGCCGGCAAAACCCTTACCGATCGTCGTGCCCGTCACGTCGACGAGCTGACCGGCTGCGAAGTGACCTGCCTTGATCTCCGTGCCGATCTCAAGCAGCTGGTCTTCCGACACGCGGAATTCAGCAACCTTGGCCTTCGGCTCGACGTTGGCAACGGCAAAGTTGCCGCGCATCGCCTTGGAGGTGTTCTTCACCTTCGCCTGGCCGGCACCGAGCTGAACTGCGGTATAGCCATTCTTTTCGACAGTGCGCGTGGCGACGACCTGGCAGCCGTCCATACGCAGTACCGTTACCGGGACATGCTCACCGGCGTCGTTATAGACGCGGGTCATTCCCACCTTCTGTGCAATCACACCTGAACGCATCGGTTCAATCCTTCTCACTCAGCCCGAAGACCCGAGGTCTCAGAGCTTGATCTCAACATCGACACCGGCGGCGAGATCGAGCTTCATCAGCGCGTCTACCGTCTGCGGGGTCGGGTCAACGATATCGAGAAGGCGCTTATGCGTGCGCATCTCGAACTGTTCACGGCTCTTCTTGTCGATGTGCGGGGACCGGTTGACCGTAAACTTCTCGATGCGGGTCGGAAGCGGAACGGGGCCCCGGACGCTTGCACCGGTGCGCTTAGCCGTCGATACGATCTCGCGCGTGGAGGCATCGAGAATCCGGTGATCGAACGCCTTCAGGCGGATGCGGATATTCTGGCCGTTCATTCGACTTTATCCTTGTGTCTGTTATCCGCGTGTCACCATTCAGGGACACGACTTACCTTCAGTTACGTTAGCGGGCCACCGGTTTCAAAGATCGAGAGGGACACCGAGATCGGCGTCCCTATCCTTTCCTTGGGCCTGGTGGCCCAGCCGCTAATTACTCGACGATCGAAGCAACGATACCGGCGCCGACGGTGCGGCCGCCTTCGCGGATTGCGAAGCGCAGCTTTTCTTCCATCGCGATCGGAACGATCAGCTCGACGGCAACCGTGACGTTGTCGCCCGGCATGACCATCTCGGTGCCCTCAGGCAGCGTCACGATGCCGGTAACGTCGGTCGTGCGGAAGTAGAACTGCGGACGGTAGTTGGTGAAGAACGGCGTATGACGGCCACCCTCTTCCTTCGTCAGGATGTAGGCTTCCGCCATGAACTTCTTGTGCGGCTTGACAGAGCCCGGCTTGCACAGGATCTGGCCACGCTCGACGCCGTCACGGTTCACACCGCGAACCAGTGCGCC
>NZ_JACIBH010000021.1:0-49290 GCF_014195245.1 Rhizobium sp. BK619 | reverse complement strand
ACATGTCTCGCCTTGCCCCACACGGGTCATCGCCAGTTCTCGCAAATCCATCGAATAAGCACGACCCATCGAACAAGCCTCCATGGCTCATTCAACCAAATCTGATTTGCGACAAAAACGGAATCCCGATTCAACCAAGTCGCAATCTGCTCTAGAGCAATTACACAAGCTGAACGCGCGGCCGGCGGATCAGTCGAGTTTCTGGAGGCCTTGTAACGCGGGGGAGGTCCACTAGATCGCGGGAAGGTGTTCGGTAACGTACCAACGAGTTGGACATGTCTTATTTAATATATTTCTAATTTAGAAATGCCTACTTCATCTGCGTTGTAGTAGGAGGACTGAGTAATGATGCAGCGTATTGAATCTCTCGAGAATGTCGAAACAAAACCCATTTGGTCGGTTAGGGATTTCGCCAAGCGTCACCAACTCACTGATATCGAGGAAACCCGCCTGCTGCAGCTGTTCGGCCACTTTGCTACAGCATCCGAACTTCTTCATAACGTCCAGCGACAGCCTCGGTGGCGATAGTGTTACGCCCGGCCCATCGCTGGCCCATGGCTGGCACAGGGTTCATCGCCTTTGTCCGGATAAAGCGCTAGAGAGTGGGCGTTGAGATCGAGGTCGCATCGCTATAGAGGTATTCCTGATAGTCACCGACCGCCGAGGCCATATCAGCAATACGCACGAGCTGTCGGCAGCGATACGAATTTATGGCGCTGGACCCTAATCAGACGGGGCTGGTACGCTCGAAAGCGAGATGCGGCGGCATAGTTGGGACTTAGGGGTCGGTTTTGACCTCAATTAGGATGGGGCGGTCGGACGCAAGCGCGTCATCCCAGGCGGGCCCCGGGTCTCCCGAGTGTATCGCCCTTGCCGTATCACCGGGCATCCGTGTGATGGCGGATGCTCTCACGCTCGTCGGAAAGGCTACGAAGCACCTAGATCAAGACGACCGCCAGCGATGATGCATGACCAAGGGGTTGGAACTCCAGCAGATGCCAGGTCCGGATTGTGTCAGCTGACCGACCTCCGGAAGTCTCAACAGACATATTACCGCCAATGCCCGGTGCTTCGAAAGGCATCGCCCACTCAATAGCGATCACGTCTGCGGCTAAGTGGTCTTGCTTACGCCGCGCTACATGAAGTCGCCGGCGGCACCGATCCAGGCAGTTGCGCATCGCGAAGGGCTTCACCGACCCGAAAATCAAGATCCGCTTTGGTGAGGCAAACATTAACTTTGAGGCACGTGAGGACATCAAGATGATCACCCATCCCGGCCCCATCGTCCGAACGATCGATGGAGCCGGCGATGAGGCCGAGCTCGTGCAGCGGCGCTGGAGTTGGGCCGGGACCCGACAAGCGGCGGGTGTTCCGGTCGAAAGATCGGGACGTCGAGCAGCGCTCCGCCTTGCGCAATGCGACAGGTGTGTCGATGGATGATGATGTGGAAGAAGTCATTCGCGAACTGGCCGGCGGGTTCTGATTGACGCCCAACGACACCATCAAGTTCGTCGTGGGGAATGGAGGAGAGGAGCACCTACCTGCCGGTGCATGTGCTGGATGGGCACACGCGGCTCGGCTTGAACGCGCAGGGCCATTGTGGCAACAGTGACTCGTACAGGAGTCGAGGCCTTAAGCTGGCCAAACTCTAAGATTGGACTGCGGCCCCAGGTCGCAATCAGAATAGGCGACTCGACTTTGCGCGCGCATATCGTAGAATTCCTTGTGCACGTCGAGGGCTAAAGAGGGTTGGCCGATGAGCGCAAATTCCGTGAGGGTTTTCGAACGCGATGGAAAATGGATTGTGGTTATAACCGAAGGCGATGAGTGCACTGAGCGTGAATTTTTAAACGAAGAGTTCGCGCAAAACTACGCAGCTGGCCAAGCCTTGCGGTTACATGCCATGCCCGAGAAATCGCCTATCTCCGCGAAGCGTTAAGGAACCTCACAAACGCCAGCCTCATAAGCAGCGTCACGCAGCCGCGTATATGACGCTGTCGCAGCTTTCCTTCATGCGTCCACTCGCGATATTCAATATCGGCAACGAGCTTTGGCTCGATAAAGGACCGCGTTTCGCTTCGGTCCGGTGTCGACGGCCGGCTTGGCGATGGTTAACCTATCCATCTGCTCCCGGAGCTCGCTCACGGAACGTTCGTTAAACCCCGTCCCCAGTCCCCCGACATATACGAGCTCGCCTCCTTTGCGCGCGGCGAGCAGTAGCCGGACGATGACCCCGAACGATGCTGTGGACTTCTCATAGCCGACGATCGCGAAGCGATCGCTCTGAATGCACTTGATCTTGAGCCAATCGCCGAGGCGACCGATGCTATACGGGTTGTTGCGGTCTTTCGCGATGATGCCTTCGAGCCCAACATCGCACGCAATAACGCAAAAGCTTTACCGTCAGCATCGATCTCTTCAGAAAGCCTGATGGCCTCCGCACCGACATTGCGAAGGTGGCGCAGGATTTATGGCAATAACGGGATTGTTGTTCTTTTTTAGCGGGTTAGCAGCGCAGGAGCATGAATACTAATTTTTCGTTTCGCTCTCTCTTGAAATCGAAAAATGTCAGAACCAAATCTTTTCGCGCAAAGTGCTCGACAACAGGTTTTGCATCCGCCCGGACTGGTCATCCGGTCCGGCCAACCGCAGGCTAATGGAGCCAGACCATGAGAAAGGAAACCGCCAGTAATTCGATACCGGACGAAGCCAGGGCAGCGATCAGCGCCGACCACCTGCTGCATCCGGCGAAACATTTTGGCCACCCGCGTGACGTGCTTACCGCCAACGATATCGGCGATGACGAAAAGCGCGCCATTCTCGCGTCGTGGGCATCCGACATCTTTGCCGTCGAGTCTATTCCGGCGGTTCGTCTTTATCCCGGTGCGGATGAAGCCGTCTCCTATGACGAGATCATTGAAGCGCTGAAAACTTTGGACGGGCACAATCTGCAATCTGGGGTTCAAGACTCGCCTAAATCCAAATCCATTGACGTCCGCAGGGCACGCCGCCGCAGAGCGGGAGCGCGTCGGTTTGGTGGCCTTGGCCTCTCCGGCTACCGGAAAGGAGATCGATGCTGACAGCCATTTGAGATGTAGACTTCGACGTAACACCCGTGTGCCTGGAGGACACGAACAGGGTTTTTGGCGACGACCCTTAGCTGAGGAGGTTTTGCCGATGAAGATCGCTCAGATCGCACCACTTGCTGAAAGCGTTCCGCCCAAGCTTTATGGGGGAACCGAGCGCATTGTTTCCTATCTCACCGAAGAACTGGTCCGTCAGGGCCATGATGTCACGCTGTTTGCCAGCAGCGATTCTGTTACCGGCGCGCGCCTCGTAGGATGCTCCGATGTCGCGTTGCGTCTTAATCCGGCCATCAAGGACCATCTGCCGCATCAGGTCGTGATGCTGGAGGAGATCCGCCGGCGGGCGCACGAATTCGACGTGCTGCACTTCCATATCGATCTCCTGCATTTTCCGCTGATCCGCGACTTTGCCGATCGCACCGTCACGACATTGCACGGGCGCCTCGACCTGCCGGATCTCAAGCCCCTTTACAAGGCCTTTCCCGATATTCCGCTGGTGTCGATCTCCGATGACCAGCGCCGCCCGATGCCACCGGTCGACTGGCGCGGAACGGTCTATCACGGATTGCCTGCCGACCTTCTTCCCTTCACGCAGAACCCTAGGGGCAATTACCTTGCCTTCCTTGGGCGGATTTCTCCGGAAAAGCGCCCCGACCGCGCGATCCAGATCGCGGCAAAGGTTGGAATGCCGCTGAAGATCGCCGCCAAGATCGATAATGCCGACAAGGCCTATTGGGAAACCCTAATCGAGCCGATGGTGAAGAGCCATCCGAATGTCGAATTCATCGGCGAGATCGACGAACATCAGAAGGCTGACTTCCTTGGTAATGCTGGCGCCCTGCTCTTCCCGATCGATTGGCCGGAGCCCTTCGGGCTGGTGATGATCGAGGCCATGGCCTGCGGCACGCCAGTGATCGCTTTCGGCTGTGGCTCGGTACCCGAGGTCATTGACAATGGCATTTCCGGCATTCTCGTCGACAGCGTCACCGAGGCGGCTGAGAACGTCGAATGGGCGCTGCGGCTCGATCGGCAAAGGGTACGGGCAGCATTCGAAAAGCGCTTCACCGCGAAACGGATGGCGTGCGACTATGTCGACATCTACCGCAACTTGCCGGGCGTTCGTACCAAAGCCGCGCCAATCCGTCGGTCAAATGGTCAGGCGCCCGACCTGCAGGCCGTTGCCTGACGTCAAGGAGGAGACATGTCAAACATTTCTGCGGACAGCAACTCCGCCGCGGCATCGCCGGGCCCGGCGGCGGCGGTCGCTCAGTTTTTCATTCCGGCCGCCGCATCGCTGCAGGAGCGCCGGCCGCGCACCCTGAAGCACGGCGATACTTTCGCCGTCTTCGACCACAATGGCGATGCTCTTTCCGGTCCCGGCAGTCCGGAAGGTCTCTTTCACCGGGATACCCGTTACCTCTCGCATCTCTACCTGACGATCACCGGGCAGCGGCCGATGCTCCTGTCGTCGACACTGCGCGATGACAATGCCACGCTGACCTGCGATCTCACCAATCCTGATCAATTCGATGACAAGGGAAGGCTGGTTCTCGGCCATGACACCATTCATCTGCGCAGGTCGCGCTTTCTCTGGAATGCCTGTTGTTATGAACGGCTGGCCGTGAGGAACTATGACGAGCGTCGGCAACATGTCCGCATCCAGATCGCGTTTGATGCCGATTTCGCTGACCTTTTCGAAGTCCGGGGAACCGCAAGGGCAAGGCGAGGGCGCCATCTTCCTGCCGTCATAGAACAAGATAGCATCCTCCTTTCCTATATTGGCTTGGACGATCGCAAGAGGTCGACGCGACTTTCCTTCATGCCGGAACCGACCGAGATTCGGAGCGATCTTGTCACCTTCGATCTCCATCTAGAGCCACACGAGACCAAATCGCTGTTCATCCAGATCGGCTGCGACCAGACCTCCGCCGACCGACTGAGCCGCCTTTCTTTCTTCCTGGCCTTGCGGGACGCCCGTCGTGCGTTGCGCGCCTCTTCCTCGCGCGCGGCCTTGATCGCCACCTCGAACGAGATCTTCAACGAAGTCTCGCGCCGCAGCGTCTCCGACCTCTACATGTTGCTGACCGACAAGGCAGAAGGTCCCTATCCCTATGCCGGCATCCCCTGGTTCAGTACCGTCTTCGGCCGCGACGCTCTGATCACCGCGCTTCAGACGCTTTGGCTCGATCCGGAGATCGCCCGCGGCGTTCTCGGTTATCTGGCAGCCAACCAGGCGACGACTCTCGATCCTGCTTCGGACGCCGAGCCGGGCAAGATCCTGCACGAAACGCGCTACGGCGAGATGGCCGAACTTGGCGAGGTTCCGTTCGGACGTTATTACGGCAGCGTCGATTCTACGCCGCTATTTGTAATGCTAGCTGGCGCCTATCTTCAGCGAACCGGTGATCTTGCGACGGTCGACCGGCTCCTGCCATATGTCGAAGCGGCGCTGACATGGATCGACGAATATGGCGATCGCGACAGCGACGGCTTCGTTGAATATGGACGGCTGACGGAGGAAGGACTGATCAATCAGGCATGGAAAGACAGCCACGATTCGGTTTTCCATGCTGACGGCACATTGGCCCGGGGGCCGATCGCGATCGCCGAAGTCCAGGCTTATGTCTACGGCGCGTGGCAAAGTGCTGCTGAAATCTTCAGGCGGACGGGCAGGCCGGAACGAGCCGCGAGTTTTCTCGCGCGGGCGGAGGGACTGCGCCGGGCTTTCGACATCAGCTTCTTCGACGAGGAGCTTGGCACATATGTGTTGGCCCTCGACGGAGATAAGCGACCCTGCCGGGTTCGATCCTCAAATGCCGGCCATACGCTATTCACCGGCATTGCTTATCCTGAACGGGTCCAACAGCTTACCCGCACTCTGATGAGCGCATCGTCCTTCTGCGGCTGGGGCATTCGTACCATCCCCTCCACCGAAGCACGTTACAATCCGATGAGCTATCACAATGGCTCGATCTGGCCACATGACAATGCCCTGATCGCCAGTGGCCTTGCCCGCTTTGGCTATCGCGTCGAAGCGGCACGGATCTTCGAGGGGCTGTTCGCCGCCGCGACCTACATCGACCTGCGACGGCTCCCCGAACTCCTCTGCGGCATGCCGCGCCAGAGGGCACGCGGGCCCACCTTTTATCCGGTAGCCTGCTCGCCTCAAGCATGGGCTGCAGCAGCACCCCTGTCTCTGCTGCAATCCTGTCTCGGCCTCGACTTCGACCCCAACGGCCCGCTCATCAGCTTCAATATGCCGCGCCTTCCCTCCTTCCTCGACGAGGTGATCTTGCGACGCCTGCTGATCGGTGGCGGCTCGGCAGACGTCGCCATTCGCCGGTCGGGAGGCCAGGTCGTTGTCGACGTGATCAATCGCCAGGGCAATGTTCAGGTGCTCATCACGGCCTGATGAAGAGAGGGTTCCGGAAGGCGGGTCACCCGCCTTTCCAATCCTCTTCCTCTTCATCCGACCGTAGCAGATCGACAAGCCTGGCAACCCTGCCGGTCGGCAAATGCCGGCCTTCACCCATCAATGCTTCGTCGTTATTGGCCCATGCAAATGCCTCGGCAAGTTCGGCCTGCGTCGCACCTGTCGCGATGACCTCGGCGACAAGCGTTTTGTCGGCGGGCCCGAGGATGGCGATGACGTCGTCAGAAGTCATTGTCATGTCCGTTACTCCGTTTCTGGACTTATCTGGATCTGGCCTCACCCAGATCTGGTATTTGGAAACGAAACCAACAATTTTACATCGCAAAACTGCACTGCTCTTGAAACTCCAAGCCCATGAATTATATCACTATTGTTCGATTACCCACTAGGAATCTACAAGTCCAGGAGGCGCCATGTGCCCTTGGCGCCTCCTTGTATCCATGTTGCTTGCAAGGAGGATATGGCTATGAGGACAAACCTCGATTTCTCTCCCCTGTTCCGGTCACGGAAAGACTTTGCCACCTGAATCAACAGAAAGGAGAAAACCATGAGTGTTCGTGATCTGATTCCCTGGGGCCGCGCTAATGGCAACCAGGTTCCGAGTGGCTTGCGCGACGACAATCGGGATCCCTTCCTGTCGCTGCATCGCGAGGTGAACCGCCTGTTCGACGACGTTTTCCGCGGCTTTGGCTCCGGCCTGCCCACCTTCGGGAGCGGTTCCGCCTTCAGTGCCGGCTGGCCGAGCATCGAGATCTCCGACGCCGACAAGGAGATCAAGGTGACCGCCGAGGTGCCGGGCCTTGAAGAAACGGACATCGAGGTCCTGCTCAACGACGGCGTGCTGACGCTGAAGGGTGAAAAGCGCTCCGAGTCCGAAGACAAGGGCCGAAACTTCTCCGAGCGCTATTACGGCCGTTTCGAGCGCCGCATTCCGCTCGGGGTCGAGGTCAAGGATGACCAGGTTGATGCCCGCTTCAAGAACGGCGTGCTGACCGTGACCTTGCCGAAGAGCGAGAAGGCACAGTCGCAGGTCAAGCGTATCGCCATCAAAAGCTGATCGGTTAACCACCTGGCGGCCGGGTCGATTGGGCCGCCAGTATCCTTCGCCAGCCGGGAGGGGTTAACAACGGAGATTGCAAGAGAGACACAGCAGGAAACATAACGCGGGCCTCCAAGAACCGACCCCGCCGTCTTCTGCGAAGGTGGAAGGATACGGAAGCCACGAACGCCATGCCCACACCCACGGCTTGGCGCCAAAGGCAAGGAACCGCTGTCGTACTCATCGATACGGATCCTAATCTCACTCGGGCATTCTGATCGCTGATAGCCCCGGCCATTCTATCGACTGCAGCAGTTTGCCGAAATCCGAGCGGCTCTCGTCGTCCAACACTACGGCTTCGCCGTCGACGCGCCGAACTGTGCCGCTTCCGCCGCGATCGCTGGGAAGCGGTGTGTCCAGTCGTGCCTGCCGCGCTTGGTCCCGGCCGCAACGAATGGAGAGAAGATGTTCGCCCTTGGATCAGTGTTTATCTGTAAAGAGGGGGAACTGCGGCGGGCCAAGTAGGTTGTTAAGTGGATCGCAGGAGCCTTTCAACCTAGCGGTCAACCTATCCCCGAGTTGGGTCGTGCGGAGGAAAGTTTCGGTCTGCTCCCAAGCGACGCTCCGCGCGGCCCGACATTCTCGAAGCCGCAAGCCGTGAAATGCCGTAGCCGATCGTCTTCACGCCAAGGCCGGTCGTCTGCGCTTCGGCAGCCATGCCGAAGGCTGAACCGCAAAAGCGCCCTCCCCGGTTAACGAGAGGGCGCTTTGGAGTTTCGGCTGACGGAGTAGCTGCGGCCGATCAGCGTGAGGCATTGAAGCTGAAAAGGAGGCGGCCGTCTGCAAGCGATGACGGCTGTCTGCAAACTGCGCCGTTTCTAAGGCAATCGTCAAGAAATACTCAAGCGAAACGCCGGGCAAAGGCCGCCTCCATACCTGCGTCGACGCCTATCATTCGGCCAAAGACGCCGGCACGCTCGGCGATCTGAAGTGGATCCAGAAGGGCCGTGGCTATTGGAGCTTCTGCAACACGAGCATCACGGGTGCCGGCTGAGCAGGGGCTCCCGTACGCGAGAATCCAGGCGGCTTAGGCGCCGCCTGGTGACGAAAACCAAAACAGGCGCTATCCACCGTAAGCGTTCCGCCCCTTGGAGTATTTCTTAACCCTGCCCCAAACCGGTGACGAGAATTCGCTATGCCACCGTCCCCGGCGATATATCGAACCCACCGAAAAGGCACCACGCATTGGCGCCCGTGTGCGGTTGCAGTCGATCTCCGCTCAACGCCGTGCACACGACAGCGTCATCGTTCAAACCGCTCCAGCATTTTTCTTAACTGCGCATTTTGCAGCTTCAGCTTGCCCGCCAGCTGAGCCCTGAGCACCCTGATCTCTTCGTCAAGGGTCATCTCGACTGCATGGGAGACGTCTGAAATCGCACCCGCTTTCTTGCCGCGATTTCTTTGCTTACGCGGGATGACCTCCACAGCTCGCTTGAGGTCGGCAGCACCTCGTGCAGCAATGACGTCGATGTCAAGCCCACCTGACAAAGGAGGAGCAGCAGCCCCTTTGTTTCTGGTGCCTTTGCGGTCGACCTGGCCGGCGCGATCGTTTTCGGCTTTTTCGGAATGCACAGGCTGTAGGGAAAGCGCAACGGCTTCACGATGTGTCTCGGCGCTTGCCGGCCGATCAGCTCCATTTACGCCCTCGCTGGCAGCCGCGTCAGCCAAACCCGCAGTAGCCGACGCTTCCGGCGTAGCCTCGCTGGGCGAGCCGGCTTCTTTCTTTTGTTCGCGTCCCGGTGAGATCAGTCGGGCCAGAAATTTCCAGGGAGACGCCATCTATCCACCCTTGAGCTTTATCCCGCAAGCAGGCTGCAAATTTTAGTCCGGCAACAGCATCCACCGTCGCCAAACTGTATGTCTCGATAATCATAGAAATGCGGCCGGTGATTGACCGGCTGCTTATATCAATCGAGCTTAAGCCGCTTGCGCAGATCGGCGTTTTCAGCGCGAAGTTGCTCGGCAAGAAGCTTGCGCAGTCGTTGATTTTCTTCTTCCAACTGCAGGAGATCTTCCATCTCATCGATCGCCGTCATCGGCGCGGCCGAGGCGGTTTGCATAGCTTTTCGAGCACGGCCTGGAGGCCCACGTTTGGCGGTCGCGGTAGCTTCAATAACCTTTGCCTTGCGCCCTCGCCTCCTGCCGTCACCAGCGCTGGTCAGAGCAGCTGCTGGCTTTGCCGCAGCGTCAGCAGACGCCGTCTCGGGTGCCGCCGCTTTCTTGGCACGGGGCTTGCGCTGCTTCTTCGGCGCAGCAGGCGTTTCGACAACGGTCGGTACATCGATCTTGGCTGCCGTATCAGTCTCGTCGGCCATGCTCATCTCCTGTGTATCTGATGCAGTTGTCGACGGCCCGAGAGGCGGTGTCAACAATGACTCGACCCGATCTGCTTTTGGTGAAGACATTTCGCTCTCGGACCTGCCACTCTGGGAAGCATCCGATAGATATGGCGTTGTCTCTTCCTCGAGGTCGCGTGCGACTGACTTTAGATCCAGGTTCCCCCAGATCGAGCTTGACCTGGAATCGAGTTTTCGCCTGCCGCTTTTGTACTCGACGGCAAAACTACGTTGCACTTTCTTCAATATAAAGGGCCCTTGGAGAATTCGCGGATGATTTGGTGACTGGGAACATCCGGAATAGCGAATACCGCACTGCCAGTCTATACCCGCCACTGGCTGCCCGAAGCTTTTCGGCACCGAGTTTAGTGTTCCTCGCGCAATGCGAGAGCAGAACCCGAAGAGGCTGATGGCGCACGGTGAAGTAAGCACTTCCAGAATAAGGCAGGGCGGTTGCTTTCGCTTCCAGCGCAAGCTTGTCCAGCGTCTTCCGAAGTCTGATAGCCCTTGAGAGGAGGATCGGGTCGCCTGAAACACAAAGCTTTGCGGGAGGAGGTGCATCGCTCGGATGGACGGAAGATATCAAAGGCAATGTAGGCGAGATGTGTCGCGCGTTCGCGATGCTCTCGGGCAAGTGGAAGCTGGAAAACATGTGGCTGCTCCAGCGGCGGATTTACCGTTCGGCGAACTTCGCAACGCGATCCCGGGAATTACCCAGCACATGCTTTCGACGCAGCTTCGCGAGCTGGAGGCCGACGGTCTCGTTTCGCGCACCGTCTTCGCAGGAGTGAGATTTGGTATGATTTCGTACAATTAGAATTTAACGCCGCATTCATCGCTCACGAATAGCCTACAACTCCGCGGCTGACGAGGCATGACGCCAACTCGGTGCCCTTGGCGGAGGGCACATGCATAGCAGGTGTTTCGGTGAATTTTGACTTCTTTAGAACCAAATTGAAGTGGCGTCTCGCAACGGTTGCCGCAACGTCATTTATCTTCGTCTCGACGCTGGGAACCCTCGGATATACTGTCGCCGGAGCTTTTCACTACATGGCTTCGGTCGTCGACGATATAGACGATGCCCGCGCTGTGACAGCAGCGAAAGGCGCTCTGAGGGCGCTGCAGAAGCAGCTTGGGGCGACGGTGCGAGACAATGCCTATTGGGACGACGCCTTTAGCCAGATGTCGGGACCGGGTGCAACGGACTGGGCTACAGAGAACTGGGGATCAACCACAGCAAACTATCCACTCTACGACACGGCCATGGCTCTCGGGACGGACGGAAAACCAATAATGGCCTACCACAAGGGCGAGGTGGTTACCGACCCCAACGGATTCTATCTTGGAAAGCTGGCCCAGGTTATCGACGCCGCGCGGCGGCCAGATCCTGGCCGCGACGGGGTCCCGGTCTCTTTCATCAAGACACAAGACGGCATCGCGATAATCGGCGCTGCAGCAATCCAGCCTTCGGCATTCGAGGACAAGCTCGACTACTCCGCCCTTCCTGTACTGGTCTTCTCCAAGCAGCTGACGCCGACGGTGGTGGCCGAAATCAGTGCGACGTTTACAATCAGCGGGCTAGCGCTCCAGAATACAGTTGATCCGCTGCGTGCGTTGCATGCCGAACTGAAGGACATGGAGGGTCATGATGTCGGCTATCTCACCTGGCCGCATGTCGATCCAGGCACAACAGGCTACCTCAGGGTGAGGCCAACAGTCGTCGGTGCCGGCATCGTCCTAATCCTACTTCTTACGGCAGTTGGCGGCGCGGGATTTATGGCATTTCGCTCGATCAGCAGCAGTGAACGCCGATCAGCCTATGAGGCAAAGCACGACGCGCTGACAGGATTGTTAAACCGAGTAGGGTGCTTCGAGCAACTCGAAAAGGCCGTCCAATCAAACATCCTCGGCGCAAGCCTTCTGATGATCGACCTGGACGGCTTTAAGCCCGTCAACGACGCCTGGGGCCATGCCGTCGGGGACGAACTCCTCAGATCCGTTGCCGCGCGGCTGGTGGACCACCTACCGGATGGCGCGATAGTGGCTCGGCTAGGCGGCGACGAGTTCGCCGTCATCTCGCGGGATCAGGTTTTGAAAGATGGGGCGCTCGCCGCCCGCATACTCACGTCGTTGTCCAGTCCATTCGTCATCGGCGGGCGCACGATCGAAATCAGCTGCAGCGTCGGCGCCGCCAAGATGTCTGAACCCGGGACGAACGCCGCCGAACTCCTTCGCCGCGCGGACCTTGCGCTTTACCGCAAGGATATGGGCCGGGGACGGTCGATGATCTACAGTCCCTCGCTCGACGAAGACGCAGCAAATACCTCGGACCTTGAACAAGAACTGCGGGCACGCCCTTGCAAGCGGCCAAATAAGAACTGTGTTTCAGCCACTCGTCGACGCCACAACGCGTGAAATCCGAGGCGTTGAGGCATTGGCCCGCTGGAAAAGCGCGACGCGAGGCGATGTGACGCCGGAAGTGTTCATCAGCCTGGCCGAGAGAGCGGGCTTGATCGATCAGCTCGGTTTCGAAGTGCTACGGCTAAGCGTGCGAGAGGCGTCGCGATGGCCAGGTGTTGGCGTGGCGGTGAATGTCTCGCCTCTTCAGCTCAGGAACCCGTACTTTGCGTCCCAGGTCGGAGACATCTTGGCTCAGGCTGACTTCGACCCGATGAGGCTGACCATCGAAGTGACAGAAGGCGTTCTCATCTCAAATCCGGATCAAGCCAAACGCGCATTTAAGACGCTTCGGAACATGGGCATTAAAATCGCGCTTGACGATTTCGGATGCGGATATGCAAGCATCGGTGCGCTTCGCGAATTCGGGTTCGACCGCATGAAGATTGACCGCTCCCTCATCGTGGCCCTCGACCATGACGATCGAGACGGCGCGGTCCTCCATGCTACGATCGCACTCGCCAACGCCTTGCACCTTCCCGTGACCGCTGAGGGTATCGAAACTGAGGAACAGGCCGCGGCGGTGAGGCTGTCGGGATGCGACGAGCTACAGGGATACCTCTTCAGCCGCCCCGCCAGCGCAGATCAGATCACCCAAGCCTATTTCGCGCCATCGAGCCGTCTGGCGGGCTGAGCCTCAAAATGCCCGTGCCCGTTTATATCGCAGCTTCCTGATACGTCCTGGACGAATTTCAAAGCAACAGTCCGCGAAGGCGACGTTCGCGATCGCCGTGGTCGCGAACTACTGCATGGGGAAGCGGCTCAGCATTCGGTCATGGACGTTTTCCCAGCCCACGATCATGGCTGCAATCGAGGTCGCTCTGTCACGATCTGCTGCCTTCGTCGGCACGAAGCACGCGCGTTTCAGGGAGTTCTTCCCGACACCAAGAAAGGTCAAGGACCAAGTCTGTGGCAGTCACCTTTCCTTCACTGCCATGCCGTCTTTCGATTTTCGACGGTTCGGCGAAGCGCCTGAATACGGCGCGCCGGACGATAATATCGACTACGGGCTGTTCGATATCGGTGGTGTCGATATAGGCCCTCGCTCGCATCCGCGCGGCATCCCAGGGAGACTGCGCTGCGAACCTACCTCGCCGGTCGGCAATACCGGTCAGTGCGATTGTTGTATATGCTGCACTATGCCCGCCACTTTCCACGACCGCTGCGGCGACCAACTCCCGGAGGCGATTGGCAAGAAGCACGGCTGCGGCCTCATTCGTTTCGCGCAAGAGCACAACAAACTCCTCGCCACCGAAGCGGCGACCTTATCGGTTGTCCGGATGCCGGCACTGATGATTTGTCCCATCGTCCTGATCACAAGCGGCGACGATGCAGGCGGCCCGGCCACCCCAGTCGTATCCGCCGAGAATAGTTCTTTCGATGCCAAGGGCGTCCATCATCGCCAGCAGGTCCGCGCCCAAGGCCGCCTGTTCACCAGAACGTGGCGTCGTCGGCGATAAGAAGCGGGTCGCGCCGTAGCCGCGAAGGAACGGTACGATGCAACGGTGCCCCGGGGCGGCAAGGTTGCTCGCACCTCGTCATAGGCATGCGCATCATAGGGGAACCCATGCAGCAGGATCGTCGGGGCGCCATTGGCCGGTCCCAGCTCGAAGTATGCAATATCGAGCACACCCGCGCGAACCTGCTTCAAATCCTGATTCTGAACCATGTTTCGCCTTCAGCCCGATTGCTTTATGCGACGCCTTTGCCGCCGGTGACGCCGTAGACCTCGCCGTTGATGAAGCTGGCTTCCTGCGAGGCGAGAAGCACGAACACAGGAGCAAGCTCCACCGGCTGGCCAGGTCGACCAAAGTCGCTGTCCTTGCCGAAGTTCTTCACCTTCTCGTCCGGCTGACCACCGCTTGGCTGAAGCACCGTCCAGACTGGGCCGGGTGCCACGACGTTGGCGCGGATGCCGCGCTCAATCAACTGCTTGGCGAGTGCCTTGGTATAGGCGACGATGCCGGCCTTCGTCGTCGCGTAATCGAGCAGGATCGGCGATGGCTGATAAGCCTGGATCGAAGCGGTCGTAATTACAGCGGATCCAGCCGGCATGTGCGGTACGGCGGCCTGGGCGATCCAATGCAGCGCATAGAGATTGGTCTTCATGGTCTTGTCGAAATCGTCCGTCGACAGTTCCGCGATCTTTTCGCGGTACTGTTGGCGTCCGGCATTGATTACCAGGATGTCGAGGCCGCCAAGACCGGAGACGGCCTTTTCGACCAGTTCGCGGCACCAGGTCTCGTCCTTGATGTCGCCCGGCAGCGCGACCGCCTGTCGGCCCTCCGCCTCGATCAGCTTGATCACCTCTTTCGCATCCGCTTCCTCTTCCGGAAGATATGATATCGCGACGTCCGCACCCTCGCGGGCAAAGGCGATCGCGGCGGCGCGGCCAATCCCGGAATCGCCGCCCGTAACCAGGGCTTTGCGGCCAGTGAGTTTGCCGGACCCGCGATAGCTTTCTTCACCATGGTCCGGTACGGGGTCCATCTTGCGGGCAAGTCCGGGAGCGGCTTGCGGCTGGTCGGGAAACGGAGGCGCGGGATAGAGGTTGCGTGGGTCGCTCAAAGAGGCTTTGTCGTTCATCGTCACACCAAGATTATGTTTGTCGCTGATTGGATCTCCAATTCGCGAACGCGGCGTGCCTATGTTTGTTCCGGGATCGTGGCGCTGGGGAACTATCTGCGGAAGGGTTCGTTCGTTTTGATCATCAACCCAGGAGGAAGCATCATGCCCCAAGGTGACAAATCGAAATACACGGACAAGCAGGAACGCAAGGCAGACCATATCGCAGAAAGCTATGAGGACCGCGGGGTTTCGGAAAAAGAAGCCGAACGTCGCGCCTGGGCGACCGTCAACAAAGACGACGGCGGCGGCAAGAAGGCCGGCGGCTCCGGCAGAGGAAAGGATACCGGCCATCCGGCAGCCCACAAAGGTGGCGAGAAGGGCGGAAAGGCCGCCGCATCAAGATCTGCCGCCGACCGCTCGGCGTCGGCGAAGAAGGCTGCAGCAACGCGGAAACGCAACGCCGAGCACGCCCATCACTAGATGGCCGCGCTGACAGCCGGGGCCAACCTGGCACCTGTCGATCACGCGATTTCCCGGAAGGTGATCGAATAGCGGAGCTGATCGACGGGGGGGATGGAATGCTCCCATTCGCTGCGCGCGGGTCCCGAGAGCACATAGGCAGAGCCGGGTTCGGCAATCACCGAGATGCGCTCCCATTTGTCGCCGGCACGGTGCCGAAGCCTGAGTGTGCAGGCCGACAGCAGAGAAACCCCGACAATCCGCCCGAAGACGTTTTTATCCCGGTGCCAGCCGATCGGCGCACCGGGTGCATATTCGGCGATGAGAGCCTGCCGTAGTTGATCCGGCGCGATGCCGGCAAAGGCTGCGGCCATGGATCGTACAGGCAGGAGAAAAGGCGGGACATCTTCGGTCCGCCTCACCTGCTGGGTGTCGAAGTCGTATTTCCAGCCATAGGAGACCACCCTCCGCTTGCCTTCGAAACCGTGGAAGTCGAACGGCTTCAGTGGCAGTTGCGGTAGTTCACGCAATAGGTCCGACTGAACCTCTTTGGGAACGATATCGGGTTGGTAGCGGAAACCTGGCGGTAGAGCCGGTTCCGCTTTCCCAAATAGATCTGTTTGCTCTGACAAACCCATGGTCAATTCTCTTCAATGCGCGCTGGGACTTTGATGGCTGTGGCAAAGTGCGCCGATACGCGAGCTTGGTGATTGCGATCAGAACCTCCTCGGCCGAAAAGCCGCTTAACCGTGTTGCTCGGCGATGATGGCTTTCAGTTCCGCGCGGGTAAGCAGGCAGGGATATTTTTGGTTCTTCTCGGGCCGTTCGGTAACCTCGCTTCGGTCGCGCGGCTCTGGTACCGCCCGTGTGGCGGCATTATTAGCTTTGCTCAATTGGAATCCTTCGTGGCCGCACCGGAATAGCACGTGTAACGCGCTAGACCCTGGACGTTTGCAACGTCCGCCGCGGCATGGACATGTGAGTGATGTCTAAAACGTAAGAGGCAGGTGGCCCCATTTCAAGACAAGGCATCGTCGGCAGGAGGGGACGGGGAAGGAGCAATCAATGTCGAGACGCCTTTCTTTACGAGTCCAAGAACGTCCGACACTTGACAATTCGTTCGCTACCTTGCAATATTCGTAAGGTAGCAAACGAATGGGGTGTTTGGACCGTGCGGGACGAACGAGAAATCGAACAGCTGACTGTCGGGGCATGGACGAAGCGATGCTATCTTGCAGGACGGGCCCTCATGGACGCGACCCTACGCCCATACGATCTCGGTGCGACGCAATGGTACGTCCTGTGGCATCTGGCGAATGCCGGCCCAGCGGTGCAGCGCGATCTTGGTCGTGCCCTTGAGCTCGAGCGGGCAACTTTGAGCGGGATCATCGCCACCCTCGTTCGGAAGGGACTGGTCGAGCAAACCTTGGACGAAGGAGACCAACGCCAGCGTCTTCTGACCTTGACGAGTTCAGGCGAGGCGCTGTGGCGCGAACTGCCTGACCTTACGTTTATTCACCAGGCTGCGTTTGACGGCATCAATGAGGCCGATTTGGCCACGACGATCCGCGTCCTTCGATCGGCGACTGAGCGGCTACAGGCCCTCTCAAGAAAGGCGTGAGCTGATGACAATCCTGATAACTGGAGCAACAGGCCTCGTTGGCGAGCGCCTTGTTCCGCGGCTGGTGAAAGCAGACCTTGCTTGCCGGCTGCTGCTGCGGACGGGGAAAATCTGCCCGCCGGGAGCAACGGCCGTGACCGGCGATATTCTTGACCCACCGACGCTTTCGCAGGCTGTTCGAGGTGTTTCCGCGGTCGTGCATCTGGCCGCCGTCTTTCGCAGCCCGGATACCGATTTGATCTGGCGGAGTAATCTGGAGGGTACCCGCAATCTGATCGCCGCCGTGCAAGCCGATGCTCCTGACGCGCGCTTCATTATGGCGAGCACATCGAATGTCTATAACAAGAATTCGCCTCAGCCGGGCCGAGAGACCGACGACGTTGAGCCGGAGCAAGCCTACCCCGCCAGCAAGATCGCGGCCGAGAAACTGCTGCGCGAAAGTGGCTTGAACTGGTCGATCACACGGTTCCCGTTCGTTTATGGCGACGGTGACGGTCACTTGAAGATGCTGCCAAAGCACTTGGCCGCCTTCGGCTTCCATCCCGCCAATCGGATGAGCACGATACACCACCGCGATATTGCAACGGCAATGAAATTGGCGCTGGCGGGCAACTTTGACGGTCGGATCGTTAACATCTCCGATGAGGCGCCCACAACCGTCTATGAATTGGCAGGCCTCGTCGGCCACCAGATGAAACCATCGTCCACGCCAATGCATAACCCCTGGTACCTCCATGTCGATGCATCGCTCGCGCGAAGCCTTGGTTTCCAGCCGACAGTGAGGACGGTTTTTCAGGCCGTCCAAGAACAGATCCTGTGAACCGGGTAATTGCCGGGGCCCTGCTCCAGTTAGGTCACTGACGCGGAAGCAACGAGGAGAAGACTCGTTCAGATCCGGGCGCCACCCGTCGCGTCAATCATCTGGCCGGTCGTCCAGCGTGCATCGTTTGATGCGAGGAAAGCGATGACATCAGCAACGTCCTCTGCCTTTCCGACACGCGAAAAGACCGAGAGTGCTTCGGCGCCAGCCCGCGCATCCGGCGATGCCAGCCACTCGGCATTCATATCCGTCTCTGTCACACCCGGAAGCACGGCATTGACCGTAATCCCGCGCGCTGCAAATTCAGGAGCAAGCGCCAAAGTCAATGTCTCCAGCGCCCCCTTGGAAGCTGCATAGGCCGGATGCGTCGGCGCCGCGATCCGCGTAAATCCAGTCGAGACATTGATGATGCGGCCATTGTCACGGATGTGGTCGGCCACGGCCTGGATCAGGAAGAACGGTGCCTTGTAGTTAATCGTCATCACTTCGTCGAACACGGCTTCGCTGGTTTGCTTCAAAGGCAGTGCCGGCGCGATGCCAGCGTTGTTCACCAGAATATCGAGAACCGACGAGCCTGTCTCATTGCGGGCAGCTTCGCTGAACTGTGCCCAGAGGCTGTCGGCCGCGTCCTTGCCGTTTCGGAGGTCAGCCCTCACGCCTACAGCCTTGACGCCGAGGGCCTCGATGTCGCGGATCGTGGTATTCGCCGCATCGGCATTGGCGGTGTAGTGCACACCAATCAGTGCAGCACCCTCCTTTGCGAAGGCAAGGGCCGCCGCCCGGCCAATACCGCGCGAACTTCCAGTAATGAGGGCTATCTTTTTTGCCAGTCTCTGAGACATGGATCACTCCGTTGCTAAATTAAATAGTGATCTCTATAATAAGATTGAAAACGTGTCTGTCAACGATATTAATAGGGATCGCTATTTAATGAATGAGCCGGCTCGCAAACGTGGCAGGCCGCGCGTGCTCGATCGCGACGTCGGGCTTGATATCGCCGCACGGCTGTTCTGGGAACGTGGCTATGAGGGAACCTCGACCGCCGACCTGACTAAGGCCATGGGCATCAATCCGCCGACGCTCTATTCGATGTACGGCTCAAAAGAAGAATTATACCGTCAGGCACTCGACTTCAGCATTGCTCGGGAGACCAGCCGCCGGTTGGAAATTCTCCAATCGGATCTTCAAGCTTATGAGGCTTTGAGCCGTTACCTTTACGATATCGCCGACGGCGACACGCAGCCGGACAAGCCGCCAGGTTGCATGGTCTCAACCGCTGCCCTTCAGCATGCGGAAGAAAACGCTGCTGTCGCACGGATGACGGCAGCACTGCGTGAGGCGTCGGTGCAGACCCTGAAAGCTCGCTTTGATCGTGCAGTCGAGAACGGTGAATTACCCCCTAAAACCGATACCGACACCCTCGCCCGGTTTTACGGTGCGATCATTCAGGGCATGTCCGCCCAGGCCTGCGACGGCGCCTGCAATGCGCTGCTGAAGCGACTGATCGATGTCGCGCTCACGGCATGGCCTGGGAAGCGTGGCACGTGAAGGGAGTTCTGCCCGACATCTGCTCGTCCTTCCCGCAAGTATCAGCCGAACCGATCGTCATCACCCGGCCGGCGCCGATGCGGTCAAACAGCCTGCCCAGTCAGGGGGCCGTCAGGCCGCCGATCAGCAGCGCGATCGACAACGCCCCGAAGATCCATTCGGTCGACCACGCGAATTGAGCCGCCATATCCGGCGCCACGATGCTGAAGCTGTAATAGAGGGCGCCGTAGCCGATATTCTGGGTGACACCGAGGGCAACGATGGCGGCGGTCGGCACCCACTCGCTCATATGGATTTAAGACTCACGCGCTGCTCCAGCTTCTCCGCTTCTTCCTTCCGCTCGCTGTAGCGATCGGTGAGGTAGGAGGAGGCGTCACGCGTTAGGAGCGTGAATTTCACCAGCTCCTCGCAGACATCGACGACGCGATCGTAGTAGGACGACGGCTTCATACGACCGTCAGCATCAAATTCCTGGAAAGCCTTGGCGACGGAGGACTGGTTCGGGATGGTGATCATCCGCATCCAGCGGCCGAGGACGCGAAGCTGGTTGATGGCGTTGAATGACTGCGAGCCGCCTGAGACCTGCATCACCGCCAAAGTCTTGCCCTGGGTCGGCCGCACCGAGCCGACGGAAAGCGGGATCCAGTCGATCTGCGCCTTCATGACGCCGGTCATCGCGCCGTGACGCTCCGGGCTGACCCAGACCTGGCCTTCCGACCAAGCCGACAGGTCCCGCAACTCTTGTACCTTGGGATGACTGACCGGCTCGGCGTCCGGCAACGGCAAGCCTGTGGGGTCAAAAATCCGCACTTCGCAGCCGAAGTGTTCGAGCAGGCGTGCAGCTTCCTGTGCCAGCAGGCGGCTGTAGGACACCGGCCGCAGTGAGCCATAAAGGATCAGGATGCGCGGCTTATGTGTGGAAAACGCCGGACGTAGCGCGGCCGGGTCTGGTTGACGCAAATGCGCCAGGGATGCAGCGGGCAGATCAGACAACACGCGTGCCCTCCGGAGCCGGTAGGCAACATGCGGCAACCTCTGCAGCAGGTGCACAGATTTCCGGGTGGCCGACGCAGCAATCTTCCATCAGGAAACGGACCAGAGCCCCCAGGCCGTCGTAGTTGGCGGTATATATGATCGAACGTGACTCGCGCTTCTGATTGATCAGGCCCGCGCGCTCTAGCTCCTTCAGGTGAAACGAAACGTTCGATGGCGAAACCTTGGCCCTCTCTGCGACGGCTCCTGCGGCCATGCCGCCCGGACCTGCGACAACAAGGATGCGCACGATATACAGACGGGTCTCCTGGGACAGCGCCGCGAACGACATAAGAGCCTGACGTTCATCCATACTTTTACAATCCTTGAATTATTGAAGGATGGATAGCGAATATGAAAGCGACCGGCAAGCCAGGCCTCGCAAAAACAACTTGCGACTTAGGCACAGTGGTTACGGAAGAAGCAGGTTGGCGGCGCCTTCCAAATCGGAGACCTCGGCATAAGGCAGCCAGTCCGGGTTTCCTTTCTCTCCGCGGCGATTGACCCAGATGCCGCGGAAACCAAGTTCGTGACGCGCCTTCATGTCCCAATACATCCCCATCGCCACGTGAACAGTCTCGTTTAGAGTGACATCCATCTGGCGATAGGCGTATTCGAACAATTCCCTCGACGGTTTGTACGCACCGGCCTGCTCGGCGGTGATGACATAGTCGAATGGGACGCCGATGGCAGCGACTGTCGGTGCAATCAAATCATCGTCAGAGTTAGTGAAGATCGCAAGTTTATATCGCTGGCGCAGCCGGCGAAGGGCATGCGGCACCTCCGGATGCGGGCCCATCGTCATCGGAGATCGAGCGATCTTCTCGATCTCCACTTCGGTAGGCTCCACGCCATGTTCCCGAAACGCCGCGGCAAAGCCGACGCGAAGAATATCCTTGTACAGACGGTGCGGCTTGTCTGCGGTGAGTGTTCGACCTTGAGCCGAGAAGCTTTCCAGGATGACCGAAGCATCCCTACCGCTGGCGTAGTGCTGCTTCAAAATGACGTCGATCTCTTGCAGCAGAACTTCGTACCATTGCACGAGGGTACCGTAGCAGTCGAAGGTGATGATCTTGGCGGGCGGATCGGAAATAAGCTTCGACTGCGATTGTTGGGGCATGGGTTGCCTTCGGTTATCTGGTCGATTGGATTTGGGTTTGGCCTGTCATAACGTGCCGCTTGTGGGCCGAGTTCCGGTTATGCTACGCGATCACGGGCAGCATAGGTCTTGACAAGACTCGAACGGACGCCCAGGGCGTTTCCACAACTTCGCCTTGATGAGGTACGAACCACCGACCCTGTTGATTGGGTTGAAATGCGCTGCTCCGAAGTTCGCTCCTGTCAACGATGCGAACTTGAAACGAACACAATCAGTAGCTATCTATCGTTCCCGGGCGTCGCTGGTGAGTGTCTCAAGGGATGTTCGCGATAGCCGAAGTCGCTTTTTGCTTTTGACCACGGATGTACTGGCACTGGTATGAGGAGCGACGTGAGAAGGTCGGTGCGAATTCGCCCCGGCCTTTTTTGTTGCGCCGGCATTTAACGCCTGTCGGAACTACCGCGTTTTCCTTGTTGATCCCGAGCAACGCCCAACCCATCTACGCTGGATGCCGAAACAGGAGATCATCATCGCTCCCGCGCTCGTGGAGACCTGGACTTTATCGCCCGCCGCCACGTTCGGCTCCTCCGTCCGGGCCAAAGGTATTCTTCTGGAAGTCCGGGCCCGTCTGCCCGTGGCCGTTCGGAAATCTCTCGACGTGAACGGCATGGCTCTGGTTTTGGGGATGGCGAAAGATAGCGAGCACGAGTTCGCGTCGACGTCGGCAGCCGTCAGCCAGGCGCTCGAAGGGATCGAAAACCTGCCGGTCATTCCGCGCGAAATCCAGGATATACTCGGCATCTCCGCAGGCGAACGGCATCGCTGGCTGAAGGACGGCCGTCTTCAAAGCGCCGGAACACGAACTGTGCGACTGAGCGGCCGCGCAAGGCAGATCACCTTCCATGTGTTCGATCCCCGTGTGGTGGAGGATCTCCTTGACCGGGCCGTCATCGATGAATGGCGTGAAGAGGATATCGCCGCGAGAGCGGAGAATAGAAGGCAGGCCGCCTACCGGGCGAAACTTACCCGTTCGCTCAAGAAGGTGGCGAAGAAGCCAAAGACAGTCGGGAGCGAGATTGATGACGCGGCCAGCAAGCTGCTTGGCTGGGACGAGTTCGACGTCGATGGGCTGCTGCGATAGCCCCTCCCAAAAGGTCAGAAACGGAAGTCCCGTCCTCGATCATCATCAGCTTCCACCTCGCCATGCACTTGGTGTGAGTCACATCGAGCTCTTTGCAATAGACCATTAATCCTAGGCGCGGTGTCCACAGATTGACAGGACGCACCGCTTCAGGCTAACTGTCCTCAGTCCTAGGACAGAGGACAGTGTTTATGAAGAGCCAAGATATCGTCGTCCTGCTAAAGCTGGTAAGCCTGCAAGATCAGGAACTCACCAAGGGCATTGATCAGTTGCGATCGGAATCCGTGGGGGGAGACCCATATTCTGTTCGGAACCTAGAGGCGCTACTCGGGATCAGCAAGACCGAAATAGCACAGTCGATCAAGCGCAGTGTCGCATCAGGCATCGCGCGAAAAGACAATGCCAAGAACGAGCCTCGGCCAAGCCGAAGGAACCTGTTCGGCTTCATTACCACCGGGCTAAAGTTCGTCTTCCCAGCCAAAGTTGGGCCGATGCAGCGCGGCATACCGACCGCCTTCGCCGCACCTATGCTCACGGAACTCCTGATCAGCGGCGGGACGTACAACTACGTTTGGCCCTATGCCAACGGAAGGGAGATGGGGCAGGCGGTTGAGCCGCTCTTCAAGACCGTGCCGGACGCAGTCCTGAAGGACGACGCACTCTATGAGTACCTCGCGTTGGTCGATGCGATCCGGCTCGGGAACCAGCGGGAAGTCGGTCTCGCGACCGACCACCTCAAGTCAAGGATCATGAGCAAATGACAGCGATCCGCGCTCAACTGCTGGAAATGATGAAAGCCGTTGCCTCGGCCCTTGGCGAAGACCTCCGCTCGCGCCTGGTCTTCGTTGGGGGATGCACGACCGCGCTGTTCATCACTGATCCGGTCACGCTCGAGGATGTGCGTGCCACAGACGACATCGACCTGATCGTTGACCTGGCGGGCCTTCCTGCCTGGGCACAGCTCCAGGAGGAGCTCCGACACCGGGGTTTCATGGAGGCCGCTGACGAGGCGGTGATCTGCCGCATGCGTCTCGGTAAACTCACGGTCGACTTCATGCCGGATGATCCGACTATCCTCGGATTCGGAAATCGATGGTATGCGAGTGGAATCGAGACGGCACAGCACTACCAGCTCTCGGAAGACCTCACGATCCGGATCCTCACGCCGCCAATGTTTCTTGCGACGAAGCTCGAAGCCTATGCCGGAAGGGGAAATGGCGACTTAATCATGAGCCGTGACGCTGAAGACATCCTCCTTATTGTCGACGGCAGGGAGGAGCTCCTTGCCGAGGTCACGGCGGCCGACAATGACGTTCGAAACTTCATCGCCGGACAGTTTCGTGCACTCCTCGATCAAGCTGACTTTGACGATTTCCTCGATGGCAATATCCGCGGGCCCGCCGGTCGTGTAGAAATCGTCCGGGAAAGGTTTGTCTCGATTAGCCATTGTGCGGATGGCGCCGCACAATGAAAATCGAGGCCCGATGGTTGAGCCAAAAAGGAACGCGCACCGACGACAATCGCGACCATGCGGGGATCGCGGGGAGACATGGCGAATTTTTTGCTATTGTGGCTGATGGCGCCACGAACGGCTCGAACAACGGGGGATATGCACGGGCAATCGTCGAAGCTGTCGTCGACCGGTTTGCCGGAACCGACGATGCATGGGGCCACGAGCTCATGCAAGCCAAGCTCCGGGAGATTCATCAAGCCCTTCGCACATCGTTTCCGACGGGTTCCGCCAGCATTATCCTCTTTCACGTAACGGACAAAGGCTCCTCGACGGTCCTTTACTCCGGAGATTGCCTTCTTGGCAGGCAAGACGGCCAAGTACACTGGCAATTCAAGCCACATACCCTTGCAAACGCCCTGGCGGACCTACCTCTCGATGCCATCGCAAGATCCACCACGAGGCACCTTCTTACCCAGAGTTTTCGTTCCAGAGAGTTCATGGCCCCAGAAGTCCTCGCGGAACAGACGGCCAGCGGCACGCTTCTTCTTGCCACCGATGGCTTCTGGGCGGAATTGACAGAAAGCGAGCACGAGCCTTCCTTGGCGGCGGCCAGTCAGCTGCTCCAGAGAGAGATGATCGCAGCGTGCTACAATTATTGCTTTCCGCCGAGGAGCCGTCCGAAATCTTGCTGGAAGATGGTGGATCGACCAATTTTTACGTGTGGACTCAGGCGTCCCAGAAATAACCCAGGAGCGATAAGTCATGGAAGACGGGATAATTTATGGGCGAGACGCTGCCGAGTTTTTCAGACCTCTTCGTTGGCTCCGAGCGACCTTCGATAGAATTGTTGCAGCGTCGAGCGTTAATCTTCCTCCTAAGCTGGAGTCCGCCGAGGAGCACTCATCGATACTTTTCAAGTGCAAGCCAAGCGAGGCCTCGGTAACGGCGGACTGGCACGGAATTCCCAGCCTCTGGGCCTGTCGCAGGGTGTCGGCCGCTTGTGTGCAGCGATGTTCAACGCCCGTCGCTCCGGGCAACTGCGACTGAGGTTGGTGACGCTGACTGAGGAGCTAGCGCGTAGTCTCCGCTCAAGATCTACATGCTAGGAATCGAGGCTCCACATTAGTATCGTCACGGACAATCATGCGGCCCTGAGATGCGAGGGAAAGGGCAGAGAGCAGTCGGTCGGGCGTCGGCCCGAACGGACCGCTCACGCGCTTATGGACCCTGAGCCAACCGTTGTCGCCGAGCGCAAGCCGCAGGCGCTGGGTGCCGTCACCGTTGCGCGCCACTGACCATCTCACATGCTGGGCGATCACCCAGCTCTCGATTAATTCGCGCCAGAGGGTTTCAACCGTTGCTTCGGCCAAGGACACGAGCCGGCGGTGCTGCAGCGATATCGGAAAGCGATCCGATCGCCCTCCCAGTTCGCCGAACCTGCCATCGTCACCGCCTTCCCGCTTCAGTGCCGCATACATGGCCTCTACGTAGCCAAGAGCAGTGAGGGCCAGACGCGCTTGGCATCGAAAAGGCCGTTCTGGCAGGATACGACTGGGGTGGCCTCGCCTCATGTGTCGCAACGGCGTTATGGCCTGAACGAGCGGCCGGTCTTGTTTCCTACGCGGGTCACGACATCATCGATGTGGAAAGGCTCACCCAAGCCTACCAGCCGAGCCTGGAACAGGCTGTCTGGTATCAACACTTGTTTCAGCACGAGCGCGGCCGCGAATGCTTGTCCCTCCACCGCCGCTAGCTTTGCCGGATGTTATGGAGACAATGGTCTCCAAGCTGGGCTTTCAACGAAGACGTTCGACAGGACAGCGGCGTCATTCGACAATCCGGACTTCGTTGATGTCGTCATCCATTCCTATCGCTGGCTGGCTTTCAAAGCGAAAGACAGCCTATTCTCCAAACGGAAGTTCAATTTCTTCGCGATTTTTTTTAGCGCCCTCGATCAGGACTGTGTTGAACCGCTCGGCATCTTGTGCCGCCAGCATTGCCGCCCCGGTTCGAATACCTTCTTGCCAGGCAGGCCCACGCTCCCATGCTTCGTTGTAGACGAGCGCCAAGTCGGCAGATCGCCTTGTCTGCTGCAGGGCTTCAAAGAGCAGCGCAGCTTGACGAACATCCTTCTCTCGCTTCGCCGGCCCTTGCCCGTCAGTGTGTCGGCGGCTGGCGACGATGAGCTTGTGGACCGCATACCGGGACGGATCAGGGACGACGACTGGGACACCGCTCCGGTGGAGCAGCATTGTCCTGACGGGGTCCCTCATGAGAAAGTCGAGAAAGCGTAGTGGATCCGCGCTGGCGCCGCCAAGGGCGGGCATCTTCGCCGGCTGGTCGATGTAGTCGTCCGAACCGCGGTTCGACGTCAGGAATTCAACCCTGTAGCCGTCGGCATTCTGAAACGCCGACGAACTCGCGGATCCCGATCGATGTGGAACTGGCCGGAAGCTGGCGTCGACGCCCTGCAGCAGCTCAACGATCGGAGGCAGACTGTCCTCAACTTCCCGACTGATGGCATAGTCTCGGGCGATGTCCGCATCGCCGGTCAGGATTGCAGCCATGGGAAGGCGGACGCCCAGCATACCCGAGTAGCACTGAAAGGCCACCGTGCCGATGAGAATACCCCGGAGCCGAAAGAGACCTCCCTCGGCAAGAGCCTCGACGATGTCGCCCGACATGGCGTCAGGGGCGATCATCCCGCCTTCGCGGGTTAGGGTGTTTACTAAGCGCCTGCGAGCGCGTAGATCGTCCTTGTCCCGCTTATGATCAGCTACGCGCTGCGCGATATTCGGATCATCAGCAGAACCAACGTAACGACGTTTCGTACCACCATGTCCATCTGGTATGTCGAAGTACCAGTATTTGCGTCCTTTGATGTTCGCCGGGGTGAACCGACCCTCCGGAGGGAAATCGGCCGTCCAAGCGGCGTCGAGCGAGCGCTGACCTAGCTCGGCGAGCATAGTCTGATACATGAGGTCGATGGACTTCATAAGCTGGATCCCGGCGTTATACTGTTTTTCAAAAACAGTATAACTATCGAGAGGACAGGCCGCAAGGTAGGATGCTAGCTCTATAGCCTTAAGAGAATCCGAACCGTTGACCCCGTCTTTTCAGCCGCTGCGTGGCATAAGAGGTATCTATGGAACTTAGAGAGAGGTATAGCGCTCAACGGAACGTTCCACACCGAACACGTCCGGCGATACATCCTCGAGATGCAAGCGAACGGGAATGTGGACGCCCTCGCGGATGTCGCCGAAAATCACCGCCATATGTTGCATCGGATCCCAGGGCAACGAAGGGGCATGGCGCGCCATCTCTTCAGCAAAGGCACCGATTTTCATTTGGCTCGTGCACGCGAATTGACTCGTTTGTGACATTGTTATTGCTGAGTGTTGCATTCCTCCTCCTATGCCATTTTGCCTATTAAAATAAGATGCTTGAACGGCTCACGCCCGGGCTCTAGTTTCGTAGAGATGGCGGCGTTTCGATCGACCGTCGATATGGGGGAATCTTGGATGGCACGCATTACGCTTCGGCAACTGCTCGACCATGCTGCGGAGGAAGGCTACGGCGTTCCCGCTTTCAACATCAACAACATGGAGCAGGCCCTCGCCATCATGGAGGCTGCGGACGAGTGTCAGGCGCCCGTTATCATGCAGGCGTCGCGCGGAGCCCGCGCCTATGCCAATGACATCATGCTCAAGCATATGATGGATGCCGTCGTAGAAATCTATCCGCATATTCCGGTCTGCGTGCATCTCGATCACGGCAACGATCCGTCCAATTGCATGACGGCGATCCAGGCGGGCTTCACCTCGGTGATGATGGATGGTTCATTGAGGGCGGATGCCAAGACGCCCGCCGACTGGGCCTATAATGTCGGCGTCACCAAGATGGTGACTGATATGGCGCATTTCGGTGGCATCTCGGTGGAGGGCGAACTCGGCGTTCTCGGTTCTCTCGAGACCGGCACGGGCGAGGCCGAGGACGGCCACGGCGCCGAGGGCAAGCTTTCGCATGACCAACTGCTGACCGATCCGGACGAAGCCGTGAAGTTTGTGCGCGAGACCAAGGTCGATGCGCTCGCCATCGCGATGGGCACATCGCATGGCGCCTACAAGTTCACCCGCAAGCCGGACGGTTCAGTACTGGCGATGAACGTCATCGAAGAAATCCACCGCAAGCTCCCGAACACACATCTCGTCATGCATGGCTCGTCCTCGGTCCCGATCGAACTGCAGGAGATCATCAACAAATATGGCGGCCAGATGAAGCCGACATGGGGAGTGCCGGTCGAGGAGATCCAGCGCGGCATCAAGAACGGCGTTCGCAAGGTCAACATCGATACAGACGGCAGAATGGCGATGACCGGCCAGATCCGCCGCGTGCTGCAAGAGGATCCAAGCGAGTTCGATCCGCGCAAATATCTGAAGCCGGCGATGGCGGCGCTGGCCAAGCTCTGCAAGGAGCGCTTCGAACAGTTCGGCACCGCCGGCATGGCGGGTCGCATCACGCCACTTCCCGTTTCGGAAATGGCGAAGCGCTACAAGTCCGGTTCTCTCGATCCGGCTTTCTCCTGAAACTGGGTTAGCCCGAGGCCGGGCGCGGCGCCTTTTCCGGCTCGGCGGCAACCTTGCCTGTCAGTGCTTGGCCGTGGAAGAGGCTCAGCTGGCTGACAACGTCCTGGATTTCGCTTGCCGTTCGTTCGGCATTCCAATCGAGCGCTGCCCCCGCAACGCCGGCGATTTCCCGCAGGCCTTCCAGCGTCAACCGGCCCTCGATCGCAAGCGTCGTACGACGCATCACGATGTCCGACAGGTGGACGACGATTTCGTTCCGGGCGATCCAGTCGATCTCACGGAGACTGTAACGCGGCGCACCCGCCAGGCGCTGCTCGTCGGTATAGCCTGAAGGAGAAGAAAGCAGGGCTGCGGCCGTCGTGCCGTAGCGGGCGAGCAGTTCGTCGGCACGCTCGGCGGCAACGCCGCTGCGTGATGCGGTATCCCTGATCCAGGCGCTACGTTGCTGGGCATCAGCCGGAAAGGCCTTGCCGCCGCCGATCGCCAGATAGCGTGTCGACTGGCTGCGGCTGCGCTGCAGCCGGGAGAGAACCGTGTCGGCGACCTCTTCCGCAAAGCCACGGAACGTCGTCCACTTGCCTCCGACCAGCGAAATGATCGGAAACAGTCTGCCGCTCTCTGGCTCCTTTACCGGCGCGGAGTGATCGCGGCTGATCAACCCGGGTGCTGCCGCATCTGACGCCGGCAGCGGACGGATGCCGCTATAGCTGTAGACGATCTGATCGCGATCGAAGCGGAGCGTCGGCAGCAGCGAGCGGACGCTTTCGAGAAAATACTCGGTTTCCGACTCGTCGCAGCGGACATTGTCCGGATCATCCGCCGGAATGTCGGTCGAACCAACAAGTGCCAGCCCGAGATAGTCATAGACCAGGCAGATGCGGCCGTCGTCGGCCTCGAAATAGATCATGTGGCCGTTGAGGCTTCGCACCAACTCGGGATGGTCAAGCAGGATATGGGAACCCTTGGTGCCGCCGATCAGGTGCGATGGCGCGCCGAGCAAAGTGTTGACATGATCGATCCAAGGACCTGCCGCGTTGACGACCAGCTTGGGGGCAACGGTGACATCGCGACCATCCGGCTGCCGGAAGGTCAAACGCCCTTCTGAAACGGCAGCCAGTGTCGAGAAATTTGCCGCGAGGCTCCCCGCATTCGCATCGAGACCATCGCCCACAAGCTCATAGACCAGCCGCTCCGGCCTGCTGATCTTGGCATCGTAATAGATGCCGCCCGCGACGATGGCAGGGGTGACATGCGGCATCTCCTTGCGCGCCTGTTTCTTCAGGATCAGCCGGTGGCGCGGCATGACCTGGTCGCGTGAACCGAAGAAGTCGTAGAGCCGAAGCCCGATCTTAATGAGCACGGCTCCGCGGCTGCGTGGCGCCGTCTTCGACCCGAAGAGCGTCCTGATTGCTGCCCAGATACCGCGGGTCCAGGAAAAGACCGGAATGAAGGTCGGCAGCGGCTCGACGCAATGCGGTGCGTTTTTGAGCAGTAGGTTTCGCTCAAGCGTCGACTGCGCAACCAGTCCGAACTCACCCGTTTCCAGGTATTTCAGGCCGCCGTGGATGAGCCGCGATGGTGCAGCGCTCGTGCCGGAACCAAAATCGGCCTTGTCGACGATCAGGCAATTGACACCCTGTAGTGAGAGGTCGCGGAACAAGCCGGCGCCGTTGATGCCCGCCCCGATGATCAAAACGTCGATATCGTTCTCGCCGAGGTTGGAGAAGCGCTGCTGCAAATCGGGGGTCATGCTCGTCGTCCTAAATTGCCCGCCGCGGCAGGCATTTGTCTTTTCAGTTTGCCGATTGTTCCGGCGCAAGCGCGGCAATCCTAGGCCAAAGGGGGATCATCGCGTCGGCAATGTCGCGGAACACCTGGTAACGCTTCTCATAATCCGCCCTGCGAGCCGCATCGGGCCGGCAAGTCTTTGCGATGGAGGCAGTGTCGCGCGGATCGCTTTGCGGATCGGCGAAGACCCCGACGCCCGACCCGGCGCAAAGCGCAGCACCCCAGGCGGCCGCCTCATCCGTCTCGGTTACTGTGACCGGCATGCCAAGCACATCGGCAAACATCTGCACGATGGCAGGATTGCGCGAGATGCCTCCGGCGAGCCGCGCTTGATCGAAGGCAAAGCCGTCGCGAAGCGCGTCGACATGAATGCGATGATTGAAAGCGATGCCCTCAAGCACGGCGCGCAGCATGTCGCCACGGCCGTGCCATCCACCGAGCCCAAAGAAGCCGGCGCTGGCCGCCGCGCCATAGGGCGAGCCGAACAGATAGGGATGAAAGAGCGCGGTCGAGGGGCGTTCGAAGGCGGCCTCGATCTCGGGCGCCAGCAGGGCGTGGATCGAGCTGCCTTGCACCGCGCCATTCTTCCGTTCGGAAGCGCAAAGCGTGTCCAGAAACCAGTCGTAATTCGCTGTCGATGCCGGGGAAATCGACATGCTGTTCCAGATGCCGGGTGCAATGCCGTTGCGGCAGAACCAGCGCCGGTCGACACGCGGTTCCGACGAAAGCGTCTCGTTGATCGAATAGGTCCCGGCAATGACCGCGACAACGCCCTTGGCATACCCCCCTGCCCCGAGCGCCGAGGCCGTGACGTCGTGCAGACCGGCAACGACAGGCGTTCCCTCGGCAAGGCCCGTCAGCTGCGCGGCTTCACGGGTCACGCGTCCGACGATCTGGTCGGAGCGCGAGGCTGGTGGCAGGGCGTGGACGAGATCCTGCAAGCCAAACAGCCGCAGAGCATCCTCGCTGTAGTTCTGCGTCTTGAAATTGGTGAAGGAGGTACTCGCTTCGGTGCGGTCCGTACCGATGGTCCCGGTCAGGCAGAACCGCAGCCAGTCCTTGCAGCTGATGAAATGGCCGATGCGCTTGTAGCGCTCGGGCTCCATTTCGCGGATCCAGGCAAGTAATGCCGATGGCGCGGAGACGTGCGGGATCTGCCCCGTCAGCTCGATCGCCAGGTCGGCGACGTCGCTTTTCGTCCACCGGTCAACGATCGCCCCTGCCCGGCTGTCCAGGGAGAGAACGGCCCGGCCAAGCGGCTTCCGGGCGTGATCGAGCAAGTAGATGCCGTCTCCATGCGCGGTAGCGGCAATGCCCTCTATCTCGCTTGCCGGTCGCCCGCTGAGCGAAATCGCTTCGCGGATGGCATCGGCCGTCGCCTGCCACAATTCATCCATGTCGCGCTCGATATGGCGCGCCCTCGAAATGAACTGCGTGACGCGGCGCCGTGCGGCTGCAAGCGGCGTGCCGTCGATATCGAAGATGACCGCCTTGGTGACTGTCAAACCACTATCGATCCCGAGCAGTGTCGGCATTCACGTTTACCTCACGAGGGGCAACGGGCCCGCGCCGTCAGGAGCGCCCTCCGGCGCCCTTGGCGATGACCACGTTGATATCTCTGGACCGCATGCGGTCGACGTGCACCGGCTGGGTCTTGTCGTCGACGATAACGACGTCGAACTCATCCAGTGCTGCGAAACTGTGGAGTGCGCGCCGTTCGAACTTGGTGTGATCGGCAAGCAGGATGCGTTTTACGGAACAGTCGAACATGGCGCGCTTGGTATCGACTGTCTCAGGGGACTGGTGCAGCACCGTGCCATCGCTGATCGCCGACATCGAGATGAACGCGACATCGGCCCTGAGAGCCCTGATCTCGTTGATGGTTATGCGCCCCATGAAGGCATTGCACCAATTGTAATATTGGCCGCCGAGGGCGAGCAGCGTGACGTCGTGCAGGCCCGTCAGCGCATTCATCAACGTCAGGGAATTGGTGATTGCGGTGACCGGCACCTTCCAAGGCAGATGCGCCGCCATCTGAAGTACCGTGGTCGAGTCATCGAAAAAGATCGCCTGTCCAGGTTCGACGAATTGCATCGCCGCCTCGGCGATCAGCTTCTTTTCCACCGCCTGACGGTTGGACCGGTAGACGTCGCTGGATTCGATGAGATTGGTCGCCGCCGCAGTGACGATGCCGCGCGTCTTCCTGAAGAGGCCGCGGCTGACGAGTTCATCGACATCGCGGTGCGCCGTCATCAGGCTGATCCCAAAGCGATCGGTCAGGTCTTCAATCCGCATCGAGCCTTCACCCATCACGGCCTCTGCAATCATGCGGCGGCGCGCGATCTGGCGCGTCTGCCGGCTGTCGCTGGTGAGCTGGTCCAACAGATCATCGTCCCGGCTAGTCTTCTGTGTCACGGGTCACCCCTGTCGCTGAATTATGGATCCCAGCTTCGTACAGTGATTGCCGCGCCAAGGCAAAAGGGCGAAGCGCAACCGGTGGCTGGACCGCCGGCCATCGCTTCCAGCATGAAAATGAGGGCGCTCTTGCGAGCGCCCTCTTACCGTTTACTGCGCCAGAACGAATGGGCCGGTGTACTTGTCGATGTTGTCCTTGGTGATCAACAGGCAATCGAAGAGCTGCTTCTCGCTCTTGGCACCCGTGTTACCCGTCTTGATCAGGTTGTCGGCCTGCTTGACGGCTTCTTCGGAGAAGACGGCGACCGGTTGGAGGACGGTGTACTGGAGTTCGCCCGCCTTGATGGCAGCAACTGCATCCGGCGAACCGTCGAAGCCGCCGACCTTCACATTGGAAAGCTTGCCGGCTTCCTTGAGTGCGGCGATCGCACCGAGCGCCATTTCGTCATTGCCCGAGATGACGCCGACGATATCCGGGTTGGCCTGCAGCATGGACTGCATCTTGTTGTGGCCCTGGGTGCGGTCCCAGTTGGCAACTTCCTTGGCGACCTTCTTCAGGTCCGGATACTGCGAAAGGACGGTCTCGTAGCCGTTCGAACGCGTTGCGGCATTGTTGTCGGACGGCGCGCCGAAGAGTTCGGCATAGTTGCCCTTGTCGCCGATTGCCTCGACCCATTGCTGTGCGCCGAGGGCGGCACCCTGTGCGTTGTTGGAAACAAGCTGCGCCTTCGCCAGGCCTTCCTGGTTGATTTCGGCGTTGACGAGGATGACCGGGATGCCGGCAGCAACGGCCTTCTTGACCGCACCGACGGAACCGTCGGCATTTGCCGGGTCCAGGATGATCGCCACCGACTTGTTGGTGATCGCCGTATCGATCAGGTTGCTTTCGGTATTGGTGTCACCCTTGTGGGCGTTGACCGAGGCCGTGTAGCCCAGCTTTTCGGCGGTCGCCTTGGCGACATTGCCTTCCGTCAGCCAATAGGGATTCGACGGATCGTTGACGATGATCGTCATCATCCCCGCTGCCCAAGCGGAGCTTGCAAGAAGCGGTGCCACGGCCGCTGCGGCCAGAAGTATGCGCATGCCTTTCTTAAACATAGTCTCTCTCCCATTCGTGAGTTCAGTTATTGCCGGGGATCCGGCAGTGCTTTCCCCAATCGGCTTCGTGGACTCCAGCCTGCCGTCGTGGATAAGTTTCGGTCTCAGCCGTCAGGACGATTTGACCCGGCGGCCGTATTGGATGCTGTTCATGAGGACGGCGAGAACGATCACCGCGCCGGTGAATACTGTCTGCCAGTAGGCCGAGACGCCGATGATCACGAGGCCGTCCGAAAGGAAGCCGATGACGAAGGCGCCGAGCATGGTCCCGCGAACCGTACCGCGGCCGCCGGTCAGCGCCGCGCCGCCGATGACCACGGCTGCGATCGCCGTCAGTTCGTAGGTTGTGCCTGCCGTCGGACCGGCGGAGGTCAGCTGCGAGGAGAGGACCAGGCCGGCGATTGCAGCACAGACGCCCGAAAGCACATAGACGATGATCTTCACGCGCTTGACCGGGACGCCGGAGAGGTCGGCTGCACGTTCGTTACCACCTGAGGCGTAGAGCCAGCGGCCGAAGGCGGTGCGGCTCAGCACGATGCCGCAAACGATAGCGAGAACCGCAAGCACGATGACTCCGATCGGAATGCCTGCGAGCCGATTGAAGCCGAGCCAGTCGAAGCCGGTATTGCCGAGTTCCGGACGGCCGCCGAGATTGTTGTAGGTCAGGCCGTTGGTCATCAGCAGCGCGATACCGCGGGCCACGTAGAGCACGCCGAGGGAGGCAACGAAGGCCGGCACCTTGAGATAGGCGATCAGCACGCCGTTGACCGCACCGACCAGCGCACCGAGCGCACATGTGATGACGACGACGGCCCAGACCGGCGGATAGAGGATGACGCCGAGATAGGTGAGCGTGACCCCTTGCATCAGGAAACCGGCGATGCAGCCTGCAAGCCCGAGTGTCGAGCCGACCGACAGATCGATGCCGCCGTTCAGGATGACGAGCAGCATGCCGATCGCAAGAATGCCGAAGATCGCGACATGCGACGCCATGATCAGGAAGTTGTTCAGCGTGAAGTAATAGGGCGACAGGAACGAAAAGACCGCAATGATGACGATCAGCGCGAAGAAGGCCCGACCTTCCAGGATGAGACGCACGATATTGGTATTGCGCTTCGGCCCGCTGGAAACTGATTTCTTTTCGGTGACGTTCGTGACTGACATAATCAGTGCTCCATAATCCAGGCTAGTGCGCGACCACGGCTTCGCCGGAGGCGGCCATGATCTTTTCCTTGGTGACATCCGAGCCGAACTCGGCCGATATCCTGCCGCGATGCATGACGATGATGCGGTGCGCGATACTCAGGCATTCATTGACTTCGGACGTCGAATAGATGACCGCCAATCCTTGCTTGGCGCGCTCCGCGAGCAACTTGAAAACTTCCGCCTTGGCGCCGATGTCGATGCCGCGGCTTGGCTCATCGAGCAGGATGACCTTCGGCTGGGTTGCCAGCATCTTGCCGATGACGACCTTCTGCTGGTTGCCGCCGGAGAGCGAGCCGATCGAAGCTGCACCGCCATCGGTTTTCACATGCACCCGCCGGATCGCGTCGTTGACGAGATCGCGCTCCCGATGGCCGGAGGTGAAAAGCCCTTTGGTGAAGGCGCGGATACTCGCGAGCGACAGATTGGAGCCGACCGTCATCGTCTGGACGAGGCCGTCGCGCTGGCGATCTTCGGGCACAAGCACGAGACCGCTGGCAATGCGCCCGGCGATGCTGAGCCCACTGACGTCCTGTCCTTCGAGCAGAACCTGTCCGCCACTTGCGCGCAGACGTCCGGCAATGCATTCGAGCAGTTCCGTGCGCCCGGCGCCCATCAGCCCGTAGATGCAGACGATCTCACCGGCACGCACCTTGAGAGACAGACGATCGACTGCATTGTAAGCAGCGCCGGAGGGACCGGGGACACTGAGGTTTTCGATGGAAAGCGAGACGTCACCGAACGGGTGACCTTGCGGCGGGCTGCCAAGGTCGAAATTCTCGCCGACCATGTTGCGGACGATCCATTCGAGATCGATATCCTTGCGCTCGGCATAGGCCGTCATGTTTCCGTCGCGCAGAACGACGGCGTGATTGGTGATCTGGAGCGCCTCTTCCAGATGATGCGAGATGTAGACGATCGACACGCCGCGGCTCGTCAGGTCGTGGATGACTTTGAAGAGCACCTCCACCTCCGTCGCGCTCAGCGCCGAGGTCGGCTCGTCCATGATCAGGATGCGCGAATTGATGGAGAGTGCCCGCGCAATTTCGACGATCTGCTGCTGGCCGAGGCGAAGATCCTCGACGCGCGTCTGCGGATCGATGTCTTCCTCGAGCTCTTCCATGAGCGCCCGGGTCTGACGCTCCTCTTCAGCGAAGTCGACGACACCCCCCTTGATGATCTCCCGACCCATGAAAATATTGTCACGGACACTGAGATTGGGGGCGAGGCTGAGCTCCTGGTGAATGATCGAGATCCCGCGCTCGCGCGCATGGGTCGACGAACTAAAGCTGATCGGCGAGCCGTCGAGAATGATCTCGCCGGAGCTTGGCTGCGTCACACCCGAAAGGATCTTCATCAGGGTCGATTTGCCCGCGCCGTTCTCTCCGAACAGCGTTGTGACCTGGCCGCGATGGATGTCGAAGTTCACTCCCTTGAGGGCGTGAACGCTGCCATAGGATTTTGCGATGTTGCGGGCTGCGAGGACGACCTCGCCTTTCGCCCCGTTGCTGCGTTGCGGCTGGCTCATTTGAGCTCGACCTTCACCGGCGTGACGAGCCAGTTCTTCGGGTTGATGAGCTTGAAGACGCCGACGACGGTCGCCTGCTTTCCGTCCAGGGCGTCAGCATCCAGGCCCGCAAGAACCGCCTTCTTCATCTCGTTATTGATGGCCGAGCCGGCATCCTGATACTGGATCTGGTTGGTAAACTGGCCGAATTCGATGGTGCCGGTTGCATCGCGGAGGTCCGTGCCGTTGACCGCAGGGCCGGTCTGGACACGGACCACCGTCTCGGGAGGCAACCCATCGATCTTCATTTCATTGGTGTTCGACTTGCGGGCGCCGAAAACGCCGGTCAGCGTGACGGGAATGACCGGTCCCGTGCTCGTCGCAGTGCCGTATTTCTCGGCCGCCGCCTTCTTGTCGGCGGCAATGGCGGCCGCGAGATCGGCGGCCGCAGCGGCCCGCTCCTCGACATTTGCCTTGATCTTCCGGAACTGCTCAGCGCCGAAGGTTTCCGGAGAGAACGCCCGCTGGCGGACATCGTTTTCGGAACCGATCTTGACGACCGTCGTATCGAACGCGATCGCTGCAATGACGATGACCGCCAACGCCGCGCTGACAAGGAGCCCGCGATTGCCGCTGCTCGGCTTTGATGCTGCATAATCGGGCGAGGTACTCATGTCGGACGGCCTTTGGCTTGGAATAGCGAGATGGAGGGGCTAGCGCGATGATGATCGCAGGCGCGCTGAAGCACTGCGTCGCACCGGAACAGAAACCGGCGGGCCACCCGCAAGAGCACAACTCTGGACGAAAATTCGCATTGGAATGCCTCCTCAACAAGACCGGCAGCTGTCTCCTCCAACCGCCTGGGCCTGCAAATTCTCCATCAGGAAGCGCACTTCCGTGATAGAAGTATGTTACTTATGCCGTAAATTATGTTATATATTTTATAAACTGTCAACGGCACTTTCACGCCAACTCGACTGAAATGCACGAACTCACATCTTGTTCATCGCGCTGCGGTGCAGCAAAAAATGACACGCCCTAACACTTGTCATTCTACCGAAATATGGCGGCATCTATATGGTTTCAATGCATAATTTTAGAGACTTGGCATTGCGCGCGCCACCATTTTCGATGCTGCACGCCAATAGCCCGGCGCCGCGGAAGCAAGCCCCTTGCTCTTCTATTTTAGTTGAAAAAAATTACATCGCTAGAAAAATCTTACTGGCATTATGGTATCTTTATGTTATCTTGTCGAGTGAAGCTAGGGAGGTTTCGGCTGCGCGCCAGATCTGGGATCTGCCAAAGGCGGCGCGCTTGCCGTTGCCCGTGGAAGGGCCGACGTTGGCAGCCGGATGCATCATCCCAGATGAGTTTAGGGTCGGGAGGACTTCGGATGAATTTGATGCGCGTATTTCCTGCGGCGGTGCTTGCGATGGTGGCGAGATAGGCCTGCGATGACATCGACCCAGACGATCATCATTGGCATAGATGCCGGCACCTCGGTCATCAAGGCTGTCGCCTTCGATCTGTCGGGGCACCAGATTGCCGCAGCCTCCGTTCGCAACAGATACACCACCGGAGACAATGGCTCGGCAACGCAGTCACTGGATCAGACCTGGTTCGATTGCGCCAGCGCGTTGCGGGGCCTAGGCGAAAAAGTCGCTGATCTTGCATCATGCACCGCAGCCATCGCCGTCACCGGACAAGGCGACGGCACCTGGCTCGTCGGCCACGGCAATATGCCGGTCGCCGATGCCTGGCTGTGGCTCGACGCGCGCGCCGCGCCGACGGTTACGTCGCTTGCCGGCGGAACGCAGAACCGTGCCCGCTTCGAAGCGACAGGCACCGGTCTCAACACTTGCCAGCAGGGCGCGCAACTTGCCCATATGGACCGCTTCACGCCGGATCTTCTCGATCGGGCGGAGACGGCGCTTCACTGCAAGGACTGGCTCTATCTCAACCTCACAGGTGTGCGGGCAACCGATCCATCGGAGGCAAGCTTCACCTTCGGTAATTTCAGAACGCGGCAGTATGATGCCGTGGTGATCGATGCGCTCGGCCTTGACCACAGGCGCGGGCTCCTGCCCGAAATCATCGACGGCAGCGAGATCAGCCACCCGCTGAGATCGGAGGCGGCGAAGGCCTGCGGGCTTCTTGCCGGAACGCCGGTCTGCCTCGGCTATGTCGACATGGTGATGACGGCGCTCGGTGCAGGCGTGCGCAGCGACGCTCGCAACGCCGCCTGCTCGACCATCGGCTCGACCGGTGTGCACTTGCGCGCCAAGTCCGTTGCCGACGTTCAGCTCAATCGTGAGGGCACCGGCTATGTGATCGCCCTGCCTATCCCCGGCATCGTCACTCAGGTCCAGACCAATATGGGCGCCACGATCAACATCGACTGGATCCTGGATGTCGCCGCCTATCTCATGGCCGAGGCAGGTAAGCCTGCTTCGCATGCAGACCTCATTGCGCGCATCGACGGCTGGTTTGCACAAAGCCGACCCGGGGCGGTGCTTTACCATCCCTATATTTCCGAAGCGGGCGAACGTGGGCCTTTCGTCAACGCCAATGCGCGCGCGGGCTTCACCGGGCTTTCGATGCGTCACGGCTTCCCCGATCTGCTGCGCAGCGTGGTCGAAGGGTTGGGGCTTGCCACCCGCGACTGCTACGCGGCGATGGGCGCGATGCCCGAAGAATTGCGGCTCACGGGCGGGGCAACACGCTCCGTCGCCCTTCAGCGTTCACTCTCGGCCGCCGTTAACGCACCTATCCGCCAGTCGCGCCGCGAAGAGACGGGGGCGGCCGGCGTGGCGATGATGGCCGCGGTGGCTGTCGGCGTCTATTCCAGCATAGACGATTGCATAGCCGACTGGGTGACGCCGCTGCTCGGCGATCCCGAGACACCGGATGCCAGCGAGGCCCGCCGGTTCGACCGGCTCTTTTCCGCCTATACCGATGTGCGCCAGGCAATGGCGCCCGCCTGGGACAAGCTTGCCGAAGCCGCAACGACGTCGCCGGTGGGCGTGTAATTCTGATGCAGCAGGCATCGAAGGAGCATGACATGACCGAACCCGAACTCCTGGATCTCTTCGTTATCGGCGGCGGCATCAACGGCGCCGGGATAGCACGCGATGCTGCGGGCCGCGGCCTGAAGGTTGTACTGTGCGAAAAGGACGACCTGGCACAGGGAACTTCGTCGCGTTCGGGCAAGCTGGTGCATGGTGGTTTGCGCTACCTCGAATATTACGAATTCCGTCTGGTGCGTGAAGCGCTGATCGAACGTGAAGTGCTGCTCAATGCCGCGCCGCATATCATCTGGCCGATGCGCTTCGTCCTACCGCACAGCCCAGAGGATCGCCCCGCATGGCTGCTGCGGCTCGGCCTCTTCCTCTACGATCATCTCGGCGGCCGCAAGAAGCTGCCAGGGACCCGCACGCTCAACCTGCTCCGCGACCCGGAAGGCACGCCGATCCTCGATCAATATACACGCGGTTTTGAATATTCCGATTGCTGGGTAGACGACGCCCGCCTCGTGACCTTGAATGCGGTCAGCGCAGCGGAAAATGGCGCTCTGGTGCTGACCCGCTCGCCGGCCGTGTCGGCCCGTCGCGAGAATGGCGGTTGGACCGTGGTCACGAAAAGCAACTCCACGGGAGAGACGCGAACCTTCCGTGCCAAATGTCTGGTGAACTGCGCCGGCCCCTGGGTGATGGACATCATCAATCGCGTCGCCGGCTCGAACTCCAGCCGCAACGTCCGCCTCGTCAAGGGCAGCCACATCATCGTGCCGAAGTTCTGGGCAGGCGCCAATGCCTATCTGGTGCAGAATAACGACAAACGCGTCATTTTCATCAATCCTTACGAGGGCGACAAGGCGCTGATCGGGACGACCGATATCGCGTACGAGGGCAGGGCCGAGGATGTTGCCGCCGACGAGACGGAGATCGAGTATCTGCTCAAGGCGGTCAATCGCTACTTCAAGGAAAAGCTGCGCCGCCACGATGTACTGCACAGCTTCTCCGGCGTGCGCCCGCTGTTTGACGACGGCAAGGGTAACCCGTCCGCCGTTACCCGCGACTATGTATTCGATCTCGACGAGACAGGCGGCGCTCCGCTGCTCAACGTTTTCGGCGGCAAGATCACCACATTCCGTGAGCTCGCCGAACGCGGCATGCAGCGCCTGAAGCACATCTTTCCGAACATGGGCGGCGACTGGACGGAGAAAGTGCCGCTGCCGGGCGGCGAAATTCTGAACGCCGATTATGAGAGCTTCGCCAACAGCCTGCGCGATATCTATCCCTGGATGCCGCGCAAGCTCGTGCATCACTACGGCCGTCTCTATGGCGCCCGCGCCAGGAACGTGATTGCCGGCGCGACAGGCATGGAAGGGCTCGGGCGGTATTTCGGCGGACAGCTCTACGAGGCCGAGGCCCGTTATCTCGTCGCTATGGAGTGGGCCGAAACGGCCGAGGACATCCTCTATCGCCGCACCAAACATTACCTCCATTTAAACGAAGCGGAGCGCGCGGCTTTTGGCGAGTGGTTTGCTTCAACCCGCCTTGCCGCCGCCTGAAGGATGCCGCCATGCCGCTGACCCTTTCGCTCAATACCAATCCGCTGGTGAACCGCTTCGCCGACCCAGACGACCTCATCGACACGGTTGCGAGGGATCTGCGGATCCGCGACCTCCAACTGACCCACGAGTTCATCAATCCGAGCTGGCAGGCGCCGGTCATCCGCCGCCTGACGCGCGCGATGAGCGCCGCGCTGAAGCGCACGGGGGTGCGGGTCACCTCGGGCATGACCGGCCCCTATGGGCGTCTCAACCATTTCGGACATCCGGATGCCGATGTCCGCCGCTACTACGTCGACTGGTTCAAGACCTTCGCCGACATCACGGCCGATCTCGGCGGCAACTCGGTCGGCACGCAATTTGCGATCTTCACCTATAAGGACTTCGACGATCCGGCCAGGCGCGAGGAACTGATCAAGATCGTCATCGAATGTTGGGCCGATGTCGCCGAGCACGCGCGCGCCGCCGGCCTCTCCTACATGTTCTGGGAGCCGATGAGCATCGGCCGCGAGTTCGGCGAGACGATCGCCGCCTGCCTGTCACTGCACGAGCGGCTGGCATCGGCCGGAATGGCCATCCCGATGTGGATGATGGCGGATATCGATCATGGCGACATCACATCCGCCGATCCCGACGACTACGACCCCTATGCCTGGGCGCGCGCCGTCCCGCAGGTATCGCCGATCATCCACATCAAACAGAGCCTGATGGACAAGGGTGGGCACCGGCCCTTTACCGCCGAATTCAACACCAAGGGCCGCATCCAGCCGGCACCTCTGCTGCAGGCGCTGGCCGAAGGTGGGGCGAAGGACAATGAAATCTGTCTGGAACTCTCCTTCAAGGAACGCGAGCCGAATGATCGCCAGGTCATCCCGCAGATTGCAGAAAGCGTCGCCTTCTGGGCGCCGCATATCGACACCGGCGTCGCTGACTTGAACATCTGAGACAGGGATATTTAAAAGGCAGCACTGCTATACGGCGAAACCGCCGCATGACCTTCGAAAAGGAGCCGTGATGACGGACGCCGATGATACGCTTGCCGTGCGTGCTGCCTGGCTTCATTATGCCGGTGGCCTGACGCAGTCCGACGTTGCTCGCCGCCTTGGCGTGCCGTCGGTAAAGGCCCATCGCCTGATCGCAAGAGCGGTTGCCGATGGCGTCGTCAAAGTCACCATCGACGGGGATATCGTCGAGTGCGTCGAGCTGGAGATGCGGCTTTCGGAACGGTTCGGGCTTCAGTACTGCGAGGTCGCACCCGATCTCGGCGAGGAAGGCTTGCCGCTCCGCGCACTCGGCCATGCCGGTGCCGGCTATCTCAAGCGTGAGATCGAGCGCGGCGACAATACGGTCATCGGCCTTGGTCATGGCCGGACGCTTTCCGCCGCTGTCCAATATATGCCGAGGGTGAGCGCGAAGAACCTGCGTTTCGTCTCGTTGCTTGGCGGCCTGACACGAAACTACGGTGCCAATCCCTATGACGTGATGCATCGCATCGCTGAAAAGACCGGCGCCCATGCCTTTGTCATGCCGGTTCCCTTTTTCGCCAATACCGGCGAGGACCGCGAAGTGCTAAAGTCGCAGCGCGCCGTCAAGGAGGTCTTCGACCTTGCTAACAATGCCGACCTGAAGCTCGTCGGCCTGGGAACTGTCGATGCCGAGGCGCAGCTTGTTTTGTCCGGCATGATTGAACCCGGTGAAATCGACGACATTGCCGCCGCAGGCGGCGTCGGCGAAATCCTCGGACACTTTTTCGACGCCGACGGCGACATCCTCGACACCGCGCTGACGGCGCGCACGCTCTCTGCGTCTTTCCCCAAGACCATGGAAGAGCGGCTTGTGGCGCTGGCGGGCGGACAGTCGAAAGTGCCGGCCATCCGGGCAATTCTGAAGAGCCGTCGTCTTTTCGGGCTGATCACCGACGAGCGCACCGCGCAGGCATTATTGAAGTAGCGATCGAAAGCAACAATATTTGATCGCAAAATAACATTATTTATGTTGATTATCACGTATTCTTCGTTATTTTGACATCAAACCAGGGTGGAGGCCGGATGAGGCGGGAAGAGCGGCAGCAGTTGATCGTCAACCTGCTTGTCGAAAACAAGACCGTCGATCTCGACGACCTTGCAGATCGCTTCACCGTGTCAAAGATGACGATCCATCGCGATCTCGATGATCTCGAGCAGGCGGGCGTTCTGCGCAAGGTTCGCGGCGGCGCGACCATTGACGCCGGAACACAGTTCGAAAGCGACTTCCGCATTCGCGAGCGCCAGGGCAACGAGGCCAAGGCGGCCATGGCGCAGACCGCGCTGGAACTGGTCGAGCCGGGGATGACGGTGATGGTAAACGACGGCTCGATGGCGGCCGTGCTCGGCGAAAGGCTGCTGCAGAGGCGACCGCTGACGTTGATCACCAACAATGCGGCGATCATGGAGCGGCTGAAAGGCGAAACGGGCATCACGTTGATTGCGCTTGGCGGCATCTATTCGGCGAAATTCAACGCTTATCTCGGCGTCGTGACCGAGGAGGCACTGTCGCGGCTGAGGGCCGACATTGCCTTCATTTCCACGCCCGCCGTCAGCGGCAGGCTCGCCTATCACATGGACGACAATGTCGTGCGCGCCAAGCGGGCAATGATCGCGTCCTCGACCAGGACCTGTCTTCTGGTCAATCACCAGCGCATCGGCCACACCGCCCTGCATGTCATGTCGGATCTGGCCGACTTCGACGCGGTTATCACCGACAGGGCACCCGATGCTGCTGTTCTGGAGGAATTCGAGCAGGCGGGCATCACGCTCACCATTGCATCAACGCAGGAGCCGACATGACCGAAAAGCCGCGTTTCTGGATTGGCACCAGCTGGAAGATGAACAAGACGCTTGCTGAAGCCGAGCATTTCGCACACGGCCTCAAAGCCGCCGATGCCGTGCGCGACCCGCGCATCCAGCGCTTCGTGATTCCGCCCTTCACGGCCGTGCGCGAGGTCAAGGCGATGCTTGCGAAGACCTCGGTGAAGGTCGGCGCGCAGAACATGCATTGGGCCGACCAAGGTGCCTGGACCGGCGAAGTCTCGCCGGTGATGCTAAGGGACTGCAATCTCGATCTCGTCGAGCTCGGTCATTCCGAGCGGCGCGAACACTTTGGAGAGACCGACGAGACAGTGGGTCTGAAGACCGAAGCGGCCGTTCGCCACGGTCTCATCCCGCTGATCTGCATTGGCGAGACGCTTTCCGACCGCGAAGGCGGAAAGGCTGCCGACATCCTGGCGACCCAGGTGCGCGGCGCGCTTTCGAAACTTTCCAGCGCTCAAAAGGCTGCCGAAATCCTGCTGGCGTACGAGCCGGTCTGGGCGATCGGCGAGAAGGGCATCCCGGCGACTGCAGATTATGCGGATGCCCGCCAGTCTGAAATCATCGCCGTTGCCGAAGCTGTGCTGGGCCGCAAGATCCCCTGCCTTTATGGTGGGTCGGTCAACCCGCAGAACTGCGAAGAACTGATCTCGAGCCCGCATATCGACGGGCTCTTCATCGGCCGTTCGGCCTGGAATGTCGAAGGTTACCTCGACATCCTGGCCAGATGCGCCGCCAAACTCTGAGGAGAAAGACAATGAAGCTTGCCATTGCAGGAGACAGCGCCGGCGAAGGCCTCGCCAAGGTTCTGGCCGACCATCTGAAGGACCGCTTCGACGTGTACGAAGTCTCGCGCACCAGCGCCGGTGCCGATCCTTCCTACGCCAACCTCTCGGATCGCGTCGCCTCAGGCGTCATCGACGGCACCTACGACAAGGCGATCCTCGTTTGCGGTACCGGCATCGGCGTCTGCATCTCGGCCAACAAGGTTCCGGGCATCCGGGCCGCCCTGACACACGACACCTATTCGGCCGAGCGTGCCGCGCTTTCCAACAATGCGCAGATCATCACCATGGGAGCCCGCGTCATCGGAACCGAGCTGGCAAAGTCGATCGCTGATGCGTTTCTTGCCCAGACCTTCGACGAGAACGGCCGCTCTGCCGGTAACGTCAAGGCCATGGATGATCTCGACGCGAAGTACACCGCCCGTTGAGGGATGCGGAGGGTGCTGAGATAGAACTGCCGGCCGAAGACCTTCTCGAGCACGCCTGCCATCGTCATTTGGAAAGCATCATCGCCAAGCATCGCGACCGCCCTTACCACAGTCGCCGCATGGGGGCGGCAACGTCCCATCCGCATCAGGCGCACGCTCCGAGTAATCTGGCCAGGCGCAGCGAAGCAGCGCAGGTTCGAATGCCCGAATAGTTCGCCTTGAAGGGATACGAACTGCCGACCCGTGATTATTGCCCCACCATGACCCCCGTTCGACCTTTGGGAGAATTCAAGAGGCTGTTGAGTTTGTGCTTGCATAATCAGCAAGCGTCTCTATATTTGCTAGCATGAACAGCAAGCAGAGAAAGACTCTCGCGGCGATCTTCAAGGACCCGGTCTCGGGAACCATTGAATGGACCGCTATAGAGAATCTGCTTGTGGCTGCCGGAGCCGATCTCATTGAGGGGAACGGTTCCCGCGTTAAGTTTGAAAAAGACGGGATTATTGCGAGCTTCCATAGACCACATCCGGCCAAGGAAGCAAAGCGTTATCAGGTGCGCGATGCTCGCGAGTTCCTGATGCAGATTGGAGTAACGCCATGAACATCATGACCTACAACGGATATCACGCTCGCATCGAATTCGACGCTGAGGACGACGTGTTTTTCGGCAGGATAGCAGGTATCTCCGATGTAATCGGCTTTCACGGTGACAGTGTCGCTGAACTCAAGAAAGCCTTCCATGAGGCAGTCGATGACTACCTGGAGACCTGCAGGAAAATCGGCAAAGAGCCTCAGCGACCCTATTCTGGGAAGATGATGTTTCGTGTCGCTCCCGAAGTCCATCGCCGAGCAGCTCTTGCTGCTGAGCTTTCGGGAAAGAGTCTGAACCAGTGGGCAGAAGAGGTGCTGGAAGAGGCCGCCGACCATTATGCCGAGGCGCGCTTGCCGGCGTAGTTCCCTTCACAGTGCGACCCATCGGCAGTCCGATGAATTGGTGGTCCCTTCGATGCATTATGCGATCTTCCTGGCCCTAACGGTACATTCTGTTTCCAAGCGCTTCTCCAGATAGGATGAAGCCCGAAAATTACGACCAAAGGTGCAACTTCGATGCCGCTAAATTAGATCGGTCTACTTATGACTCAACTTTCTGTGATGCGAAGGGTTTTGCAAACCACCGGGTTGATGTGCCATTGACGAAGCCTATGACGGACAAAGACTGTGACCTATCTCGATTAGCTATTTTCTTTATATCCTCCTCAAGATGTTGGCGGTCCGCCCGCCCCTGAAATAATGCGTTCCATCCCACATCTGCCGACTGGGACGTCGGAACATCTTCAACGCTCCAGATGAAAATGTCGATGACTAAGGTATCATCCCAAACTCGGCCCAGTGAAATTTCTTGAATTCCCTCATACGACAGTTTTACTTCCGATCCATCAACTCTCCTCAGAGTTAAAAGAAGCCGGTGACGGTTCACAAACTCCAACGAAATCAATCTAGCATCATGGGCTCTCGCCCCGAGAAGCATTCCGCCCTCGTCAATTTTCCATACTATTTCTGTCATTTCATACTCCCGATCATCACTTGTTTGCGCCACGCGGGATCGGTGGGTCACCGTCTTCTGGTGCTCTCCCCGTGCTACGGTCCTCATGGCTACGGCCGGCCCAATCATGCACATGGTCTTCACTTCCGATACCTTTTTCGTCAGGATGCGGCGTATCTCGATCTCGCAGAGGATAGCCATCTGGTCCATATGTTCGGCTCTGGGTGCCTCCCCTAACTGTTGAATTTGGCACGCCTTCTCCGCTGCGCAGATGAAATTATTGATCCGGCCAGTCGAAACATCCCCAACTACCGCTTCCCCAACGAGGCGGCGTCGTGGGTGTCGACGTTTGCACCGCGGTTCGGTTGCCGTTCGCATCATAGCTGTATTGAATGCAGAGGCCGTTGTCGTAGAGCGCAGTGGTCAGACGACCGTCCGCGTCGTACGAATATTTCGTTGTCGCTGTGTCTGCTTGGGCAGCCGAGGCGATTACCAAGGCCGCGGTCATCGAGGCCCAGAGCCTAGTTTCCCGATAGAAATGAGTAGTCATCAGTCGCCTCATTGATAGGGGCGGCACGATCAACCCGCAAAGCTCTAGTCGACTCGCCGGGGTATCAACGTGCCGACGTTGGGCAAAACCGCACTCCGCAACAGGATTTTTATGTCTGGATCATCGGGAACTCTCGGCGAGCAAATCTACTCCTCATGGCTCACGGCTCACCCACATGGTGGCCCATGGGATGTTTGCAAGATAGTTGCCGGTTGGCGCTGGGTCTGGGACGGTGCCGGTCGTCGAAAAAAATGCCGCTGCGGCACCACCGGGCGGGGGTGAAGCGACATTCAAGTCTGAACTGGTAAGCACAAATCCGACGTATACCGATTGGTAGCGCGCCAAAGAAAGTTGCGAATCTAATGGAAGGCGATTTACTCCATAGGTCGCGCCGGTAGTTGCCGGTCCGATGGCCAGCAATGCTCCCAGATTTCCGTTGATATTTTCGTAGATGGCGGGCTTCATCACGGCAGCGGGATTTGCCGTGATGATGAAGACCTCCACGGCATCAATATTGGCAGCCTGGGGCATGACGATTGCGCGGCCACCGTAAAAATTTGGACTGAAGAGACCGCTATCTCTGACACTGAATTCTGGCATGCCGAAGTTCAGTATCGCCTCAGGACCTGCTGTCGCAGAAATTTTTATTGACACCCGGGCCCATTTTCCACTGCGATTCCGGTACCAGCGGTAAGCGTTCCCACCTGCGGCGCGCTACCGGTTGAGCCAATTACAATCTGACCATTGATCGGAGGACTAAGGGCTCCGACGCAGTCCACTAATCCAGCGAAATTATCCATTACCGGGTTCGCGTCGGCAGGCTGCCCATTGGTCAAAACATGAGGGAGGAGACACGCGGATCTTGCGAGATTTGGGGTAAAGAGCATTGGTAAGAGTGCAACAAATGCCAGCCTAGCCATATAATTATAGATCATTGGCCATCTCTCGAAAGGATTGAAAAACCCGCCGCTTGCGTGGTCAGAGATAAAAACACGACTGCCAACGGAGCACTAAAACGTCCGCCGAGAAAATCATCTTCTAGTTTAGTTATTTATGCAGATACACGCACACAATGATCTTTCCGCGAAATGTTGTCAATAACCGCAAATTGAATTTTTCTGACATTCGCGTCGGGTTTGTAGACTGGCCTGCGTGGCCGCCTAGGTGGCGATGAGATACAAAGTTGGATGAATCGCTTGCGGAGCTGAAGCCACTCTCGCCGGAGGACCGTCTGCGACTGGCAACGGACCATTTTGAGGACCGCTTTACAGCAGCACAGGAGTTCTCCGAGTGGGCAGAGTTCTCCCGTTCCAAACGCCAAGCCGGAACTCGCCGGTATAATGAACTTCTATCTTTCCGCTTCGATGACCAACTGCGCCCCAAGTCCGACGCTCCGAGCATCGGCATTATCTTTTGCAAGGCTCCTGGTGATCCGCGACGGACGATTAACGTGATGCACGGCATCTCCCTGCAGCAGATTCCGGCAGCCCCGTAAGGCGAATGACGCCGCTCCTAAGAACTACTTTCCGCCCCTCGCCCCACTTCGGCTTGTGTGTTCCGGTCGATGCATTATGCGATCTTCCTGGTCTAAAACGTGAACGCTATGGCAACAAGTCAGCGCCTGATAATTTTGCTGCGAGCGCGAGATCGCTGACTCTGTGCCTCAGACGTAAGCATCCGAGCAGCCACGCGGAAGAGCCGGGGGGTAACCGTCAGACGACCTAGAGCGGCACCCGATCTGACTGAATCGCACTGGCTATTCAAATCATGATTTGGCTGATTCAATAGGAGCCGCCGGATGGAGGCGGCGGATATG
>NZ_JACIBH010000020.1:0-60076 GCF_014195245.1 Rhizobium sp. BK619 | reverse complement strand
ACCCGGCCCAGCCGGTTCGGTCGGGGGCTGATCGCCAGTGCCAGTGTCGCGTTTCTAACTGGCTGGCGGCGCCGCACCTCTAACCAGCTTTGACATTGTTGTAGCCGCAAAGTTAGAATGTCCTGATTCTGCAAAGTTTCGCATCACTGGTGGTTTGAGAACCGCGGTCCCAAATGCGCCCTGCTCGTCTACATCGATGATGCTACCGGCAAGCTGCTGCATCTACGGTTCGCCGGATCGGAGAACACCTTCGACTACCTGCATGCGACGAAGGCCTATCTGCAGCAACAAAGCCGGTAGTGAAGACCAAAGCGCGAAGGAACGGCTATGTGCGACGGGCTCATGGTCCGGGACGGCGGAAGGATTTTATCGACGATCCGGCGGTGATCGAACGCCGTAAAGCAGCCAAAGCTTGATGCTGCCGAGTAAGACGTCAATCACATCGTCAGCACGAGCGGGGAAATACGGCTTTTTAGGTGATCGAACCGTATGCACTAAAAATAACTTACGGGACCTGGCGCCTCAGGAGACGCCAAACCGTTCAAGCATCTTTCGAAGCCGCAGGTTCTGTTGATGAAGTTGTTTAGACAGCAATGCCTTGAGGTGTCGATTTTCCGCGTCAAGTGCAACCAGTTCATCGATCGCTGTCTCGACTTCAGCGGTTGCGGATCGCTCATCGCCTGCTTTTGTCGTGCGATCGAGATGAGCTTCCGGACGGCGCCGTTCGGCGCGGGGCTTCTTCGCTCGTGGCATAGAGTTTGCGCGGCCGCGATCGTTTTGCGATGAAATCGATTGCACCGCTTCGGTCAACGAAACACCGTCTTGGTTTTGGCTGCCGCTTTCGCAGTGGTCATCGATTTGCCGTTGCGGCATTCGATCCGACTGCACCTCGTCGCCCTGGCTCAATGTTTGCGATGCCGTTTTGGATTCGAACAGATGCGGCGCATCAGTCTCGGCCTGACGCGCAAAAGCCTTGAGATCGGTGTTTCCCCAAATCGAAACCGGGGGCATCGTCGACCGTCGGCGCTTCGACTTGAGTTCGACAATGAAATTTCGTTGCAGCGTTTTCATCTGTATCCAGTCTTCCAATCGTGAGCCAATCTCACGACACTCCAAATCGCTCGAGCATCTTCCTGAGCTGAGCGTTCTGCAGGTCGAGCTTTTGCGCCAATTGGCTTCTCAGCTTTTTGATGTCTTCGTCAAGGCTTGCCACTTCATCGAAGAAGGGATCGCGTGAGGGCGAAGGTCGTGAACGCAGATCTTCAGGTGCGGCGATAGCGCTTTGCGCCGCCACGCCGGCCTCGGCTTTCTTCGCACGTGCGCGGCGTTTGATGGCCGGCTTGTTTTGAAGTTTTCCGGTGGCCTTAGTTTTTGGCGCCGACACGTCCGCTTCGGTGCGCGGATGATCGGCTTCATCATCGGGTGCAGCGGTTCGAGGCTCTTCGATATCGACAGGCGACTCTAAAGCCCGCGCGGCATGAGGATCGCTTTCGACCGCACTCGAAGCCACCGGCACCTGATCGACCGGAGTGCCCTTATCGTCATCCGCTTTGACGGACGGTTTCCCTGAAAGCGACGGACGCGCCGACGTCGGATCGTCCTCGCGTTCGAGAGCCTCGGGATCGGTATCATGGCTGATCGCGCTCTCTTGTGATTTCGCCGGCCGTCGCCGGGACGTCAGGTCGACAAGAAATCTCCACGGTGTTTTCATAGTGTTTCAACCTCGGGCAATCCGGACCGCAATCCTGCTGCCGCTACTATATCCTCACTCGCCATTCGGCCGGGCACGACGAAGCGCGCCCGGCGACTATATCGCCTGCTGAAAAACGCCGCACCAGATCGTTATTGTAACCGTCCCGCTGCGCTTGCCGATCAGCTAAGCCCAAGCCGTCTGCGCAGTTCGGCATTTTCTTGGCGCAGTTTTTCGGCAAGCGTTTTGCGAAGTCGCTTGTTCTCTTCTTCGAGCTGAATCAGATCTTCCAGCTCATCGAATGCCGGCGCGGATGTCGTTGTCGCCTGCTCGACAGGCTTCGCCTTCGTTTTCCTCGGAGCGCCCTTGCGCGTGCTCCTGCCGTCCACGGCTTTCGTCTCGATGGTCTTGCGCCTTCCTCTCCTGCCTCGCCCGTCAGCCATCGCGGCGCTTGCGGTCGGCTGCTGCTCGGTGACCGACTGCGATCCGGCGGCAGCCAGTTCGGCAGTTGCCTTTTGACGCCGCGGCGCACGCTGCTTCCTGGTCCCGGTTTTTGCCGGAGTATCTGTCTCCGCAGCGCCTGCAACGGAGCCTGTATTATTCTCATCAGCCATCAGTCGTCTCCTTTAAAGCCAAGTCTCTTTTCGACCGAGTGAAAGCCCGAGTCAACAAAGCGCCTGAGGGATCGCTAACAACATGGGCCAAACTAGGCTGCCGGGGGAATGGCGGCTGCAGCGCTTTATTTTGACAGGGCGGAGTGTAAACTCTCGGCCGTCACCAGCACGAAGAAGAAAACCCATGCCGCGTTTTCTAGCCGTCTACACTATGAAGCCCGAAGACCTCGCCTCCTTTCGCAGTCGGACCAAGGCCGAGCAGGACGCGATTGATGCCGTTGGGCTACCGCAGTGGGCGGCGTGGGAAGACAGAAATGCTGCATCCATTTGCGATCGCGGTGGCATGGTGGGTAAAACGACCCGTGTGACCAAAGACGGTATCTCGAAAGCCTCGAATCCTTTTTGCGGCTACGTTGTGGTCGAGGCGGAGACCATCGAGGCGGCCGCCCGGTTGTTCCAGCACCACCCGCATATTACCGTCTTTCCAGGAGACGGAATCGATATCATGCCCTTTCTGACCTGAGCTATCCGCAGACAAAAGCTGCGTTTGACGCGAGCGGCTGTTGTGCGCCATGAGTGGACGATAATGCCATTCACCGAGACGGGAATAGTTTGCCCGAATTCAGAATCATTCTGCGATTCGACAAATCTTCCGGCGCTGGATTTGCCGCCAAGCTCCGCTCACGCCTCCATAGAAGATACTTGAACGCCCCTCGTTGTAGCTTCCCGGCGCTCGGTACCAGAGCACTTCGTCGCCCGGCTCCTCATCATGATTCCATCTGGTCGGGGCGCCCAGTTTCGTCGCCTCGCGAACAAAAGGCCGGCGTGTCTGGAAAAAAATGGTTCGCCGGGAGAAGTCACGCGATGGCTTGCTTCAGCTTTTCGCTGCGGTTTCGGACAAAGGCAACTGCCGCCGCTATCAGCACCGTACCGAAGATAAAAAGGAAGGCTGCCGCGGCGATGGCAGGGCTGATGTTTTCACGGATGGTGGAGAACATCTGCCGCGCCAGTGTCCGCTGGTTGGGGCCGGCGACAAACAGGGTCAACACCACTTCATCGAGCGAGGTCGCGAAGGCGAGGACCCCGCCGGAGATAATTCCGGGTAATGCGAGCGGAAGCGTCACGCGCCGCAGGACGGTCAGCGGCGATGCGCCGAGGCTCGCGGCGGCTCTTTCGACGCGCCGGTCGATGCCGGCCAGAGATGCGGACACGGAGACGACCACGAAGGGCACCGCGACCACCGAGTGGGCGCAGATGACGCCAAGATAGGAATTCGCAAATCCAAGCCGTACGAAGATCAGTTGCATGCCGACGCCCAGCACGACTGCCGGCACGACCATGGGGAGAAGGAAGGCCGTGCGGCATAAGCCTGGAAGCGGCAGGCTTTCGTTTCTGAGACCGAGAGCCGCCATGCTGCCGAGCGCGCCGGCGATCAGTGTCGTTCCGGCACCGATTATGAGCGTGTTGACGATCGCCATGCGCCAGGCTTCCGCAGTGAAGAGTTCTGCGAACCAGCGAAGGGAAACGTCGGGTATCGGATAGGTGAGGAAGACGCTGGACGTGAAAGCAAGCGGGAGAATGGCGATGAGAGGTGCCAGGAGAAAGATCACGACGAGGCCGCCAAAGACGACGCGGAACAAGTTTGCCGGGTTCATTGCAGCGCTCCTGAACGGTCGGACGAGAGCCTGCTGTAGGCGGCATAAAGAACAAGGGTCGCCGCAAGCAGGATCAAGCCGAGCGCGCCGGCCATGCCCCAGTTGGCGGAATTGATCGCATAGAAGGCAATCACGGAAGAGATCATCTGGTCGCGCGCGCCACCGAGAAGCGCCGGCGTGATGTAGTAGCCGATCGCCGTCATGAAGACGAGCAGAGACCCTGAGACGATGCCACGCAGGCTGAGCGGAAGGAGCACGCGGACAAAGGCCCGCAAGGGATGAGCGCCGAGCGAGGCAGCAGCCGGCATGAGGTTGTGTGGAATGGACAAGAGCACCGAGTAGATCGGCAGCACCATGAAGGGCAGCAGCACATGGGTCATGGCGATGACGACCCCGATCCGGTTGAATATGAGCGGCAAGGGGCTTGCGATCAGTCCGAGGCCGATCAACATGTCGTTGATCAGGCCCTTCTCCTGCAGGAGAATGAACCAGGCAGCGGTGCGTACCAGAAGCGAAGTCCAAAGCGGCAAAAGGACGGCTCCGAGAAGAAGACTGCGTTTCCAGCCGCTGACCGATGCTGCAATCATCGCATAGGGAAGGCCGATCAGGGCACAGCAGGCCGTGACCAGCAGGGCCACGCCAAGGGTGCGCACCAGTATCGCCCTGTTCGCCGAGGAATCGGCGGGAAGTGCTTCGAGCTTGCCGCCTGCATCGCGCTGATAATCCACCGCTGCCAGAAGATAACGGTCGGTATAGGGGCTTGTCGAATCCACGAGGGCCTTCCAGAAGCGGATATCCGACCAGCGTTTATCGACGGCGACGAGATCGACCGGACCCGCCGCGCCCTCGACACCGGCGACCGTGCGGGTCATCAGCGTGCGGAACCCGTTCTGGGCACTGTTCAGCCGGCGAACCGCATCGCCGAGCCGCTGCTGCCCATCCATGCTTTTCAGGTCGGCGATGAGCGCCTGCTGAAGCTCCTGCGGCGGGGTGGACTTTCCGTCCCAGAGATGGGCGGCGGCGGCAACATGCGGAAAGGCCAGCGAGCCTGCCGGATCGGATACGGATTCCTTGAGCATGGCGATCAGCGGCCAGCCGAAAAACACGGCCAGGAACAGGATAAGCGGCGCAACGAGAGCCACGGCGCCGAAACGGGCTTTTCGGCTGGAGGCGCTCATGCCGGGATCACCCAGCAGTCGGCAGCGGCAAACGAGACCTGGACGCGATCTCCCGGCCGGCATTCCGCCCGGACGCGATCTGATTTCATGATCAGCTTCATGTGTTGGCGTTCGAGCTGTATGCGCAGGTGATCGCCTTGGTAGACGACGTCGCTGACGAGTGCCTCGTGGCAATTGTCGTGCATAGCCGTATCGGCGATCGAAAGGCGTTCGGGGCGGACCGAGACCAGCACCTTTCCGGCCGCAGAAACTGCCGCTGGCGTCTCAAGCCGGATCACCTGGTTTTGGCCCAGATCTATAGACGCGCTGCCGTCCGCTTCGTGCCGCAGGGTACCCTCGAGAAGGTTGGTCTCGCCAATGAATTCGGCGACGAAGCGCGTGCGGGGATGATCATAGATTTCCCGCGGCGTCCCGATCTGCTCGATCTTGCCCCTGTTGAAAACAGCAATCCTGTCGGACATGGTCAATGCCTCGGACTGATCATGCGTGACGAAGACGATGGTAAGGCCGAGGCGCTTGTGGAGCGCGCGGATATCGAGCTGCATCTGCTCGCGCAACTGTTTGTCGAGGGCGCCGAGCGGCTCGTCCATCAGCACGACGGAAGGTTCGAACACGAGGGCGCGCGCCAGCGCCACGCGCTGCTGCTGGCCACCGGAAAGCTGGGACGGACGCCGGTCGCGCATCTGGGAGAGCTGCACCATGTCCAGCGCCCGTGAAACGCGGGTCTCGATCTCTGCCCGCGGGACACCGCGCATTTCCAGCGGAAAGGCGACGTTGCGCGCAACAGTCATGTGGGGAAAGAGCGCATAGTTCTGGAAAACCACGCCCATGTTGCGCCGATGCGGCGGCAGCTGGTCTATGCGCCGGCTGCCGATGGAAATCGTGCCGTGGGTCGGCGTCTCGAAGCCGGCCAGCATCATCAGGATGGTGGTCTTGCCGGAGCCTGACGGACCGAGCAGGCTGATGAATTCGCCTTGATCGATCGCAAGATCAAGCTTGTCCACGACCTGCAGCGCACCGTAGGATTTGCTGATTTCCGTAAATTGAATGTTCGACTGACTCAATGGAGATCCTCCGCGTCCCTGCGGCAAGCAGCCACGAATGGATAGACCGATGCGGGGCTGGATATACCCCGCATCGTCTCGTTCGAAAGGATGGCCTTACTGGGCGAGCCAGGCATTGAAGCGCTGGGTCAGGGCTTCACCATTGTCGATCCAGAAATCGGTATTGATGGGCATGGCCTCCTTCATGTTGGCCGCGTCCGTCGGGAGGTCCGACTTCAGGTCGGCAGGCACCATATTAGCGGCTTCCTTGTTCGGCAGGCCGTAGGCGACAAATTGCGGCAACTTCACCTGGTTTTCGGCCTTGCTGGCAAAGGCGATGAAATCCATGCCGGCGTCCTTGTTTCCAGCGCCCTTCAGAATAGCCCAGCTGTCGATGCCGTAGATGCTGCCTGGCCAGACGACCTTGAAGTTGCGTTTTTCGGTGCGGTTGATGCCCGTGATGCGACCATTATACGCCGTGCTCATCGCGACTTCGCCGGAGGCCAGCAGTTGCAGGGGCTGAGCACCAGACTCCCACCAGACGATGCTGGACTTCAACTCGTCAAGCTTCTTGAAGGCGCGGTCGACGCCTTCCGGAGTGGAGAGCACATCGTAGATCTCCTCATTCTTTACGCCATCGGCCATGAGCGCAAATTCGAGATTGTACTGGGCGCCCTTGCGCAGGCCCCGCTTACCCGGAATTTTCTTGATATCCCAGAAGTCCGCCCAGGATTTCGGGCCATCGGCCAATTTGGCGCCGTCATAGGCGATAGCGGTCGACCATACATTGGCACCGATGCCGCAATCGCTCACGGCTGCCGGAAGGTATTTGTCCTTGCCACCCAGCTTGTCCCAATCGAGCTTTTCGAAGACGCCGTCGGCACATCCGACAGCAAGGTCGGCGGATTCGACGTTGACGACATCCCAATTCGGATTGCCAGCCTTCACCTTGGCCTGAAGCACGCCGATGCCGCCATCCCAGGATTCATCGAGCAACGGCTTTGCCGCACTGGCGGCGAACGGCTTGAAATAGATTTCGCGTTGCGCATCCTGATAGGTACCGCCCCATGAAACCACGGTGAGATCGCGGGCCTGTGCCTGACCATGGGCCAGCAGGCTGGCTCCAAGCATCAGCGCGGCGGAGATAACTGTTGTTGTCTTCATTTTAGTTCCCCTTGTTTGGGATCTCATCTCCCATGAGATTCCCGGTTGAGTGATGATGATTTACGCCGAGGGCGGTTGTTCCCCCGGTGCGGCTTGCCAGCCATCCAGCTGCGCGCGGATCGCTTGCGGAATGGCAACTGATTGCTTGTCGTTCACATTAAAGAACACCTCGACAGCCTCGCAGGTGGCCATCGCCTGACCGCTGGCGCTGTCCCGGGCCAGGAGACCGATCGTCACCGATTTGGTGCCGATGCGCCGAATGCTTGCGAAGACGTTCACGATGGAGCCGGCCAGAATTTCGTGCAGGAAAATGAAATGCAGGTCAGCTGTGACGGGGGCAAATCCCCCGCCGTGCACAAAGCCGTTGCGGCTCCAGAAGATGAACAGTGCATCATCGAAGATGGCGGCATAGTTGCGCACGTTCAGGTGCCCGAAGTGGTCGCATTGCCACTGATGCACCACCGCTGCCGTCACCAGGCGCCCATCCTCCGAGGTAGCGTTCTCCCCAGCCATTGCGGTCACCGAACGCCGAGGATTTCGCGGGCCTCATCCGGCGTCGCGACGTCGCAGCCAAGATCGCCGATGATGCGGGCCGCCTTTTCGACGAGCTGCCCGTTGGTGGCGAAGACACCACGTTCGAGATAGATGTTGTCTTCCAGCCCGACGCGGCAATGACCGCCCAGGATGGTCGACATCGCGACGATTTCCATCTGCCAGCGGGAAATTCCGAATGCACTCCAGATCGCGTCCGGCGGCAGCAGGTCCTTCATGTAGATCAGCGTTCTGACATCGGCCGGGGCTGACCACTTGACGCCAAGGCAGAGCTGGAAGAGTGGCGGGCTATCGATGTGACCAAGTTCAATCAATCGGCGTGCGAGCAGAATGTCACCGGGATTGAAAGCTTCGATCTCGGGCTTCACACCCGCGGCTCGGATCAGTTCAGCCATGTCGCGCAGCTTGCCGGGCGTGTTCATAAAGATGCAGTCGGGTGCACCGGCAATACCGCCTTCGAGGTTCATGGTCGTCGTATCGAGCGTGCAGATCTGGGGCCGGAGATTGACCACGTGACCAACCCGTTCTGCCGCCGTGCCGACATCGGTTGTCGGATGCGCCAGCGCCTCGTTCGCCGGGTCGGGAACGAAGGTGGCCCCCATCCCCGTTGTCAGGTTGATCAGCACGTTCGGATTGGCCTTGCGAACCTGATCGACGATGTCGGCAAAGACTTCCGGGGAACGGTCCCCGAGCCCGGTTTCCGGATCGCGCCCATGAATGTGCACGACGGAGGCACCGGCATCCGCTGCCTCGACGCAGGCTGCAGCGATCTGTGCCGGCGTGACCGGATAGTCCGGATAACGTGGATGGATCGGGCCATCGCCGGTGACGGCGCAGGTGAGGACGACTTTCCGCTTCATGTGTTCTCCATGTGTTTGACCGGCGCTGCGCAATGCGCGGCCTGAAACCTGTTCGATGAAGGTCAGCCGACGGCTCTCAACACGCCGACGAGTTTGCGGTCGCGTTCTTCGCGCAGCGCGGCGTAATCGCGGCCTTCGATTTCTTCCTGCAAACCGCCCATCAGCTTTTCGATGGTTGCGTCATCCAGCCTCGGCTTGCCGAGATCCGCCCACCACAGGTCATAGCTGTCGCGGAATTGCTGGCAGTAGGCTCTGAGACCTCCCTCCCCGCCGCCCAGGTTGAGCAGCATGTGCGGCCCCATGACGGCCCAGCGCATGCCGGGACCCGCGGTAACGGCCGTATTGGCATCCTTGACGCTGATGACGTCATCGGCCACCAGCGCAATCGCCTCGCGCCACAGTGCGGCCTGGAGCCGGTTGGCGACATGACCCATCACTTCCTTGTTCAGCGTGATGGTCTTCTTGCCGCATGCCTCATACAGCTCGCGCGCGGCATCCAGCACGCCGGGGGCCGTATATTCGTTGCCGTAAAGCTCGACCAGCGGAATGATGTGCGGCGGATTGAACGGGTGGGCGATAATGAGATGCGCGGGATCCTGCATGCCCCGCTGCAAATCGGAGAGCTTGAGACCCGACGAGCTGGTGGCGACTATGGTTCCGGCCTTGAGGGCAGGCTCGATCTCCCCATAAAGCATTTGCTTGGCGTCAAGCCGCTCAGGAATGCATTCCTGCACGAAGTCTGCCTCTTTCACGGCTTCGGCGGCAGATGCGAACACATGCCAGTCGGGTTCCAGCGCCGGATCAAGCAGACCCATATCGACAAGCGTCGTGCGCACCGAAGCCCAGAATGCCGGGAATTTCTGGCCGGCATCGGTATGGCTGTCGAACAGATGAATGCGTCGTCCCGAGGCCGCAAAAAGTGCGGCCCAGCTGCAGCCGATGAGGCCGGCGCCGATGATGGCGACCGTATTGATGTCCGAATTTTCAAAAGATGGCCGGCTTGGCACGTCATGTATCCCCTGCTCTTCTTGATATCTGATCAGATCATGAATTTGATATTTGATCAAGAATTGACGAGCATTTTTTGATCAGATATCATGTTTTTCGGATAAGCCTTCGGAAACACGGTGGTTTTTGCCGGGCGGACGGATTGAGAATCGGGACTTCCGGAAAATTGCTGTATTCGGCCCTGCTCGCAGCGCCGGTTGACGGCAGCATCGCGAGAGGCGAAAGTTTGGATGATCGGGCACCATGCCGTGCGATGGACAAGCGGATAATGAAAATGCGGATGAATGAGTTTCCGAGTGTAACGGCGCGGCGCCCGGTTCTGGACAACGAATATATCTTCAATGAACTCAAGCAGATGCTGATGATCGGCGAGTTTGTGCCGGGCCAGAAGCTCACGCTTGTCCAGCTTGCCGAAGCCTTTGGCACAAGTCAGATGCCCATTCGGGAAGCCACAAATCGGTTGATTTCCGTGCGCGCCCTTCAGGCGCCCCCTCGTCGTTCCCTCTGCATCCCCGAAGCGACGACAGAGCTGATGGACTCTCTCCTGCCGCTGCGTCTTTTGCTGGAAGGTGAAGCGACGCGTCTCGCTGTCCTCGCCACCGGCGATCAGCTGGTCGACGAGCTGGATAAAATCAACGCTGAAATGGTCGCGACCGCGTCCGATGGCGATCTCAAGCCCTATCTGCGATTGAACCAGCGGTTCCACTTCCTGATCTACAGGAGTTGCGGCAATTCTGAACTCGTTGATCTGATCGAACTTCTCTGGATGCGCTATGCGCCGATGCTGCACATTGCCAGAGGTGGGGTGCTTTCGAAATCGGGGCGCCAACGCCATCAGGAAATAGTCGAAGGATTCCGCAATCTGGATCCCCAAGCCGCCGAAGCTGCGATGCAGGGCGATATTGCGGATGCTGCCCGTCCTATCAGAGACCGGCTTTCCGCTTAATGAGCGTCAGGATAAAGGCCGTCTCTCCGGAATTTGAGTGAACCAGCTATTGGCAGGCGCTTGCACCTTGATGGGATGTGACCCGCCGACCCTCTGATCGCGTTTGAGAAAATCCCCGCATTCAGACTGCCACCGCTTGCTGCCGCCGACGCAGCCAGGGCCATAGGATCAGCCAGGTCACCAGAGCAAGGTTGACGCAGTTCCAAAGAAAGCCATGCAGGAAGGCAAGGCGGTAAGAACCGGTGGCGTCGAAAATGTAACCAGCAGCCAGTCCTCCGCAAGCCATGCCAAGGACTGTCGCCATCAACACGAGGCTGATCCGGATACCCGCCTCACGAGGCGGCAAGTATTTGCGGATGATCACCGCATACATCGGAACGATGCCGCCCTGGAACAGCCCGAATAGGCCGGAGATCACGTAGAGCGACGACTGGCTGTTGAAAAACAGATAGAGCAGCAGCGCTGCAGCCTGCATCGACGAACCGAGGATCAACATGGGCCCGGCGCCAATCCGGTCCGCGACCGCGCCGGAAGCCAATCGGCTGACCACGCCTAGTCCGAGCATCAAGGCGATGATCTGCGTGCCGATGGCCACGCCATAGCCGAGATCGCCGCAATAGGCGACGATATGGACCTGCGGCATCGACATTGCCATGCAGCATGCAAAGCCGGCGACGACAAGAACGGCCTGCAGAGCATTCGCGCTCAGACCCAGTTGGTTGCGTGCGGCTTCGGTCAGGGCTTCGGCTTTGGCATAGGTTACGGTCTGTAGACGCCGCCTCAACAGCAGCCCGATGGGCACCATCACCAGAGGCACAAATATGCCGATCCCGACATGGGTGGCCCGCCAACCCTGGCTCGTCAAGAAATGCTCGATGACCAGGGGCCAAACCGCGCCTGAGAGATAACTGCCCGAAGCCGCAAACGCGACCGCAAGCCCCCGGTGCTTATTAAACCAATGAGAGAGGTCGGATATCAGCGGCGAGAAGCCTGCAGCCGATCCAAAGCCGATGATCAGCGAGCAGGCAGCGAACTGCCAGATATTGCCGGTCAGGGCCGCCGTGATGTAGCCGATGCAAAGCAGGAGCGCGCCCACCAGCACCGGCACGACGATGCCCACCCGATCGGCCAGGCGCCCCATCAATACCCCGCCGAAGGCAAAGCCCAGCATGGTGCAGGTATAGGGCAGCGAGGCACCGCCGCGCACCGTGTCGAACTCGACCTGCAATGTCGGCAGAAGCACCACGACGGACCAATTGCCGACGCAGGCAACCGTGCCGAGAATGAGCGTCAATACCAGCCGCCACCAGGCATAGCCGGAGTCGATCTCGTGAAAATCGGAGCCATAAGCCGCAATGGTCTTCTTTTCCAACATGGCCACTGCGTGGACTCCCTGCGCTCCGATGATGAACTGAACGCTGTCGAACGTCCGTCTGGTGTACGCGCAATATAACGTGCTTCGGTACTTTGGATACCCGTGACAAGGCTTGCTCAAGATCGGCGGCGTGTCGGGCGCGGCGCCATATCCATTAGGATGGTACCGATTCCATCGCCAGGTTTTCCATTCGGTCGTCTGCCGCCGCTCCCAACTGCAGGAGGACTTTGGACCGGATCAAGCTCTCTGTCAGTTGCGATGAAGACCGATATGGCATCAGCTTTTCCACCGAAGGAGACAGCATTACTCGATATCCTTCAGCGCATCGAGGGGGCCGGTCAGGGCCGTGCGTGGTGGGACGAGCGATGGTTGCACAAGATGCGTCATTACCGGAGGTCGGTTGGCATCGAGGATCGCAAACCCCTTGGTGATCATGGCCTCTCCATCCTGCCGGATCATGAAGACCGGGAACGGTAGGAAGGAGCCGAAGGGATCATAGTCGTAGCAGCCGACGATGATATCGGCGAAGGTTTCGTGCGGATGCAGCGCCAGGAAGCGCATCAGCCCTTCGAGGTTGATCGAGGAATTGACGAAAAATGTGCGCGGCAGCTTTCCATGACCTTCGTAGAAGACTTCGAAGGCGCGGGCGGTCATGGCGGGGGAATAACCGGTCGGCTGGATGCAGATGTCCGGATCTGCGCCCAGCAGTGCGCGCTTTACGTCACGAAAGCCGCGAATGCGTTCATGGCTGGCATGGTCGTTGCGGCCGCCGAACAGATACACATCGTCAGGTGAAAGCGGCCCATCCTCTCGCGCGCGCTCGATGATCGCTTGCGTCAGCATCCGCGCGCCTTCGTAATTGTCGCTGATGATCGACGGCGCCAGAGTGCCCGGCAGATCGATGTTGACGTGCTTCAGCCCGGCCTTTTCGCATACCGCGTGCACACCATCCGGATCGGTTGCGCCGGCGATGAAGAGTTCGTCGATAGAATAGGAAATCAGCGTCTCGACGACCTGACGCTCCTCCTCCGGATCGCGACAGGCGCTGACGACGAGCGGGCACTGGCCGCGGTTCCTGGCCTGGGCCTCGAAGGACTGCGCCATGGAGGAAAAATAGCGATTGTCGTGCACAGGCAGCAGAAGGCCGACGAGGCCGGAGCGCGACGAACGCAGGCCACGGGCTTGCAGGTTCGCCGTATAGCCGTGCTCGTTCGCCAGCTTCTGAATAAGCTCGGCCGTTGTCTCCTTGATACGCCGCTTCCGCCAGCTTCCATTCAGCACGGCGCTCACGGTGGACGCCGACGCACCCGATAGCACCGAGAGATCGTAGATGGTCGCCTTCTTCTTGCTGATGCCTGTCATGCCCTGCCCTTCCTCTGCCGTTCCCTTAGAAACAAACCCCTCTTGACGAAAGCCCCACCTTGTTCGATAGTCATTGCACCATCGATTGTGCAAAAAAGAAAGATCGATTGTGCGTGGATGGTTCGCCGGAGGAGGCGAGACGGGAGGCAAGGGTATCCCTCGCCAAGAAGCAACCAGGAGCAACCTGCCGCAAAAGCGGCAGGTGGTCGTCGTTCGCATGAGCGACCTTTGAGGAGGAGTGAGGATGAGGAAACTTATCATAGCGGCATTGGCTGCATCGCTGTCGCTTGCCGGGGCAGTGGCTGCCTTTGCGCAGGACGCGCCGAAGGTCGGCATTGTCGTCAAGATCGGCGGCATTCCGTGGTTCAACGCAATGGAAGCCGGCATCAAGGAACAGGGTCAGAAACTAGGTGTCGATGCCTTCATGATCGGACCGACCAGCGCCGACCCGGCCCTGCAGGTGCGTGCCATCGAGGACCTGATTGCTCAGGGCGTCAAGGTGATCGGTGTGGTTCCGAACGATGCCAAGGTGCTCGAGCCGGTGCTGACCAAGGCGCAGGCGGCCGGCATCAAGGTCATTACCCATGAGTCACCTTCGCAGAAGGGCGCCGACTGGAATTTCGAGCTCGCATCGTCCACCGGATTCGGCGAAGCGCATGGCAAGCTGCTCGCCGAAAAGATGGGCGGCAAGGGCGAATATGCCGTCTTTGTCGGTTCGTTGACCGTCCCCTTGCACAATGCCTGGGCCGATGCCGCAATCGCCTATATCAAGGCGAATTATCCGGACATGAAGCTCGTCGGCGATCGCTATGGCGTTGCCGAAGACGTTGACAAAAGCCGCTCGACGGCACTCGACCTGATTGCCGCTCATCCGGATCTGAAAGGCTTCCTCGCTTTCGGCAGCCAGGGTCCGATCGGCGCGGGGCGTGCCGTCGAAGAACGCCGCAAGACAGGCAAAATCTTCGTCCTCGGTCCGTTTTCACCCGGTCAGGGCCAGAAGCTGATCAAGGCGGACGCGATATCGGGCGGCTTCATGTGGAACCCGAAACAGGCCGGCGAAGTGTTCGTCACGCTCGCCGATCGGCTGATCAAGGGCGAGAGCATCAAGGAAGGCGACGACATTCCAGGTCTCGGAGTGATCAAGCCCGCCGGCAATGACATCATCGTCGACCAGCTGCTGCCGATCAACAAGGACACGGTCGACGACCTGGCCGCAATGGGTCTCTGAAAGAGATCCCCTCCCCCGGTGTCGGGCCGGTCCTTGCCGACCGGCCCGACATTCGGCAAGAAAGCGGTATCCGGCCAAGGCCGGGGCCATCGACCCTTTATGGCATTCGATCGGACAGGCAACCGGCATGAGCACGGCAACGGATGAGGGCGTGAAGGACCAGCCTCTTCTTTCGCTCCGCGGCATCAACATGACATTCGGCGGCGTGAAGGCGCTGAAAAACGTTTCCTTCGAGGTTTTGCCCGGCGAAGTGCATTGTCTGGCCGGGGAGAATGGTTCCGGCAAGAGCACGCTCATCAAGGTTATCTCCGGCGTATACCGGCCTGCCGAGGGCGCCGAGATCGTCTTCGACGGCGAGGCGATTTCCCACATGACGCCAGGCATGGCCCAGGCCCGCGGCATCCAGATCATCTGGCAGGATCTTGCACTCTTTCCCGAAATGAGCGTCGCGGAAAACATCGCCTTCCAGACCCTTTCCGGTTCGCGCCCGCGCTTCGTCAACTATGGCGCGATCCGGACGATCGCCGAGGGCGCGCTCGCCCGGCTCGGCGTCAGCCTCGAGGTCGACAGACCGCTGAAGGACTTCGCCATCGCGCAGCGCCAGATCGTGGCAATTGCCCGCGCGCTGGTCGGGCAGGCCCGGATCGTCTTCATGGACGAGCCGACCGCCTCGCTCACCCAATCGGAGACCGATCATCTGCTGGCGATCGTGCGCACCCTATCGGCTTCGGGCGTTGCCGTGGTCTTCGTCAGCCATCGTCTTGCGGAAGTGCTGGAGATCTCCTCACGCATTACGGTGCTTCGCGATGGCGCGCTCGTCGGGGTCTTTCCGGTGGAGGGCATGACGCAGTCGAAGATCACCGAGCTGATGACCGGGCGCACCTTCGATCAGAACGTTCGCGCCCGCGACCGATCGCAGAACCCGATCATGCTCTCCGTCAGCAAGCTTTCCCGGCCTGGCGAGTTCGAGGAGATTTCCTTCGATCTGCGCCGTGGCGAGACGCTCGGGATCACAGGACTGCTCGGCTCGGGCCGCACCGAACTTGCGCTTACGCTATTCGGCATGCGCCGGCCGGCCGCCGGCACGATCAAACTGGAGGGAAGAGCGGTGCATTTTGCCTCCAACCGCGAGGCGATTGCGGCCGGCGTCGCCTATCTGTCGGAGGATCGTCTTTCACTCGGTCTCAACCAGCCGCAATCCATCGCCGACAACTTGGTTATGGCCTCTCTCAACCGCATCCTCAGCGGCCGGCTGATTTCGCCCGATAAGAAGCACGCGCTCGTTGCCCGCTGGATTGCCGATCTCGGCGTCAGGATCGGCAAGCAGGACGATGCGATCTCGACGCTTTCGGGCGGCAACCAGCAGCGCGTCGCGATCGCCAAATGGCTCGCCACCGATCCCAAGGTGCTCATCCTTGACGCTCCCACCGTCGGCGTTGATGTCGGTGCGCGCGCCGGCATCTTCGAAATCGTTGCCCGTCTCGCCGAAGCCGGGCTGGCGATCATCCTCATCTCGGACGAGGTGCCGGAGGTCTATTTCAATGCCGACCGGATCATTCACATGGAAAAGGGCCGCGTCGCCGGCTGGCACGATCCGCGCACGACCACTTTGAAGGACCTGGAGGCGGCCGTCTATGCGTAAGCTGTTCCTGTCCCATACGACCGAATGCGTGCTCATCGCCGTCATCATCGCGATGAGCATCTTCCTGGCGTTTGCGACCGATCGTTTCTTCACACTCGGCAATGCCTTCGACCTGCTGAATATCAGCGCCGTCAATATCATCTTCGCCGTCGGCCTGCTCGTGGTGCTGATTGCCGGCGGGATCGACATCTCCTTCGCCGTCGCCGCCTCGATCGTGCAGTATCTCACCGCACTTGCGCTCGAGCGGATCGGCGGGGGTGGCTGGACATCCGGCTTCCTGATCGCGGCAGCCATCGGCATCGTGCTCGGCCTGATCAACGCCTTCCTGATCCACCGCTTCCGCATCATCTCGATCGTTGCGACAATCGCGACCTTCAACGTCTATTTCGGCCTGCTGATGTTTTTCACCAAGGGTGTATCGCTCTACAATCTGCCCGACTGGCTGACCAGTCGCGTGGTCATTTACGAGCGGGAAATGGCCGACGGCAGCTGGGCGGAAATCACGCTGCCTGTTGTCGTCATGGCCGTCTGCACGCTTGCCACCTGGCTCTTCATTACCCGCACGACGACCGGCCGGCAGCTCTATGCCTTCGGCGACAATCCCGACGGCGCGCGCCGCTTCGGCATCAATATCGGCGCCATGCAGTTCATCGCCTTCGGCTGGCTTGGACTGATGGCGGGCATCGCTGGGCTCATGCAGGCGCATTACGCGCAGGAGGTGGTGCCGAACGCACTCTATGGCCGCGAACTCGATGTGCTCGCTGCCGTGGTGCTCGGCGGCGCGCGGCTGGGCGGCGGCAAGGGCTCCGTGCTCGGTTGCGTGCTGGGCGTGCTGCTCGTCTCGATCACCCAGAACGGCCTCAACCTGATGGGCGTCTCGCCCTTCGCCTTCAAGATGATCGTCGGGGCGATCATTCTCGTTGCGATCACGTTGTCGAGCGCCCGCATCGGCGCGCTGGCGCCTGTCTTTGGGAGCCGCATATCGGCCGATGGCCAACCTGCGGCAAGCGGAGAAAAGCGATGAACATCCTCGCAGCCCGCTTCAACGCCATCTTCGGGGCTGATATGGCCGGTCCGCTGGCCGCGCTGGCGATCGTGCTGATCGTCTTCGGTTTCGCCTCGCCACATTTTCTGACGGGCGCGACCTTCGGATCCGTCGCCTTTCAGCTTCCCGAGCTCGGCATCCTGACGCTTGCCATGCTGATGCCGATCCTCACCGGCGGCCTGAATCTGGCGATCACCTTCACCGCCAACATTGCGGGCCTGACGCTTGCCTGGGCGCTGCAAGCCAATGGCGGGATCGATGCCGGCCCGGCCGCCTTCCTGCTCGGCTCGCTGCTGGCGCTTGCCGTCGGCGCCGCAAGCGGCCTGGTCATGGGCCTCGTCATCGCCTTTACCCGCGCCCATCCGATCCTCGTTTCGCTATCGATGATGATCTTCCTGCGTGGCCTCGGCGAGTTCCTGACGCGCGGCGGCGATATTTCGGGTTTCCCCACCTTTATCGCTCCCATCGGCCACGGCAGCATTCTCGGCATTCCTATACCGTTGTTGATCCTGATCGCCTGTGTGATCGCCAGCCACATCCTGCTCGCGCGATCAAAGCTCGGTTTTTCCACCTATATGATCGGCTCCAATATCGAGTCCGCCCGCTATTCCGGCATCAATACCCGCAAGGTCCTGGTGCTTGTCTACATGCTCTCCGGTGCGATGGCTGCCGTGGCCGGCATCATCATGCTTGCGCGCTTCAATTCGGTACGCGTCGGCCATGGAGAGTCCTATCTGCTGATCACCGTGCTCGCCTGCTTCCTCGGCGGCATCAATCCGTTCGGCGGCTTCGGCCGCGTCCTGCCTGTCTTCGTGGCGCTCGTCGTGCTGCAGCTTCTCTCTTCGGGGCTCAATCTGCTCGGCGCCAACCAGCATCTCACCACCGCCGTCTGGGGCATCCTGCTCATCGTCGTGATGGTGCTGCGATGGTTCTCGGCCAAGTTCATCACAATCGCGAAATAGGAGATACGACCATGCAAGGTTTCGGCGTCCACACCAGCATGTGGACCATGAACTGGGATCGCGCAGGCGCCGAGAAGGCAATTGCCGGAGCGGTGCACTACGAAATGGACTTCATCGAGATTGCGCTGCTCAACGCGCCGGCCGTCGATGCCAAGCACACCCGAGAACTGCTTGAGAAGAACAAGCTGCGCGCGGTCTGCTCGCTCGGCCTGCCGGAGCATGCCTGGGCATCCGTCCGCCCGGATGCGGCGATTGAGCACCTGAAGATTGCGATCGAAAAGACCGCTGAGATGAGCGCCGAGGCGCTGTCCGGCGTCATCTTCGGCGGCATTGGCGAGCGGACCGGCGTACCACCGACGCAAGGCGAATACGACAATATTGCCAAGGTGCTCGACGCTGCGGCAAAGCACGCGAAGAAGCACGGCATCCAACTCGGCGTCGAGGCCGTGAACCGTTATGAGAACCACCTGATCAATTCGGCCCAGCAGGCCGTCGACATGGTGGAGCGTGTCGGCGCCGACAACATCTTCGTTCATCTCGACACCTACCACATGAACATCGAGGAGAAGGGCGCGGCAAACGGCATCCTGATTGCCCGCGATCACCTGAAATACATCCATCTTTCCGAAAGCGACCGCGGCACGCCGGGTTACGGCAACATTCCCTGGGATGCGATCTATGCCGCGCTCGCCGCAATCGGCTTCAAGGGCGGACTTGCCATGGAAAGCTTCATCAACATGCCGGCGGAAGTGGCCTATGGCCTGGCCGTCTGGCGCCCCGTGGCACGCGATATGGAAGAGGTCATGGGAAGGGGTCTGCGGTTCCTGCGCAACAAGGCGGAACAATACGGCCTGATCTGACCTAGCCGCCGGTATGGCTCATCGTTGCGGCCGGGTCGAGCCCAGCGTCTCGGCCGCTCCTTTTCCGTACGCCGGCGTTGTTCCTGCAACGCCATTGCCTTTTGGCCAACCTGCGGCTTAGGGCTGTTTTTCAATTTCGCAGTAGACAACGCTACGATTCGAGCCCGGCCAGACAGACACTTTCAGATCCGCCCCAGCCGCGCTTTCACTGGCGATCAAGCCCATCTCATGTTCCGAGCGCAACAGCAGCGCCCAATTCATGAATGTCTCCATATAGCCGTCGACGTCCGTCGCCGGGGAGAAGTTGGCGAACAGGAATGTGCCGCCAGGCTTAAGCATGCTGACGCACTTCTTGGTCAGCTTTACGGCGACAGCGTCCGGCAGATAGTCATAAAGACCGGCCGCATACACAAAATCGAACATTCCCAGCGCATGCCTTCCACCGAGCAGCGATTTGACCGACCCGTTCAGCGCCTCGACCGACGTGCCGGCGAAATCGCGGGCGACTGTTCCAACACTCATCGGGTCCTGATCCAAAGCGACCCAGCGTTTGATCGCGCCGGCGCCGAGCGCGCGCGACAAAGGCCCCTCACGAAGATGGCCCGACGCGATGGCCAGGACTTCGGTGGAACCGGGCCGAGCCGAAGCGATTTCGTCGACGCGCCGCGCCAGAATGTCTCGACGCTCTCGTACCGCGACGGATGACGAAGCATTTCGAGTGTAGGCATAGATCGAACGTCCCAAGGTGCTCGATGATGCAACGGCGTCCTCGATCTCAGGCCTGCCGTAGATAAAGTCGAGAAGACGTGCGTCGCCGGAATAGCCGCGCGGCTTTTCGAACGACCAGCGGGTCAATGGATCCTGGTGCAGATAGTGAGCAACTGGATGAGATTGCGCGATCGGAACGATGACGTCCCACACCTCCGGATGAAAGCGGCGCCGCAACTGATGCAAGGCTTCGCTAAGGCGCTCGATGATCGCACGCGGCTCGACGCCGGATCTGAACTGACGGATCGACAGATCGAGGCTGACCGCAAGCTCGGCTTTCGCGACGATAAGGTCGCTGGGATTTGTCGCAGCAAACCTCCTTGCTGCCCGCCGAATTTCACCCGGCGCAACAAGACTTTCACCGTCCAAGACAAGACTTCGTGCCATTTCGAGACTCCCTTGACATAGCGTTAAGCATAATCAACCTCGAAATGGGATGCGACTAGAATCTGCACGGGATAAGGGTAATTCTACTATTGCGGGTCGGAACCTGCGCCTCTACGAATGTTAAGTAATAAGACAAACCGGTTGCAGGTTGCCGAACGTAATTTTGGAGGGCGCCCGAAGCATGGCTTACTTTTTAACTTCTTTAGATTGTAGTCAGGCTGGTATCGTTGCATGAGCGCGGCTGACGCTCCTGTGCAGCGCGATGAATCAACCGACTGCTTTTCATTCGCCGAGGCCTGCAAGTCTCTGGAAACGGAAAATGATGCTGTCCGCAGGCGAAGCTCACGGCACGGTCTTTGGATCGCGGTCGCCGTCTATGTGGCCTTCGCACTTCCCGACCGATGGCTTATCCCCGATGTTGCGCCTGCGACGATCGCCGCGCGATTCGTCGTTGCAACGATCGCGCTGCTGGCTTTCGAGGCCTTGCGACTGGCCAAAGCAAAAACCGTCTGGCTGGACATCACCTGCGCCTCGGCACTGCTTGCCGGTTATTTGGGCTGGCTTTACCCGGCGATTGGCACCAGCGACGTCACCGCCATGTCGTACTACATGATATTTGGCGCCATCTTCATGATGGGCGCCAACCTGTTTTTCAGTTTCCCGTTTCGGCTTTCGGTGATCACCTCCAGCTTCGTGCTCGGCGCATTTTTCGTGACGATCGAGGCGTTTTTCCCTTCAAGCCAAACCTACAAGCTTGCCTTCGGGATGTTCTACATTTCGTGCTTCGTCTTCACGTCTTTCGTGAATTGGCGATTGAACGTGGAGCGTCGAAACGTGTTGCTGAATGCGGCGGAGGCCCGATATCAGCACTGGGAAGCGTCCGAGCGTGGACGATCACTGCTCGAGCTTTCAAATACCGATTACCTGACAGGCATAAGCAACCGGCGCGCCCTGGATCGGCGGCTCGATGAATGCTGGGCCGCCTGGAAAGACGAACGCCGCGACTTCGTCGTGTTGCTCATCGACGTCGATTTTTTCAAACGCTTCAATGATCGCTACGGGCATCAAGAAGGAGACCGATGCCTGACTGTCATCGCCAAAGTGCTGAAGGCCGTCGTCGAGTCGTCCGGTGGCATGATCGGCAGGTATGGTGGCGAAGAGTTTATCGTGGTCTTGCCGGTCGAAACTCCTAAGATCGCGATGAGCCTGGCCGAAAAGATCAGAATGGAAGTCGAGTTTCTTGCGATCGAGCATGACGGGCGACCGGATGACAGCCCGATCGTAACCGTCAGCATCGGCGTCGCCTTCACCCGCGACAAAGTTGGAGAGAAGGTTGAACGATTGGTGCGAGAGGCCGATCTTGCTCTCTACCATGCCAAAGCAAGCGGCCGAAATTGCATTCGCAGGTTTGATCCGCTGTTGCCTCGCCCGGACGACAATGCCGGTAAACTCGTCCCGCTGCTGACGGCAGCCATTGATCGCAAACTGGTCTCGCTCGTTTACCAACCGATCTTCGAGTTGACGAACGAGAAAGCAAGAGCTGTCGAGGCTTTGATGCGGCTTCGGATGCCGGACGGCACCGCGGTTTCGCCGAAAACATTCATTCCGGTTGCAGAGCGAACGGGCGCTATCCTCGAATTGGGCAAATGGGCGATCGAGACGGCATGCCGTGACATACTGATGACCGATCGCATGGCGACCGTCAGCGTCAACGTGTCGCCCATACAGCTGCGTTCCCCCGGCTTTGCTGCGAATGTCGCTGACATTCTTATTCGCTGCGGGGTCAGCGGATCGCGACTGGCCTTGGAAGTCACCGAGGGCCTGGACATGGATATGCAGTCGGAGGTGCTTAAGTGCATTGCAGATCTGCGGACTCTCGGCGTCGAAATCTGGCTTGACGACTTCGGCTCCGGCTTCGCGGGCCTCTCTTGGCTGAGGGCGATCGAGTTTCAGACGGTCAAGGTCGATCGAACCTTCCTGCACGACTGCTCCAACCCGCGCGGGTTGATGATGCTTCAGGACATGGTCGCTCTTATCCGCAATCGTGGGAATACGATCCTGGTGGAAGGCGTCGAAACGGCAGCACAATTGTCCCTGCTCAAGGATCTTCGCATCGACCGCGTCCAGGGCTATCATATGGGAATGCCGGTGAGCGCTGAACTTTTGAACGCGGCATAACGCGATCTCCAGGTTTCCAGAAGACCGTTCATTGCAGACGCGACGTTGTCCGCGATCTTTGGGTCCGAACCGGTCCAAGACGCTGAAGGACTTCCGTGCCTAACCCAGGGGACGCAACGCCGGTGGGCGATGGCGTGAGTGAACTGCGCGTCAACAATGGCCGCTGCTATCGGGTCCATTTTGTCCGCGACACAGCAAGCGATCGCAGAAAATCTTTTGCGAGTTCAACAGCAAATCAGGCAAGGACTGGCATTCGCGCTTTAAGTTCTGGAACGTGGAACGATTAGGGTCGGATGGGGTTTCGTGATCACGGATCTGAGAGGTTCGGCACGAGAGGAAATTCCCATGAACAAGTTCATTCTAGCCGCAGCGCTTCTGGGCGCTTCGGCATTGTCAGCCATGGCCCAGACGGCACCCGCGACGACAAGTGACGGCAAGACGCCGGCCATTGCAACGCCTGGGTCGAACAATGCGACCGCCCCGGTCGAAGGTGCCAACAGCTTCACCGAAGGGCAGGCCAAGGACCGCATCGAAAAGGCCGGCTATACCGACGTCAAAGACCTCAAGAAGGATGACAAGGGCATCTGGATGGCATCGGGCATGAAGGACGGCAAGGCCGTCATGATCGCACTCGACTACCAGGGCAATATCGTCGCCAAGTGACCCCAACAAATCCTTCAGGAGAATGACTATGAGAACCGTAACTGGACTTTTCGACGATTATACCGACGCGAGCTCTGCGGTCAGCGCGCTTGAATCCGCCGGTATCCCTTCCAGCGACATCAGCATCGTTTCCAACAATGCCGACAGCCGCCACGATGAACATTCGAATGCAGGTGAAGGCGCCGGTACAGGTGCCGGCATCGGTGCAGTCGTCGGCGGCGCCGGCGGCCTTCTCACAGGCCTCGGTCTGATGGCCATCCCGGGCGTCGGCCCCGTCGTCGCAGCCGGCTGGCTGGCCGCAACCGCCGCCGGCGCCGCCGCTGGCGCAGTCGCTGGCGGTGCGACAGGAGGCATTATCGGTGCGATGACGAGTTCCGGCGTCTCTGACGAGGACGCAAATGTATATGCCGAAGGCGTTCGCCGGGGTGGCTCATTGGTCACTGCCAGGGTTCAAGACGCACTTGTCCCGGAAGCGGAAGCGATCCTCAAGCAATCCAACTGGGTCGACCCGGTCGAGCGCCGAGCCGCCTACACCCAAGAGGGATGGACCAGGTTCGATGACGCGCTCGACCCCTATAGTCCAGAACAGGTCGCAAAAGAACGCAGCCGTTATCGCCTCTAGTCTCTATGATGCGCGCGCCCACCGATGGGCGCGCGTTTCATGCGCTGGACCGGCGAAGTGCGGCTTTCGATCTGGGTGCTGGCAAACGCCGCGGCGATGCGTAGCTTTTGAAGCGCGCAACGAAGCAATCTGGTCCCACCCGGCTGGGCAGACGCGCCCAGCCGGATGGAGCCTTGAACTTTACTTGCCCATCATCTGCTTGGCGTTTTCGGGCGTGATGGCTGTGGTATCGACTGTTACCGTTGGCTCAACAGACGATGCGCAGTCCAGCAATATCGACTTTGCCATGTCGATCGCCTCTTTCGCTCCGGTAGGATAGGTGAAGGTCGCGGACCAATCGCCCTTTGCGACCGCTTCAATTCCCCCGGCAGGCCCAGGCAAGCCATCGGTTCCGATGATCTTCACGCTTTTACCAGCGCCTTTGGCAGCGAGCAGAGCACCCGCCGCCATCATGTCATTGCTGGCATAGACCATCTTGATGTCCGGATGAGCCTGCAGCATGGCGGCGAACGCCGTTTGTGCTTTATCCGGCAGCCAGTCGGCCGCCTGTTCTGCGACGATCTGGATTTTCGAGTTGGCCTTCACGCCATCTTTGAAGCCATTAAGCCGCTCGACTGCGGGTGTCGAACTCGGCAAGCCCTCCAGCACGGCGGCCTCGCCGCCATCCGGAAGCAGCGTCTTGCTGGTATATTCGCCGGCTGCCAACGCAATCTTGTAGTTATCGCCTCCGATGAAAGCTGTGTAATCCTTGCCTGCTTCACCGTTCGTCTTGCGATCGAGTTCGATGACCGGGATACCCGCGTCCATTGCTCGCTTGACGGCGGGTGTAAGCGGAGCCGCCTCGAAAGGCGAGATCAACAGAAGGTCGACGTTTTGGGTAATGAAATTGTCGACCTGTGACGTCTGAGTGTTGACGTTGCCGGCCCCGTCGGCAATCTGCAGTGTGAATTGCGGGACTGCCTTGGCGGCTGCTTCCAGTTCATCGTTGACGTGCTGGCGGTAGGGCTCCGCGTTGTTTGCCTGCGAGAAGCCGACAACGAATTCGCCATCTTTGGCGCAAGCCTTCACAAGCGGGTCGGCAGCCTGGGCCACGCCGGCAATACAAAGGCATGAACCGGCGAGAAGTGCCATGCGCCCGGCATTCGAAAATCGAAGTGCATTCTGTGTCATTACTTTCTCCTCCACATTGGTTCCGGATCCACCTTCCGGAAGATGCCGCCACACTACCTGCCCAATCCTTCGCGGCGACGAACGAGGGATTGAAGGACTGCCGCCAGAACGATGATTGCCGCTGTGGCAAGCAACTGCATGGCTGGGGTGATGTTGTTGAGCTGAAGAATATTGGCGAGGGCGCCAAGCATGATCGTGCCGGCGATGGTTCCGACCATGGAACCCGACCCGCCAAACAGGCTGGTCCCGCCAATGACGACAGCCGCGATGGCCGTCAATTCATATCCGGTCCCATCATTGGCACTTCCGAAATTGAATTGCCCGGCATGGACGATGCCGGCCAGCGCGGATGCAAAGCCGGTGATGGCGTAAACGGCGATCTTGATTGCCGAGACCGGAACACCGGAGATGCGAGCGGCGCGCTCGTTGCCGCCGACGGCATAGACGTAACGGCCGAACCTTGTCGTGTTCAGCACCAGCGTTGCGATGCAGGCAAAGATCAGGAAGACGATGGTGGCCACGGGAACGACGTTGCCGAACAATCGACCGCCGAGAACCGCAAAGATGGGGGGAGCCAGCCCGGGGCCATCGCCATAGGAGATATTGATATACTGATTGCCCGACACGACGAGCGCCAGCCCGCGCGCTGCCTGTAAACCGGCAAGCGTGACGATAAATGCTTCAAGCCGAAACTTGCTTGAGATCGCTCCCTGGACCAGGCCGAAACAGGTGCCCATCAGCAGCACTGCCAGCACCGTTGTAATCAGCCCAAAGCCGCCCGAGACCATCAATGTTGCGGTGACGACGCTCGCAAGACCAAGGGTCGCCCCAACCGAGAGATCGATCCCGGCGGTGATGATCACGAAGGTCATCCCGATCGCGATGATGCCGGTCTCGGACACTGCGCGGACGATGTTGGCGATATTGTCGGGTTGAATGAACAGGATGACCCCATGCCGGCGCGGCGAGAAGATGATGCCGCCGGCAAAGACCAGCACCAGGCCGATCAGGCTTTGGAAGCGGACGATGACCGCAAGCGGATCAATGCGCTTTGCGGGTTGAATCGGAGAACTCGACGTAATTTGCTGTTCGGACATCATCCCTCCCTCCCGTTGGCGGCGGCCAGAACGTCGTGTTCGCTCACCCCGCCGGAAAATTCGGCAACGCTGCAGCCGTTGCGCAGGACCACTATTCGATCGCATAGGCCGATCAGCTCAGGCATTTCACTTGAAGCGACAAGGATGCCCAATCCATCCGAGGCAAATTTGCGCAAGCGAGCGTAGATCTCACCCTTGGCTCCGACGTCCACACCGCGGGTCGGCTCGTCGAGAAGCAACAGGCTCGGATTGCCCAGCACTTCCTTGGCAAGCACGACCTTCTGCTGGTTGCCGCCGGACAGGGCACCCACAGCGATCTCCGCGTTCTTGGGACGGATGTCGAAATTTCCGAACGAGTTCTTGATCGCATCGTCCTGTCGACGTGCAGATAACAAGCCGTTTGGGGAAATTCGGCGAATGATCGACATGACCAGATTGAGGCCAACGGACATACGCAGCATCAGTCCGGCGCCGCGCCGGTCGTCGGTGACGAATGCGAGACCAGCCCTGCGCGCGGCGGCGATGGATCGAAGCCTTGCCGGTTTGCCGCCAATGGTCACCTCCCCCTGCCATCTGCCCGGCACACCTGTCCCGTAAAGAGCGCTCAGAAGCTCGGTGCGGCCTGCACCCATCACGCCGGCCAAGCCGACAATTTCACCGCGGTGAACATCGAGGTCGATCCTTGATGGCGTCTGCCACCCGGGTGACGCACGGTGCGGCCGGAAGGAGGCCTGCCGCATCCTCAGGAGAACGTCGCCGACGCGATCCGATCGAGGCGGGTAAAGTTCGTTCAACGGACGGCCGACGAGAAGCTGTACCAGCTGCGCTTGTGGCGCGTTCGGCTCGGTAACGCCGGCGACCTTGCCGTCGCGCATCACTGTCACGCGATGGGCAATCTGCGGCACTTCCTCAAGGCGATGCGAAATAAAGACGATACCGACGCCTGACGATGCGAGCCCACGCATGATGTCGAACAATCGATCGACTTCGCCGACAGTCAATGCCGCTGTCGGTTCATCCATGATCAGAGCGCGGGATGCATAGGACAGCGCCTTGACAATGGCGACGACCTGGCGCTGGCCGATCGAAAGCTCGCCGACAAGCTGGGCGGGATCGATCGATCGGTCGATTGCCTCCAGTCTTTTGCGCGCTTCGCGCAGCATCGCCTTTCCGTCGAGCATGCCATGGGGATGGACAAGCTCACGCCCAAGAAAGAGATTGGCTGCGACGCTCAAACTCGAAACGAGATCCAACTCCTGAAAAATCGTTGCAATTCCTGCCGCTTGTGCATCCCGGGGGCTGTGAAATCGGGCGGGTTTGCCATCGATGAAGATCTCGCCCTGGTCCGGCGTGTGCACGCCGGACATCAGGTTCATCAACGTCGATTTGCCCGCACCATTCTCTCCAAGCAGGGCATGGATTTCACCGACTTCAAGATCGAAGTCCACGCCACGCAGCGCTTGAACGCCGCCGAAATGCTTGGTGACCCCTTTCGCCGAAAGAACAACCTGGTTCATGCTGCTTCTCCACACGATTCACGCACCCGCAAAACCGGCGACAGTCGAACGGTCTCGCGCGGGCGGTGCTTGTTGCCGATCCGCGCAATCAGCAAGTCCGCCGCCCTCCTGCCGATCTCATCGCAAGGCTGGGCCATCAGTGTCAGACGCGGCTCGAAATAATCGGCCCATTCGAAATCATCGATTCCGAGCACCGAAATATCCGCGGGAACGCGCAGCCCCCGCTCCCGAATGGCTCTCATCGCGCCGATCATCGCAAGATTGTTTGAGGCAAGGATTGCTGTCGGTGGCTCCTTCAGCTCCAGCAAGTGGTGCGTCGACGCGGTGGCGTCAGCCGTGCTGCGGTTGCCATTGCTGATCAACGCATGCGGGACCTCTATTCCCTTCTCCGCCATAGCTGTGCGGAAAGCCTCAGTGCGCTCCACGGTCGTCGCAAATCCGGGCTGGCCGAGGATGATCCCGACCCGTTGGTGATGGAGCGTGACGAGATGATCGACCAGCATGCGGATTGCCGCCGTGTTGTCGGTTCCGACCTGATCGAAACGATCATCGGAGAGCCTGTCGACGAGCACACAGGGAACATCGCATTCAAATAGATAGTCCAGCGACTTTTTGGGAGCGCCTGAAGCGGCAAGGATAATCCCGTCGACACGACGCTGATGCAGATGCCGGATGAGCTCCAGTTCCCGATCTGGATCGTCCTGCGTGTCACATAGAAAGACGACCAAGCCGCGCTTGGAACACTCGGCTTCAATCGCGCAGATGATATCGCTGAAGTAAGGGTTCGAAATCGCGGAAATGACCAGGCCGACCGTGCCCGTCGACGATAATTTGAGAGAGCGCGCAACCGCGTTCGGGATGTATCCGATCTCGTCCACCGCCTCCATGACGAGCTTCGCCTTCTCGGGCGACACGTAGCGCGTCTTGTTGAGAACATGGGAAACCGTGGAGACCGAAACTCCGGCCGCCTTTGCAACTTCGGAAATCGTCGTCATGAGCGCGCTCCGGCGTTTGCCGGCAGCACAACAACAAAGCGTCTCAAATTTTCCTCCCAGGCGGAATTCCAACCTTAAACAGGCTCTCCAAGGATCCGCGAATATGATCACGCTAGCGCCATCGAAACGTTTGCGCAATCGTTTTTTTGCGGTTACCATCCAAGTTGTGATCATCTCTTGGGAGGGAAATGACATGCTGAAAGGCGTCCCGCCGTTCGTCACGGCCGACTTGTTGTGGGTTCTGGCCTCCATGGGGCATGGCGACGAACTGGCCATCGTCGATCGAAACTTCTCGGGCTTTCGGGTGGCGAGCCAAACCACGAGCGGAAAGCTGCTCCTCTTGGAGGGGCTCGATGCACCGGCTGCAGTTGGCGGGATCCTTGAAATGATGCCCCTGGACACATTCGGCGACACGCCGCTGATGCACATGGAGGCCGTCGACGCGCCGGGCGAATTGCTGGAAGTGCACAGAGAGGTCATCGCCGTTTGCAGTGACGCAGAAGGGCGCTCGATCACCAGCCAACCGGTGGAGCGGTTTGCTTACTATCCGATCGCGATACGATCGTTTGCTGTCATTCAGACGGCTGAATCGCGCCCCTATGGGAACTTCATTTTGAGGAAAGGCGTGCTCTGAGGCCCAGATGGTGAGGCGTTCCTCGAGCGAAGGAATATCTATTCTGTCAGCCTCCTGACCAGGCCATTCGTCGCTCGCGAACATCCCTTTGGTTGACCCGGCCCCACCGACAGAAAGTTGCATTGATGACTGAGATTCCGATCCGTTGTTCTGCGGTTTCTGTGGTCCTGCTCCGCAAAGCCGACATTGGACATGAGGTATTGCTTCTGCGCCGCAACCACACCCTGATCGGTGAATGGTGCCAGATCGCCGGCGGCATCGAGGACGGGGAGAAAGCCTGGGAGGCTGCGTTACGCGAGGTCCGCGAAGAAACCGGGCTGATTTGCAACCGGCTCTACTCCGCCGACATATGCGAGCAGTTTTATGAGGCCGATCGGGACGCCATCGCCATGTTGCCGGTCTTCGTTGGCTTCGTGGATTCCCATGCGACGGTCGTCATCAATCACGAACATAGCGAATTTCGATGGGTTTCTTTCGCAGCTGCCTTGAAGATGGTGCCGTTTGCAGGCCAGCGACATGTGCTGAAACATGTGGAGACCGAATTCGTGCGGCGGGAACCCGTCCGGCACCTTCTCATAGATAGAGCTTCGCCGGCTTCCTGATGTTATTGTCGAAGGAAGATTGCGTCGTCACATCCCAATTGCAAATACAAACCACAGTGATCAGGCACTCTAAAGTGCATCCTTGATCGGAAACATGTCTTCGCCGTAATGATGAAGCCTCGTGTGGTGCCGTCGGCATAACCACCGCACTCTTAAAGGCTCGTCGTATTGATCATGATGGGCATCGACTGCTTCGATCCCGCAGACCTCACAGGTTTGCTTTTCCAATTCGCCTGCCTTGACCGCTCGCTGCACGGCGAGGTGAGCATCATATTTGCCTGGATTGGCACGGCGCCAATTCGCTTGGCGGGTATCGGTTTTCAGCATCGCTGCCTCCTTGCCTGTCTCACGACCTTGCGTGCCTGGCTTCCGGGGCGAAAATCCCGACACCTGCGAATCGACCTTGGCTGGCGCAAGATTATCACAATGAGGATCTGTTCGGGCTGTAGCCGGCTGGACGCGTTGAAACATGGCCCGCGACCAGCGCAGTTTCGCCAAAGACATAAGCGCAGCCTCCACTGTGGCAACGCCGGCTCAGCTTCCCACCACATGGGCGAGCTTTTCCGGATTGCGCACGAGATAGACCGCAGCGACCCGCCCTTCGGTATCGAGGTCGATGGCCATCACAGTGTCAAGGCCGACCTCGGAACTGATCAGCATGCCGGCGCCGCCATTCACTTGGGCTGGTCCGAAACGCCATCCGCCATCCGGCTGCTTGCGGGCGATGTGCATGAGGAAATTTGCGACTTCCATCGGGCCATGAAGAACCCTGAGCGCCGCGATCACCTTGCCGCCGCCGTCTGAGATCAACTCGATATCCTCGGCCAGTGTGGCGGCAAGAGCGTCGACGGAATCGCTCTGCACAGCAGCGCCGATCGCCATCAGCAGCCGCTCAACGTCGGCAGGTCGCGCTGCAAAGCGTGGCCGCCCCTCCTTCACCGCCTGCCGGGCCCGCGAGGCGAGCTTGCGGACGGCGGCGGGCGAGCGGTCGAGCGTCTCGCCCACCGTTTCGAAATCCATGCCGAACAGGTCATGCAGGAAGAAGGCGGCGCGTTCGAGTGGCGACAATGTCTCGAGCGTGCGCATGACGGCGAAGGAAATGTCGAGCTCGCGGTCGCTCGGGCTCTCCGCCTCGATCACCGGCTCGGGCAGCCAGGGTCCGATATAGGTTTCCCGCCGCGCCTTGAGCTGCCTCAGCCGATCGAGCGCGGCATTGGTGACGACGCGGGCAAGCCACGCCTCGCGGTCGCGGACACCTTCGCTGGCGAGGAGCTTGATGGAGGCTTCCTGTACGACGTCCTCAGCGTCGGTCACCGAACCGAGATAGCGATAGGCGAGCCGCACCAGCCGGCGGCGCAGCGCCTCCGGCATCGGCCCGACATCCCTCTCCTTAGGCACGATCATACGACCTCCCGAAACTCAGCCGGTAGCAAGTCGCAGCTCAGTGCCGCGCCGATGCCCCGCTTCAAGCTGGGGTAGAATTGGCCAGCGGCGACGGCGGAAGCAAGGCCCCAGAGGCCTTTTTCCCCGAAGCGAAACCGCGCCGCCTCAATCATGTCAGCAAGCTCGCACGAGTTGGCGAGAACGGCTGCCGCATAGTTCGCGGCAAGCCGCATGTCGGCATCCGCCGAACCCGGCCGGGCGATCGAGGCGAGCTGGCGTGCGCTGACGCCGGCTTCCTCCGCCATGCGAACCACCAGCATGGCGCAGGGCCCACATCCGGCCGTGCGCGCTGCGATGAATTTCGCAGCATAATAAGGTGCAGCCGGCAGGCCGAAACGCTCCTGGGTGAAGGGTGCGAGCAAGGCGAGCTTGGCAAATCCGCCCGGGCTCAACTCGGTCAGATCTTCCATATAGCCGACATCATAATCATAACGCGCGCCGAATTTGCGCGCGGCATTCCGAAAGAGCCGCCTAAGCATGGGAGGTCCTCCGCATAAACACGGCAAGCGGCATCACGGCCGGCACGACGATCAGGGCGATATCCCGCACCGCATGGGCCGGACCCGTTCCATGCAGCCCCATTTCGGCGAGATGCAGCAGCGCATGGCCGAGCAGAAAGACGCTGGCAACAGCCACCAGAGGCCGTGCAATCGCCGCATACAAGCTCGCTATGCCCAGCGCGCAGCCGGTGCTCAGAAAGCCAAGGCCGATATCGCGAATGAAATGGGAATTGAACGGGCCTGTCTCCGTGACACCGGGTATGACGCCATACCAGAGCCGCGGTGCAGCCAGCATCAGCACCCCGTTGAAAAGCTGGAGGACGGAAAGGGCAAGAAGTAGCGGTCGCATGAAAATCTCCTTCGCTCACAAGGACGAAGGGAGTGGGAAAATGTGACATGTCCGTGCCGGAAATTAGACCTGCGCTCCTGCGGCAAGAGCGAGTTCACCACCAATGGCTGTCTGATTAGTGGCGACGGCTTTTACGGGTCACTCCACATCCGAGTGCCGACTTATAAACCACGTCAAACATTGCGCGCGTTGCGGTTCTCGGCTTGCTGCAACCGGCTCTTGTCTTGATCGAGGATAGTTCATATTGACTAGTGTGCCGGCCACTCAAAAAACGAGTTATCCATGGCTTTCGTCTCTCGCCTGCGTTTGCCTGTTGCCCTCAGTGGTTGTCTTTTTGCAGCGGCCTCCCATGCGCAATCCTTTGATTGCGGCAAGGCGCAGTCCGCCATTGAGAAGGCGATTTGTGCCTCCCCTGCCTTGATTGCTCAGGACACCGCCTTGGCAGCCTCCTATCGGCAGGCATTGGCGGAACTGAACGGCGACCCGACAAGGCTGAACGATCTACGCCAGCAACAGCGCCGCTGGTTGGCGGAGCGCAATAAATCCTGTGTCGACACAGATCCGGTCCGGCTGTCGGCATGCCTGGCTATAGGCTATCAGACACGCCTTGAGGCGCTTGTGGCAGCGGGCGCTTCTCCCAGCCGGAAGCCGGCAGAATCCGCCGTCGAGCTTGCGCCATCAACAGCACCGACGACACAGCCTGCGGCGGCACAAGAGAGATCGCCGCCGGCGGCCGTCGCAGCACCTCAACCCGCGCCCGCAAAAGCGCCGCCCCGGCTCGTGTCGCAGCCGCATTTGGCCTCGGATCAACTGCCTGCCGATCAGGATGGCAGCACCTTGCTGACCGTCGACACGCCCGGCCATATCACCATCCGCACGCAGAGCACCTCCGGTGTGGCGCTGCAGCTTGTCGACATGATCGCAGGCCCTGGGGACCGCATGGGCGCCGCCGGGGTCAGCGACGGCCGGATCGATGCGCTGCTCGACAAAGGCACCTACAAGGTCCGTGTGTTCGGCGCCAAGGGAGCCGCCGGCGACGTCAAGCTCACTGCGCAGGCCTATCAGGAGCTTGAACAGCCCGACGCCACTTTGACCTCGCTCACCCCGATCCATGCCGATCTCAGCGATCTGCAGCAAAGATCCTATTGGATCGACATCCCCGATTCCGGGCGCGTCGATATCGAGGCGGTCGGACGCTCGCTGCAGGATCTGCGCTTGTGGCGAAACGGCACCGATATTGCCGATCTCTCTCCGAAAATGTCGATCTTCGAACTGAAACCTGGCCTCCCCATGACCCGGGCGACGCTGACGGGAACGGTCGAGGCCGGCCGCTATCTCGTGACGGCCTATGGCGGCCAGAAGCTTGTCTGGACCAATTCGGACGCCGCAGAGCCGTTCCATATTCGCACCGGCACGCAGCTATCGCTGGCCGGAGGGATTGCCGAAAATGTCATCGGGCCTTTCGGCTCGATCCGTTTCGAGACGCCGGCAGATCTCGATACCTTCCGCCTGGAGCTGCCGCAATCCGCGTCGGCGGTGCTCCGGGCTGGCCGGACCTCCGACACGGCAACGGCTTTTCAGAGTGCCGTGATCGATAAGGCCAGCCGCGAACCGACAGCCACGCTTTCGCTTTCGACAGATAGCCAGCCGAGCATTGTCGAAGTCTCGGGCTATGAAGGCCAGCCTTTCCAGCTTCGGGGGCTTCGGTTCGGCACCGAGACCCAATTTAAAGGCTCGGTGGCCAATCTCATCAGTCTCGACGTTGCCGGCGAAGGCGGCGATGAAATTCCGGCCACGGCTCTTTTGGTGCGCCAGGATAGCAGCGGCAAAGCCACGATCGTCGCGTCCGATCTGCCTCATCTCGGCCCAGGCCAGGCTTGGCGGCGGCGGTTCAATTTGCGCGGGCCGACGTCGCTGCTGTTCGAGATGACGCAAGCGGGCCAGATTGCGGTCCGCACCGCGGGCGTTGCCCTGCATGCCGACATCAGCCCGGTTCTGGTCGGCAATGCTCCGCGCGCCGATGGCCGCAATCCCGATCGTTTCGATCTGGACGCCGGCTATTATCTGCTGCGCCTGCTGCCCGACAACAATGCCGTCGGCATCGTCGACCTCACCTTCGGCACGCCGGGCCTCGTCCCACCGGTCCAACCCGCCGCTCCCGCCCGCACCACCATTTCCTTCGGCATCCGGGAAGCGGAAAAGGCCACGCGCTACCAGATCATTACCAATGCCGCGCCCGGTTTGCTGACGGGCCCTCGTGCCGTGGCCTTGCCCGCCGATCTGCAGCTGCGCCCACTGGCGCTCTGGCAGCCCGCCGATGCCTCGGCACAGCCGCAACCCCTGCCGGATCAGCCGATATCCAATATGCCGGCGCCCGTGCCGCAGGCCAAAGGTGCTGCGAATGACGATGCGAACGCCCTGTCGCGGCCGGCATCACCCGCGGATCTGCAGATCGACGTCCATGTGCCTCCAGGCGGGACCATCGCCGCCGTCGACATGCACAATACATCGGTCGCTTTTGCGACCAGCAACGAGCGCGTCGACGCAAAGGGCCGGACCTTGACCCTGCGTTTCCCGGCCCCCGCCGCTGCCCGCTCGATCGTCGTCAGCTGGCAGCCGGATGCTGCCGCGGCGCAAAAGATCGCATCGCCGACCCCCGCATCCCCGTTGATTGCCGGCCAACCCCAGTTTTTCGATCTCGCCGAGGACGCGCAGAAATCCTATCGGCTCGAGGTTGCGGAAGGAGGGCTTTATCGCATCGAAACCCTTGGCCGTTTGCAGACATCGCTGCGCCTTGGCACGTCATTCCTGCCGGGACTGGGAGAAGCGGCGGACAATGGCGATGGCCACAATGCGCTGCTGCAAACCTATCTGCGCGCGGGAACCTATCAGATCGACCTTTCCGTACAGAGTTCCTCCGGCCATCTTGGTGTCGCCGTCACGCCGGCCTCGCTTCCGACCGCGGCAACCCTGGTCGCCGACGGCACCAGCCGAGGCATTCTCTCCGGCGGGCGCGGCGCCATCGTGCCGATCGAGATAACACATGCGGGATCTTATCAGCTTGATCTTTACTCCCTTGGCGAAGACCTGACCGCTCGCCTCGAGGATGCCGAGGGATGGCCGCTCACCGCGCCGGGCCCCCTTTCCAGTCTTAGTCAGGATTTCACGCCGGGGCATTACCGCCTCGTGATCCTGCCGCGCGACGTCGACACGCGGTTTGTCGCACGGCTGAGACCCCTCATCGACCCGCCGCAGCTGCAGGGCCACGGACCGCATCCGCTGGCCTTCAATCAGAGCCAGGCATTTCAGTGGCGCGAGCCTCAGGGCAAGGGCGACGCACGCGTTCCCGACAGCTGGACGTTTGATCTCTTGGCCGATGCGGACATCAGCATCGATCTGACCGAAGGCATGATCGGCACGCTGTTTCGCGACGACAAGGAGCAGATCGCCCGATTTGTCGCCGCTCCGCAATTCACCGGCAAATTGAAAGCCGGGCATTATCGCATCGATCTCACGAGCCTCGCTCATGATGACCGGCTGGATTATCAGGTTACCCTGAACACCAAGGATTTGCAGCCCGGCGAGGCGCGCTTCGTCAACCTGCCGGCCGAGCTTTCCTTCAATGTCGAGGCGGACCGTGTCGTCAGCCTCGGCACGTTCGGCCGCAGCGAGATCAAAGGGGTGCTGAAGGACGAACATGGCGCCGTCCTCGAACGCCTGACGGGGCGCAGCGATGATTGGAATATCGCGCTGTCCACCCGTCTGCCGGCCGGATCCTATACGCTGGCCCTTGATCAGGCGGCAGCATCCGGCACGGCCGGCAGCCAAGCGGACGATAATTCCGACGATCAAGAGGCCGACGGCGATGATCAGGGGGAAGGCGACGACCAGGCCGATCTCGGGGATATCGAGGTCCAGTTCGCCCTGCCGCAGGAGCAACCGCAGCCGGCGCTCGCCGAGAACGGCACCGCCTCCGTCAACGGCGCCTCTGTCTTCACTTTCCCTCTGCCGGGCCCCTTGCCGTCCAATGGAAAGGATCGGCTCGCGCTGGTCGCGGCGCAGTCCACCAGCGATCTGGTTCTCTCCGTCGAAAAACGAGACGCCGGCGGCGGCTGGAAGCCGCAAGCCTTTGCCCGTGGCCGCACGCCCTTTATCGCCTGGCCCGCTTCCGAGGGGGATGCACAATGGCGCGCATCGGTCTGGACCCTTGATGGTGGAACAGCACCCATCAAGACCGCCGCGCGCAGCATCGCCGGCGATATGCGCGAGCCCGGCGACATCGCGTTGGAACCCGTGGCCATCGATGGCCTTGATCTCTCCTTGAACGTTGCTCTCGCGCATGCGCCATCGGCCGGCCTCGTGGACCTCGGCCCTAGTGTCGATCTGCTTGCGGGCGCAAGCGCCGATCGCCCGCTCGCGGCCGCCGCATCAGGACTTTTTGCTCCGCAATCGGATCGTTTATGGCTGGTCTCCCGTGCCGCCGGCCATGTGCGGGTGAGCCCTGCACAGCCGGATGCAGAGATCGCGCTGACGCTTTCGCCGGGAGATCAGGCGGTGATTCCAGCCGCCCCTGCCTTGCCGGGCAAGGTTCGATTGTGGCGTGCGGATTCGGCCTTTGGCCAGCCGGGCCTCACGGCCGGACGCGGCATGGGCGTCGGCCTCAACAGCGCGGTCGCCATCTCCGATAACCAGGATCTGCACATCTGGAACGCCGCAAGCGATGAAAGCCTGCAGATGCGGCTGAGGCCGATCGATGCGGCCGAACTCGAGCCGGTGCAGTTGAACGGCACCTTGACGACGACGGTTCCAGCCTTCAGCGCGCAGCCGGTAAAGCTGGCGACAGGGGTGAAACGGCTGACCCTCGACCTGGCGCCCGGCATCGCCGTCGTCTCCGCCCCCTCCGCCTCCCAACTGTTGAACGTCTGGTCCGGCGCCGCTCCCCTGTCGCGCAGCACCGCGACGTCGACTGAGGAGATCTGGCTCGTCAATCTGACCGGTGATGCCGGCTCGGCGCGGGTCAGCCTGTCACCGGGACAAGCAATTACGCTCGGCAACGATCAGATCAAGCGCCGGTTTTTCGGGACGGTCGGATCGGAGGAAATCGCGGTTGATGCCATGAAAGGAGATGTCCTGAACGTCTCCGGCGGCGCTGCGACCTTTATCGGAGTCGAGGGTCGGGTCTTGCGCGGTGAGACTCTTTCCGTCTCCGGACCCGGTCAGTTGATCGTCGATCACGGCGCCGGCCTCGTGGCGCTGTGGCTGGAACGTGGCGGCAAGTCGCCCTGGCCGAAGCCCGAACCAAAATCGATGACCTTGCCGCAGAGTGTGACGCTCGAGGGTGAAGCGATGGCTTTCCGTCTTAACCCGGCCCAGCCGATCGTGCTCGACGTCAGCACCGACGCACCCGTCATCGTCGGCCTGGAGCAGGATGGTCACCGCGACATGCAGCTCTTTCCGACGGGAGCGGAGTTCCACCGCTATCTTGCGGCTGGTGAGGCGGTCCTGACACTCTATTCAACACATGAAGGCCCCTTGTCGGGCAGCCTGGACATGACGGCGACACCGGTCGTGCCGGTCAATGACGGCATCGGAGCCCCGATCGTGCTTGCACCGGGCGCGACGGCCCTGTTCGGCTTCGAAGTCAGAAATAGCGGCAATATCGGTGTCGGCCTGCGTTCCGATCCGGACCTTGCCATCGGCCGGCTGCTGGATGCCAAGGGAAAGGCGCTCGGTGAAGGCGTCAATCAGCTCAAGCAGCTGGCGGCAGGCTCTTACCTCCTGGAAGCACGCGCACCGGCCGACGCGCCGACACTCATCGTCAGGCCTTCGGTGGTTGGATTGTCACCACCGCCCGCGGGCCCGCCGCCCGAAATTATCAATGATTATCTGCAGCGTGCCGGTTTGAAGCCCACGGGATCGAAGTGAAACCAATGAAAAAGATCGCATTTCTCATTGCCCTCGCCCTTGCGTCTTCAACGCTGATCTCAAGCGGTCACGCGCAGCAAGGCGCTTCCTCGCCGGCACTGGATGTCCTGCAGCGCGCCGACGGCGTCAAAATCGTGCCGGAGAGGTTTTTGCGCGCCTATGATCCCGTCACCATTTTCTTCGCCACGGATACCGGCCCCGCAACCGGCGGCCCGGAGGACTCGCCCCAGCGTTTCGTGACGATGGAACCGGCTGCTCCAGGTGCCTGGCAATGGCTCGGCCCGCGCGCTTTGCAGTTCAGGCCCGCCGACAAGTGGCAGCCGCTTGCCCGCGTCAAGGTCAAGATGCTGGATCATGACAAGGGTGCCGGCGGCGAGACGGAACTGATACCGCTGCTGCCGGTGCCGGTATCGACGGTCCCGGCTGCAGCCGATGATCCCGTCAACGAGCTTGACCAGATCACCTTGACCTTTGCCGAACCCGTCGATGTCGCGGCGCTGAGCCGCCTGCTGTCGATCGAGCTGCGCCCGGCGCCCGGCATTGGCGACGAAGGCGGTCTGATGTTGGGGGCGCAGGATTTCGATATCCAGCCGCTTGAACGCAACAGCCGCGGCGACCAGCAATCCTACGTGGTGAAGCTGCATCAGAGCGTACCCGACGGCCGCGTCGCCATCTTGCGGCTGAAGCTTGCCGACACGCCGGATTTCAGCGATCAGACCTTTGAATTGCGCGTGCGTACCGCCGTGCCCTTCACCATGACCAGTTCCGATTGCGGGCGGGGCTTCGACGCCAGCACGAGCGATGGCATCATGCGCTGCACCTCGAACGCCACCGTCAGCGATGACAGCGCCGCGGTCGACGATGATGGCAACGCCGTCGACAATGCCGATGCAGCGCCGGCCGTTCGCCAGGGTCGCGGCCTGATCTTCCGGTTTTCGAGCAATCCGGTGGCCGGGGAACAGCTCTCGGTCCGGGACGCCTTGCGCATTTCTCCGCCGGTGGACGATCTGACGGCGGAAGCACGCGATGGGCGTCTTTATGTCAATGGCCGCTTTCTCACCGACAAGGTCTACACGCTCGATGTCGCTGCCGGCGCCTTGACGGATGACCGCGGCAGACCGCTGGCTGACGGCTTCCGCCAGAAATTCGCCTTCGCGCCGGAACAGTCCTCGCTCATCTGGGATGCGTCGCAGGGTGTGGTCGAGCGTTTTGGCCCGCAACTCGTGCCGCTGCGCGGGCGCGGTTATGACAGGGCCGATGTGCGCATCCACGCGATCGATCCGCTGTCGCGCGATTTTTGGCCTTTCCCGCAATCCGGCCTCGATACGGACGACGACGAAGCACCGCCTCTGCCCGGCAAGGAGCCGCAGAAATGGGCCGACAGCGATGAGATTTCAGCCGATGCGATCCAGGGGCGCGTCAAGGCCCTGGGTTCGCCCGCCATATCCCAATTTGTCGACCTGCCGATCAAGAAGGGCGGCGTCGACACCAAATTCGGCCTGGATCTGAAATCGCCTTTTGCCCGGATCGCCGGTGCCGACCAGCCCGGCACCTATCTCGTCGGCCTGCGCGCGGTGGACAATCAAACCCGGCACTGGCTTCGTGTGCAGGTCACCGACCTGACCTTGAGCGCGGTGGAGGAGCCGGACCGGGTCCGCTTTGCCGTCACCTCGCTTGCCAGCGGCAAGCCGATGGATGGGGCCCAAATTCGCCTCGACGGTTTGCGCGACGGCAAATTCGTCACGCTCGCGACAGGCACGACAGACGCGCAGGGCTTCTTTTCCTGGGAGCTGCAGAAGCGCGCCGACGCGAAGATCCGGCGCGTCATCGTAACCAAGGGGCTGGATACTCTGGTCGTCGACCCCGATCATGCCCCGGCCCAATATGCTGAAGACAACTGGACCAAACCCTCGGCCGCCTGGCTGGATTGGACCACCAATCCTGCGGAAAGCCGCACCGAGCAGAGCCGCACTCTCTGCCACGTCTTCACCGAGCGGCCGATCTATCGCCCGGAGGAGCCAGTGCATATCAAGGGCTATGTCCGCAGCTATCTCGGCGGCCACCTGACGCTGCCTGTGCAAGGCGGCCAGATCGTCATCACCGGCCCCGACCAGCAGGAATGGCGTGTACCGGTGCGGCTGGACGCGTTCGGCGGCTTTTACCACAAATTCGACGCCGAGACGCCGGCGACCGGCGATTACGAAGTCCACTTCGAGCCGGGCGACACCGCGCAGGCTACGGACCAGACTCAACCGGCGCAGACCTCCGGTGACGACGAGAATGCCGACGGACCGAGCGACGGCAATACCGATGAGGCGCAGCCAGGCGACAGCCAGGCCGAGAGTGCCGAAACCGCCGAGAGCGACGGCAGCGAAAGCAGCCCGGCCGACAACAAGGTCCAATGCGGCAGCATCTCCTTCAAGAAGGAGGCCTATCGCCTGCCGACTTTCGAAGTCGTCCTCAACAATCCGCAGACCGTACCGCTCGATTCCTCCTTCAACGTTGACCTGATCGCGCGCTATTTCGCCGGCGGCCTGCTGGCGGATCGTCCCATCCGCTGGCGCGCCGTGCAATATCCCTACAATTGGACGCCGCCTGGCCACGAAGGCTTCCTTTTTTCAACGGACTCCCGTTACTCCGGCGGCAACGAGTTCAAATCCTCGCCCGCACTGGAACGAGACGGCAGCACCGACGCCGGCGGCGCCTCGCGCATCAGCTTCGACACGACGATCGAGCCGACGGCGCAACCCCGCCGCTACATGGTCGAGGCGACCGTTACCGGCGACGACGATCTGCAGGTGCGCAGCATCACCACCGTGAATGCCGTCCCGCCCTTCGTGCTTGGCCTGAAGGTGCCGCGCTACGTGCCGACGCCCGGCGCCATCGAGCCTGAGATCCTCGCTGTCGACGGCAATGGCGATCCCGTTGCCGGGCTGGAGATGACGGCGCGGCTGATCCATCGCAACTGGACGTCGACGCTGCAGGCGAGCGACTTCAGCCAGGGTTCGGCGAAATACGTCACGCAGGTCATGGATGAGACCGTTCTGGAGCGCAAGATTACCAGCACCAGTGATATCCAGACCCTGGCGCTCGAAGCAAAGGACGCGGGCGTCTACGTCGTTCAACTCGAGGCCAGCGACCGGATCGGCCGCCGGCAGCAGGTCAGCGTCGACTTCTTCGTCGGCGACGCTGCGGTGGCCGCCCAACGTCATCGCGAAGACGGCCATGTCGGCGGTGCGCACGGCGCCGTCGAGCCCCCTGATGATCTCCGTCGCGAAAGGCGAGGTGATCAGATCATCGGCAACCAGGCCAACGAGCGGCATCCAGCCCTGCCGCATGCTGCGGGCGGCGAAGTTGGTGACATAGCCCAACTCCTCGGCGATCTCCTTGATCCGCTGCCGGGTATCCTCAGACATGCGCGCCGAGCCGCCATGCAAGGCGCCTGACACGGTCTTGACGGAAACGCCTGCACGGGCGGCTATGTCGTTGAGTGAAGTCGTCACAGGCAGCACTTTGGGTTATCGATTACCCAAGTTGATACCAATCGCGTTTCGATGAGTCAAGGCTGTCTCGGGAAAGGCACCGGTAAGGGGCCGTGAAATGAGGCAAAAACCCCGCCGAAGCGGGGTTTTGTCTGGGGAAGCCGATCAGTTGTTGTGGGCCGCGCAGGCTTCGTCCATTGGTGTGGCGTTGCTGGTGCCGCCCTGGGTTTGGAGTTTGGCGGAGTTGTTGACCGGGTTCGGGCACTTGGTCTTGTCCATTTTCATCGTGCCGCCGGTCGTGGAATTGGTCACGGTGGAATCGGTCGCCATCGGCTTTTTGGCCTTCATGTCGCTGGCCGCGCCGCCACCCTGATCGGCCTGGTTCTTGTCGATCGTGGCGCCGGCCGGCGCCGGGTTGGACTGGGCGAGGGCCGATGTGGCCATGCCGATTGCGAAAAGCGAAGCTGCTACGAGTTTCATACGCATTCTCATATCCTCCTTGGGATTTTTGCCTGACGGGCCTATCCACAACCTCGCCGGCACATCATTGTTCCCAAGCAGTCACTAAACAAAAGCGCACTACTTCGCGTAAAGCGCCCGCGAGCGTTCGAGGTGTTTGAGCAGCGCGGTTTCCGACCCGTCGACATCGTTGGCTTCGAGGCGGTCGACGATCTCGTCATGTTCGGCGAGCGTGAACTTTTCCTTGCCGGTCCAGATCAGCATCTCGGTATGATATTCCTTCAGCCAGGCGAGCATGGCTTCGCTGACGGCGACGTAAATCGGGTTGCCGGAGATCTGGGCGATGCGGGTGTGGAATTCCATATCGGCGTCGATAAACGCTTCGGCCCGGCCGAGCGACATGCGCTGGCGCTCGATGATATCCCTGAGATCGGCGATGTCGGTTGCCGAGGCGCGCTGTGCGGCCTCGCGGGCCATGCCGCGCTCGAAGAAGATGCGGGCGCTCTTCAGATGCTCGAGCGAATCCGCCGATTGCGACAGCATGATCTTGGCGGTGAGGTCGACCTGGCGGAAGATCGACTTTGCCGTCAGCCGCAGCACCTTCGCCCGTTCGCCGTGCGAAATGCTGACGAGGCCCTTGTTGGCGAGCGATTGCATGGCCTCGCGGATGGCCGGGCGGCCGACGCCGAAGCGCTCCATCAGCACCCGCTCGGAGGGCATTTCGTCGCCGGGCTGAAGCTCGCCGGAGGTGATCAATCGCTCAAGTCGGTCAAACACTTCGTCGGAGAGTTTGCGGCGGACGATCTGTTCGAGGGGCTGGGTCATGAGATCTCGCTGGCTCAAAATGTCTCCTCCTAACAGTTTTCCGGACCAAGGACAAAGCGTGCGCCCGAAGATTCCGCTTTTCAACGATTGGAATACTCATTATACCAGATCACAAGTTGATGCCATGACAATATGCGTGGGCCAAGAGGAGCAGCCGTCGGTTCATGATGATTACCCTGACCTACCGCATCGAAACGCCCGGCAGCGTCGAGGCGATGGCGGAGAAGATCGCCAGCGACCAGTCGACCGGGACCTTCGTGCCGGTTCCAGGCGAGACCGAGGAGCTGAAGGCGCGCGTCGCCGCCCGGGTGCTGGCGATCCGCCCGCTCGAGGATGGGCGTCATCCGACCTGGCCGGAGGCGGTTCACGGCACGCCGCTGCATCGCGCCGATGTCGACATCGGCTTTCCGCTCGAGGCGATCGGCACCGATCTCTCCGCTCTGATGACGATCGCGATCGGCGGCGTCTATTCGATCAAGGGCATGACCGGCATCCGCATCGTCGACATGAAGCTGCCGGAGGCCTTCAAAAGCGCCCATCCCGGACCGCAGTTCGGCATTCCTGGCAGCCGCCGTCTCACCGGCGTGGAGGGACGGCCGATCATCGGCACGATCGTCAAGCCGGCGCTCGGGCTGAGACCGCATGAGACGGCCGAGCTCGTCGGCGAGTTGATCGCATCGGGCGTCGACTTCATCAAGGACGACGAGAAACTGATGAGCCCGGCCTATTCGCCGCTCAAGGACCGCGTCGCGGCGATCATGCCGCGCATTCTCGATCACCAGCAGAAGACCGGCAAGAAGGTCATGTATGCCTTCGGCATCTCGCATGCCGATCCGGACGAGATGATGCGCAACCACGACATCGTCGCTGCGGCCGGCGGCAACTGCGCCGTCGTCAATATCAACTCGATCGGCTTCGGCGGCATGAGCTTTCTGCGCAAGCGCTCCAGCCTGGTGCTGCACGCCCATCGCAACGGCTGGGACGTGCTGACGCGCGATCCGGGCGCCGGCCTGGACTTCAAGGTCTACCAGCAGTTCTGGCGGCTCTTGGGCGTCGACCAGTTCCAGATCAACGGCATCAAAGTGAAATATTGGGAGCCGGACGACAGCTTCGTCTCGTCCTTCAAGGCCGTCAGCGCGCCGCTGTTCGACGCCGCCGATCGGCCGCTTCCGGTCGCAGGCTCCGGCCAATGGGGCGGACAGGCGCCGGAGACCTATCAGCGCACCGGCCGCACCGTCGACCTCCTCTATCTCTGCGGCGGCGGCATCGTCAGCCATCCCGGTGGTCCGGCCGCCGGCGTTCGCGCTGTGCAACAGGCTTGGCAGGCGGCGGTCGCCGACATTCCGCTGGAGGTCTACGCCAAGGATCATCCTGAATTGGCCGCCTCGATTGCGAAATTCAGCGACGGCAAGGGTGCGTGACCGATATGGACGGACGTCTCGTCAGCTATTACGGCGATGATTTTACCGGCTCGACCGACGTCATGGAGGCGCTTGCCTCGAACGGTGTCGAGACCGTGCTCTTCCTCGACCTTCCCTCGCCGGAATTCTTCGCCCGCTTCAAACACTGCCGCGCGATCGGCCTGGCGGGAACGAGCCGCAGCGAAACGCCGGCATGGATGGAGGAACATCTTGCGCCGGCCTTCGACTGGCTGAACTCGCTCGGTGCTTCGATCTGCCATTACAAGGTCTGCTCGACCTTCGATTCCAGCCCGGGGATCGGCAATATCGGCAAGGCGATCGAAATCGGCCGCAGGCGTTTCGGGCAAGCCTTCGTGCCGGTTATCGTCGGCGCGCCGCAATTGAAGCGCTATACGGCCTTCGGCAATCTCTTCGCCGCCTATCAGGGCCGCGTCTTCCGCATCGACCGCCACCCCGTCATGAGCCGCCATCCCGTCACGCCAATGGACGAGGCGGATCTTGCACTCCACCTGTCGAAGCAGACCTCCCTGCCCGTCCGGCTCGCCGATCTCGTCGCGATCACCGCGGCGGACGCCGACCAACGGATCGACCAACTGACATCGAATGGCGAGGGGATCTTGCTCCTCGATGTCGACTCCGAGGCAACGCAGGCGGCGGCCGGCCGGCAGCTGCTGCTGGTCACCGGCCGTTCGGGAGGTTTCGTCGCCGGCTCCTCAGGTGTCGAGTATGCCCTGCTCAGCGCCTGGCGGCAGGCCGGCCTGATCGGTGAGATCGGCGCCGAATTTCCCGATATCGGCCCGGTCGATCGTCTCGCCGTCGTCTCCGGCAGCGTCTCGCCGACGACCGAGCGGCAGATCCGCACGGCAGCCGAGAACGGTTTCGAGAGCATTGCGCTCGATCCGCTCGAACTGGTTTCCAGTGGCGAAGCCGCCGTGGAGGCGGCCGTGCAGGCAGGTGTCGGCAAGCTGAAAGAAGGCAAGAGCGTCATCCTCTATACGGCGCTCGGCCCATCCGCGGACCGCGGCGCCGATATCGACCGGCTGCCGGGCGCCCGCCACCGGCTCGGCAGTTGCCTCGGCACGATCCTGCGACGGCTGATCGAAGCGGAAGGGCTGTCGCGCGCCGTCGTTGCCGGCGGCGACACGTCGAGCCATGCGCTCCGGCAATTGAAGATCGACGCGCTGACGACGCTTCTGCCGCTGCCCCAGACGCCGGGTTCGCCGCTGTGCCTCGCCCATGGCGATTACCCGCCGACCAACGGCCTGCAGATCGCGCTGAAAGGCGGCCAGGTCGGAACGGACGGCTATTTCGCGCAGATCCGTGACGGAAGGAAAAACTGATGGTCGTCTGGGTCGGCACCAGCTTCAAGATGAACAAGACGGTGGAGGAAGCGCTGGCTTTCGCGCACCGCCTCGCAGCGACGGATGCGGAACGCGATACCCGCGTGCAGCGCTTCGTCATTCCGGCCTTTACCGCGGTGCGCGAGGTCAAGCGTCTGCTGGCCGAGACTTCGGTGAAGGTCGGCGCCCAGAACATGCACTGGGAGGATGCCGGCGCCTGGACCGGCGAGATTTCTCCTCTGATGCTGAAGGACTGCCAGCTCGACATCGTCGAGCTCGGCCATTCCGAGCGGCGCGAGCATTTCGGCGAGAACGACGAAACCGTCGGCCTCAAGGTTTCCGCCGCCATCCGCCATGGCTTGACGCCGCTGATCTGCATCGGCGAGACCTTGCAGGAGCGCCAGGAGGGCCGGGCCGATGCGGTTTTGCGGCGCCAGGTCGAGGCGGCTCTGCGCGGCGTCAACACCGAGGCCGACAAGGCTGCGATCCTGCTTGCCTATGAGCCTGTCTGGGCGATCGGCGCCAAGGGCATACCGGCGACCGCCGACTACGCGTCGGAGCGGCACGGCAAGATCGCCGAGGTGGCGACGTCCATTCTTGGCCGTGCGGTGCCGGTTCTCTACGGCGGCAGCGTCAATCCGGAAAATTGTCAGGAACTGATCACCGAGGCGCATATCGACGGCCTGTTCATCGGCCGCTCCGCCTGGGGCGTCGACGGTTACCTCGACATTCTTCGCCGCGTCAGCGCGGCGATCGAAAGGTGATTTCCATGCCTGCGGGCGATGAAAGGAAACTGCTATGAAGATTGCAATTGGCGCCGACAGCGCCGGCAAACCGCTCCTCGATGTCATTGCCGCCCATCTCGCCGGCAAGGCGGATCTCGAAGTTCACGATCTCAGCCAGTCCGGCTTCTACGCCGATCTCTCCCAGCGCCTGGCGCAGACGATCGTCGACGGCGAACATCAGCGCGGCATCCTGTTTTGCGGCACCGGCATCGGTGTGTGCATTTCCGCAAACAAGGTGCCTGGTATTCGCGCCGCACTCACCCATGACACCTATTCGGCGGAACGCGCGGCGAAATCGAACAACGCCCAGATCATCACGATGGGCGCGCGCGTCATCGGGCCGGAACTGGCGAAATCGATCGTCGACGTCTGGCTCGCTTCCGAATTCGACCCGGATGGCCCGTCGGCCGGCAACGTCGAGGCGATCGACCGGCTCGACGCGGAAAAACATGGGTCTTAAACGACTAAAGTAATGATATGGTGATTGACTCATCATACCAGTATATGATCCTATCCAGAACTGAAAAGGTGAGGAAAACATGACCAAGATTGCTCTCTTCGGCGCCGGCGGCAAAATGGGATACCGGCTTGCCAAAAATCTCAAAGGCTCGCGCTTTGAAGTGCGGCATGTCGAGGTGAGCGACGCTGGCAAGGCGCGTTTGAAGAATGATCTCGGCCTCGATTGCGTCCCGGTCGATGCCGCGCTCGACGGCGCTGACGTGGTCATCCTCGCCGTGCCGGATACGGCGATCGGCAAGGTCGCGGCCGGCATCGTCGACAAGCTCACATCAGGCACGATGGTGGTGGCGCTCGATGCCGCCGCTCCATTCGCCGGCCACCTGCCGAAGCGTGACGACCTCACCTATTTCGTCACCCATCCCTGCCACCCGCCGATCTTCAACGACGAAACGGATATGCAGGCCAAGAAAGACCATTTCGGTGGCCTGTTCGCCAAACAGCATATCGTCTCGGCGCTGATGCAGGGGCCCGACAGCGCCTATGAGCTCGGCGAGGAAATCGCCAAGCTCATCTGGGCGCCGGTCATGCGCTCGCACCGGGTGACGGTCGATCAGCTCGCCATGCTCGAACCCGGCCTTTCCGAAACCGTCTGCGCATCGCTGCTCGTCGTCATGCGCCAGGCCATGGACGAATGCGTGGCGCGCGGCGTGCCGGCAGAGGCCGCCCGCGACTTTCTGCTCGGCCATATGAACGTGCTCGGCGCGGTCATCTTCAAGGAGGTCGACGGCGTGTTCTCGGATGCCTGCAACAAGGCAATCGAGTTCGGCATTCCGGCGCTGATGCGCGACGACTGGAAGAAAGTCTTCGAACCGCAGGAGATCGCCGAAAGCATCCGGCGCATCACCTGAACCGGCCCGGGGAGGCAAGTCCTCCCCCTTAACCGCTCCGGGGAGACGGAGTAACCGCTCCGGAGACGGGGCTTCATTCACAACGGGAGGAAAAAATGAAACTGACGCGCAGACTAACACTTGCAGCCTTTGCCAGCGCGCTGGCGCTCGGAGCGGCCATGCCGGCCTTTGCGGCCGATCTCATCGCCATCATCACGCCGGCGCATGACAATCCCTTCTTCAAGGCCGAAGCCGTCGGCGCCGAAGCCAAGGCGAAGGAACTCGGCTACGAGACCCTCGTCATGACCCATGACGACGACGCCAACAAGCAGTCGGAAATGATCGATACGGCGATCGGGCGCGGCGCCAAAGCGATCATCCTCGACAATGCCGGCGCGGACGCTTCCGTCGCCGCCGTCAAGAAGGCGAAGGATGCCGGCATCCCCTCCTTCCTGATCGACCGCGAAATCAACGCGACCGGCGTTGCCGTCGCCCAGATCGTTTCGAACAACTATCAGGGCGCCCAGCTCGGAGCGCAGGAATTTGTCAAGCTGATGGGCGAGAAGGGCAATTACGTCGAGCTGGTGGGCAAGGAGTCCGACACCAATGCCGGCATCCGCTCGCAGGGTTATCACGACGTCATCGACGATTATCCGGAGCTGAAGTCCGTCGCCAAGCAGTCGGCCAACTGGAGCCAGACGGAAGCCTATTCGAAGATGGAAACCATCCTCCAGGCCAACCCCGATATCAAGGGCGTCATCTCCGGCAACGACACCATGGCCATGGGCGCGATCGCAGCCCTTCAGGCCGCCGGCCGCAAGGACGTGATCGTCGTCGGCTTCGACGGCTCCAATGACGTGCGCGACTCGATCAAGTCGGGCGGCATCAAAGCGACCGTGCTGCAGCCGGCCTATGCGCAGGCCCAGTTGGCGGTGGAACAGGCCGACGCCTACATCAAGAACAAGACGACGCCGAAGGAAGAGAAGCAGTTGATGGATTGCGTTCTCATCAACGCCGACAATTCGGGCAAGCTCGAGACCTTCGCCCTGACGAATTGATCAGCACCAATTGCGGAGGGTGCAGCGTTGCGCCCTCCGCAATGCATTTTGCAAGACGTCGAGGTTTACCCGCATGTTGAGAATGAAGGGCGCCCTGCTTGCCGCCGTCGTGGCGGCGGCCTTGCCCGGTTGCAAGATCATCAAGACGCCGACCGCGGAGGAGAAGGCGGCGGCAGCGGCCAAGACCGCTTTCGACCCGAATGCCAAGGTCGAGGCGATCTGGCAGCCTGAGGTCGTGCCCTATTTCGAAAAGCGCGCCGGCGAGCTGAAGGACGTCATGCAGCTTGCCGCCTCCAATCCGGATGCTGCCGGCGAGAAATACGGCAATCCGCGCAAGCAGAGCAGTTCGCCCTGGACCTATGCGGTGAAGATCACCGGCAAGGTCGTTGCTGCCGACACGGCCTCGCGCGCGGCAACGCTCGATGTCGACGCCGATGGCGACGGCAAGGCCGATGCGAAGGTGCAGATCGGACCGGCGCTGCGCGGCACCGCACTGCGCGACACGCTGGAGTTCGTCAATTTCAACGAATTCAAGAACCAGATCGAATGGGCGCAGTTCGGCAAGGCGTTCAACGAGAAGGCCAATACCGCTTTTCTCGCCGCCGTTCCGCGCGACGGCCTCGCCGGCAAGACGGTGACGGTGATCGGCGCCTTTCCGTTGCCGAAAAGCGGCGAGCTTCCGCTCGTGACCCCTTCTGAACTGAAGGTGGGCTCATGACGGCGGCAGAGGCACAAGAGGACGATATCATCCTGCGCCTCGACGATGTGTCGAAGGTCTATTCGGGCATCGTCGCCGTCAAGCGCGCCAATCTGGAGCTGCGCCGCGGCGCGGTGAACGTTCTGGTCGGCGAAAACGGCGCCGGCAAATCGACGCTGATGAAGATCATCGCCGGCGTCGAGCGCCCAACGCTCGGCCGCATCATCCTCGACGGTAAGCCTGTCTCCTTCGACAGTCCGGCCGACGCGCAGGCCAACGGCATCGGCATGATCTTCCAGGAGCTCAATCTCTTCGCCAACATGTCGGTCGCCGAAAACATTTTTGCCCGGCGCGAGATCACCCGGGGCCTGCTCGGCATCGATCACAAGGCGCAGGTCGAGAAAGCCAATGAATTTCTGCGGCGTCTCGATGCCGGCATCGAGGCCGACACGATGGTCGAGGATCTGCCGATCGGCCAGCAGCAGCTCGTCGAGATTGCCAAGGCGATGTCTCTGAATGCCCGCATCCTGATCATGGACGAGCCGACCTCGGCGCTGTCGGCGGCCGAAGTCGAGATCCTGTTCAAGGTGATCGCCGAGCTGAAGGCGCAGGGTGTGGCGATCGTCTATATCTCGCACCGGCTGGAAGAGCTGATGCGGATCGGCGACTACATCACAGTGCTGCGCGATGGCCAGATCACCGGCCATGCCATGGTGCGCGACATCGATACGCGCTGGATCGTGCGCTCGATGATCGGCTCGGATGCCAAGGATTTTGCGAAATCCGTTACCCATTCCATCGGCAGCGAGATGTTCCGCGCCGAAAATATCAGCCTTCCCAGACCGACCGGCGGCCTTGCCGTCAACGATGTCTCCCTGTCGGTCAAGGCAGGCGAAATCCTCGGCATTTACGGCCTGATGGGCGCCGGGCGCAGCGAATTCTTCGAATGCGTGATCGGGCGTCATATGCATTCGAGCGGCAAGATTTTCATCGACGGCAGGCAAGTGCGGGCCCGCGACACGACGCGGCGCATCCGCCGCGGCCTCGCGCTCATCCCGGAAGACCGGCAGCGCGAAGGACTGGTGCAGGTGCTTTCCATCGCTTCCAATTTGACGCTCGCAAGCCTTTCGCGTTTCACCCGGTTTTTCCACATCGACAGCGGCGCGGAGAAAAACGCCATTCAGGAGGCGATCCGCGATCTCTCGATCAAGGCGCCCAATCCGGATTTCGAGGTCACCTCGATGTCCGGCGGCAACCAGCAGAAGGTCGTCATCGGTAAGGCGCTGATGACCAATCCGAAGGTGCTGCTGATGGACGAGCCGAGCCGCGGCATCGATGTCGGCGCCAAGGCCGACGTCTTCCGCACCATGCGGCGGCTGGCGGCAAACGGGCTCGCCATTCTGTTTTCGACCTCCGACCTCGAAGAGGTCATGGCGCTATCCGATCGCATCGCGGTGTTGAGCAACGGCCAGCTGGTCGCTGTCTTCGACCGGGACGAGGCGACTGAGGAAGCGATCATCGCGGCTTCGGCCAAGGGACACGGACATCAAGGGAAACTCGCGTCATGATGGCGGCTACCTCTACCACTCTTGCGCCGAAGGGCGCCAACGGCTCCGCGCTTCTGACGCTGATGAAGCTCAGGACCTTCATCGCGCTTTTCGCCGTCATCATCTTCTTTGCGATCTTCGCGCCGAACTTCACCTCGACGGCGAACATGATCCTGATGTCGAAACATGTGGCGCTGAACGCCTTCCTGGCGATGGGCATGACCTTCGTCATCATCACCGGCGGTATCGACCTCTCCGTCGGTTCGATCGTCGGCCTGTGCGGCATGGTTGCCGGCGGCCTGATCCTCTACGGTATCGAACTGCCGATCGGCTACACCATCTATTTCAACCTCTTCGAGATCGTGCTGATCACGCTGTCGATCGGCCTTATCATCGGTCTGATCAACGGCCTGTTGATCACCAAGCTCAACGTCGCGCCGTTCATCGCCACCCTCGGCACGCTCTATGTCGCCCGCGGCCTGGCGCTGCTGTCGTCTGATGGCCAGACCTTTCCGAACCTCGTCGGCCGGCCGGAATATGCTACGACCGGCTTCGATTTCTTCGGCGCTGGCCGCATCCTCGGCCTGCCGGTCTCGATCTGGATCCTGATCGTGCTGGCGCTCGCGGCCGCCTACGTCGCCCGCTCGACGCCGATCGGCCGCCACATCTTTGCCGTCGGCGGCAATGAGCGGGCAGCGCGCATGTCCGGTATCCGCGTCGATGTCGTGAAGATATTCGTCTACATGTTCTCCGGCCTTTGCGCGGCGATCGTCGGGGTCGTCATCTCTTCGGAACTGATGGCCGCCCATCCGGCCACCGGCGAAAGCTTCGAGCTCAATGCGATCGCCGCAGCTGTTCTCGGCGGCACCTCGATGTCGGGCGGCCGCGGCACGATCGGCGGCACGATCATCGGCGCCTTCGTCATCGGCATCCTCTCCGACGGGCTTGTCATGATGGGAGTCTCCTCCTTCTGGCAGATGGTCATCAAGGGCCTCGTCATCATCATCGCCGTGGTCGTCGACCAGGCGCAGCGCCGCCTGCAGCAGCGCGTCACCCTCATGCAGATGGCAAAGGCAGGTTGACATGACCGAATTGAAAGGCGCGTTGATCGGCTGCGGCTTCTTTGCGATCAACCAGATGCATGCCTGGGACGATGTCGAAGGTGCTGAGATCGTCGCGATCTGCGACCGCGACCCGGAGCGGCTTGACATCGTCGGCGACCAGTTCGGCATCGAGCGCCGCTACAGCGATGCCGAGGCCTTGTTTGCCGATGGCGGCTTCGATTTCGTCGATATCGCCACCACCGTGCAGAGCCACCGCGCGCTGGTGGAAATGGCGGCCCGGAATAAGGTGCCGGCCATCTGCCAGAAGCCCTTCGCCAAGACGCTGTCGGATGCGAAGGCGATGGTCGCGGCCTGTCGCGAGGCCGGTGTCGCCCTGATGGTGCACGAGAATTTTCGCTGGCAGACGCCGATCCAGGCGGTCCGCACAGCGCTCGACACCGGCGCGATCGGCACGCCCTTCTGGGGCCGCTTCTCCTTCCGCTCGGGCTACGACGTCTTCTCCGGTCAACCCTATCTCGCCGAAGGCGAGCGCTTCATCATCGAAGATCTCGGTATCCATACGCTGGATATCGCCCGCTATATCCTCGGCGACGTCAGCTCGCTGACCGCCCGCACCAGGCGGGTCAATCCAAAAATCAAGGGCGAGGATGTCGCGACCATTCTGCTCGATCACGAGAACGGCGCCACCTCGGTCGTCGACGTGAGCTACGCCACCAAGCTTTCCAAAGAGCCGTTCCCCGAGACCCTGATCGAGCTCGACGGCGCCGAGGGCACGATCCGCCTGAGCCAGGGTTATGGCCTCGAAATCACCAACGCCAAGGGCACCACCAGAACGGATGTCTCTCCGAAGCTGCTGTCCTGGGCCTCGCGGCCCTGGCACAATATCCAGGAGAGCGTCTATGCGATCCAGCAGCATTGGGTCGATCAGCTCAAGCGCGGCGCCGAGCACTCGACGTCAGGGGCCGACAATCTGAAGACCTTCGCCCTCGTCGAAGCCGCCTATGATAGTGCTTCCAGGGGGCAGACGATCGATGTCGGGGCGATGCTGCGATGACGGCCGATGCCTTCCAGCTTTACGGCACCCATGCTGTGGAAACGCCGCCGGTTCGCCTGACATCGGGAAAGCTGACCGCCGATCTCGCCGATGGCAACCTTCGTACGATCCGCTACCAGGGGATCGAGGTGCTGCGGGCGATTTCCTACCTCGTTCGCGACCGGGACTGGGGCACCTACAGCCCCGAGATCGCCGATCTCAGGATCGAGCAGGGCGACGACCGTTTCGACATCGCTTATCGGGCGCGTTGCGAGGGACCGGATGGAACGAAGCTCGTCATCGACGTCCGCATCCGGGGATATCCGGACCGCCTCGATTTCGAGGCGGAAGCCGTCTCCGAGACCGGCTTCGAAACCAATCGCTGTGGCTTCTGCATCCTGCATCCGATCGTCGGCGTGGCCGGTTCAGCGGCGAGGGTCGAGTATGTCGACGGCCGGATCGTCGAGACACGTTTTCCCGATGTCATCGAGCCCTGGCAGCCGTTCAAGGATATGCGCGCCATTTCCCATGAGGTCGTCCCTGATGTGACGGCGGAATGCCGGATGGAAGGCGACACCTTCGAAATGGAGGATCAGAGAAACTGGTCCGACGCCTCCTACAAGACCTATGTCAGGCCGCTTGCCCTGCCCTGGCCCTACAAAATTCCCGCCAATCAACCGGTTCGGCAGAAGACGTCGCTCGTGATCAGGGACACCAGCCGTTCCGCAGCGCTTTCAGCCGCGACGTCGAGCAGTGTGATAAGACTCGAACTCGGAACACAAACGGGCAGCATGCCCGGTATCGGCGTGGTCGTTACGCCGGAGCAGGCCGATGCAACGCTCTCGGCTCGGTCGCTGCTGTCGGAGATCGCGCCTCGCGAGCTTCTCTTCCATTTCGATCCGAACGCCGGACATGGCGCCGAAACGCTGCAGAAATTTGCCGCGATCACTGCCGCTCATAGCGGCCGCACGACGCTGGAGATCGCGCTTGCCTGCAAGTCGTCACCATCGAGCGAAGCGGCCGAGATTGCCCGCCAGATGCAGCGCGCGGACTTCCGGCCGGATTCGATCCTGATCTCGCCTTCCGTCGATCGACAGTCGACGCCGCCTGGCAGCAAATGGCCGGACTGCCCTCCCCTCGAAGAGATCTATGCCGCGGCCCGCGCCGCCTTCCCGGGCATTCGCATCGGCGGCGGCATGCTGAGCTATTTCACCGAACTCAACCGCAAACGCGCACCGGCAGGCGGGATCGACTTCGTCAGCCATTGCACCAACCCGATCGTGCATGCGGCCGACGATCTCAGCGTCATGCAGACATTGGAAGCGCTGCCCTTCATCACGCGATCCGTCCGCGCGATCTACGGCGACAAGCCCTATCGCATTGGCCCGTCGACGATCCCGATGCGACAAAACCCTTACGGCAGCCGCACCATGGACAATCCGTCCGGCGGGCGCATTCCGATGGCCAATCGCGACCCGCGCCACAACGGGTGTTTCGCCGAGGCCTTTGCGCTCGGCTACGCGATCCGGGTGCTGGATGCCGGTCTCGAATGCCTGACGCTTTCGGCACTGACCGGTCCTTTCGGCCTGATTGCCGGGCCTGATGAACCGACCGAACGCGGCGGGCGGCGGCCGCTCTTCAACACGGTGCAGACTTTGTCGGCACTCGCCGGCGCGTCCTGGCAGGAATGCGTTTCGTCTTCGCCCTCCCAGGTGCTGTCTTTCGTGGCGCGGGATGCCGGCGGCGCGAGGATCTATGTGGTCAATCTGACCGGCGAAGAGCGACGGGTTGGCGGCGACGCATTGGCCAAAGAGGTCCGGCTCGCACCATTCGCCACCGCGGTCTTGCCGCTCGCGGATTGACGTCCCGCGCGCCAGCCGCATCTATGCAGTCGGAGCTCGTTCTGGGAGGATCGGCGTGAAGACGAAAAAGCTTATCAATGCAGGCGCAGATGCGGTCGATGAAATGCTGCAAGGCGTCCTCGTGGCGCATCCCCGGCATCTCTATGCGGTGGAGGATATGCCGCGTGCGATCATTGCCAGAAACGGGCGACGCAAGGGCAAGGTCGGGCTGGTGATTGGCGGCGGATCCGGGCATGAACCGACATTTCTCGGCTATGTCGGCAAGGGGCTGGCGGATGCCGCGGCGATCGGCAATGTCTTCGCCTCGCCGCCGCCCGATCCGATCATCGCCTGCGCCAAGGCCGTCGACGGCGGCGCCGGCGTGCTCTTCATGTACGGCAATTATGCCGGCGACGTGATGAATTTCGACATGGCGGCGGAAATGCTGGCGCTCGACGAGATCGAGGTGCGCACCGTGCTGACCACCGACGATGTCGCCTCCGCCCCTGCCGATCAGAGAGAGAAGCGGCGCGGCGTTGCCGGCAACGTCTTCATCTTCAAGGCCGCCGGTGCTGCCTGCGATCTTCTCTATTCCTTCGACGAGGTCGAGCGCGCCGCGCGCCACGCCAATGCGCGCACCTATACAATGGGCGTGGCGCTCGCGCCCTGCTCGCTGCCGCAGACTTTGAAGCCGAACTTCCTGATCGGCGAGGAGGAGATGGAGATCGGCATGGGCATTCACGGCGAACCCGGTGTTGCCCGCCAGCCGTTGAAGACGGCCGACGCGGTGACCGACGAACTGATGGACAGCATCCTCCGGGAGATGAAGGCAGAGCGGGGCGATCGCGTCGCCTTGCTCGTCAACTCGCTGGGATCGACGCCGATGATGGAACTCTACATCATGATGCGGCGGGTCAAGGCGCGGCTCGATGAAGCCGGGCTTGTCATTCACACTTCGCTCGTCGGCAACTACTGCACTTCGCTGGAAATGGCAGGCGCGTCGATCACCGTCATGCATCTCGACGACGAGCTGCAGCGCCTGATCGATCATCCCTGCGATTGCGCCATGTTTGCGAGGTGACCATGGCAATTACGACGAAAGACCTGCAGCGCCTCTTTGCCCTGATCGCTGGGGATATCGCGGCGCAGCGCGATCATCTCTGCGAGCTGGATGGCGCCATCGGCGACGGAGATCATGGCCTTGCCATGGACGCCGGCTGTGAGGCCGCGGCCAAGGCCGCCGGTGCACTCGACCCCGCGCAGACTGCGCCGACGGCCGTCTTCAACGCGGCGGCAAAGGCATTTCTGAATGCGGTCGGTGCGTCATCGGGCCCGCTCTATGCGACGGCTTTCATGCGCGCCGGAGCCGCCGTCAAGGACAGACCGGAGCTGAGCGGCGAGGAGTTCGTGCGCGTTTTCGCGGCGATGGCGCAGGGCATTCAGGAACGCGGCAAGGCGGAGCCAGGCGAAAAGACCATGGTCGATGCCTGGAAGCCTGCGGCCAACGCGGTGCTCGATGCCTGGGCCTCGGGAACCTCCCTGCCCGAATGTTTCGAACTTGCGGAGCGGGCAGCTCGCCAAGGCTGCGAAGCGACCCGGGATTTGCTGGCGGCGAAGGGACGGGCATCTCGGCTTGGAGATCGGGTGATCGGCCATATCGACCCCGGTGCGGCATCGGCCGCCATCATCATCGCCTCCATGGCAAAATTCGCACGGCATCGTGTTGGTTAGCTCAGACTTGTCATCTCAAAATCTCGCCGATAGGTTGTCGGGATGACGAGGTAGCCAAGACATGCACATCAGAAAAGCCGTCTCCTCCGACGCCGAGGAACTGAGCGCTCTCCTGAACGAGATCATCCGGGCCGGCGGAACGACAGCGGTCGAGACCCCGCTTTCGGCTGCCGAATTCGCCGACTGGTTCATCGATGGCGAATTTCCGCTGGCCTGCCATGTGGCCGAGCACAATCAGGCGCTGGTCGGCTTTCAATCATTGAGCTTATACGGCGATCCGCCGAAAGGCGTCGCCGACATTGCGACCTTTGCCCGCATGAACCCAAAGACCGCGGGCGTCGGCAGCGCACTTTTTCCGGCGACCCGCGCGGCAGCGGAAGAATTCGGGCTCGACTTCATCAACGCGACCATCCGCGCCGACAATGTCAGCGGACTTGGCTACTACGCGAAGATGGGCTTTGAGACCTATGACAGGGTGGTCCAAGTTCCGCTTCAGGACGGGACGCCCGTCGACAGGATCAAGAAGCGTTTCAGCGTAAACGCCATGGGTCGCGCGACGCCTCGCGCCTGATTGCATCGTTGGCGCTCTGGCAGGCTGTTGATGCCCGAGGCTCGGCCGGCTCTGGCGATGCTGCCTGCTTGCAGATCAGATTCGCTGCGCGGCGTAGGGGCACATTTGTTGGCGATAGCGAAATCTCGTAGCCCTTTGAAAATTGAAAGGGTGCAGCTTGCAGGAAGGTGGTGGCATCGACGCGGCGTCGGCGACGCAACTCGAAACCTGGAACTCGGGCAGTGATCTGGTTTGATAAAGAAGACTGCGGACGACGTCTTCTGCAACATTGCTAGGAGACAAGCCTGCAGATTCCTTGGTCGTAGTGACAACCGGAACCTCCACATTGAAAGAAGAGCCGCGCCCATGACAAATGTCGAATTGATCCGAGAAACACGTCGAAAACTTGCTGATGAGGGACCGGCGTGGGTGCGGGCGGCGGATGATTTCAGGACGGTCACGTTACCGGAACGCGACTGCGACGCAATTAGAGATGTGATTGCAGCGGAAAGTCCCAATACGGTCATCGAGATCGGCCTTGCTTACGCGAGCTCGGCACTGGCGATCGGCGAAGCGCTTGTCTCAGTCGGCGGAAGTCACCATTTGATTATCGATCCTTTCCAGGAAAGCGAATTTCAAGATGCAGGCTGGGACATTATCTGCTCAGCCCGGTTGGATAGTATTGCGACGTTGGTAAGGGAGCGATCCCAGATCGCCTTGCCGCGAATGGCTTCGGAGAAGTTTTCGGCGGATGCGGCCTTCGTCGACGGCAGCCACGTTTTTCACAATGTATTCGTCGACCTCTATTATCTGCAGATGATCGTACGACCTGGTGGGCTCGTTGTTTTAGATGATCATTGCTGGCCAGGGATCGCAACAGCAGCCCGCTATTTCGAAACCAACCTCGGCTGGCGTGGACAAGAAATTGCAAATGGCACGCCGGGACGCTTGCGCGCATTGCGGCTGCCCGCCTCGCCTCCGGAGGCGAATTTCAAGAAGTTGACACCATTCTGGCCCCGAGCATGACTGTTGAATAATTGGTTGGCGGCCGTTGTCTAGGGCCATAGAGAAGTGCGCATAAGTACTTGATCGGCGGTCGGTGGTTCGCCCGGAGATTCCTGAGACAGGGCAATCGTGATTCCGGCTGGGTATGGCAAAGAGACGGGGCCATGACGCCAGTAAGCATATGAAATACCAACGAAGCTTCTTGAAATGGAAGCAAAATAGCACATAACTTCCGTCACGAATGCCAACACTTCAGATCAGCGCCATGTCCGGAGATTGATCATGTCCATTGCGATGTTCACGACCGACGACCTTGCGGTGGTCCGCCGGGCCTACGCCCATCAGGTGGCGGCAACCGCCGGAACGACGAACCCGCGGATCGAGGCCGCCTTTGCCGTCGTGCCGCGCGAAAAATTCCTCGGTGCGCCGCCATGGCAGATCGCCAATCTGGGTGGCGGATATCGCCCGCTGCTTTCCTCCGATTTGGTTCTGGCCTATCAGGATGCGTTGTTCGCCTTGCAACCCGACAAGGGCGTCAACAATGGCAGCCCGTCGCTGCATGCGCGGCTGCTGGATGAACTGGACGTCCAAATCGGCGATCGCATCGCCCATATCGGGGCCGGCACCGGCTATTACAGCGCCATTCTCGCGGAGTTGGTGGGTGCTGCGGGTCATGTCTATGCCGTCGAGATGGATCCCGATCTAGCGGGTCACGCTCAAACAGCGCTTGCCGATCGGGCCAATGTCACCGTTATCGCCGCCGACGGCAATCAATGGCCGCAGCAAGAGGTGGATGCGATCTATGTGAACTTCGCCGTCGGGCGTCCGGCGGCGCCCTGGATCGAAAGGTTGCGACCCGGAGGGCGCCTGGTGTTGCCGCTTGGTGTACCGCGCCAGGGCCGGCCGTCGAGTGGCGGCCGTCATTCATCCCATGGCGCAGCACTTCGCATCGAGCGCGGCGCGAGTGGATTTGCAGCGCGCTGGATCAGTACAGCCTATTTCGTCTGTGCCGATGGTGGATTGACGATCGACGATTACGAGATCGAGGCACTGACGGCTGCCTTCAAGCGCGGCGGCATCGAGTTCATCAAGAGCCTGCTCTGGAAGGCCGACCCGCGGATCGGGCGCTGCTGGTATATCGGCGATCAATGGGCGCTCTGCTACGACGATCCCTGAAGCATCCATTCCGGTGGTGGGCAAATGAGGAGACGTCCTCGCCGGCGACGACATCGGTTTGCCGAGATAACGAAAGCCCGGCGCGGGAGAGGGCGCCGGGCTTCGATAGTGACCGACAGCCTGGGAGGAGAGATGCTGTCCGTCGAACCGAAGCGGCTCGGAGGGGTGAGCGCTTCGGTCCGTCACGAGGTAGTGCTGCAAAGCGGCAAATTCAAGCTTGACGGTTGGGAGGCGTGACGGGTGACGTCGGGCAAGCGTCGAAATGGGTGCGGTTTCCGTTGGGTGCTCGCGGGTTCTGCATGAGGTTGTCCGCGGACAACTTGCGCGCCGCTCTGGAGTGGTCCCTGTTGTCCGCGGACAACGGTAATCAATTCCGGTTCTCGACCACCCTTTGCATGTCAGATCCTCGCTTGCTTCTAGCGCCGTCCGGCATCTTCTATCATTTTGGGGCGCGCCCGGCCGAAGGCTGGAGCCTAGAATGGTGTGCTCCAGGGCTGCCCCTTGAATTTTCATTCGAGCGTCGGTGCGCCCGCCTCGTCCTTGAGGCCCCTTCGAGGCACCTCAGCAACCGTGTTGTTGCGGCTCGCTCCAGGGTGTGTGTCTTTTGAGGATAGTGTTGATCATGATGATGAGTTTTCGCATGGCGGCGACGAGGGCGACCTTGGGCGGTTTACCGGCGTCG
>NZ_JACIBH010000019.1:0-126745 GCF_014195245.1 Rhizobium sp. BK619 | reverse complement strand
TCGCCAATCCCGCCCAACATCGTGTCGGAGCCACCACCGCCGATCAAAGTGTCGTTGCCGCCAGCCCCCATAAGCTTGTCGGCAGCAACACCGCCTATGATAATGTTGTCGAGCAGATTTCCCGTCCCGACAAAGGCTGCCGTTCCGCTATAGGTGAGGTTCTCGACATTGCCCCCCAGTGTGTAAGCGGCCAGTGTCGTGCGAACCGTGTCAGTCCCGGCGCTGGCCGCTTCCGTGACGATGTCGCCGGCATGGTCGACGATATAGGTGTCGTTGCCCTCGCCGCCGATCAAGCTGTCGGCACCAGCCCCGCCATTCAGCGTATCGTTGCCGACACCGCCGGAAAGCGTATCGTTGGCAGCGCCACCCGTGATCGTGTTGTCGAGATCATTGCCTGTTCCGACAAAGGCCGCCGTGCCGACATAGGCGAGGTTCTCGACATCGCTGCCAAGCGTGTAGCTTGCCAGTGTCGTGCGAACCGTGTCGGTTCCCTCATCGGCAGCTTCGGTGACGATATCGCCGGCATTGTCGACGATATAGGTGTCGTTGCCGTCACCACCGATCAACGTGTCCGCACCGACCCCGCCATTCAGCGTGTCGTTGAAGGCGCCGCCGGTGATCGTGTTGGCCAGCGCATTGCCAGTGCCGGTGAAGCTGGCAGAGCCCGTATAGGTCAGGTTCTCGACATTGTTGCCGAGCGTATAGCTGACAAGCGCCGTCTGGACCGTGTCCGTCCCCTCATTCGCATTCTCGATTACCACGTCGCTCGCAATATCGACCACATAGATGTCGTCGCCCGTCCCGCCCGACATCGTGTCGGAACCGGCCCCGCCGATCAGCGTGTCGTTGCCAGCACCCCCATTCAGCGTGTCGTTGCCGGTGCCGCCGTCAAGCGTGTCATTGCCAGCGCCACCGGTGATCGCGTTGACGAGCGCATTGCCGGTACCGGTGAAGCTGGAAGAGCCCGTATAGAGCAGGTTCTCGACATTGTTGCCGAGCGTATAGCTTGAAAGCGCCGTTCTGATCAGATCGGTTCCTTCATTCAGCCCTTCGGTGACCACGTCGCCAACGTTATCGACAATATAGGTGTCGTTGCCGGCGGCGCCGATCAGTATGTCGGCTCCGGCGCCTCCGTCCAGGGTGTCGGCACCTGCCCCACCCTTGATCGTATTGGCAAGGCTATTGCCTGTCCCCGCAAAGGTTACCGTGCCGGTATAGCTGAGGTTCTCGACATTGCTGCCAAGCGTATAGTTCGCCAGTGTCGTGCGAACCGTGTCGGTGCCCGCGCCGCTGTTCTCGGCGACGCTGTCGCCCGCATTGTCGACGATGTAGATGTCGTCGCCCAACCCACCGATCAAGCTGTCCGCACCAGCCCCGCCATCCAGCGTGTCGTTGAAGGCGCCGCCGGTGATCGTGTTGGCCAGCACATTGCCGGTGCCGGTGAAGTTGGCGGACCCGGTGTAAGTCAGCTTCTCGACATTTGCCAATGCGGCCATCGAGTAGGCTGCAAGCGCCGTGCGGATTTCGTCGGTGCCTCCGCTGACCAGTTCGGTGATCATGTCGCTCGCACTGTCGACCACATAGATGTCGTTGCCAGCCCCCCCATTCAGCGTGTCGCCGCCGGCGCCACCGTCAAGCGTGTCGTTGCCGACGCCGCCGGTGATCGTGTTGGCGAGCGCATTGCCGGTGCCGACAAAATTGCCGGTGCCGATGAACGTCAGGTTCTCGACATTGGCAATATTGGTCAAGGCATAGGAAGAAAGCGCCGTCCTGATCTGATCGGTTCCTTCATTCAGCCCTTCGGTGACCACGTCGGAAACATCGACAATATAGGTGTCGTTGCCCGCTCCGCCGATCAGCATGTCGGCTCCTGCCTGTCCGTCCAGGGTGTCGGCACCTGCCCCGCCGGTGATCGTGTTGGCAAGGCTATTGCCTGTCCCGGTAAAACTTCCCGTGCCGATGTAAGTGAGGTTCTCGACATTGCCGCCAAGCCTGTAGCTTGTCAGTGTCGTGCGAACAGTATCGGTGCCCGCGCCGGTGTTCTCGGCGACGCTGTCGCCGGCATTGTCGACGATATAGATGTCGTTGCCCACCCCACCGGTCAAGGTGTCGGCGCCAGCCCCGCCATCCAACGTGTCATTGCCGGCGCCGCCGGTGATCGTGTTGGCAAGCGCATTGCCGGTACCGGTGAAGCTGGCGGCTCCCGTATAGGTCAGAATCTCGACATTGTTGCTGAGCGTATAGCTTGAAAGCGCCGTCTGGACCGTGTCCGTCCCCTTGTTCGCACTCTCGATCACAAAATCGAAGCTGTCGCCGACCACATAGATGTCGTTGCCAGCACCGCCGATCAGCGTGTCATTGCCGGCGGCGCCGTCAAGCGTGTCATTGCCGGCACCACCGGTGATCGTGTTGGCGAGGCTGTTTCCAGTCCCGCTAAAATCGCCGGTACCGATGAAGGTCAGGTTTTCGACATTGGCAATATTGGTCAAGGCATAGGAAGAAAGCGCCGTCCTGATCAGATCGGTCCCTTGATTCAGCCCTTCGGTGACCACGTCGGCCAGATCATCGACAGTATAGGTGTCGTTGCCTACTCCGCCGATCAATGTGTCATTGCCTGAACCACCGGTAAGGGAATCATTTCCGGCATTACCCCAGAGCGTATTGTCTGCCTCGTTGCCTATAATCGTATCGTTGCCGGAGCCGGCCTGAACGTTCTCAATCAACGACGCAACATTGTCGTGATAAAGAAGGGCGTTGAAAATGTTGCCGCGAGCATAACCATTATTCGGACCTCCTCCCAGGTCGGCCAACTGGCCTTGGGAAAAGACCGAATACCCCCCTGCTCGCAAGTCGATCTTGAGGCCGGTTGTATAAGCGCTCAGATCATAGGTATCGATACCGCCGCCGTCCCAGATCGTCGCGAAGATCCTGTTGGCAGCGGGCGTAATGGCCGCCACCCCATTGACGTAGGTGATGCCCTGGTTGGGATTCCATTTGTAGACGGTATTGCCACTGTTCGTCGTATAGTCGGCACCATACATTTCCTGCAGGGCGGCAATGTCGAGCATCATGAAGGTTTGTGGCGCACCATCATGCTCATACGTGTATCCACTCCCATCGTCTCCTATATAGGTGCGATAGGTCATGATCGTATATTCGAGCGAGTCGTAGGCGCTCGGAACGACCGTCATATTGGGATAACGCCCTTCTTGAGCATGTTTCAGCCCGAGAGCGTGACCCAGTTCGTGCGCCAACGTCTGGCCCGCATAGTTGCCGAACCTCGGATAGCGATAATCATCTTCGGTGCCAGCATATCCCGTCCCGAACCAGACATCGCCGGCCGCCTCGTCGACATCCGGCGTGTAGGCCCATGCCGTGTCAGGCAGAGACGATTGAGCGAAGCGCACCGTTGCGGTATCCGCGCTTCCGGCCTCGAAGTTGGCGTTCGTGAACCCCTCGACGGAGAAGCCGTCATTTGCCGTATTTCCATAGGACTGCTCCATAAAGAACAAGGCCAGAGACTGCTGCTGGGAGGAAATTGGAGTGAAAGAATAGTATTTTTCGTAGCCATAGTCATACGATGCCGACGTGGTGGGAAACGCATAGGTTATCGTTCCGTCCCAAGCAGTGCCGCTGAAGAGCCCGTCTACCTTCTGATCGCCAGTCGAGGTGACGCTCTTCGTCGGAGTAATAAGGTCCGTCATAAAATCCCCGTTTACCTATTCTATTCGGCCGCACCTAATGACAGCTTCCCTCTGCTCTATAAAAGGGGAAACTTCAACCAAAAGCTTCATTTTTATTCAGGAAAATCGGCAGAGTCGTTAACGCTCATGAAGCGCTTCCTCCGCGACTTCGACCAAAGGCGAGAAAACGTATTCCAGAATTCTGCGCTCGCCCGTTCGAACCTCCGCGATTGCTGCCATGCCCGCACTTAACTTGACGTCACGGCCATCTGCTGAAATCTGATCGACCTCCAGACTCAAGGTGACTGGAAAAACGAGGTTCTGCATTCGCTCGGCGCCGCCGAACGGCGCCTGCGCCTGCCTTGTCGCAGGATCGCCTTCACGGCGCGCAGCATCGGGTTCCGGGATGGCATCTGCCGCGATTTTGGTGACGTGGGCCGCGATCGTTCCGTAGCGGGTAAAGGGAAAAGCTTCGAGCTTTACGACAGCCTCTTGCCCGACCTTGATGAAGCCGATGTCCTTGTTCAGAGCGTAAACTTCGAGCTCCAAGGTACTGCCCTCGGGAACCACGCGCATAACGTCCTGCCCGACGGTCACCACTTGACCCACGCTGGTAATCGAGGACGCTTGCACCGTGCCGTCTATCGGACTGCGCAATGTCATCTGCTCACGAAAATTTCTCGCTTTCGCCAGCCGCTGCTCCAGCTCTTCGACCCGACGTTCCGCATCGCCGAGCCGAACGAGCTGATCGCTCAGGAACGACCGTGTGACCTTGTCTTTTTCCCTGGTAAAAACCTCGATGCCCGCTGCGGCATCTGCGAGCTGGCCCTCCTGCATGGCGAGCTGCGTCGCCTGCTCCTTCAAGGTTTGGGTTGCATCGATCACGCTCGCCATCGTTCCGGCCTCTTTCGAAGCCAGCATATTGCGCATCGTCACTCGCTCTTTCAGAGTTTCCACCAGAGAGTTCTGCGCGGCGACCGTCACCGTCAGGCGGTCGCGCTCCACCTCCTTCTGGTGCTTCTGAGCATCAAGCGAGGCAACTGCAGCCTGGCGCTGTTCAAGATCGCCCCGGAGGATGCCCTCTTCACGGCGGCGCAATTCATCGGGCACGCTTGCATCCCATGAGATCGTTGGCAGCGTCTGGTTCATCTCCTGTGAACGAACATAGTCCACAGCAGTTTTTCGGCGCCGGACCTCGGCGCTGACGGACGCCAGGCCCTTTACCGCATCCGTCTCATCGGCAATGGCATCCGTCGGATCAAGCTCAAGGAGGATATCGCCCCTTTCGACGTGCGCGCCATTTGGCGGCGGAAGCGCCTTCACCTTCCCGGTCAGCAATGGCTGAACAACCTTGACCCGGCCGGTCGGCTGAATCTTGCCTTGCGCGGCCGCGATGATGTCGATGTGGCCGATATAGGACCAGATTAAAGCTGTTGTGACGAAGGCGCAAATAATCAAGATCAAGGCCAAGCGCACCGGCGAAGCGGGCGTCTCCAGGATTTCGATTGCCGGCGCCAGAAACTCGTGATCGGATCGCTTTTGCGGGCGCAGCGGAAGGCCGGCATATCGAACAGCTTGGGCAGACGCGCTTTTCATGCGACGCCCCTATCATTCTGCAAAGCCCAGAGCCGCGCATAGAGCCCATCGGGGCGCTTAAGCAGATCGTCATGGCTTCCAACTTCCGCTATGCGGCCGTCAGCCATGCCGATGATCCGATTGCACGGCCGCACAGCTGCGAGCCGATGCGCGATGATAATAACCGTTCGGCCAGCGGAGATCTGGTGCATATTGGTCTGCACAACGCGTTCGCTTTCATAGTCGAGGGCGCTGGTCGCCTCATCGAAAATCAGGATCCGGGGGCTGGTGGCAAGGGCGCGGGCAATGGCGATTCTCTGACGCTGGCCACCGGAGAGGTTCGCGCCGCGCTCTTCGATCATCGTGTCGTAGCCTTGCGGCAATCGCAGAATGAACTCATCGGCGCCGGCGAGCTTGGCGACCGCGATAACCTGCGCGCGGCTCATCGCCGGATTTGAGAAGGCGATATTCTCATGAATCGTCCGGTTGAACAGCAGGTTCTCTTGGAGAACGACTCCGATATGGCTTCGAAGCCAAGCGGGATCGAGTTGTGATAGATCCATGCCGTCGAGAAGGACCTGCCCCTCTTCGGGGGTATAGAGACGCTGAACCAGTTTGGCGATCGTAGACTTTCCGGAGCCCGATGCGCCGACGATGCCGATAACCTCTCCGGATTTGATTTCAATCGATACGTTTTTCAAAACCTCCGAGGAACCGGGCCGATAACGGAAGGTGACATTTCGAAGTTCAATATTCCCCCTTGGCGCAGGCAACGACAAACGGGAGCCTGGCTGGCGTTCCATCGGCGTGTTCAGAATGTCACCGAGCCTGTCGATCGAGATCTGCACCTGCTGGAAATCTTGCCAAAGTTGAGACAACCTCAAAACCGGCTGCGTGACTTGTCCGGCGATCATGTTGAAGGCGACAAGTGAGCCAACGGAAAGCTCCCCGTCGATAACGGCTTTCGCACCGAAAAGAAGAAGGGCCGCCGTGGCAAGCTTGCTGACATATTGAATGGCGTTTTGTCCGCCGACGCCGAGCAGTGTCGTATCGAAAGCCGTTCGCACGTAGGCTGCGAGCTTCTCCTCCCACTGCGCCTGCATCACCGGCTCCACCGCCGCGGATTTAACCGTGTGAACACCGACGATCGCCTCGACCAGGAACTGCTGGCTGGCCGCCCCCCGATTGAACTTCTCTTTGACGAGTTCGCGCAGCGGCGGTCGAACCACGATTCCGATCAGGATGTAGATCGGGATGGCGGCAATGACGATCAGCGTCAAGCTCCAGGAATAAGCGAAAAGAACCGCGATGAACACAAAAGTGAAAACGACATCGAGCGCTGAGAATAGTCCTTGCCCTGTCAGAAATGCGCGGATCGTTTCAAGTTCTCGAACGCGGGCGACAGTCTGGCCGGCGGATCGCGTTTCGAAGTAGCCTAGCGGCAGCCGCAGCAGATGGTGGAACAATCGCTGACCGAGCTCAACATCGATCCGGTTGGTCGTATGAGCCAAGGCGTAGGCTCTCAGATACTGGAGCAGCACATCGAAGAAGCCAATTATCGCAATACCGGCAACAAGCACGAATAGGGTCGAATAAGCTTTGTGAGTCAGGACCTTGTCGACCACGACCTGAAAGAACAAAGGTGTGATAAGGGCAAAGATCTGCACAAATAGCGACGCAAGCAATACGTGAGCAAGCGGCTTTCGATAGCGCCAGATCGACGGCAGAAACCACTTGAAGCCGAATTCTCGCGGATCGGACCCTTCGCCTCTTATACGCCGGCCGACGAGAATAACACGCGAGCCGATTTCGGCGACGATATCCGAGGGGGCTATTTCCCGATCGACGCGCGTTACTGGATCGACGAGCCTATACTTTCCGGATGGGTTCAGCCCCCCGAGCACTTGAAAGGAGCCGTTAGCCACTTTGACGATTGCGGGAACCGGCATGGATCGAAGGCGGTGCTCGGTGACCTTCTCCACAAGACGCGCCTTCAGGCCGATGATCTTGGCTGCTCGCTGAATGTCGATCGCTTCGGATGTACGCCCCTTCAACGCCAGGTCGTGCTGGAGCTGGACCGGATCGGCGGCAATACGGTAGAATGCGGCGATACCGCAAACCGCACGAAGACCGGAGTCGTAATGCTGCGGAACGGCACCGTCCATGTACGAAGTCATTCTCCCTGAAGCTGCAGATTGGCGCGCTTACGGCGGCGAACCGTTCACTTTCGCCATTTGCTCACGATGTAGCTCACTGAGCGTTACAACGCCATGGAGAAATTAACACTCGCAATATTTCGGGATGGTTGTCACTGAGAAAGCACGAAAGACGGCTAACAAACGATTTCTTCTGACGACTATTCATCCTAAGAGCCTCGCTTAATAGCGAGATTTATAAGTGCCCGCATGCCACCGAAACCGACAAAATACTGAAATGATCCTCAAAGCCGCGCACAGAACCCATCCAGCGCCGCAAGCTTGACCAGCCCCGAAACCGACACCGCCTCGAACCCCGGCATCTCGAGCGGTTCGCCCAGCACGATGCCTTCAGGCAGACGGAATTCCGCCGGTTTGCGCGTCAGGTTGAAAACGAAGAGCAGTTTTCCCCCGTCCTTTTCCCGGGTGAAGACGAGCAGATCCTGATTGGTGGCGATGAAGGTCATTTCGCCGTCGACTAGCGCCGCATGGCTCTTCCGGAATGCGAGCGTCTTGCGATAGTGATGCAGCACCGAGCTGTCGCTTCCCTCCTGCGTCTCCACGGAAAGTGCCGCCTGCTCGTAAGGCACCGGCAGCCAGCTCTTTTCGGCTGAAGTAAAGCCCGCATGTGCCTTGCCCGCCTCCCAGGGCATCGGCGTGCGGCATCCGTCGCGGCCTTTGAAGGCCGGCCAGAAGCGGATGCCGTAAGGGTCGCGCAGATCTTCGAAGGCAAGCTCCGCCTCCGGCAGCCCGAGCTCCTCGCCCTGATAGAGGCAGATCGAACCGCGCAGCGCCGACAGCACCGAGATCGCCAGTTTGGCGATGACGGGCCGCTCTTCCTCCGTCACCGCAAAACGGCTGACATGGCGCATGACGTCGTGGTTTGAAAAAGCCCAACAGACCCAGCCATCGGTCACGGATTTTTGGAAAGCTTCGACGCAGCCGCGAATATGCTCGGCGGTAAAATCCGGTCCCAGCAGGTCGAAGGTGTAGCACATGTGCAGCTTGTCGCCGCCGCTCGTATAGGCCGCCACCGTCTTCAGTGAACGCGCGCCGTCGCCGACCTCGCCGACGGTGGTACGATCCTGATATTGGTCGAGCAGCACCCGGAAGCGTTTGAGGAAATCGACGTTTTCCGGCTGCGTCTTGTCATAGAGATGATTCTGCATGCCATAGGGATTGCTGTCGGGCGCATCGAGGCCTGCATCATCCTCATCGGGCTCGTGCGGCGGATTGCTCCTGAGCTGCTTGTCGCAGAAATAATAGTTGACGGTATCCAGCCGGAAGCCGTCGACGCCGCGGTCGAGCCAGAATTTCACCGTCTCCAGCACCGCATCCTGCACTTCCCTGCTGTGGAAATTCAGGTCCGGCTGCGAGGTCAGGAAATTGTGCTGGTAATATTGCCGGCGCACGCCGTCCCACTCCCAGCCCGGCCCGCCGAAGATCGACAGCCAATTGTTCGGCGCCGTGCCATCCGGCTTCGGATCGGCCCAGACATACCAGTCCGCCTTCGCATTGGTCCGGCTCGTCCGGCTCTCGACGAACCAGGGGTGCCGGTCCGATGTGTGCGAGATCACTTGGTCGATGACGACCTTGATGCCGAGCCTGTGCGCCTCCGCCATCATCTCGTCGAAATCGGCGAGCGTCCCGAAGATCGGGTCGACGTCGCAATAATCGGAAACATCATAGCCCATGTCGGCCATCGGCGACTTGAAGAAGGGCGAAAGCCAGATCGCGTCGACACCGAGACTGGCGATATGCGGCAGCCGGCGGGTAATCCCCTTGAGGTCGCCGAGCCCGTCGCTGTTGGTGTCCTGAAACGAGCGCGGATAGACCTGGTAGATCACCGCGCCGCGCCACCAGTCCGCATTCCCGCCTGCCTTCAATGCCATCGGCCATATCTCCTGCCTCGTTAGCGCTCGCCACACTAAAGCGGACGAAACAAAAGACAACATGTGAGACTGTCATGGAGGTGCTGGAATGTCGCAAAGTGTCGTCGCGATCCAACAAAGGGGAGACGTATATAGGCTTGTCCACAACCCGTTTCCAGCCTCCGGATTTGGGGTTGCAACGCGATTCCTTTGCGATAAGGTGCGCACTGACCTGCACGTAAGAGGTCAAATCTCGGGAACAGATGTCTAATAAAGGCGCAAAGCCTAGAAAGGTGGACCCACCATGAACCAGTTCACGAAAAAATTTCTCGCCTCCGCAATGTTTGGCACATTGCTGGCGTTTTCGGCGCATGCGGCCACGCTGAATATTCACAATGGCGGCGACCCACAATCGCTCGATCCGCAGAAGCTGTCCGGCGACTGGGAGAATCGTATCGCCGGCGACATTTTCGAAGGCTTGGTCACGGAAGACGCCAAGGACAATCCGGTCCCCGGCCAGGCCGAAAGCTGGACGATTTCACCTGATGGCAAGGTTTACACCTTCAAGCTTCGCGACGGCATCAAATGGTCCGATGGCCAGCCGGTAACGGCAGGAGACTTCGTCTTCGCCTTCCAGCGCCTCGTCGACCCGAAGAACGCCGCCGACTATGCCTATCTGCAGTTCACCATCAAGAATGCCGAAAAGATCAACAAGGGTGAGATTACCGATCTCAACCAGCTCGGTGTCAAGGCAATCGACGACAAGACCCTTGAAATTACCCTCGAAAACCCGACCCCCTATTTCCTTAACGCTCTGATGCACTACACCGCCTATCCGCTGCCGAAGCACGTGGTCGAAGCGAAGGGCCAGGATTGGGTCAAGATCGGCAACATCGTCACCAACGGACCTTACAAGCCGGTCGAGTGGGTTCCGGGCTCGCATGTCACCACGGTGAAGAACGACCAGTGGTACGGCACCAAGGACCTGAAGATTGACGGCGCCAAGTTCTTCGTGCTCGAGGATCAGGAAGCGGCACTGAAACGTTACCGCGCCGGCGAATTCGATATCCTCACCGATTTCCCCACCGACCAGTACGAGTGGATGAAGAAGAACCTGCCGGGCCAGGCGCATGTCGCTCCCTTCTCCGGCCTCTATTACTACGTCATCAATTCGACCAAGCCGCCCTTCGCTGACAAGCGCGTACGCCAGGCTCTCTCCATGGCGATCAACCGCGAAGTCATCGGCCCGCAGATTCTCGGCACCGGCGAACTGCCGGCCTATTCCTGGGTCCCGCCAGGCACGGCAAACTACGGCGAACCGGCCTACGTCTCCTGGAAGGACCTTCCCTACAAGGACAAGGTCGAAGAAGCCAAGAAGCTGCTGAAGGAAGCCGGTTTCGGTCCGGATCATCCGCTGACAGCCGAGCTCAAATACAACACCAACGACAATCACAAGCGCATCGCCGTGGCGATCGCCTCGATGTGGAAGCCGCTTGGCGTCAATGTCGAACTCGTCAATGCCGAGACCAAGGTCCATTATGACCAGTTGCAGCGCGGCGAAGTGCAGATCGGCCGCGCCGGCTGGCTGGCCGACTACAACGATCCAGACAACTTCCTGAACCTCTTGGTCACAGGCGTTCAGATGAATTACGGTCGCTGGTCAAATCCCGATTACGACAAGATGATCAAGGACGGCAACGCCGAGACCGATCTCGCCAAGCGCGCCGCAATCTTCAAGAAGGCCGAACAACTGGCGCTCGATGATTCCGCCGCCCTGCCGATCTACTATTATGTTTCGAAGAACGTCGTCTCACCGAAGATCGAAGGCTTCGTCGACAACATCCAGGACATCCACCGCACCCGCTGGCTGTCGATGAAAGAGTAAGGGAAAACGGTCCTTGCCGCGCTCTGCGGCAAGGACCGGCCCACGACCATGATCAAATACGCCCTCCGTCGTTTGCTATCGACGATCCCGGTTCTGTGGATCGCCGTCACAGCCTGTTTTTTCGTTTTGCGCCTTGCCCCCGGCGGCCCGTTCGATGGCGAAAGGCCATTGCCGCCGGTGATCCTGAAAAACCTTGCCGTCCACTACAATCTCGATAAGCCGCTGATCCAGCAGTATCTGATCTATGTCGGCGACCTGCTGCGGGGCGATCTCGGCCCCTCCTTTGCGAGTGAGGATTTCACCGTCGCCCAGCAGATCATGATCGGTCTGCCCTACACATTCACCATCGGCACGGCTGCCTTTCTGATTGCCATCATCGTCGGCGTGGCCGTCGGCTGTCTTGGGGCGCTCTATCAGAACAAGGCCCCGGATTACATTCTGGGCGCCCTCATCCTGGTGGGCGTCGTGCTGCCGAATTTCCTGATTGCGCCGATCCTGCAGCTTATCTTCGGCATCCATCTCGCCTGGTTTCCGGTCGGCGGCTGGGGCGACGGGTCGATCAAATACCTGATCCTGCCGATCGTCGTTCTGTCCCTGCCGCATGCAGGCCGCATCTCGCGCATCACCCGTGGCTCGATGATCGAGGTGATGAACCAGAACTTCATCCGCACGGCGAAGGCCAAGGGCATCGGCCCGCGGCTGACGGTGATGCGCCATGCGCTGAAGCCGGCGCTGATGCCGGTCGTCTCCTATCTGGGTCCGGCGGCAAGCTACCTTCTCACCGGCTCGCTGGTCGTCGAGAGCATCTTCGGATTGCCCGGCATTGGCCGCTACTTCGTCAACGCGGCGCTGAACCGCGATTACGGCATGGTTCTCGGTACGGTCATCTTCTACATGGTGTTGATCGTGTTCCTGAACCTTCTGGTCGATATCGCCTATGCCTGGCTGGATCCGAAAGTGAGAAACCGATGATCCTTAACCCCGCAAAACGCGAACTTCTCGCCCAGGAGCTTCTGGAGGCGGAAGGCCTTGCACCTGAAGGCCGCTCGCTCACCAGGGATGCGCTGCGCCGCCTCGGGCGCAACAAGGCGGCCGTGCTGTCGATCGTCGTCCTGGCACTGCTGATCCTGGCTGCTTTCCTCGGCCCCTGGTTCATTCCCTTCAATTACGAGGATCCGGACTGGGCCGCCTTCCGCATCCCGCCCTCGATCGAGACCGGCCATTATTTCGGCACCGACCCGAACGGCCGCGATCTCCTCGCCCGCGTCCTTTATGGCACCCGCATCTCGCTTGCCGTAGCACTGACGGCGACCGTCGTCTCGGTCGTCATCGGCGTGCTCTACGGTGCGATATCCGGCTATATCGGCGGCAGGCTGGACGCGATCATGATGCGCTTCGTCGATATCATGTATGCGCTTCCCTACATCCTCTTCGTCATCCTGCTGATGGTGATCTTCGGCCGCAACGTCTATCTGCTCTTTGCCGCCATCGGCGCGCTGGAGTGGCTGACCATGGCCCGTATCGTGCGTGGCCAGACGCTGTCGATCAAGCATCGCGAATTCATCGAGGCCGCCCGAGCCTCCGGGCAGCGGCCGTTCAAGATCATCGTCAAACACATCATTCCGAATCTCGTCGGTCCGGTGGTCATCTTCGCAGCACTGACCGTGCCCGAAATCATCGCCACCGAAAGCTTCCTGTCCTATCTCGGTTTCGGCGTCCAGGAACCGCTGACCTCGCTCGGCACCCTGATCGCCGAAGGGACCGACGCCATGGAAAGCATGCCCTGGCTGCTGATCTTCCCGGCGAGCTTCCTCGTGGCCCTGCTGCTCAGTCTGCTCTTCATCGGCGACGGCCTGCGCGACGCGTTCGACCCGAAGGATCGCTAAGAATGCCCTACGAAACACAAAAGGACGTCCTCCTCGAACTCAAGGACTATTCGATCACCTTCGCGACGCCTGACGGCGAGGTGAAGGCGGTCTCGAACATGAACCTCACCGTCAGGCGCGGCGAGCGCGTTGCCATTGTCGGCGAATCCGGCTCGGGTAAGAGCCAGACCTTCCTCGGCATCATGGGCCTGCTCGCCAAGAACGGCAGGACGACGGGACAGGCGCTGCTCGAAGGCAGGGATGTGTTGTCGCTGAAACCGCGCGAGCTCGACCAGATCCGCGGCAAGGACATGGCGATGGTCTTCCAGGACCCGATGACTGCCTTGAATCCCTCGCTGAAGATTTCACGGCAGCTGACCGAACAGCTCGAGGTTCACCGCGGCCTGACGGCACGCGCCGCATCGGACGCTGCCCTCGACATGCTGAAACGCGTCGGCATCCCCGACCCGACGCGGCGCTTCCACCTCTATCCGCATGAACTCTCAGGCGGCATGCGCCAGCGCATCGTCATCGCAATGGCGCTGCTCACCAAACCGAAGCTGCTCATCGCCGACGAGCCGACGACGGCGCTCGACGTCACCATCCAGGCGCAGATCCTCGATCTATTCAACGACCTGACGGCGGAGATGAACACGGCGCTGATCATGATCACCCATGATCTCGGCGTCGTCGCCGGCCTCGCCGACCGCGTCGCCGTCATGTATGCCGGCCGCATCGTCGAGGAGGCGCCCGTCGACGAGCTTTTCGACAATCCGGCCCATCCCTATACCGCAGCTCTGCATGCCTCGATCCCGCGCCCGGATCAGGATGTCGACGAGCTCGTCGTCATCCCCGGGCGCCCGCCGAACCTGCAGCACCTGCCGAAGGGCTGCAATTTCTCGCCGCGCTGTTCGCAGGTCCAGGACGATTGCATCGACCGTCCGCCGCCGCTCGAAACACTCGCGCCGCATCACTGCGCCGCCTGCTATCATCCGTTCCCACGTCGTGAGGAGTTGCTGAATCATGGCTGACCGATCGCTTCTAAGGGTCGAGAACCTGACGACCCAGTTCGAATTGCCGGCAAAGGGCTTGTTCAAGCCGCCGATTTTCCTCACCGCCGTCAACAATGTCAGCTTCGATCTCGCCGAGGGTCGGACCCTCGGCGTCGTCGGCGAATCCGGCTGCGGCAAGTCGACGCTCGGCCGCTCCATCCTGCGGCTCTTGAAATCGCAGAAGGGCCGCATCCTCTGGCAGGGCCGCAATCTTCTCGACCTCTCGGAAGAGGAAATGCGCGCAGCCCGCCGCGACATGCAGATCATCTTCCAGGATCCGATCGCCTCGCTTGACCCGCGCATGACCGTTGGAGACATCATCGCCGAACCGCTCACCGTTTTCGAGCCGAAGCTTTCGAAGGCCGAGCGCACCGAACGTGTCCGCGAAATTATGACCGCCGTCGGGCTGGTGCCGGAGATGATCAACCGCTACCCCCACGAATTCTCCGGCGGCCAGGCCCAGCGTATCGGCATTGCCCGCGCCGTCGTCACCAAACCGAAGCTGATCATCTGCGACGAGCCGGTTTCGGCACTCGACGTCTCGATCCAGGGTCAGGTGATTACGCTTCTGCGTAAACTGCGCAAGGAATTCGGCCTGACGCTGATCTTCATCAGCCACGACCTTTCCGTCGTCCGCCTGATCTCCGACGATGTGCTGGTGCTTTATCTCGGCAGGGTGGTGGAAGCCGGCGACTGCGCCACCGTCTTCGACCATCCGGCCCATCCCTATACGCAGGCGCTCTTTTCCGCAGCACCGATCCCGGATCCGAAGCTCGCGCGCCTTCGCACCCGCATCCGCCTGCAGGGCGATCCGCCCTCGCCACTCAACCCGCCGAAAGGCTGCGTCTTCTCGCCGCGCTGCTGGAAGGCGACCGATATCTGTCGCACCGAAATGCCGCCGACCGAGGAGGTCCGTCCCGGCCAGAAGGCAGCCTGCTATCATATGGACAGGCCATGAGCGGCGACGCAATATCAGGATGAAGCGCCTGGAAAAACGGACTTATTTTGGGTTCTAAAGTCCCCGATAAGAAAGATTTATCTGAGCGCATGCTAACGCTTTCCCGCCCAATCACGGGTTAGGGGAACGCATATATGAAATCGAGACTATCGGGATTGATCGCAGTTGCATCTGCGATCATCGCTGCCTCCGCCATTTCGGCACAGGCCGAAGATCTGAAGTTCAAGCTCACCAACGGCACTGACTCCGTCCTGACGCGCTTCTACAGCTCGCCGACGGGTGTCGCCAACTGGGAGGAAGACGTCTTCGGCGAAGACGTTCTCGATCCGGGCGAAAGCATCGACATCACCATCGCCGATGGCCGCACCGTCTGCAAATACGATATGCGCTTCGAGTTCGAGGAAGGCTCAAACCTCGCGACCACCGAAGATACGCAGGATCTCTGCCAGATGGGCAGCTACACCATCCACGAATAAGCAGCCTGCGCCGGCGCCCGCCTTCGCCTCGTTCGCGAAGGCGGGCTTTTACCTCCTGCGATATCGGCATCCACGATATCAACGCTTGTCACTCCGTCTGGCTCCGCGTATCAGCGATGAAGAGCAGTGCCGGGAGGACAAGGTGAGCAGACGGTTTCTATCGATCGGTGAATGCATGGTGGAACTCTCGCAGGCAGGCGACGGCCTGCTGCGCAAAGGTTTCGCCGGCGATACGTTCAACACCGCCTGGTATGCCCGCGCCTGCCTTGGCCCCGACTGGTCGGTCGATTATTTCACGGCGCTTGGCGACGACGCCATGTCGGATGAGATGGTGGCCTTCATCGACAAGGCGGGCATCGGCACGAGCCTCATCCGCCGCATCAGGGGCAAGACGCCCGGCCTTTACATGATCAACCTGAAGAACGGCGAACGCTCCTTCAGCTACTGGCGCGACAGCTCAGCTGCCCGCAGCCTGGCCGCCGATCCCGACAGCCTGCGCGAGGCGGTGGAGAGCGCTGACCTCGTCTATTTCTCCGGCATCACCCTTGCCATCCTGCCGCAGGAGGACGCCGCAACGCTGCTCGCCGAGATCCGCCGTGCCAAGGCCGCCGGCAAGCTGGTCGTGTTCGACCCGAACATCCGCCCTCGCCTGTGGTCGAGCTATGACATCATGCACGCGACGATCAGCGAGGGCGCACGCTCCTCCGTCCTCGTCATGCCGAGCTTCGACGACGAAGCCGCCCATTTCGGTGACGATTCCATTGAAGCGACGGTCCACCGCTATCGCGCGCTGGGCGCTGTCCATATCGTCGTGAAGAACGGCGCGGACGGGGTCAGGCTGAATTTCGCCGGCGAGGAGAGCTTCGTTCCGGCCAAGAAGGTCGAGCAAGTGGTCGATACCACCAGCGCCGGCGACAGCTTCAACGGCGCCTTCCTTGCGCACTATCTGGAAACAGCGGATGCAACCGCCGCCGCCCGCTTCGCCGCAGGCGTCGCAGCCCGTGTCGTCAGCGAACACGGCGCATTGGTGGCAAAGGAAAAACTCGGATTGGACGGCGGCTAAGCCCGCGCATAAAAATTCGGTACGAATGCCACGTACGAGGCGTTTCCTGCCTTCTCGGCCTTCCGACCCGTTAAATGGGTAGGACCTCAGGACTTCGTCGGCCGATCGGTCTCGCGAACCGCCTCGTCATGGTACCAGCAACTGTCGAGTGCCGCGTCGCAAATATCGGCGGCCTCGCGTTCCATCAGCCGGGCGCGTTCGAACCGGCTGGCGGCCCGCGGCGGCTTGACGGGAAACTGATAGACCGTTGCGGATTCACGATGGAAACCGGTGGGCATGAGATCGCCTCCATTCAGTTCGGCGCATCGACATTCAAGGCCGCGACCATAACACGATGCACATAGTTTATGCAAATTGCACAAATTATATGCATCTCTACATTATGATTGATCGATATGCTGTCTATGCCGACAGCGCCCGCCTATTTGTTCAACACTTCATCACTCCGGGCTAACGCCGAAATTTTCATCCGGTTCCGAAGGGGAAAACCGGTTTCGTGCTGATGATACGGCCTTCCCCGTCAAAACGGGGTGGATTTGACAAAAGAAAAATGCATCTCGACCAGCTGATTTGCGATTTTTCTTGTCCCGGCGGCCGAACTGGCACGCTACGTGCTTTTAGAGGTGCATCCCCTGGCGGTTGGGTGCGCTTGCGCGCCGAGATCGTCTCCGGATTTGCTCACCTTCGTAGCATTGAGAGAGTCACGATGACAAAATATAAGCTCGAGTATATTTGGCTCGATGGGTACACTCCGGTACCGAACCTGCGTGGCAAGACGCAGATCAAGGAATTCGACGTATTCCCGACGCTGGAACAGCTTCCGCTCTGGGGCTTTGACGGTTCGTCGACCATGCAGGCCGAAGGCCGCAGCTCCGATTGCGTGCTGAAGCCGGTCGCCATCTATCCCGACCCGGCCCGCACCAATGGCGCGCTCGTGATGTGCGAAGTCATGATGCCCGATGGCGTCACGCCGCACCCGAGCAACGCCCGCGCCACCATCCTCGACGACGAAGACGCCTGGTTCGGCTTCGAGCAGGAATATTTCTTCTATCAGAACGGTCGTCCGCTCGGCTTCCCTGAGCAGGGTTATCCGGCTCCGCAAGGCCCCTACTACACCGGCGTCGGTTATTCGAACGTCGGCGACGTCGCCCGCGAAATCGTCGAAGAGCATCTCGACCTCTGCCTGGCTGCCGGCATCAACCACGAAGGTATCAATGCCGAAGTGGCCAAGGGCCAGTGGGAATTCCAGATTTTCGGCAAGGGCTCCAAGAAAGCCGCCGACCAGATCTGGATGGCACGCTACCTGCTGCAGCGCCTGACCGAAAAATACGGCATCGACATCGAGTATCACTGCAAGCCGCTCGGCGACACCGACTGGAACGGCTCGGGCATGCATTGCAACTTCTCGACCAAGTACATGCGCGAAGTCGGCGGCAAGGCCTATTTCGAAGCGCTGATGGCGCAGTTCGAAAAGAACCTGATGGACCACATCGAAGTCTACGGTCCTGACAACGACAAGCGCCTGACCGGCAAGCACGAAACGGCACCGTGGAACAAGTTCTCCTACGGCGTTGCCGACCGTGGCGCCTCGATCCGCGTCCCGCACTCCTTCGTCAAGAACGACTACAAGGGCTATCTGGAAGATCGCCGCCCGAACTCACAGGGCTGCCCCTACCAGATCGCTTCGCAGGTTCTGAAGACGATTTCGGAAGTTCCGACTGCAAGCTCGGCTTCCGCTGCCGCTTAACCTCCCAAACGGCGCCGGTCCACGACCGGCGCCGTCCTTCTTTCCGCATGAAAACCGCGATCGGCCGCTGACATATTCGCGGGGATCGGGCCGCTGAAAGGCCTGCAAACGCTGGCATGCGGCTGTAATATTTCCATCATGGTCATGCCTCAAAATAGGCAAGCGGGAATCGCCGTTCCGGAACCCCGCTTTGGGGTTGAGCGTTGGCATATCGATGCAACGCGGATGGAAATCGTGACATGCTGCAACGTCCGGCAAACACTCATCACAGCGAGAGCTGGGCCAATGCCGCAGCCGCCGGCAACCTGCCCGAACGGTTGGTGATCATCACCGACGCCTGGCATCCGCAGGTCAACGGCGTTGTGCGCTCGATCGAGAACACCAATCGCGAGCTGGCCAAGATGGGCGTGGCTGTTTCGATGGTGACGCCGGAGCGCTTCAACAGCATCCCCTGCCCGACCTATCCCGAGATCCGCCTGTCGATCGCCAACTACCGCCGCATCGCCCGTGAGATCGAAAAACACAATCCCTCCTATGTGCATATCGCCACGGAAGGGCCACTGGGGTTGACCGCCCGCCGCTGGTGCCTGCGCAAGGGCATGCCCTTCTCCACCAGCTATCACACGCGCTTCCCCGAATATGTTTCCGCCCGCCTGCCGATTCCGCAAAGCTGGCTTTATGCCTTCGTACGCTGGTTCCATAATGGCGGCGCCGGCTGCATGGTCGCCACCCCGAGTCTAGCTCGCGAGCTTTCGGCACGCGGCATCAAGAACCTGATGCCCTGGACCCGGGGCATCGACGCCACGCAATTCCATCCCATGCCGCTTGAGGAAAAGCCATTCGGCCTTTCCCGCCCGATCTTTATGACGGTCGGCCGCGTGGCGCTGGAAAAGAACCTGCCGGCCTTTCTCGATCTCGACCTGCCCGGTTCGAAGGTCGTCGTGGGCGACGGCCCGGCGCGCGCCGAGCTGGAGCAGCGCTATCCCGATGTGCACTTTACCGGTGTGAAGTTCGGCGAGGAACTGGCCAAAGCCTATGCCCAGGCCGACGTCTTCGTCTTTCCGTCACTCACCGACACGTTCGGCAACACCATCCTTGAAGCGCTGGCATCGGGTGTGCCGGTTGCCGCCTATCCGGTCACCGGCCCGCTCGATATTCTCGGCGAAGACAGCGAGGTTGGCGCGCTCGACCAGAACCTTCAGGCCGCCTGCCTTGCCGCCCTCTCCGCCTCGCGCACCAAGGCGCGTGAGCTTGCCATGCAATATTCCTGGGAAGCGGCGACACTGCAGTTCATCAACAATATCCGCGCCGCCAACGGCGTCATTACGCCAAAATGGAAAAAGGCCTGGCAGTTTGCCAAATCGCTGCCAAGAAGCAGAAAGCCCGGCGAAACCGCCGGGCCTCTCCCCTCCGCAGACTGATCTCCCTATTATGCAAAGCGTGTCGTTCGCGATGGCGATCGCGCTATGCGCAGCAGTGTTTCGGCGATGGCGTTCAACGGCACAAAGTCGTGGATCGTGCCGTCGTAGCGCATCGACGTGACGCGAACGGCTGCGATGCGGCGGATCTCTCCCGGTTCCAGATCGTGGCGTTGCGCGAAGCGCTGGACAAGAGCGCTGCTTAGGTTCAAGACGACGGAGATGGTCGTGCCTGAGCCCCCTCTGCCCTGCCGGGCATCTCCCCCACAGGTGGGGAGATCGGCTGGGCGGACCCGCTCGCTCCAACATCAATTGTTTGGGGAGATACCATCCGCGAGTCGATCTACCTCCTTGGGGGAGATGCCCGGCAGGGCAGAGGGGGGTGCCTTAGGCACGGATCGATATCCGCACAAGGCGCCGACCCCGCGTCCCAGCCTCTACGTCCGCCTCTTCTTACCCTCGAACGGATTCTCGGCCGAACGGAAATGAATACGGATCGGCACGCTCGGCATGTCGAAATCGGCGCGCAAGCCGTTGATCAGATAGCGCGTATAGGATTCCGGCAGGGCATCCGAACGGGTGCAGGAGATCATGAAGGCCGGCGGACGGGCCTTCACCTGCGTCATATATTTCAGCTTGATCCGGCGGCCGGAAACGGCCGGTGGCGGGTGCTGGATCTGCTGCGTTTCCAGCCAGCGATTAAGCTTTGCCGTCGAAATGCGCTTGTTCCAGACCCTGTCCGTGTCGATGATCGACTGCATCAGCTTGTCGAGGCCCCAGCCGGTCTGGCCGGAGATCGGCACAGCGCGGATGCCGCGCGCCTGCGGCAGCAGCCGGTCGGTCTTTTCGCGAAGATCGGCAAGCACCGCCTGCCGGTCTTCGATCATGTCCCACTTGTTGAAGGCGAGCACGGCCGCGCGGCCTTCGCGCAGCACGAGATCGACGATCTGCAGATCCTGCTTCTCGAAAGGGATCGTCGCATCGAAGACGATGACGACGGTTTCGGCAAAACGGATGGCGCGCAGCGCGTCGGCGACGGAAAGCTTCTCCAGCTTCTCGGTCACCCGCGCCTTGCGGCGCATGCCTGCGGTATCGAACATTTTGATGGTGCGGCCGCGCCAATCCCATTCGACCGAAATGGAATCGCGGGTGATGCCTGCCTCCGGCCCGGTCAAAAGCCGGTCCTCGCCGAGGAAACGGTTGATCAGCGTAGACTTGCCGGCATTCGGCCGGCCGACGATCGCCACCCTGAGCGGCTTGGTGTCGTCATAGACGGGCTCTTCGTCCTCGTCTTCGCCTTCACTCGCGGCCTCGGAAATATCGACGTTGGTGACGGCGACATCCTCCTTGGCATAGGCCCGGTCCTTGCCGATCGCCTCGACGATCGCGTCGCGCAGATCGAGCATGCCCTCGCCGTGTTCGGCCGAGATCGGCGTCGGCTCGCCAAGCCCGAGCGTATAGGCGTCGTAGAAGCCGCTGTCGGAGCCGCGTGCTTCGGATTTATTGGCGACCAGCACCACCGGCTTGCCGCGCCGACGCAGCATTTCTGCAAGAGCCGTGTCGACGGGCGTCAGCCCGTTCTTGGCATCGACGACGAAAAGCGAAAGATCGGCCTCGTCGATTGCCGCTTCCGTCTGGGCGCGCATCCGGCCCTGCAGGCTTTCCTCATCGGCCTCTTCCAGACCGGCCGTGTCGATAATGGTAAAGGTCAGGCCCATCAGCCGCGCATCGCCCGGCCGGCGGTCGCGAGTCACGCCTGGCGTGTCGTCGACAAGCGCCAGCTTCTTTCCCACCAGGCGGTTGAAAAGCGTCGACTTGCCGACATTCGGACGACCGACGATCGCGACCGTGAAACTCATTCTTTTTCCTTAAAACTCAGCCCTGCGCGGCGGGCGCCTTGCCGGATGCGGTAATGAGATCAAGCATCATATGAGCGCGATTGGTAACATTGCGCGGGCTGTCGGTATCGTCGACGATTGACTGGAACCATTGCCGCGCCTGCGCCATGTTGCCGGCCTTATAGGAAGCAAGGCCGAGCGCTTCGCGCGCCGAATGGCGGAAGGCGTTGCCCGGCACGGCCATTTCCTCGATCGCGGCCGAAACCTGTTCGTAGGAGCCGTTTTCGATCAGCAGCCAGCCGGCCCGCATTTTGGCGGCGTCGCGCACGGCGGCCGGAACGCCATTATCCTTGCCGATCTCGTTGAAGGCAGCAATCGCCGCGGCAGCGTCGCCCTTCTGCGCCTGAACGGTCGCGGCCCGCATGCGCGCCAGCACCGGATAGGCACCATGGCCTTCCTTTTCGAGCTTATCGAGCGCGGCCAGCGCTTCATCGTTCTTGTTCTCGTCGGCAAGCTTCATTGCCGCCAGGAACTGATCGCCGGCGCCAGAGGAGCGGGTATCGTCCCAATATTCATAGAGAACCTTGCCGGCAGTGCCGACGACGATCAGGATGGCGACGACGATGATATAGCGGCCGAAGCGGCGCCAGACACCCTTCATCTGGTCGGACCGCAATTCCTCATTGACTTCACGGATGAAGCTGTCGTCGTTGAATGCCATTCTCGTCTCCGGCCGCGGAAATACCCAACACTATGCAAGATGCATATTGCCGGGCCTTCTACCCCATTTTGCCGCAGTTGTAAGGGGGATATGAAAGATTCGTTACATCACAAGCGGCGAAACGCCGATCAACCATTCGTGCAGCTTCCAGATGATCAGCGCCCAGACGACGATGCCGATGACGATCGCATAGAGATCGTATTTGGCCGACACGAACGGCCGGAGCACGATCTCGCCCGCCCGCTGCCGCCGTTTCAGCGAAATGCGCAGGATGACGCCCCAGGCGAGAAAGGCCGCAAACAGCAGCACCGACGAGGTCTCGCCATTGGCGAGCAGATGCGCCAGCGCCCAGATCTTCACCGACAGCACCATCGGATGTTTGGCCTTGGTCGCAATATGCCCCGCCGGCAGCAGCGAGGCGACCAGACAGATCATCGCGATCAGCATCAGGGTAATGGTGATATGCGCCATCCAGACCGGCGGATTGTAGAGTATGCCGGTCACCTGGCGGGCTTGGCCAAATCCGTAGATCAACAGAATCAGCGTCGCAAGACTGGCGATCGAATAAGCCGCCCGCCAGCCCTTCTCGCCGAGGCTTGCGATCATCGAGGCGCGAAAGCCGGGGGCGACCACCCGCACCAGATGCACCCCGAGGAAAAGTATAATGCCGACGATAAGCAATGCCATGGCGGATCCCTTCCGTGCCGTTTGTCATGGCTTAGCGGCTGGCGGGAAAAAATACCAGTTGAGACCGCAGCTTCGCCGCAATTCTATCGGAGGGAAACCGCGAACAAATTGTCGCGGTGCCCATGTCTCGTCCTCTCCTCTCCGCCTGTCTGGCTGCCTCCTTCCTTCTGCCTGTCACGGCAGAGGCGGCCGACCGGCCGAAACAGCTGGTCATCATCTCGTTCGACGGCGCCCACGACAATGCGCTCTGGCTGAAAAGCCGCGAGATGGCCGCAAAGAACGGCGCCCATTTCACCTATTTCCTATCCTGCACCTTCCTGATGAACGAGGCGGCGAAGAAGGCCTACCAGGCGCCGCACCAGAAACGCGGAAAATCCAATGTCGGCTTCGCCCAGAGCGGCGACGAGATCCGCGAACGCCTCGGCAATATCTGGCACGCCCATCTCGAAGGTCACGACATATCGAGCCACGCCTGCGGCCATTTCGATGGCCGCGAGTGGAGCGAGGCCGACTGGTCGGCCGAATACGCCACCTTCCACGCAACCCTGAAAAATGCCTGGAAAGGCGTCGGTCTGGACGAGCCGGCCGGCTGGCAGGATCTCGCCGATCACGGCATCAAGGGTTTCCGCGCCCCCTACCTTTCCGCGACCGCGGGCGCCGACATGATTGCCGCCGAAAAGAAGGCGGGCTTCAGCTATGACGCGAGCCTCGTCACCAAAGGCCCGGCCATGCCTGTCGAGGAGGACGGCATCATCCGCTTCGGCCTGCCGCTGATCCCTGAAGGCCCAAGCGAAAAACCGATCATCGGCATGGACTACAATCTCTTCGTACGCCACTCCAAAGGCGAGGAAGATACCGCAGACAGTTCAGCCTTCGAGCAGCGCGCCTATTCAGCCTTCAAAGAGGCTTTTGACAAGCAATATGCCGGAAGCCGAATCCCCCTCCAGCTCGGCTTCCACTTCGTCGAGATGAACGGCGGCGCCTACTGGCGCGCCCTCGACCGTCTGGTCAGCGACGTCTGCCATCGAGCCGATGTCGCCTGCGTCAGCTATTCGGAAGCGATCCCGATGATCGAGGCGCGCGGAAGATTGCAGCAGACGTCGGGGCTATGACGGGATAGTTTTTAAAGCGAAACGTCGAACCGAGCGGCCCCCTCATCCGGCTACCGCCACCTCTCCCCGCTGGGGAGAAGAGACAAGCAGCGGCGTCTCAACTCCCTCTTCTCCCCAGCGGGGAGAAGGTGCCCGTAGGGCGGATGAGGGGGCCACACGGCATGCCGTCATGGAATGCCCGCGTACCCTTCCCCATCCAGGCAGCCCCACTCATCAACCGTCGGCGTGCACGACACCCGCATCACGCTCCAGATAACGCTGGTCGATATCCGGCAGCGGCTCATCGTCAATTGCTGCCTCGAAGGCCTTGAGGCGCTTGTGGATAGAGAGCAGCTCGATGATCGTTGTCCAGGAATTGACCAGATACTGGAACGAGTTGCTGACCTGCCCGAAGGCTGTCGAGATCTGCTGGAAGATACCGTAGGTGATAGTGCCCGCCACGATCGTCGGCACCAGCATGAAGACCACGAAGAGTGCGTCGGCCTGGATGTAGAAATAGCGGGCGACATTGAAATACATGTAGTGGAAATACATGCGGTAATAGTTGCGGCGAACGTTGCCGAAGAGTTCGGTGACCGTCAGCGGCTGAGCCCGTTCCGCATGGTCCTCGCCATAGACCAACTCCTTGCGATAGGCCGCTTCGACGCGCTGGTTACGGAAGTTCAGGCCCGGCAGCTTGACGCCCGCGACCGCCAGCAAAACCGTGCCGAACGCCGACCAGAAGAGCGCCAGCCAGAAGAGCGAATTCGCCACCGGCCCAATGAACGGTAGTTCCGTCACATAATGCGACAGCGCCAGAAGGATCGGAAGGAATACCACGAGCGTCATCACCGAGTTGATGAGGCTGATGCCAAGACCTTCGAGCGTGCTCGAAAAGCGCATCGTGTCTTCCTGAACGCGCTGCGAGGCGCCTTCGATATGGCGCAGCTTTTCCCACTTCGACATGTAGAAATTGTTCATCGCCGTGCGCCAGCGGAAGATGTAGTGGCTGGTGAAAAAGTCGGTCATGATCGACACGAACATGCTGAGGAACGCGATCTGACAGAAGACCCACATCAAGCTATAAAAATTGTCGACGGAAATGCCCGGCTGCTTCGACAATGCGTTCTGCAGCAGGTCGCCGAATGGCCGGCGCCAGTTGTTGATCACGACGCTGATCTGGACGCCGAAATAGGTGACGAAGATGATCAGCGCCGACCCCCAGATCGACCACAACTTCCAGGGATGATGCACCGCCTTCAGATGCCATGCGCCACAGAAAATCACCGCCGTAAGGAAGAAATAGCCGTAGAACCAAAGATTTTCGGGCAGCAGGAAGAACGACAGGTCGATAGGTTGCTGTTCTTCCGGAACAGGCCCATAGCCGAGCGATACACCGAGATGACCGGCGAAGAGATACCAGCCGGCGATCGAAATCAGCGTCCAAACCACGAGCGAGGTAAAGAACGCCTTCGGCTGGGGAAAAAAGGAATGAAACACGGGGAGCTTTGCTTTCCTGAACTGTGAGTCTCGGGAGTGTCATGGAACACTGATTTTGCCGGAAACTAAGGCAGTTCGAAGGAAGCAGCAATGGGTTCAGCCGATTGTTACGCAGATGTAACGGGTTAAGCGATTTTCTTGATCACCGGCATCACCAGCCCCGCGCAGGCGATGAGCGCGGCTGCGGCAATTACCGTCGGAAAGGTGAAACTGCCCGAGCGTTCGGCAATCCAGCCGGCAACGACAGGCCCGACGATCTGGCCGACACCGAAGGCGGCCGTCATCATCGCCAGGATCCGCCGCGGGCTCTCCGGGGAAAGCTTGCGGCCGATCTGCAGCCCGTAAGCGGTGATCGCGAGGAAGGTCGCCCCGAACAGCGCGCCGCCGATCAGCGGTGCGGCAGAGTGCGGCAGCATGACGGTTGCGAGCACGCCGGCGGCTTCGACCAGAAGTGCTGCGACATAGACGCCGCCGAGCCCGAGCGGCCTGACCAGCGGCTTCCAGGCAAACAGCGCCACCGCCGACGTCAGGCCGGCGATGAACCAGCAGAGAAATTCGACGAAGGCACCCGTGGCGGACAGGCGGGCGATCGTGACGAGAAAGGTCGCGGTGATCACATAGCCGAAGCCGAACAGGCCGTAGGACAGCGTGATCAGCACCATCGGTCGGCTCCAGACGAGGGCCGGCTCCTTGCCCGTGCGCGCCGATTGCGCCGGCGCCGACGGCAAGAGCAGAAAGACCACGACGAGGCTCGCCGCGCAGTAGAGCGCGCCGCCAATCCAGTCGGCGCGCCAGCTTTCCGGGCCGCCGTGAAAGCCGAGGCCGATGAGAAACACCATGATCGAGGACAGCGCGATCCCCGCCCCCGGCCCGCCGAAATGCGCTGCCTGCACATGGTCGTTGCCGGCGGCAGCCCCGTGGCTGAGCACGATCGATGAGGTGAAGACCATCGCAAAAGCGCTGGCGAGGCCGGCCAGAAAGCGAATGACGGCAAAGACTGCGACGGAATTTGTGGCGGCCATGGCGGCGAGCAGGATTGCGGTGGCCAGCAGTGCCAGCAGCGCCACCAGCCGCTCGCGCCCCGCCGCCCAGCCATAGGCGGCAAGCACGGCGCCGACGAGATAACCGACGAAATTCGCCGAAGCGATAAAACCTGCATCCGCCGCCGAAAGCGGCACGCCGCTCATCATGCCGGGCAGGATCGGCGTGTAGGAGAAACGCCCGAAGCCCATGGCCGCCGCCATCGCAACGGCGCCGGCGGCGGCAGTGGATACGAGATTCGGCGGGGAATGACGGATGCGCTCGAGCATGCAGCGCTTATCGCGCCGCAGCACCTGCACGACAATCAAGTAATTCTGATCGGTCGATCAATTTCCGGAAACATGAAAAATTCCTCGCCTCCCTTAAAAGCAATTATCTTACGATATATGTTTTACGACATAGCCAACGATACATCCAACGATGAAAGGAAAAGTCATGAGAGGTTTTAAGGGCGGCATGTTCGGCGACGCTTTCCGCATGGGCCGCAAATTTGCGGCCGGCGATCTGCAGCTCGTCATTCTGGCGCTGCTCGCTGAGCAACCCCGCCACGGCTATGAATTGATAAAGTTGCTGGAGGAACGCTCCGGCGGCTTCTACGTGCCGAGCCCCGGCGTTATCTACCCGGCGCTCACCTATCTCGAAGAAACCGGTCTTGCCGAGGTGGAGAACGAGGGTACCAAGAAACTCTACAGCATCACCGAGGCCGGCCGCCGCCGCGTCGAGGAAAACCGCGACATGATCCTGCACACGCTCGCCAAGCTGGAACGCATCGGCGAGAAGATGGCCTATGTGAAGCGCGTCTTCGAAACCGACCGACACGGCGCCGACGAGGGTGATGACGGCGATTTCATGCAGGACGGCGGCGATATCCGCGCCGCCCGCTTGCTGCTGCGCTCGGCCCTTCGGATGCGTTATCCCTGGTCGAAGCCCGAGGGCGCCCGCATCGCCGGCATATTGGAACGTGCGGCGACGGAAATCCTGCAGGGCGGCAGGCCGGAAACGCGGGGGTGAGGAAGAAGGTTGGCGCCGAGTTCGGTGGGTTGCAAGTGCACTAAACCTCTCCGCCCTCATTCCTGTGCTCGTCACAGGAATCCAGTGCGCCCAGGTCCCTGGGCGCGTGAGACTGTCTTCAACTGCTTATGGAGTCATTCACCGCGCCGACGCGCGGTGGCTGGATTCCTGTGACGAGCACAGGAATGAGGGAGGAGAAGTGACCGTCCCCGACGATGCGCCGTCGAGACGCCGGCAGATCACGGTAACCATCGGGTATCCTCGAAGGGCGCGGCGCTTCCCTAATGGCGCTGCCCTACGCCCGCCCGTCCGGTAAAGTCAGTATCACCGGCCCGTTACGCGTTGCCACAACCGTGTGTTCATACTGCACGGTCGGCGCCTTCGGATCGGCATAGAGCGTCCATGCATCGTCGCCGCCTTCCGCCCAGGTCGCGCCGAGCGACAGGAAAGGCTCGACAGTAAAGACGAGCCCATCCGTCATGACGCGTTTTTCCGAAGGGTCCGGCCAGGTCGAGAGTTCGGCCGGCTCCTCGTGGAGCGAGCGGCCGACGCCGTGGCTCGCCAGATTGGCGACCAGCGTATAGCGGTTCTTCTGCGCGAAGGCGCCGACAGCGGTGCCGATCTTTGCCAGCGGCTCGCCCGATTTCACCTGGTTAAGCCCGACCCAGAGCGCCCGCTTGCCGTCGCGGCAGAGCTTGTCGATCTTCGGCTTGACCGGCGGCATCGCGAAGGAAGCGCCGGTATCGGCGAAGAAGCCGTCCTTCTCGGCCGAAACGTCGATGTTGATAAGGTCGCCGGCGTGGATGACGCGCGGCCCGGGAATGCCGTGGGCGATTTCCTCATTGATACTGATGCAGGTCGCCCCCGGAAACTGGTAGCAGAACTCCGGCGCCGAGCGCGCGCCCGAATCTTCGAGCACCTTGCGGCCGATCCGGTCGAGCTCCAGCGTCGTCATGCCGGGCTCCATCGCCGCCGCCATCACCTGGATGGCGTTGGCGCAGATCCGGCCGATCTCCTTGAGTTTTGTCAGTTCGTCGTCATTTGCGATAACCATTCGTCTGTTCCGGCTTTGCGCAGGGGCGACCGCAGCCGCCTTGGTTAGGCCGTGGCTTTCGCCCCTTCGCCGCTTTCAGTCAATGCCTTTCTGACGATCGGCGCGACTTTCGTCCCGTAGAGCTCGATGCCGCGCATGATCTGATCATGCGGCATCAGGCCTATCGCCATCTGCAGCAGGAAGCGGTCGTTCTTGAAGAGTGCGTGATGGGCGATGATCTTTTCGGCCACCACCTCGGGATCCCCAACGAAGAGCGCACCGTTCGGTCCGCGCGACATGTCGAACTGCGTCCGGCTCGTCGGCCCCCAGCCGCGCTCGCGGCCGATGCGGTTCATCACTTCGGCCTGCGGCCCGTAAAACTGTTCGGCGGCGGCCTCCGTCGTCTCGGCGATGAAGCCGTGGACATTGATGCTGGTTTTCAGCTTGGCCTGATCCTGGCCGGCGCGCCGCGCCGCCTCCCGGTAAAGATCGAAGAGCGGCGCGAAACGGCGCGGCTCGCCGCCGATGATTGCCAGCGCCACCGGCAGGCCGAGCGCACCGGCGCGCGCCACCGATTGCGGCGTGCCGCCGACGGCGATCCACAGCGGCAGCGGATCCTGCAGCGGTCTGGGATAGACGCCGCGCCCGCGGATCGGCGCGCGAAGCTCGCCGCTCCACTCGACCGTCTCGCCATCGCGCAACGCCAAAAGCAGATCGAGCTTTTCCTCGAAGAGCTGGTCGTAATCCTCGAGATTGTAACCGAACAGCGGGAAGGACTCGATGAAGGAGCCGCGCCCCGCCATGATCTCAGCCCGGCCGTTCGAAATCAGGTCGAGCGTCGAAAACTGCTGGAACACGCGCACCGGATCATCGGAGGAAAGCACAGTGACCGCGCTGGTCAGCCGGATGTTTTTCGTCTTGACGGCCGCCGCCGCCAGCGCGACGGCAGGCGCCGACGCCGCATAATCCGGCCGATGATGTTCGCCGAGCCCGAAGACGTCGAGCCCCACCTGATCGGCAAGCTCGATCTCCTCGATCAGATGCTTCAGCCGTTCGGCCCCTTCCACTCCCTTGCTGCGGGAGGGAGTGGGATTGACATCCGCAAACGTATAAAGACCCAGTTCCATCGTCGGCATCCTGTTGAATTCCGCCCGGAGATAAGGATCGCCGAGACCGAGCGCAAATACAAACTCTGGAACAGAATGTTCGAGAATTTCGATAACAACGGGATGTCTTTGGTCCTCCGTCCATTGGCGCCGACCGAACTATCAATTCGAATCTGAATTCAATGACTTCGAGGCACCGGCGGAATCATCTTCCAAGCTGCCTCAACTCGCACATGAAGCGTCAGGACGGCGCCCTCGCCAGCAATTCCGCCAGCTGATCTGCGGCCTTGCCCCATCCTTCATGGAAGCCCATCTTCTCGTGCGTTTCCTTGTCTTCAGCGCGCCAGTGCAGCGCCTTGGCGGTATATTTCGTCCTGCCGTTGCCGAGGTCTTCGAGCAGGATGACGCCGGTGAAGAAAGGTTTTTCGGCTGGCACCCAGGCGCTCGTATAGGCGTCGGTGAAGACGATCTTCTCGTTCTCGACGATCTCCAGGTAGACGCCGCGGTTCGGATAGCGATTGCCCTCGGGATCCTGCATGACGACGACGCTGGAACCGCCGGGACGGACGTCGAGCGTCGCTTCGGCAACACCCCAGGGGCTCGGAACGAACCACTGCTTCAGCAGATCGGGATCGGTCCATGCCTTGTAGATCTTCTCACGCGGAGCGTCGAATTCGCGAACGAGGACGAGTTCATGTTGGGTGCTGGTGGTCATTTCAACATCTCTCCATTTGAATAACCCTGTTTCTGTCAGGCTGTTACAAGGACGTGTCAAACTTCGCCGTTCCGACAAAGCGCCTATTTTTTCTTGATTATTTCGCGATCGGTTGGGCCGCCTCTGCCTGCATCTTGTCGATCTGCCGGCGGATATGGGCTGCTTCCGCCGCTGAATGGGCAAGCGCGATCGCGCGGTCGAAGGCTTCGCGCGCCTGGCGGGTCAAGCCAAGCTGCTTCAGCAGCCCGCCCCGCAGGCCGTGATAGTAGAAATAGCCGCCGAGCTTCTCACCGAGCGGATCGATCAGATCGAGCGCCTCCTGCGGCCCGTGCAGCTTGGAAACCACGACCGCGCGATTAAGCGTCACGACGGGCGAAGGCTGAACCCGCTCCAGCGCGCGATAGAGCAGATCGATTTCCACCCAGTCGGTGTCTTCGGCGCGCTTCGCCCGGGAATGGATGGCGGCAATGGCCGCCTGAAGCTGATACGGCCCGGGCCGGCGGTGTCGCAGCGCCTTGTCGAGCAGCGCCAGGGCCTCGTTGATGAAAGGCTGGTTCCACAGCGAGCGGTCCTGATCTTCGAGCAGCACGATCTCATCTTCGGCGCTGAAGCGCGCCGGCCGGCGCGAGATCTGCAGAAGCATCAGCGCCAGCAGCCCCATCAACTCCGGTTCGGACGGAAAGAGGTGCAGCATCAGCCGCGCCAGCCGGATCGCCTCGTCGCTGAAAGCGGCCGCCTCATGCCTGGGATCGGCCTGGCTGTAGCCCTCGTTGAAGACGAGATAGATCATCGTGCTGACGCTCGTAAGACGCTCGGCCCTTTCCTCGGGGCTCGGCGTCTCGAATGGCACGCCGGCCTTGGCGACGCGCGCCTTGGCCCGGGTGATGCGTTGCTCCATGGCGCTTTCGGACACCAGGAAGGCACTGGCAATCTGCGTAACCGAAAGGCCGGAAACGATGCGCAGCGCCAGCGCGATCTGCTGGGTCGCCGGCAGATCGGGGTGGCAGCAGATGAAGAGAAGCCGCAGGATGTCGTCGCGATAGTGGGAATCGTCCAGCCGCTCGGCAATATCGCTTTCGGCGTCCTCGGTATCGGAAATGATGTCCTCATCCGGCAGGGCCTGAAGCTTTGACCGCTTGCGCACCGCGTCGATCCCGCTGTTTCGGCCGACAAAGATGAGCCAGGCGGTGGGATCGCGCGGCGGCCCTTTTTCCGGCCATGTCCGGATCGCCCTCAGGCATGCCTCCTGAAACGCCTCTTCCGCGGTATCGAGATTGCGGAAATAGCGCAGCAGCGCGCCGAGCGCCTTCGGGCGTGCCGAGGCAAGTGCGAGGTCGATCCAGGCAAGGTCTGTCATGATGAAGCTTCTCCCGGCCTGAAGACGTAGAACGGCCGAATTTCGTAAGAGGTGGAACCCGGATTGACCGACGAAAGCTGTTTCGAAAAGTCGACCGCCTCGTCGAGCGTTTCGAAGTCGACCACGTAGAAGCCGAGAAGCGCCTCTTTCGTTTCCGCAAAAGGCCCGTCGATGACCAAAGGCTCGTCCTTGCCCTTGCGCACGGTGGTCGCAGCCGTCGTCGGCATCAGCCGGCCGACGGGGCCGAGCTTGCCGGATTGGGCAAGCGGCTCCTGCACGGCGTAAAGCTTCTCCATGACGGCAGACTCTTCCTCCTTGGTCCAGGCGAAGACAGTTTCCTCATGGGCGTAACAAAGGATTGCATAAAGCATCGCTCACTCCTCTTTCCGAATGACGAAGGAGTAGCCGCTTAACCGACAGGCCGCATCAAAAAATTCTGGATGGGATTCGTGATCTTGCGGAGCGCGGCAACTGAAGACGCCCAGAGCCTATAGCGCGTTCCTCACCCCTCGCTCAGCGTCCGCCTGACCGCGCTCTTCCAGCCCTTGAGCTTGGCGCCGCGCACCTTCTCGTCCATGTCGGGCTCGAACCGCCGGTCCCGCTTCCATGTCGCCGAAAAACCGTCCCTGTCAGGCCATACCCCTGCCCGGCTGCCGGCGAGCCAGGCAGCGCCCAGCGCCGTCGTCTCCAGGATCATCGGCCGGTCGACCGGGGCGTCGAGCAGGTCGGCCAGGCGCTGCATCGTCCAGTCCGACGCGACCATGCCACCGTCGACGCGCAGCACCGTGTCATCGCCGCCGTTCTTCCAGTCCTTCTGCATGGCGTCGAGCAAATCGCGGGTCTGGTAGCAGACGGCTTCGAGCGCCGCCCGGGACAGTTCCGCCGGGCCGCTATTGCGTGTCAGCCCGAAGATCGCGCCGCGCGCCTTGGCATCCCAATGCGGCGCGCCGAGGCCGGTGAAGGCGGGCACGAGATAGACCTCCTGGGTCGGATCGGCCCTCTCGGCCAGCGCATTGGTTTCGGCGGCGGTGCCGATGACGCCGAGCCCGTCGCGCAGCCATTGCACGGCGGCACCGGCGATGAAGATCGACCCCTCGAGCGCATAGGTCGTCTCGCCGTTCAGGCGATAGGCGATAGTGGTCAGCAGCCGGTTTTTCGAGCGCACCATGTCGGCGCCGGTATTGAGCAGCGCGAAACAGCCGGTGCCGTAGGTCGATTTCAGCATGCCCGGCTGGAAACACGCCTGGCCGATGGTCGCCGCCTGCTGGTCGCCGGCGACCCCGAGGATCGGGATCGCAGCGCCGAAAATCTCTGGATCGACCGTGCCGAAATCGGCGGCGCAATCCTTCACCTCAGGCAGCATGGCGGCGGGCACGCGCAGAATATCGAGCAGATCCTCATCCCAGGCGTTTTCACCAATATTGTACATCAGCGTGCGCGAGGCATTGGTGGCGTCGGTGACGAAGCTCTTGCCGCCCGTCAGCCGCCAGATCAGGAAGGTGTCGATCGTGCCGAAGCAGAGATCGCCCCTCGCGGCGCGCGCCCTGGCGCCCTTCACGTTGGCGAGCATCCAGGAAAGCTTCGTGCCGGAAAAATAGGGATCGAGGAGCAGGCCGGTCTTCTTGGTGAACAGCCGCTCGAGATCCTGCCGTTTCAGATTATCGCAATAGCTTGCGGTGCGCCGGTCCTGCCAGACGATGGCATTCTGGATCGGCCGGCCCGTCTCCCGCTCCCAGACGACGACCGTCTCGCGCTGGTTGGTGATCCCCAGTGCTGCAATATCCTTGGCCGTAACGCCGGCATCGCTCAGCGCCATGTGGACAGTGAAGACGACCGAATCCCAGATTTCCTCGGGATCGTGCTCGACCCAGCCGGAGCGAGGATAGATCTGGGTGAATTCCTTCTGGCCCTTGCCGGCGACGTGCATGTCGCCATCGAAGACGATCGCCCGCGTCGACGTCGTTCCTTGATCGATCGCCAGAACATATCCACCCATGAAATCCTCCTCAAGCATATGATTATCGTGACAAATCAATAGGACACGGATGCGAGTGAGAAAAGCGAATAAAGCGGAATTGCCAGCCTGCCGGCTTTGGGCATAACCTCCCCAGCAACGTTGCAACGCAGCATCGGCCTGTCAGGAGAAAAATATGAGCAGATCAGTCGTCGTCACCGGCTCCACCAGCGGCATCGGCCTTGCGATCGCCACGGCCTTTGCCGAAACCGGCGACAACGTCGTCATCAACGGCTTCGGAAATGCCGATGAAATCAAGGCGATCGTCGAGCGGCTTGAATCAGTGTCGAAAGGCCGGGCGATCTATCATCCGGCCGACATGACGAAGCCCGCCGAGATCGCCGACCTGATCGAAACGGCCGCAAAGAGTTTCGGCACCGTCGATGTCCTGGTCAACAATGCCGGCATTCAGCATGTCGAGAAGATCGAGGATTTCCCGATCGAAAAATGGGACCAGATCATCGCCATCAATCTGTCGAGTTCCTTTCACACCATGCGCGCCGCCATCCCGCTGATGAAAGCGAAGAAGCATGGCCGCATCATCAACATCGCCTCGGCGCATGGGCTCGTCGCCTCCCCCTTCAAATCCGCCTATGTCGCGGCAAAACATGGTATATTAGGCCTCACGAAGACGGCGGCGCTGGAGCTTGCCGAATTCGGCGTGACGGTGAACGCCATCTGCCCGGGCTATGTGCTGACGCCGCTCGTCGAGAAGCAGATCCCCGATACCGCCAGGGCCCGCGGCATGACCGAGGAACAGGTAAAGAGCGAGGTCATCCTCAAGGCGCAGCCGACCCGTGAATTCGTCAAGGCCGAGGAGATCGGCGCACTGTCGCTTTACCTCGCCAGCGACGCCGCCCGGCAGGTGACCGGAACGCACATCTCGATTGACGGTGGCTGGACGGCGGCTTAACCATTTGGAAAAAACAACCGGGAATATCATGAACGACAGCATCCGCTTCATCCTGAACGGCGAGAATATCGCGCTCACCGATGTTGGGCCGACCGAGACGCTTCTCGATTTTCTGCGGCTAAGGCGGCGGCTGACCGGCACCAAGGAGGGATGCGCGGAAGGCGATTGCGGCGCCTGCACCGTGCTCGTCGGGCGGCTCGCCGACGGCAAGCTCGCCTATGAATCCGTCAATGCCTGCATTCGCTTCATGGGCTCGCTGCACGCCACCCATGTGGTGACGGTCGAACATCTTGCCGGCCGGGACGGCGCGCTGCATCCGGTGCAGCAGGCGCTGGTCGATTGCCATGGATCGCAATGCGGCTTCTGCACCCCGGGCTTCGTCATGTCGCTCTACGGCCTGTGGCTGACGAAGGAAAAACCCGGCCGCCGCGAGATCGAAAAAGCGCTGCAAGGCAATCTCTGTCGCTGCACGGGCTACGAGCCGATCGTCAAGGCCGCCGAGCAGGTGAGCCTGACGCGGCCGAGCGCGCTCTTCGACCCGCTGGAGCGCACGCGCTCCGAAATCATCGCGCGGCTCTGGGCCATGCAGGCGAGCGGCACCATCCGGATTGCCAACGGTGAAGACCGGCTGATCGTGCCGGCTTCGCTGCAGGCACTGGCGGAAGTCCTCGCTGAGGAGCCCGACGCGACCGTCATCGCCGGCTCCACCGATGTCGGTCTCTGGGTGACGAAGCAGATGCGCCGGCTGAGCCCGGTCGTTTTCATCAATCATTTGAGCGAACTGCAGTCAGTCGTAGAAGCCGAGGACGGCGTCAGCATCGGCGCCGGCGTCAGCTACAGCAGGGCCTTCGAAGCGATCGCCAGAAAAATCCCGGCACTCGGGCGGCTGATCGACCGCATTGGCGGCGAGCAGGTGCGCAACATGGGCACGATCGGCGGCAATATCGCCAACGGCTCGCCGATCGGCGACAGCCCCCCACCATTGATCGCGCTGGGCGCGACACTGACGCTGCGCTCACTGGAAGGTCAGCGCAAAATGCCGCTCGAGGATTTCTTCATCGCCTATGGCAAACAGGATCGCAGGCCCGGCGAATTCGTCGAAAGCGTCTTCGTGCCCTATCCCAAGCCAACCAGCCGCTTTGCCGCCTACAAGATCACCAAGCGCCGCGACGAGGACATCACCGCCGTGCTCGGCGCCTTCCTGCTGACGTTCGATGAAGCCGAAGTGGTCACCGACATCCGCATCGCCTTCGGCGGCATGGCCGCGACGCCGAAACGCGCCCGGACGGTCGAGGCCGAACTGATCGGCAAACCATGGACGGAGGCAACGATCGAAGCCGCCCGCCCCGCCTTCGACGCCGACTACCAGCCGCTGACCGACTGGCGCGCCACGGCGGAATACCGCCAGCTGACGGCGAAAAACCTGCTGACGCGGTTCTACCTGGAAACGGTGGGCGCGCCGGCGGAGCTGAAGCGGTTTGAGGAGGTGGCGTGATGGACACACTGATCAGCACACCTGGAATGCAAGCTTTGATGGGAACAGCCGCGGTCTCCTCCTCTCCCTCATTCCTGTGCTCGTCACAGGAATCCAGTGCGCCCAAGTCCTTGGGCGCGGAAGACCCTTTTAACGGCCGCAGAGCGTCATTCACCGCGCCGACGCGCGGTGGCTGGATTCCTGTGACAAGCACAGGAATGAGGGAGTGCGGAGTAGCCGCATTCCCTAACTCCCTTCGCGGAGGGCTCAGCTAATGGACAAGTCCACCTTCGAAAACCCCAAGGTCGTCATCTCCGGCGCCGTGCACGGTTCGCTCCGCCATGACTCAGCGCATAAACATGTCACCGGAAGCGCCGATTATATCGACGATATTCCCGAACCTGCCGGCCTGCTGCACGGCGCGCTCGGCCTCTCCGACCGGGCGCATGCCGAGATCATCAGCATCGATCTTTCCGAGGTCGCCGCCTATCCCGGCGTCGTCTGGGTCTTCACCGGCAAGGATGTGCCCGGCGTCAACGACACCAGTTCCAACGGCAGCCATGATGAGCCGCTGCTCGCCGAAACTTTGGTTCAGTTCCACGGTCAGCCGATCTTTGCCGTCATCGCCGAAACGCGCGACGCGGCGCGGCGCGGGGCGCGGCTGGCGAAGATCGATTATCGCGACCTGCCGCACTGGCACGATATCGACGGCGCGCTCGCCAATGGAGGCCCGCTGGTCATCACCCCGATGACGCTGCAGCGCGGCGAGCCGGAAACGGAAATGCCGAATGCCGCCATGCGTCTGAAGGGCCAGATGCGCATCGGCGGGCAGGAGCATTTCTATCTCGAAGGCCATATCGCCATGGCGATCCCCGGCGAGGACGACGAGGTCACCGTCTGGTCCTCGACGCAGCATCCGAGCGAGATCCAGCACATTGTCGGCCACGTGCTCGATATCCCCTCCAACGCCGTCACCGTCAACGTGCGCCGCATGGGCGGCGGCTTCGGCGGCAAGGAAACGCAAGGCAACCAGTTCGCAGCCCTTGCGGCGATCGCCGCCAAGAAGCTCGGCCGCGCCATTAAATTCCGCCCGGACCGCGACGAGGATATGAGCGCCACCGGCAAGCGCCATGATTTCCTGGTCGACTACGAGGTGGGCTTCGATGCCGAAGGCCGCATCCACGCGCTCGATGCGACTTACGCGGCGCGCTGCGGCTTCTCCTCGGATCTCTCCGGACCGGTGACCGACCGCGCGCTTTTCCATGCCGATTCCAGCTATTTCTATCCGCATGTGCATCTGCAGTCGAAACCGCTGAAGACGCACACCGTCTCCAACACCGCCTTCCGCGGCTTCGGTGGGCCGCAGGGCATGCTCGGCGCCGAACGTGTCATCGAGGAGATCGCCTATGCCCTCGGCAAGGACCCGCTCGATATCCGAAAGCTGAATTTCTACGGCCAGCCGGGCTCCGGGCGCACGCTGACGCCCTATCATCAGGAGGTCGAGGACAATATCATCGCCCGTATCGTCGAGGAGCTGGAGGAAACCGCCGAATACCGGGCGCGCCGCAACGCCATCATCGGCTTCAACCGCGACAGCCGTTATGTCAGAAAAGGCATCGCCCTGACGCCGGTGAAATTCGGCATCTCCTTCACCATGACAGCCTTCAACCAGGCCGGAGCCCTCGTCCACATCTATCAGGACGGCTCGATCCATCTGAACCATGGCGGCACCGAAATGGGCCAGGGCCTTTATACCAAGGTGGCGCAGGTGCTGGCCGACAGTTTTCAGGTCGATATCTCTAGGGTGAAGATCACCGCGACGACGACGGCCAAGGTGCCGAACACCTCGGCCACCGCCGCCTCCTCCGGCTCGGATCTGAACGGCATGGCAGCCTATGACGCCGCCCGCCAGATCAAGGAACGGCTAATAGCCTTTGCCGCCAAAAAATGGGATGTGGCGCCCTCCGAGGTCGTCTTCCTGCCGAACCGCGTGCGGGTCGGCGAGAGCGAGATCTCCTTCCCCGATTTCATCAAGCAGGCTTATTTCGCCCGCGTCCAGCTGTCCGCCGCCGGCTTCTACAAGACGCCGAAGATCCACTGGGACCGCAAGGCCGGCCGCGGCACGCCCTTCTATTATTTCGCCTATGGCGCCGGCTGCACAGAGGTTTCGATCGATACGCTGACCGGTGAATATCTGGTCGACCGCACCGACATCCTCCACGATGTCGGCCGCTCGCTCAACCCGGCAATCGACCTCGGCCAGGTCGAGGGCGCCTTCGTCCAAGGCATGGGCTGGCTGACGACGGAAGAGCTCTGGTGGGATGACAAGGGGCGGCTGCGCACCCACGCACCATCCACCTACAAAATCCCGCTCGCCTCCGACCGCCCGAAGATCTTCAACGTGCGCCTCGCCGAATGGTCGGAAAACACGGAAGCCACCATCGGCCGCTCCAAGGCCGTCGGCGAGCCACCCTTCATGCTGGCGATCTCGGTGCTGGAAGCACTGTCGATGGCGGTGGCCAGCGTGGCGGATTACAAAGTCTGCCCCAGGCTCGACGCCCCGGCCACGCCGGAACGGGTGCTGATGGCGGTGGAGCGGATGAAGCGGGTGTAGGATGGGTCCGGCTGGTTTGTTGCATGAGCAGGACTGGCGGAGTCAATGTTACCCCCCTCTGTCCTGCCGGACATCTCCCCCACAAGGGGGGAGATCGGTAAAAGGCTGGATGATCGCTCCCCATCTGCGTTGGAGTAGCAGCGCTTTAGTTGTTTGGCGAAGCCGTCAACCCCATCCAATCTCCCCCCTTGTGGGGGAGATGTCCGGCGGGACAGAGGGGGGTATCCCACGCACGCGCCCATCGGCCATCTCCCCATGACCGACCTCCAAACCTTCCTCACCACCCACCCCGACAGCATCCTCATCGACATCACCGGCACGCAAGGCTCCACCCCGCGTGAAGCCGGCGCCTTCATGCTGGTCTCGCAAACCGCGCTGTGGGGCACGATCGGCGGCGGGCAGTTCGAGTTCATGGCCATCCGGAATGCCCGGGAGATGCTGGCGGAAACGGGGGGCACGCCCACCATGGATATTCCGCTCGGCCCCGAGATCGGCCAGTGCTGCGGTGGGCGCACGCAGCTGCGGTTTCGCCGCCTGACAGAGGCGGTGAGAGACGAAGTCGAAGCCACGCTTGCCGGCGAGATTGAGCGTCTGCCCGAGGTGCTTCTCTTCGGCGCCGGCCATGTCGGGCGGGCGTTGGCGGCGGCACTGGCGCCGCTGCCGCTGTCGGTGACGGTCGTCGAAACCAGGCAGGAGGAACTGACCAATCTGCCGGCGGAGATGAAGACCCGGCTCGTGCCGATGCCGGAAGCTCTCGTGAAGGATATTGCTCCCGGCGGCGCAGTCGTCATCCTGACCCACGACCACGCGCTGGACTTTCTCATCGCCCGCGAGGCGCTGGCAAGGAACGACCTTGCCTATACCGGCATGATCGGCTCGGCGACCAAACGCGCCACCTTCGCAAGCTGGCTTTCCCGCGAAGGCGGCGGAGAGCACGGCTGGATGGAGCGGCTGACGCTGCCGATCGGCGGCTCGGCGGTCAGGGACAAGCGCCCCGAAGTGATCGCCGCCTTGAGCGCCGCCGAAATCCTGACGGCGCTTTCAGCCTACCGCATGCGCTCGTCTTCGTAGTAAGGGTCCCGCCCGTCGAGGAAACCGAGATCGCGCTTGACGCGGTCAGGCATGACGGAAAGGTCAAGCCGGGGCAGACGGCAGAAACGGTTGGCGCTGCCCGCCAGCCAGCCGGCAAGACGCCGGAAAGCACCGATGCTCTGTTGCGGCCGGTTCCCTTCGATCGTGGAGCAATCCATGACATCACCTCGATAGATTGATGGTATGAGTTGCAGTTTGCCGCCGAAAATGCTGCAATTCCAATCGAACGACCGTCTGCCTGCATCAAGAGAACTTATCCATGAAACTGTCGAAACAATTCCCGCTGAATGCGCTGCGCGTCTTCGAAGCCGCGGCCCGGCTCGGAAGTTTCACCAAGGCGGGTGATGAACTCGGCATGACGCAGACGGCCGTCAGCTACCAGATCAAGCTGCTGGAGGAGAATGTCGGCGAGCCGCTCTTCCTGCGCCGTCCCCGTCAGATCGCCTTGACCGAGACCGGCGAGCGGCTGGCGCCGAAGGTGACTGAAGCCTTCGCCATGCTGCACGACGCGATGGCGACGGCGCGTGACAGCGTCGAGGGCACGCTCGCCATCAGTTCGACCCATACGTTCGCCTCGAAATGGCTGGCGCCGCGCCTCGGTTCCTTCCACTTGAAGCATCCGGCGATTGCGGTGCGCTTTCAGGCGAGTTCCGACATCATCGATTTTACCCGTGAACAGATCGATGTCGGTATCCGCTGGGGCGACGGCAACTGGCCGGGTCTGACCCTGCACCGGTTGATGGGGCTGGAGTTTACCCCGATGCTCAGCCCGAAGCTGGCGGAATCAGCCGGCGGCATCAAGGAGCCGCGCGATCTTCTGAAGTTCGATCTCTTCGACGCCGGCGACATCTGGTGGAAACAATGGTTCGAGGCAGCCGGCGTTACCGACACCGATCTCGATCGCCGCCCGCGCAACCAGCTCGGCTCCCAGGCGGTCGAAGCCGATGCGGCGATAGCCGGCCATGGCGTTGCCATCCTCCATCCGGCCTTCTACGCGGCCGAGATCGCCCTCGGCCGGCTGTATCAACCTTTCGAATTGACCCGCAGCGACGGCAAGGCCTATTGGCTCGTCTATCCTGAAAACCGTCGCAACGTGCCGAAGATCAAAGCTTTCCGCAACTGGATCCTCGACGAGATGAAGGCAGCCGGGAATTAATGCATGTCGCCCGGAAGTGTGCAGCGGTTTCCCAGGCAAAGCGCGAAGCGCTTTTGCCGCAACGACATGCATCAAAACAAAAAGCTAAAGCGCGTCGCATGAATCAAGTTTGCTGCGACGCGCTTTAGAGCCAGGCATCGCCGTGGCCTCAGTATCCCATCTCCGGCGCATAGAAGCAGCGCGGCGTGTCCTCGTTCGGGAATAGACAGAGATGATAGTCATTGTCGCCGGATTGCATCGCCTTCGTCATCGGCAGCAGGAAGACGTGGGCATGCGTGACCAGCCGGTGGTCGCCCGGCAGCAGCGTGACACGATATCCGCCCGGCGTCACCGCCACGCTCTTCGAAGGGATCATCTGGCAGTCGCCATTATGACTGTCGCCGTTGCAACAATAGGGGTCATAACTCCACCCCGACGGTGCGTCGTGAGCCGTCGCCAGCGACGCATACGCAATCATCACACACGTCAGAATGCTGCGCATGGGCATCTTCTCCGTTGATGAATGCGCCGCCGATGATCTAACTTTTCTTAATTATTCCGGCGGCCTTAAACATAACTGCAATCGAGTCGTCATCGTTCAAGATCCACTATATTAGCAGATCGAGTATAAGGCGGAGATAATGCACAGCATTCTCGGCAGCTTTTAGGCACGGGACAGCAGATCGGCGATGCGGCCGCGATCCGCTGCTTCGACAAAACCGCCGGCAATCATCAGCGGAGCGCCGAAGATTTCGACGAGCCCATTGCCGAGGATGAGACCCTCACCGTCCCGGCACGCGAGAATGGGATTTGCCGTGGTCTTGCTGTAGCGCAGCAGCGCGGGGAGATAGCCGGGATCGTCGTTCAGATGCGGAAAGAACTCGAAGGGCATGAGATCGAGAGCCGCGCCATCCCGTACCGCATCCGGCGAACCGCCCTCAAAGAGCGCGTCGGCGGCGATCGTCGGCGTCATCAAAATCGCCCCGGCGCTGGTGCCGACGACTATGCCGTCATCAAGCGCCCATGCGCGCAGTTTTTCCAGCATGCCGCTTTGGCGCAGCCGTCTCAGAAAATCGCCGGTGTGGCCGCCTGTGAGATGAATGGCGCTGCAGGAAAACAGCCGGCCGATCTCCTCGTCGCCGGCAAGCGCGTCGAGATCGACGAATAGATCGAGAGAAAGCCCGTATTGCGCATAGTACTGCCGTTTCTCGTCGAAGAACGCCCGCTGCGGCTCCGGAGCCGAGGCGATATAGCCGATGCGGTTGCCGCGCGACAGAATGAGCGCGGCAAGCCGCCGGTCCATCGGCGCGTTTTCGGCGATGAGCTGATCGCTGTAGAGCGCGGTGATCATTCCATTGCTCCTTTGGCCGCACCGGCCGCTTTGCGGGCGCCATCTTTCAATCTCCTCTTCCCTCCCCGTCAAAATTTCCGCAATGTCACGAGTCGGAGGATGATAGGGGAACTCGATGTATGAATATGCCATAGCATGGGAATGGTTCGCTTTCGCGGCGCGCTGGTTCCATGTCGTCACCGCGATCGCCTGGATCGGATCGTCCTTCTATTTCATCGCGCTCGATCTCGGACTGGTGAAACGCCCGCATCTGCCGCCCGGCGCCTATGGCGAGGAATGGCAGGTCCATGGCGGCGGCTTCTATCATATCCAGAAATATCTGGTGGCGCCCGCGCAAATGCCGGAGCACCTGACCTGGTTCAAATATGAGAGCTATTTCACCTGGATTTCCGGGTTCCTGATGCTCTGCATCGTCTATTACGGCGGCGCCGACCTCTTCCTCATCGATCGGCACGTGCTCGATATCAGCCCGCCGGTGGCGATCCTCATCTCCTTGGCGTCATTGGCCTTCGGCTGGATCGTCTACGATCTGCTGTGCAAATCCCCGCTCGGCCGGAACACCTGGGGGTTGATGGCCGTGCTCTATGTCGTGCTCGTCTTCATGGCCTGGGGTTATACGCAGCTTTTCACCGGCCGCGCCGCCTTCCTGCATCTCGGGGCCTTCACCGCGACGATCATGTCGGCCAACGTCTTCATGATCATCATCCCGAACCAGAAGATCGTCGTTGCCGATCTCATCGCCGGCCGCACGCCCGATCCGAAATACGGGCAGATCGCCAAGCAGCGTTCGCTGCACAATAACTACCTGACGCTGCCCGTCATCTTCTTCATGCTGTCGAACCATTATCCGCTGGCTTTCGGCACGGCGTTCAACTGGGTGATCGCGGCACTCGTCTTCCTGATGGGCGTCACCATCCGTCACTGGTTCAACACCACGCATGCCAGGAAAGGCCGGCCGACCTGGACCTGGATCGTCACCCTCGTCCTCTTCATCCTGATCATGTGGCTTTCGACGGTGCCGAAACTGCTGACCGGGGAAACGGATGCGGCAGCCGTCGCGCCCGCCTTCCAGCAATTTGCCGGCGATCCGCATTTCCCCGCCGTCAAACAGCTGATCTCGACCCGCTGTTCCATGTGCCATGCGGCTGAACCGGCCTATGAGGGCATCGTGCGGCCGCCGAAGGGCGTGATGCTCGAAAACGACGCGGAAATCGCCGCCCATGCCCGCGAGATCTATATACAGGCGGGCCGCAGCCATGCCATGCCGCCCGGCAACATCACCGATATCACGCCGGACGAACGCAAGCTGCTCGTCGCCTGGTTTGAAAGCGCAGTCGAAGGCAAGAAACAATGACGACGACACTCCTGCGCGGCCGCCTGCTTTCTTTTCATCGCGCGCCGCTGAGTCTGACCGACAGCCAGAGTTATCTCTACGAGGAGGATGGCGGCCTGCTGATCGAGGACGGGCTGATCGCAGCAGTCGGCTCCTATGCCGACGTCAAGGCGAAAGCCGCCGAAGGCACTGCCGAGATCGACCATCGCCCGCATCTGATCATGCCTGGCTTCATCGACATGCATTTGCATTTTCCGCAGATGCAGGTGATCGCCTCCTATGCCGCCAATCTGCTCGAATGGCTGAACACCTATACCTTTCCAGAGGAATGCCGTTTCGTCGAAAGCGCGCATGCTGAAAGGATCGCCACGCATTTCTACGACGAACTGATCCGCCACGGCACGACGACAGCGGTCGCCTATTGCTCCGTGCACAAGACCTCGGCCGACGCCTTCTTCGCCGAGGCGATGAAGCGCAACATGCGCATGGTCGGCGGCAAGGTGATGATGGACCGCAACGCCCCGCAGGGCCTGCTCGACACGCCGGAGATGGGCTATGACGAGACCCGCCAGGTGATAGCGGATTGGCACGGCAAGGGCCGCAACCACGTCGCCATCACCCCGCGCTTCGCCATCACCTCGACGCCGGCGCAGATGGAAGCGACATCGGCGCTTGCCCGCGAATTTCCCGACCTGCATATCCAGACGCATCTTTCGGAAAACCACGACGAAATCAAATTCACCTGCGAACTCTATCCCGAGGCGACCGACTATACCGACATCTACGCCCGTTACGGCCTGCTGGGGCCGAAAAGCCTGTTCGGCCACGCCATTCACCTGTCCGAGCGCGAAGCCGATGTGATGAGCGAGACGGGCGCCGTCGCCGTCCATTGCCCGACCTCGAACCTCTTCCTCGGCTCCGGCCTGTTTCCGCTGAAGGCGCTGGCGCGGCGCGAAAAGCCCGTCCGCATCGGCGTCGCCACAGATATCGGCGGCGGCTCCAGCTATTCGATGCTGAGGACGATGGACGAGGCCTACAAGATCCAGCAATTGCTCGGCGAACGGCTGAACCCGCTGGAAAGTTATTACCTGATGACGCGCGGCAACGCCGAGGCCTTGTCGCTGGCCGACCGGATCGGCACACTGGAACCCGGCACCGAGGCCGATCTCGTCGTCCTCGACGCGGCGGCAACCCCGGCCATGGCGCTGAAGATGGAAGCGGTGAAGACGCTGCCCGAAGAACTCTTCCTGCTGCAGACGATGGGCGACGACAGGGCAATCGCCGAAACCTATGTGGCGGGTGTCGCCTTGAAAAAGAACCTTTAGCGAACTTGCAAAAATCCGCCGATCTTCCCATAGTTCTCCAAGGAGATAGTCTATGGATCTGACCGTTTCGTTGCCCGATGAACTGGCGAGCTACATCAAGAAAAAGATTGATTCCGGCGGTTACAGCTCTTCGAGCGACGTCGTGAGCGAAGCTCTGCGGCTGCTTGAAGAGCGCGATAGCGCAAAAGCCCGCGAGGTCGAACGTCTGCGCAATGCATGGCACGATGGAATGCAAAGCGGAGATTTCGGCCCTCTGGACATGGATACCGTGAAGGCCGAAGGGCGCCGGCGGTTTGCCGCATCCAGAACCTGATTGATGGCCGCAGTTTCTTATTCGAGCCGAGCCCGCTCGGACATGCTGGACATTTGGCTGTGGATCGCCGGCAGCAGCGGCCAGACGATGGCGGATACCATCATCGACCGCATCGAACAGCGCATTTCCTCTTTGGGACGACACCCGCAAATGGGTCCGAAGCGACCGGAAATCGCGTGGGATGCCCGGGTGCTGGCGGTCGAAAGATGGCTCGTGCTTTACTCCTGCGAAAGCGATGATGTTCGTATCATACGTATCATCGACGGAGCGAGCGATCTCCGCGATATCGCCTGGGAGGAATGATCAACCGTCCGCCATTAGCGCCCGGCATGGATCTTCGAATTTCCCGTAACGCTCCCCGCGAATTCCATGTTACGCCGGATAGCCGCATTCAGATGTGAAGGTTCAATTCATGGCCACTCCGCTCACCATCGCCGATCTGAAGAAGCTCGCGCAGCGCCGTGTGCCGAAGATGTTTTTCGACTATGCGGATTCGGGCGCTTGGACGGAGTCGACCTACGCGGCAAACGAGAGTGATTTCAGCGGCATCAAGCTGCGCCAGCGGGTGATGGTCGACATGACCAACCGCACGCTGGAAACGACCATGATCGGCCAGAATGTGTCGATGCCGGTGGCCCTGGCGCCGACCGGCCTGACCGGCATGCAGCACGCCGATGGCGAGATGCTGGCGGCGCGCGCCGCCGAGGAGTTCGGCGTTCCCTTCACACTGTCGACGATGAGCATCTGCTCGATCGAGGATGTCGCTTCGGTGACGACGCGTCCCTTCTGGTTCCAGCTCTACGTGATGAGGGACAAGGATTTCGTCCTTGGGCTGATCAACCGCGCCAAGGCCGCCAAATGCTCGGCGCTGGTGCTGACGGCCGATCTGCAGATCCTCGGCCAGCGCCACAAGGACCTGCGCAACGGCCTGTCGGCACCGCCGAGGTTCACCCCGAAGCACATCTGGCAGATGGCGACCCGGCCCTTCTGGTGCCTGGATATGCTGAAGACCAAGCGCCGCACCTTCGGCAACATCATCGGCCACGCGAAAAATGTCACCAATATCACCTCGCTCGCCGCATGGACGCACGAGCAGTTCGACCCCCGGCTCTCCTGGGCCGATGTCGCCTGGATCAAGGAGCAATGGGGCGGCCCGCTGATCATCAAGGGCGTGCTCGATCCGGAGGACGCGAAAGCAGCCGCCGACACCGGCGCCGATGCGATCGTCGTCTCCAATCACGGCGGCCGCCAGCTTGACGGCGCCCCTTCCTCGATCAGCATGCTGCCTGCGATCGTCGACGCCGTCGGCGACCGCATCGAAGTCCATCTCGACGGCGGCATCCGCTCCGGACAGGACGTCTTGAAGGCCGTGGCCCTCGGCGCCAAAGGCACCTATATCGGCCGCCCCTTCCTTTATGGCCTCGGCGCCATGGGCAAGGAGGGTGTGACGCTGGCGCTCGGCATCATCCGCAAGGAGATGGACATTACCATGGCGCTCTGCGGCAAGCGCGATATCAACGACGTGAACTCGTCGATCATCGCTGGACGGCAGTGACCCCTTGAGAAGCCGCTCAGCAGAGCGGCTGCCCATCGGTCGCATTGAGCTGAAGGATCGCGAAAATCACGAGATAGATGGCGAGCGCAAAACGCTGCTGCCAGACGATGCGGCGCGATCCGGCAATCCGCTTCTCGAGGCCACGCGGCGTCCCGTCAGGCTTGCGAAGCTGCATCCGGGACAAGAGGTCGTCAATGGCGGCAAGGCCGGCGGCCTCTGTCTCGTGGCTCGACGCGAGGCGAAATAACAGCGCATCGAAGAGGAGGTGGATCGCTAGCGCAAGGACAATCCCGCAGAAAACGAGCATCAAGAGCCAGCCGAGCGTTGGAGCGAAACCTCGATATCCCGCGGTGATCGGGCCGACAACCAGTGGCAACAACGCTGTCAGCCCGCAGAAGATCGCATTGCGGCCGAGATTTCGCGCGGCCGCCGAGGCCGTGCTATTCCACTGCGTCATTGCAAGCCCTCCGCCACGGCATGGAGACTTTCCACGGGCAGATAAATACGCCACCCCGCCCGTTCGATCAGCCGCAGCGCTTCGGCTGGATTGTCGCAACGTCGGCTGATGAGCAGCCAGCGCACGATGACGCCGGCGCTCCGCTGGAAGCCCAACGCACAGCAGACGAGGACCGGTCCCCGCTGGCGCGCAACCTCGATAAGGTTCGCCGCAGCTCGGGTCTGGATCTTGTCGAGACCGGTCAGATCAAGGGTTGGAAAGCTGGACCAGCCCGCGAGCGTCCCGCTCGGCCGCTGAAGTTCGCCGGTAATGTCGATCACCGTGGCAAAACGGTTGGCCTCGTGGCGACGCGGAAAACGACCAAGATGGACACCATCGGCGATCGCCACGGATGCCGGCATTTTTCGGGTCCAGAGCCAAACGTTGATGACAGCGCCGAGCCGGTAGGGCGCCAGTAGCCAGCGGCTGGCAAACGCGGCCCGGCCATCGCTGCGTTTCAGGAATATCTGCGGACCGGCGCCGAAATATCCGACTGCGACGATCGCCAGCGCAACGGCCGGCCACAGCAACAGAAGCGCTGCGGCCGATAGAGGCGTGCAGAGCACTGCAAGGCCGAGGAATGCGAGGGCACCGCACAGATAGTAGACGCCAAGACGGCGCGACTTCGGATCGCCGCTCAAAGCAAAATTCGCAAGAGGCGAACCGGCATCGCGCGGGAAAAGCCAGGCGGCAAACAGACCGAGCAGTATGCCGGTCGGTATGTCCATGACCTGATGCTGCCACGTCGTCATCACGGAGGCGCCGATCAGGAAGCACCAGAAGTGCCAGAGAAGCCGCCCCTTCCGCGGCAGCCGGCCGCGCAGATGGTCCCAGATCACCACCAGCAGCGCGATATGCAGCGACGGCGCCTGGTTGAACGGCTTATCGAAGCCACCGAGGACGGCGAACATGAAACCCGGCAGGCCGCTCGTGGCCGGCCGCACGAAGGTTGCTTCGAGCGGAAACGCGACAAAGCAGGCAACGGCTATTAGCTGGATCGTCAGATAACGCCTCGCGAGCCTATCCACATCGCGCGGCGTCGTGTTGATGAACAGGCAGAGTGCGTAGAACAGATTGATCGACCAATAGGGAATGATCGTCCACGCCAGGAATGGAATGGCGCTTTCCCATGCGAAGGCGATGTTCGGCACATGAGCGCGTTGCGACGCCACCCAATTGGCGCCGCCATAGGTCAGATAGAAGAATGGCGCCAGGAAGACGAGCCAGAGCGCTGCCCGCCTCAGGACCGGCGCTGCCTCAGAAAGAGTTGAACGTGCCTGCCCCAACGGCTTTGCCCTCACACTCTCTCCGCCAGCGAGACGGTGAAAATGCCCCACTGGTCGATGCGCTGTTCGATCTTGCGGAAACCGGCTGCCGCGATCAGCTGGTCCATTTCTTCTTGCGTCCGCCGCCGCATCACCCACGCCTGGCCGCCGCGGTGGGAGGTCAGAGCACGGGCGATCATCTCCAGTTGCGGATGCCATGGCTGGTTGGTGTAGATAAGCAGCCCGCCGGGCTGCATCGCGCGGGCAATCCCATCGAGCGAAGCGGCGATCATCGCATTGTCGGAAAACAATTCATACAGGCCGGAGACGATTGCGAGATCCGGAGCCGGCGTGATTGAAGCCAGCCCCTCGCCGTCAAAGGCATCCTGCTGGCGGAAGCTCACGAAATCACCCAGTCCCCGCGCGGCGATGCTGTTGCGGCCGGCATCGACGTTTATGGGGGAATAATCCTGCAACCGCGCACTGTCGGGACGCACGGCGGCCGCCTCGATCGCATCAAGGACATAACGGCCGTGCCCGGCGGCTATATCGAGCATATGGGTACTGCGGCCGGCTGCTTTCAGGCGCTGCAGCGCGCGGTCGATCAGCTCCTGCAAGTGCAGCTTGCGCTGCCTGATGCCGCGCCAGCCGATCGCCTCGAGGAACACCCTGTCGATCAACCGTCCGCCGGGACCGAGCCCCCGCGGCTTGTTCTCGTAAACGTAATCGAGCGTCGAGCCGGAATCAAAACCGGTCTTGACCCCGGTCTTTATGCCTTCGGACACCAGTGCCCCGAGCCTGATGTTGAGGCGGCTGAGTGCCCAGTAGATACCGCGTGGGGATGCGGCGTCCAGTGGGCTCCCGAGCCGGTCCGCCTCATCCTTTGTATAGCCCTGGATATGGGCGGTGCGAAGGTCGGCAGGCGCGCGGGGCTCGGCGAAACGCGCATCGATAAAACGGCGGATCTCGGCCAAGGCAATCGCGCGGTCCTTTTCGCCAAGTGTGTCATGGTAGAAGCCGGCAAGCACATGCCGCTCCTTGATCCGGCTGCCGAGGTTTTCGTAAAATCGGTGCTGCGGCGCGTGTCGCACCACCCAGTCGCTGCCGGAGATCAGCAGTTGGGTCGGAACGGTGATGGCGCGGGCGTCGCCGACGACGCGGGCTGCCGCCTCATAGAGCTGCAACAGGATGTTGGAGGCAATCGGCCGGGTGATCAAAGGGTCGGATTCGTACGAGGCGATGCGCTCGGGATCATGTGTCAGAAACCTCGCCTTGACATAGGAATTGACGAAGAATGTCCCCTTGAGCCTTTCCCAGAGCGCAATGCCCTCTTTGGCAAAAGGCACGTAGAGCTTGACGCTGAAGGCCGGCGAGGCCAGCACAAGCGCACGGATCGGCGGCGCATAATCGTGCACCCAGGTGGTGGCGAGAACCGCGCCGACGCTCTGCGCAATGACAGCAATGTCGTCGACGGCAGTACCGCTTGTCTCGCTGACATGGCGGACGAAGCAATCGAGATCATGAGCCGAGGCGGCAAAGGATGGCGAATAGCCGCGCTCCCCCGGTGAACGCCCGTGGCCGCGCGCGTCCCAGGCGTAGAAGGCAAAATCATCGAGGCCGAGCTCGGTGGCGAGATGGGCGACGCGGCCGCTATGCTCGTGGCCGCGATGGAGAAGGATAATTACGCCCTTCGGTGCAGCACCCGTCGCAGGCCACATCCGATAAAAGAGCCGTGTGCCATCATGCGAGACAAATTCGGATTCATGCATTGGTCTGGCCGTCGATGACGTTAGCCCACTATCGGCAGTTTGCAGCACGGTCTTCTCCAATTCTGATCGATGGATGAGTTGCAACCATTAGCGGAACAGTGATTTGCATTCATTGCAAAAGTCTAGTCGCAAATGTAAGTCCTATGCGATAACCGCTATGAAGTATGGACTTCCCCACAAGTACGATCTGCACCGCCGGAGCCGGAATAGCTTTATCCGATGCCACGAAATTCCATTGAGGCCGCATGTCTGTTTATCAATTGAAGTCCCGGTTTCAGAATATTCTTCGCCCGCTGGTGCGCTCCCTTGCTGCGCGAGGCGTCACCGCCAATCAGGTGACTTCAGTTGCCGCCGCCGTCTCGGTTGCACTCGGCTTCTTTCTGAGCGTTGCTCCGCTTCCGCATTGGTTCCTGCTGGTGCCTGTGTGGTTTCTCCTGCGCATGGGCCTCAACGCCATTGACGGCATGCTTGCGCGCGAACATGGGCAGAAGAGCATTTTAGGCGCCTATCTGAACGAGATCGGTGATGTCGTGTCGGATGTCGCCCTGTATTTGCCATTTGCGCTCATCGATCCGAACGGCTTGGTGCCGGCAGTGGCCGTCATCTTCCTTTCGGTGCTGACGGAATTTGCCGGTGTTTTAGGTCAAACGGTCGGGGCAAGCCGGCGTTACGACGGGCCGCTGGGCAAGAGCGACCGCGCAGTGCTTTTTGGCGCGCTCGGCATCTTTGTCGCGATGGGTGGTGCGTTTGCAGCATGGACTTCGTGGCTTTGGGCGGTGGTGGCTCTCCTTCTCATATGGACCATCATCAACCGTATCAGCGCCGGTATCCGCGAGGCGCACACGGCCGGCCGATAGGGAGCGGAGCCGATCTGCTGCCGGATCTTCCATCAGCACCGGAATGTCTCAAACGCTGCTTCTTGCAACTTGCTGACTAAGCGCATCGCCCGACGCCTCCCGCCGTCTAACGATACGTTAAACAAAGGTTGTATTTTTTGCGCCTCCTCTTGAAAGCACAAAAGCGGTGCTTTATGTTTTATCCATGGCACCCACGGGCAAGACATCGCATCCGTCGCTATTGCGCTACATGCTTGCGCCTGACGATCAGGCCCGGCAGGCGCTTGATGACACCATTGCCGCCTATCGCAGGATGACCGACATCCTGACCGAACTCATCGACGACAAGGCCGGCGCCAATCTCGTCGTGCTGCATGATCTTGCTTACGAAACCGTCCGCGAGCAGACGGGCCTGCCGGCGCGGCTGGTCACACTCGGCCTTCGTGATTTCGCCGCCAATCGGGGCGCCATCCCCGACCCACTGCAACTGCCGCTCGACGACAAGCTCTTCGCCATCAAGGGGCCCTCGGATCTCACGATCGCTACGGTGCACGGACGTGTTGCCGTGCCTTTCGATGTCGCGGGTTATTCCAAGGGATGGGAGAGTATTTTTCCCGCATACCTTGTAGCGGACCAAGATCGCTACGAGATTAACATCGGCGTCACGCCGAATTCCGCTCGGATGGAGGAAAACATGACGAATGAAGGCATTCTTTCACGCATGGGTCGCCTGATCGCGGGCATCGCCAATGCAGCGATCGACAAAGCGGAAGGCGTCAACAAGATCGCCGTCATCGAACAGGCGATCCGCGAAATCGATGCGGCCGCCGAGGAAGCCCGCACCGACCTCGGCAAGGCGCGCGCCGAGGAATACCGCATCCAGAGCCGCAAGGACGAAATCGTCGAAGACATGGACGCGCTCGACGCGAAGATCCGCCTTGCCGTCTCCTCTGGACGGGATGATCTCGCAAAAGCCGGCGTCGCCCGTCAGATCGATCTCGAATCCCAGATCGCAGCGCTCGACAAGGCGCTGGCCGATGCCCGGGAGCAGTTGGACGAAGGCCAGAAAGCCCTGCAGGCCGTGCTCGCCACCCGCCGCGAGGCCGACGCCCGCCTTGCCGATTTCAAGCGCAGCATCGCCAAGCATCCCGAAGAGGCAGCAGTCGGCCACAACAGACCGACGCCCGGCGCAGGTGCCGCCCGCGCCGCCGCGGCGGTCTCGCGGCTGACCGGCGTGCCATCAGCCGAGCATAGAAATAGTTCCGAATTGGACGAACTCGACCGGTTGCACCGCGAACAGGCGATCGAGGCACGCCTCGCACGCTTCAAGACGGATAACCGGTAACGCCGATGGGACTTTTCTTCGCGCCCGAATGTGCTCCCTTTGCCATTGCCGCCGCCGTGCTTGCGGGCCTGACGGCGATCGAAATGCTGGCGACCGTCATGGGTTTTTCGATCACGGAACTTCTCGGCAAACCGGATTTCCATGGCCATGACGGCATTGCTGGCTATCTCTCCTGGCTCAATCTCGGCGGCGTGCCCCTGCTCATTCTGCTGATGCTGACGCTCGGCTTCTTCGCCATTGCCGGCTTTGCCGTCCAGGCCGTCGCCAATACCTTCTGGGCGCCGCTGCCCTCCGTCATCGCCGTCATTCCCGCTCTCTTGATCACCTTCCCCATGGTCAGGGCATCGAGCAGAACCGTGGCGCGGATCGTGCCGCACGACGAGACCTATGCGGTCGATCTCGACACCCTCGTCGGCCGGACGGCCGAAGTGTCCCTCGGCCCGCTCGATCAGGGACTGCCGGGACGCGTCCGCGTCAAGGACCAGCATGGAAACTGGCATGTGCTGAGAGCCAGAGCCGCCAAGGATCAGCAGCCTCTCGGGATCGGCACGCAGGTTCTCCTCGTCGATCGCAATGCCGATGTGTTTATCGCCATTCCCGCCCTGGTGGACCCCACCGGATCGGACAATCAATCTTTCACGGAGCAGTCATGATGTATGACATTCTTCTACCGGCCGGCATTGCAATCGTTCTGATCTTCGGCATCGGTTTTGTCCTCGCCTCCCTGTACACACGCTCCAGCCGTGACGAAGCCTATGTGCGCACCGGCCTCGGTGGCCAGAAAGTCGTGCTCGACGGCGGTTCGGTCGTCTTGCCGATCTTCCATTCCACGGCCAGGGTGAACCTGAAGACGCTGCGGCTGGAAGTCCGCCGCGGCGAAGGCGACGCGCTGATCACCAAGGACCGCATGCGCGTCGATATCGGCGCCGAGTTCTACGTCCGTGTCAAACCCGATGCCTCCTCGATTGCGCTTGCCGCCCAGACACTCGGCAACCGCACCAATGATGCCGAGGCGCTTCGTATCCTGATCGAAGCAAAATTCGTGGATGGCCTTCGCTCGGTGGCCGCGACGATGAATCTCGACGCGCTGCAGGAACAGCGCATGGACTTCGTCAAGGCCGTGCAGGAAGCCGTCGGCGCCGATCTCCAGTCGAACGGCCTCGAGCTCGAATCCGTGTCCCTGACACGCCTCGACCAGACCGACATCAAGCACTTCAACGCCAACAACTTCTTCGATGCGCAAGGTCTTGCAGCATTGACCCGCATCACCGAGGGTCGCAAGAAGGAGCGAAACGAGATCGTTCGCGATACCGAAGTCGCCATCGCCCAGAAAGATCTGGAGGCCCGCCAGCAGTCGCTGACCATCGAGCGGACCAAGCGCGAGGCCGAACTCAGCCAGGAACGCGACATCGCCAACAAATCCGCGGCGACGCGCGCCGAAACCGCCCAGCAGGAGCAGGCGGCAAAACGCGCCGAGGAAGAAGCCCGCATCGCCTCCGAACAGGCGATCGCCGAACGCGAGGCAGCCGCCAAGCAGGCCCGCGAAAGCGCCAACATCGACGCGGCCCGCGCCGTCCAGCAACGCGAAACCGAAGCCAAGCGCGACCTTCAGATCGTCGCCCAGGAAAGCGCGATCGCCGTCGCCAATAAGAGCCGCGAGGAATCCGAGGCGAAGGCCACGGCCGAAGCCGCCCGGGCGCTGGCAATCGCGGCAGAGGAAAAGGTCGGCACCGCCAAGGCGATCGAAATTGCCGAGCGCGAAAAACAGATTGCCGTGATCGACGCGCGCAAGAAAGCCGAAACCGAAGCGACCGCCGTCACTGTCGGCGCCGAGGCCGAGAAGCAGGCGGCGATCGACCAGGCCGAAGCGATCAAGACGCTGGCGAACGCCGAAGCGGATGCGGCGATCATCAAGGCCAAGGGTGTTCTCGAAACCGGCAAGGCAGCGGCGGAAAGCGAGGCCTTGCTCAACGAAGCCCGCAACAAGCTGAGCCAGACCATCATCGAGTTCGAGATCACCCGCGAGCGTATCCGCATCATTCCCGAGGCGCTTGCCGAGGCGGTCAAGCCCATCGAGAAGATCTCCGATATCAGGATCTTCGATACTGGCGGCATGCTCGGCCGCGGAAACGGCGGGAATGGCGACAGCGGCATCGGTCTCGGCGAGGGCCTGGCCGGCCAGCTCCTCTCCTATCAGGCCAACAAGCCGATCCTCGACAGATTGCTGAAGGAGGCCGGCTTCGAAGGCGACAATGCCATCTCGTCTCTCCTTGGAAATCTCGATGGCGCAAAACCCGCAAAACCGGTTGCGGCTCCGGTAAAGCCGGCAATACCCGCAGCACCTCCGGCGACGCCGGCACCGGCCGCAGCCCCGGCAAAGCCGATCGCCCCGTCGGCGCCGACGAAGGATTGATCGAAGGGCTGGCGGGTCTGGGCTATCTCACCCAACCCGCCGCCAGTGCACTCGCCCAGTCGGCACGGCCCCTTTCATCGGCCAGTGCCGACATCGCCATATGGTCGTAGGCGACGGTTCGAAACTGCCATATCCATCCGGCCGTCGTCTTTTCCAGAATAGCGTAGCTCGCCAGCGGGTGGCCGGCTTCGACCTTATGGTAATAAGGCAGCACGTCGTCATAGGCGGGGCAGCCGACGCTGCCGGGATTGACGATCAGGCGGCCGTCGGAAAGGCGGACGGCGCGGGGAATGTGGCTGTGGCCGCAGAGGATCAGCGGCAGGCCGATGCCCTCGGCCAGCGCCTCGATCGCTTCGATCGGCTTCAGGAAGACTAAACCTTCGGGCGAGACCGATTCCAGCCAATAGAGATTGTCGTTCCTCGGCGTCGCATGGCAGAGATAGGCCTCGCCGCGATAGATGGTATCGAATGGCAGGCTGCGCAGCCAGTCGAGATGGGATGGCGTCAATTGCTGATAGGCCGCAGCATCCGAAGCGTGCATCGAGGCCGGATCCTGCTCGATCAGATAGCGGTCGTGATTGCCGCGGACCGAGGTCAGGCCGAGCGGCACCAGCAGGTCCGCCGTCCGGCCGGCCTCCAGCGGGCCGCTGAAGAAATCGCCGAGATTGACGATCTCCTCGATGCCTTCAGCGCGAATATTCGCAAGCACCGCCTCGAGCGCCGGATGGTTGCCGTGAATGTCGGCGATCGCGGCAAAACGCATCCCTAACTGCCTCGATAGGTGGAATAACCATAGGGTGAGATCAGCAGCGGCACATGGTAATGCGCCGTGATATCGGCAATGCCGAAGCGGATCGGCACGAGATCGAGGAAGGCCGGGTGCGGCAACGGCGTGCCGCAGGCCCTCAGATAATCGCCGGCGTGGAAGACCAGTTCATAGGTGCCGGCCCGGAAATTTTCGCCCGCAAGGATGGGGCCGCCGTCAACCCGGCCGTCGGCATTGGTCTCGACCGTCTTCAGATGTCTGCGGATCTCGCCGTCGAGCTGGAAAAGATCGATCCTCAGCCGTTCGGCCGGCTTGCCGAGGGCGGTATCGAGAACATGTGTGGTCAGACCGGTCATAGGGCTGGCTCTTTGATGATGTAGGGGGTTTCGAAGAAGAATTCCTCCAGATTGTTGCCTGGCCCGTCGCGGTCGACAACCAGGAAATCGGAGACCTCACCAAGCGCCATCAGCGGATGATGCCAGACGTTGCGGCGGTAGTTCACGCCCTGGTCCCCACGTGCCAGAAACACCTGCGGCCTGCCCGGGCGTCCACTCTCGTCCTCGGAGACGACGACGAGAAAAGGCCGCCCGGAAACCGGCGAGAAACTCTGGCTGCCGAAAGGATGGCGCTCCATCATATCGACATCATAGGGGAAGCTGCGCGGCTGGCCGCGAAAGAGATTGATGATGACGCGCGCGCCCTCGCCCGCCGCCTCCGCTGCGGCGAGCGCATGAAACCGTTCGGTCGTGCCGCCATTGATGAGCCGCATCGAGGCCGGATCGGCTTCGATGATCTCGCCGAAGGGAGCGAAGGCGGCGCTGGTGAGCGGGCGAATGTCGAGAAATTCAGGCATGGCTTCACTCACCTTGGGCATGCCAGTTACGGACGGCATCGATCTCGCGAAGAAGCTCGGGCAGCGTCCGATAGGTCGCTTCCCATATGTCGGAGGGATCGAGATCGAAGACATCGTCGAGGATGCGATTGCCCGTGCCGCAGATCTTCGTCCACGGCAGGCCGGGATGCTCGGTGGCAAATTCCGGATGCGTCACCAGCAGACGGGATGCCGCGGCACCGATGGTGAAGTGGCAGAAGGCCACGGCCTTGAACGTGAGCTGGTCCTCGGCGAAAGCCGCCTCATCCATTCCGCCGATGAAGGACAGCGCTTCGGATGCTGCCTTTTGCATGTCATTGAGATAGTCGATGGCACGCCTCTCCTTCATTCCGCCTCCGGCAGCATCGAGGTCAGACGCAGCAGCGCGATCTTTTCGACCTGCGCAGTTGCGGTCGAAAATTCTTCGTCCCGGCCGTTGCCGATCCGTGTTTCAAAAGCTTCCAGAATATCCTCCTTGCCGAGTCCTTTGACGGCGATGATGAAGGGAAAGCCATATTTTTCGACATAGGCCGAATTGAGTTCGGTGAAGCGGGCGTGCTCGGCAGGGCTCAGCCGGTCGAGACCGGCGCCGGACTGCTCCTTGCGGCTGTCCTCGGTGAGTTCGCCGGATATGGCAAGACGCCCGGCAAGGTCGGGATGGGCTCGAAGCACGCCGAGACGTTCCTCCCGGCTTGCCGCGCGGAAGACCGCCGCAAGCGCAACATGCACACCTGATGCCGTCAGCGGCTCGGTCACGCTGCCGGCATCATAGGCGCGCTCGGCGATGAAAGGCGAATGTTCGAAGACGCCGCCGAAGCGGGAAACGAAATCCTCGCGCGACAGCATCAGATCGCGTCCGGCTGATGGTGCTTGCGCCAGTGCTCGGCAATCTCGATGCGGCGCGGAATCCACACCTTGTCGTGCTTCAGCACATATTCGATGAAGCGCTTCAGCGCTGCCGCCCGGCCGGGGCGCCCGACGAGACGGCAATGCAGGCCGACCGACATCATCTTCGGGCTGCCCGCCTTGCCTTCCTCATAGAGCGTATCGAAGGCATCCTTGAGGTAGGTGAAGAACTGATCGCCGGTATTGAAACCCTGTGGTGTGGCAAAACGCATGTCGTTGGTTTCGAGCGTATAGGGAATGATCAGGAAAGGTTTGCCGTCGACGCCCTTGACCCAGAAAGGCAGGTCGTCGGCATAGGAATCGGAGGAATAGAGAAAACCGCCCTCCTCCTGCACCAGCCGCAGCGTATTGTCCGAGGGTTTGCCCTGATACATGCCGTAGGGCCGCTCGCCGGTCAGCTCGGTGTGCAGGCGCACGGCTTCGAGGATGTGCTTGCGTTCGAGATCTTCCGGAAAATCCTTATATTCCAGCCAGCGGTAACCGTGGCTGGCGATTTCCCAGCCGGCTTCCTTCATCGCCGCAACGGCCTCGGGGTTGCGGGCCATCGCCAGCGTCACGCCGTAGACGGTCGCCTGCACCTTGAGATCGGTGAACATTCGCCAGAGCCGCCAGAAACCGGCGCGCGAACCATATTCGTAGATCGATTCCATATTGAGATTGCGCTGCCCCGGCCAGGCGGCCGCGCCGACGATCTCCGACAGCAGATTTTCGGACGCCGGATCGCCGTCGAGGATCGAGCTTTCGCCGCCCTCCTCGTAATTGATGACGAACTGCACGGCGACGCGTGCCTCTTCAGGCCATTTCGGATCGGGCGTTTGACGCCCGTAGCCGACGAGATTGCGCGGATAAGTCTCGGATACCATCAAATCACCTTCTGAAAAGACGAAGAACGGTAGCATCCGCAGCCGGAATGTCGAGACGGAAACTGCGCAGCGGATTTTTATCCTTTCTACGCAATACGTTAGCTTATCTCATGTCAGGCGATCTTGCGCGCGCTGACCTTGCCCATCGGGTGCAGAGAATGAACCCGGAAAGGACCGCCGGTGCCCTCTTCGATCATCAGCGCCACGTTCGAAACCACGACCGGGTCGCTGAGCACGGGCTCGAAAATCGTCCGCAGCGCCGGCTCGATGCGCGGCATGTCGATCGCGTTGACCGGCCCTGTCACCGGCATATGGAAGCGGAACTCTTCCATCACGTAGGGATTGCCCCAGCGATGCAGGTTGGCAAACTGCGCCGCCGACAGCCCGTCCGGATCGCTGCGCTCGATGTCGGCTTCGCTCAGCGGCGCGCGGAAACGGTCGAATTCCTGCACGATCGCCGAAGCCAGATATTGGATCTGCTCGCACGGAACACTCGGCAGCAGGCTGTAGAAATTGCCGAGCCGGGCGACTTCGAGCCGCGGAATCTGGAAGGGAAGGACAGTCCCGGAAAAACGCATGAGGTCGCGCAGGAGTTGCGATTCGGACAGCTCCGGACACAGGTGGAACGGCGCCTTCAAAAGGCCGTGAAACCCATAGCGCCGCGGCACCGCCGTATGAAAGGCAATTTCATGAATGCCGAGGCCACGAACGGCCGGAGGTTCCAGCATCTCACCTGAAAACACGTTTCGGCCAAGCCAATGGGCGGCCATGAGCGATAGCGGGTCGCTCGCCGCAGGCGTGAAGCAAATGGCATAGCGCATGCGACTTCCTCCATCAGGAAAAGGAGCGCCGGTGATTTCAGGCGCTGTCGATGCGCAAGCAGATAGGTGATTTGCATGACAGAATAACGAAACGAAGCGGCGGCGAATTCACGTTTAACGTGAAGCGGCTGCGATATGGCCTGATATCGCGAAGCTTTCCGGCAGCAAAAATCCACAGTCTGTATCGCCTGCAATACATATCGCCGCCTCCGCCAGACGGTGCGCGAGACCGAAGCTGACCTTGAAGCCGCCGGTCAGCGCGATCAGGCGCGGGTGATCGGGATGGCGGCCGATCATAGGATCGCGATCGATCGCCTTGGGGCGAAGCCCGGCCCAGCGTTCGACAACGGGCGCATCGCCAAGGATCGGCACGATCTCCCGCGCCGTTTCGATCAATGCGTCGAGCTGGGCATCGGTCGAAGTCGGATCGTCGAAACGGTTCTCGCTGGTGCTGCCGATCGCCGCATGGCCACCCTCATGCGCGACGATATAGAGCCCGTCGAGGAAGATCGTCGGCAGCCCCGGGTCGATCTCGGCTTTCAACAGCGCCGCCTGCCCCTTGACCGGCTGGCCGAGCGGCTGTTTCAACCCCGGCGTGAGGCTCTGCAGCAACGGAAAGGACTGATGGCCGGCAGCCAGGATGCAGCGATTAAAAGCAATATTCTCGCCACCTATGGCGGCCGTGCCGCGATCCGGATCAAGGCCGGCAACCGTTGCATGCTCGAGGATGCGCACATGTTCGGCCCGCCGCAGCAAGGCGACGAGGACCGCGATCAGCGAGCGGGGCGCAACGCGGGCGGCGAGCGTGTCGTGCACGAAGCCGCTCTCGCCGGCAGAGGCCTCGATCCAGCCGCCGACCGGCGGGCCGTCGAGCACATGCCAGTGGAAGCGGCGCTCGCCAGCCAGCCAATGGCGTTCGGCGTCCTCACAATGGCGGCGCGCGATTTTTTCGAGATGCGGCTTCGGCAGCGGGATCAGCCGTCCCGACCGGCAATAACCGGCCGAAAGCCCGGTCGCCGCTTCGAGCGTGGCGATCTCGGCTTCGAGCGACACCAGCGCATCGAATTGGAATTGCTTCTTGTCGGACCACCGATCCGGCATATGCGGCATCAGCGCGCCGAGCAGGCCGCCGCTTGCACCTGCGCCCAACCTGCCGGCGTCGGCGATGATCGTGTCGACGCCGCGACGCTCGGCATGGACGGCCGCCCAGAGACCCATGATGCCGCCGCCGACGACCAGCAATTCGCAGGATGATTGACCTGAGACCGGCCGAGGATTATCGGCTTTTTCCATGACAGACGTGAACCCCGATCAGATTGGCGCGGGCGCGCCGCAGCCGCTTGAATGGCGCGACGGCGATATGCCTTATTCCACCGCCTTTGGCGATCATTTTTATTGCCAGACCGATGGACGGCTGGAGTGCGGCCATGTCTTCCTCGCCGGCAACGGCCTGCCGGAGCGCTGGGACGGGCGGCAGGAATTTTTGATCGGCGAGCTCGGCTTCGGCACCGGCCTGAACTTCGCCGAGACCTGGCGGCAGTGGAAGCTTCACCGCATGCGCGGCCAACAGTTACATTTCATCTCCTTCGAACTCCACCCGATGCGCGGCGAGGAGATCGGCCGGGCGCTCTCGCATTGGCCGGAGATCGATGCCGAACGCCAGGCGCTGACGGCGGCCTGGCCGCAAACGCCTGATGGTACCGTCTCGTTCGACCTCGACGACCAGACGAGGCTCAGCGTCGTCTGCGGCGCAGCGCTCGACGGCGTCGCAGCCGCAAAGCCCGGCTTCGACGCCTGGTATCTCGATGGCTTCGCCCCGTCGCGCAACGGCGACATGTGGTCTGAAGAGTTGATGCGGCGCGTCCACGAAAAGACCACGCCCGGCGGCACCTTCGCCACCTATGCGGCGGCCGGTTTCGTCCGCCGCAATCTCATCGCGGCAGGTTTTGCGGTCGAACGCCGCCAGGGCTTCGCCGGCAAACGCGAAATGCTCTGCGGCATCAGGGCGCCCGGCCGGTAAGGTTTGTTGCCATTGATCCTTATTGCTAACAGTTATCTGTTCGTGCCATAATTCCCCAAAAGGAGCGGATATGGCAAGCAGCGCGAATCTTGGTCAGCAGCTCGAAAACTATGTGAACGAACTTGTGAAATCGGGGCGTTACAATTCCCGCAGCGAAGTTCTGCGGGAAGGTGTCCGGCTTGTTGAGGAACGGGAAAAAAGGCTGGTGGCGCTCGACCTGGCAATTGCCCAGGGGATCGCTGACGCGGAAGCGGGTCGCCTCAAACCCATCGCCGATGTCGCCGCCCGCCTTACCGCCAAATATGACAGCCGTTCGTGATTGTCTCATTACCGATCAGGCGGAGGCAGATCTCGAACGTATTGGCGATTATATCGCAATGGACAATCCGCAGCGGGCGGTAAGCTTTATTCATGAACTGGTGGAACGATGCAAACGTCTGGCAGAAACGCCGAACGGTTTTTCGTTGGTTCCGCGATACGAACACACCGGCGTCCGCCGCCGTCCTTACCGCAACTATTTGATCTTTTATCGGGTCTGCAAGGATCGCATCGAGGTCCTGCATATCTTGAACAGCGCTCAGGATTTCGAGAACATCCTGTTTTCCCATTGAGATCAGTAGCTCGTACGCTCCGGTTGCCGATCGTCCTTGCGGAGCCACTGCCGGATTTTCTCTTCCAGCAGTTCCGGGCTGATCGGCTTCGACATATAGTCGTCCATGCCGGCATCGAGGCAGAGCTCGCGATCGCTTTCGAGCGCATGGGCAGTGACGCCGATGATCGGCACCCGGTGGCCCTGCCCCTTTTCCCGTTCGCGGATCGTCTGGGTCGCCTGATGGCCGTTCATGACGGGCATCGACACGTCCATCATGATGATGCGCGGCGCATGCCGCTCCCAGGCGGCGACCGCCTCTTCGCCATTGTCGACGACGAGGAAGGAAAGGCCGGTTCCCTGCAGGATCTGCGTAAAGACGATCTGGTTGACCTCGTTGTCCTCGGCGACGAGCACATCGACGAATTCGGCCGTCCGCTGCGGCACGGGCGCCGGCGCCGGCACAGGTGCGGCCGCTTCCGCCTGCAGCCGGGCGATCTCGGCCTCTGAAGCCTGCTTGACGCGGCTGGCGCGCACCACTTCGACGACCGTATTGCGCAGCACATTGGCGCGCGCCGGCTTCATCAGATGCGCGTGGCCGTTCAGCGCCGCGAATTCCTTTTCCGTGCCCGAAATATCCATCGATGTCAGGAAGATGATCGGCAGCTCGACGAAGCGGCGGTCGGCGCGCAGCCGGCGCGCGACGTCGGCGCCGTTCATGTCGGGCATGTGATAGTCGAGCACGACGGCATCGACGGTGATGCCGAGATCGGCCGCCGCCTCCAAGATCGCCAGACCGGTGCCGCCGCCCTCGGCGGCCACGCCGTCGAAGCCCCAGAGCGACAGCTGCTCGGTCAGGATGCGCCGGTTCACGTCATTGTCGTCGACGACAAGGATGCGCGCACCTTGCACATTGATCGGTAGCGGTTTCGGCTCGAGCCGGGCGGCCGCCACCGCAAACGGCAGGTTGACGGTGAAGACCGAGCCCTTGCCCCATTCGCTCTCGACATTGAGATAGCCGCCGAAGAGATCGACAAGGCCGGCGGTGATCGCAAGCCCGAGGCCCGTTCCCTCATGCCGCCGGGTCGAGGAAGCATCGACCTGCGAGAACTTGTCGAAGACCGATTCGAGCTTTTCGGCCGGGATGCCGATACCGGTATCCTCGATGCGGATGCTCGCCATGATCTCGCCGCCCCCGGCCATCTCGAAGCCGACATCGACGAAGACATGGCCGCGCTCGGTGAACTTGACGGCATTGCCGACGAGATTGGTGACGATCTGCCGGAAGCGCCCGGCATCGCCGATCACGGCGGCCGGCAGATCGGGTGCGGCGCGCACCAGCAGTTCGATATTCTTCTCGGCTGCATGCGAGGAGAGCAGTGTGGCCACATCCTCCACCGCTTCGGTGATGTCGAAGGCGGCTCTGCGCAGTTTCATCTGCCCGGCATCGATCTTCGAGAAATCGAGGATGTCGTTGATGATCGTCAGCAGCGCATTGCCCGATTTGACGATGATGTCGACGAAGGTCTTCTGGCGCGTGTCGAGATTGGTCTTGGCAAGCAGTTCCGCCATCCCAAGCACGCCGTTCATCGGCGTGCGGATTTCGTGGCTCATATTGGCGAGGAATTCGGATTTGGCGCGGTCCGCAGCTTCGGCGCGCGACAAGAGATGGCGCAGTTCCTCCTCACGGCTCTTCAGCTCGGTGACGTCGGTAAAGAGCGCCACCCAATGCTGTCCCTCGCTGACCATCGCATCCATGTTCACCCAGCGCTCGCCGCCGACATGGAAGACGGTGGAAATCGGCTGCCTGGCGGCGATATTGGCGCGCCAGCCCTGCAGGATCTCATCCGCCGCGTCGTGGAAATCGCCGCGCGCCGCACAGAATTCGAACATGCCGAGCCAGCCCTGCCCGGCCTCGATATAGGCGGGCGGAATCTGCAGGATAGCGGCCATCGCCTCGTTGGACATCTTGATGATGCCGTCCTGGACGATGGCAAGACCCTGCGACATCGCATGCGTGGCATCGCGCATCATTTCGCCGACCCGCTCCAGCGCGGCGCGGGTCTCATGGATTTCCTTTTCCCGCTCGCGCACCGCGGAAATATCGGCATAGGTGAGCAGGATGCGGTCGTTGGAGATGCGGCGGCTGTCGAAAATGACGGATTTTCCGCCCGCCCAGCCGAGCTCGATCGGCTCCGGCTCATCGGTCTCGAACAGGTGCTTGCGGAAGGCGTAGATCTCTTCCGCGGTCTGCGTGCCGTCGTAGCGGCCGAGCTCGTTGTTGCGGCGGATGACGTCGACGAAATGACGGCCGTCGAAAGGATCGTCGAGCGGCAGCTCCCAGATGCTGTAAAATTCGTCGTTGGCGGAGAGAATCCGGTGGTCGTTATCGAGAATCAGCACGCCGATCGGCAGCGAGCGCAGGATGTTCTCGATATCCCGATGCAGCGCTTCTTCCTGCTTCTTCGCCTCGATCAGTGCCTTCTCCCGCTCCTTGAGCGGCGCGATATCGGAAAAGGAGCCGACGACATAGGTGCGCCCATCCGCCGTCACGACGCGGTTGACCCGCGAGATCAGCGGATGAATGCGGCCATCCCTACCCGGCATCTGGCTTTCGATTTCCTTCGACAGGCCGTCTTCCAGCGCCAGGCGGTTTTCCTGGTAGATCGCCTCTCCCTCCTCCGGCCCGAACATTTCGTGCTCGGTCATCCCCAGCACCTGAGAGCGGTCGTAGCCACCGAAGGTCTCGTAATATTGGTTGGCATAGACGAGGCGATGTTTGTCGTCGCGCACGAAAACCGCGACCGGCAGGTCCTCCATGATGGTGCGCAACAGATCGCCTTCGTTGACGCTCTCGTGCCAGCGCGTATCGCTGCGAGCAGCCGGCTTTGCTCCGGTGCGGTAGGCGGCGTTGACGACCAGCGGGCGCCCGTCCTCAGCAAAGATGCCGATCGGATGGTCGAGCTTTTCCAGCGCCTCGCGCACTCGGGCAAAATCCGCTGCAGCGCCAGGGTCGCCGGCAGCCCCTCTATCGTTCACCGCGCGCCGCGGCGCTTCGCGCACTTCGAAAATGCCGAGCACATAGGCCCGCTCCGGCGACGGTGAAAAACTTTCGATCTGGATGCGCTCGTGGCCGAGGCCGGCAGCATCGAAACAGATGGCGTTTTCCTCGGTGCCGAACACCAGCGCGCGGCGTTCCCTATCCTCGCGCTCCTCTTCCTCGGGACGGTCGAAAAGCTCGCGGCTGCGCCTGCCGATGAAATCGGAAATCTCGCGGCCGAGGAAATCGGCATAGGCCTCGTTGACCGCGACATAGCGCAGTTCGCTGTTCTTGACATAGGCCGGGGTGTCCAGATCGGCGATCCGGCGGCAAGCCAATTCCAGTATGTCCCCGGCTGATTTCAAGAAATTGTCGCTCCCGCAATGAATGAAATATCAACTACAAAGATTATAACGCCAAGGCTTTTAACAAGGTTTTAACCATAAATTTCAGCAGCGTATTTTTACAAGTCGGCTCATCAAGCCAAGCCGCCGCGCATTGGCACCCGGACTTGCTATCTTCACCGCCCGCTCATTCCCTCGCCGCGCCGGCATTCGTTGAAATCATGACGAAAATTTAATGCGGGAGACGCTTGCACGGCCATCGCACCGCCGCGATCGGGGCCGAGTCTGAACACGGCTTTATGGAAGCCAGTCTAGATCAAGGAAAATAGCATGTCCGTTCTTCATAAGACCATGGCGACGGGCCTGATCGCGCTGACCCTTGCCGGCGCCTCACTCGCCACCGCCACCACCGCCGATGCCCGTCCACGCGATGCCTTCTGGGGCGGCCTTGCCGCCGGCGTCGTCGGCGGCGCCCTGCTGTCCGAGGCCGCCCGCCCCGCTTACCCCGCTTATGCCTACCCGGCCTATCCCGCTTATCGCCCCTATCCGGTCTACCGGACCTATTACCGGCCGTCCTATTGCCACCTCGAATGGCGGCGCGACGATTGGGGCGACCCCTACCGCGTCAAAGTCTGCCCGGAATAGATGAAACCGCATCCGGCGCCGCTTGACCTCCCGGCGGCGCCGGTCCAATCCTCCCACAGAGGGAGGATCAGCATGCCGGAACCGCTCAAGAACCTGCTGCATGAGGCGCTGGTCAGCGACATGGCCGATCGCATCGCTGCCAATGCGCCCGCCTTCGACAGGAGTCGTTTCGTGGCGCTGGCAACCGATGGCCTCGGGACGCTGGAGCTGATGGAACGCTCGGCGCTGATCCGCGACGCGCTGTTTGCCACGCTTCCCGATGATTTTATGAAGGCAGCCGCCATCCTGAAGGCGAGCCTGCCCGTCTCAGGCAGGCCGGGGCTTTCCGGCTGGATGCTGTTGCCGGTGAACCAGTTCATCGCGGCCCGCGGCCCCGATCATTTCGATCTCGGCCTCGATCTCTTGAAGGCGTTGACGCCGCATTTCACCGCCGAATACGGCATCCGCCCCTTCATCCATCGCGACCAGCAACGCGCGCTCGCCATCATCTCCCGCTGGGTTGCCGATCCCGATCAGCATGTGCGCCGGCTGGCAAGCGAGGGAACGCGGCCGCGCCTGCCCTGGGCCATGCGCCTGCCGCAACTTGTGAAAGACCCCGCACCGATCCTGCCGATTCTGACTGCATTGGTCGATGACCCGGAAGATTATGTCCGCCGCTCCGTCGCCAACAGTCTCAACGACATCGCCAAGGATCACCCGGATCTGGTCGCCGCCTTCATCGCCGGCCATATCGAGACGGCGTCGCCCGAACGGCGCCGTCTGCTGAAACATGCCTCGCGCACGCTCTTGAAGAACGGTCATGCGCAAGCGCTCGCCAATTTCGGCTTCGGCGCGGCGACCGCGCTGACATGTGAACTGCGCCTCGTGAACGGCGAGGTCACATTCGGCGAAGGACTGGATTTCGAAATCCGCGTCATGAATGCCGGCGAGACCACGCAATCGCTGATGATCGACTACGCCATCCATCACGTGAAGGCCGACGGCTCGCTCTCTCCCAAGGTCTTCAAATGCAAGACGATCATGCTCGCGCCCGGGCAAAGCCACGCGATCGAGCGCCGTCACGCCATGCGGCCGATCACCACGCGGCGCTATTACCCCGGCCAGCACCGCATCGCCATCCTCGTCAACGGCTGGGAAAGCGCATCGCAAAGCTTCTTGCTCGTCATGCCCGACTAAGTTCCACCGGAGGCTTTCTTGTGCACTGCACTTGACTTTCCGCGCGAACTAGCCCAAATGCAGCCCAGCTTTCACCCTTCCGGCCGCCGCGTGAGCGTGCCCCTGCTAGAAAATACGGACGCAGGAAGAAGGGACAAAAGCGCATTTCGATAGAGGCCGCACTCCCATCCGCGGCCTGAAGCGCTGGAAAGCTTTTTCCAACTCACAAGTTCCCACTTCACGCGGGGTTCTTGACGCCAGAATGAAACCGGATCGCATGGTGCGTTCCGGCGATAGTCGTTGTGGCGCCCCGAAAGGTTTTGCCTTGACTAATTTTGAATCGCTTGGTGTCTCCAAGCCGATCGTCGCCACCTTGTTCCAGCTCGGCATCGAAACGCCGACGCCGATCCAGGAACAGGCCATCCCTCTCCTCCTCGAAGGCCGCGACCTGATCGGCCTTGCCCAGACCGGCACCGGCAAGACCGCCGCCTTCGGCCTGCCGCTCATCGAAAAATTGCTTGCCGACGAGCGCCGCCCCGACAACCGCACGACGCGGACGCTGATCCTGGCGCCGACCCGCGAACTGGTGAACCAGATCGCCGAGAGCCTGAAGAAGTTCATCCGCAAGTCGCATCTGCGCATCAACGTCGTCGTCGGCGGCGTTTCGATCAACAAGCAGCAGCTTCAGCTCGAAAAGGGCACCGATGTCCTGGTCGCAACGCCCGGCCGCCTGCTTGACCTCATCAATCGCCGCGCCATCTCGCTGACCACGGTCCGCTATCTCGTGCTTGATGAAGCCGACCAGATGCTCGACCTCGGCTTCGTCCACGATCTGCGCAAGATTGCCAAGATGGTGCCGAAGAAGCGCCAGACCATGCTTTTCTCGGCCACCATGCCGAAGGCAATCGCCGATCTCGCCGGCGACTACCTCGTCGATCCGGTCAAGGTCGAAGTCACACCTCCCGGCAAGGCTGCCGACAAGGTCGAGCAATATGTCCATTTCGTCGCCGGCAAGAACGACAAGACGGAACTGCTGCGCAAGTCGCTGACCGAAAACCCCGATGGCCGCGCCATCGTCTTCCTGCGCACCAAGCATGGTGCGGAGAAGCTGATGAAGCATCTCGAAAACATCGGCTATTCCGTCGCCTCGATCCATGGCAACAAGAGCCAGGGCCAGCGCGAGCGGGCGCTGAAGGCGTTCCGCGATGGCAGCATCAAGACGCTGATCGCCACCGACGTTGCCGCCCGCGGCATCGACATCCCGGCCGTCAGCCATGTCTACAATTACGACCTGCCCGAAGTGCCCGACGCCTATGTCCATCGCATCGGCCGCACGGCGCGCGCCGGCCGCGACGGCATCGCGATCGCCTTCTGCGCCCCCGACGAAGCCAAGCTGCTGCGTGATATTGAGCGCCTGATGGGCATCGACATCGCAGTCGCAAGCGGCGAAGCACCGGCCAATATCAGCAGCGCCGGCCCGCGCCGCGGCAACGGCAATGGCAACAACCGCAATCGCGGTGGCGGCCAGGGTCGCGGCGAAGGCCGTGGCGACCAGAACCGCTCGGAGCATCGCGGCAGCCGCCAGGAACGCCGCCCGCGCCGTGAAGGCGAAGGCAGTGAAGTCCGCGCCGGTGGCGAGGAGCGCCGCGAGCGCCGTCCGCGTCCCGAACGCACGAGCCGCAACGAGGATTTCCGCGGCCAGCGCCGCGGCGAAGCCACCCCCAACCTCGGCCCCGACAACGATCTGGTTTCGACCTCGGATTTCCGCCCCTCGGCAAAGCCGCAGCGTCCTGCCCATGGCGGCCCAAATAGCCATCATGCCAATGGCGAGCCGAGCGGTCATCACCGCGGCAATAACCGCCACGCCCACGGCCGCCCGGCCCGCAAGCACGGCGAAGACCGCGGCCCGCAGCAGGCCCAGGGCGGCGAACCGCGCCGCGAGGGCAATGGCGGCAACCGCCGCGGCGGCTCCGGCTCCCGCAATGGCGGCGGCCAGCGTCGCGAACGCGCCTGAGCATCGATTGATTTAAAGGAAAGGCCGAATATCTCCGGTCTTATACGTTGGGAGGCCGGAGCATCTGACAGGTGCTCCGGCCTTTTCTCTTTGTGGTGGCAATCACAACGGCGGTCCTGGGCCCCAGCCGGTCCTTCGCCCGCACATCGAGGCAGGCACATCCCCTTGAATGCCGGACGCTTGAGACCTAAATTGGCTAAATGCTTGACCATCCGTCCCGGCCGTTGTCGCCGTCAACTATCCCAATGGATGCCCTGAGCGAAGTCCTGCAAGACTTTCGCTTGAGCGGGGTCAACTATGGCCGCTGCGAGCTCAGGCATCCATGGAGCATCGCCTTTCCGCAACAACAGCTGCTTCGTTTCCACTTCGTCAGCCAAGGTCCGTGCTGGATCCATACCGAAGTCGAAGGATGGCAGGAGTTGAATGATGGCGATCTGGTTCTGCTGCCTCAAGGCATCGCACATCGGTTGGCCAGCGCGCCGGATGTTGAAGGAGATTCACTTAAAGGCTGTCAGATAACAAGAGTGGGAAGCAATGTCTGCGATGTCGTGCGGGAGGGAATGGGGGCGAATAGCACCCTCTTCTGCGGCTCCATGGCTTTGGGCGCGCATGCGCTTCACCCCTTGATCGCTCTGATGCCGCCAATCATCAAGGGCTGCGATGTGGCCGGCAATGACCCGATCGTTGGCCCCCTTCTGGCCGCCATGTCGGCGGAAGCGACACAGCCCCAAATGGGAAGCGCGACCGTGCTATCGCGAATGGCGGACTTGCTCGCGGCGCGGCTTATCCGCTGCTGGGTCAATTGCAGCGGAGCTTCGACCACCGGCTGGCTCGCCGCCATCCGGGATCCTCATATCGGTCGTGTATTGGCGGCCATGCACCGGGACCCCGGCCATAACTGGACCCTCGAAAGCCTCGCTGGTGTGGCTGGCCAGTCGCGCTCGATCTTCGCCGAGCGCTTCAGCGCTATCTTGGGTGAAGGCGCGGCACATTACCTCGTCCGTCTGCGTATGCAGCTTGCCCGCGATTTGTTGGGTCAAAGCGGCATGTCGATCGCGGAAGTTGCTTCCCGGCTGGGCTATGAGTCCGAGGCGTCTTTCGCGCGCGCCTTCAAACGCGTCACCAACGTTTCACCGGGGATTGTGCGCCGCACAAGTTCCGGACGAATGGATATAGATTTCGGATTTTAAGACACATATCATCCTGAAAACTTCGTCTATCAAATCTCCGAACATAGGAGATATTTCAATGACGGACTCAACATCACAGTTCGACGGGGTCGCAATTGGCCCGGAGACGGATGAACCATCCGCGTGGAACACGGCGACCTGGTTTGCCGTTGTTTCGATGGCAGCCACCAGCTTTGCGCTGGTGTCCGCTGAGTTCCTGCCGGCGGGCCTGTTGACGCCGATGGCGCGCGATCTCGGCATTTCCGAGGGAACGGCCGGACAAGTCGTCACCGCCACCGCTTCTGTCGGCGCCGTGGCGGCCTTGTTGAGCAACGTCCTCATCGGCCGACTGAACCGCAAAACCGTGCTGGTCAGCCTCAGTGCACTGGCGATCGGCTCCAATATTCTGGCATCATTGGCGACTGATTTTTGGCTGTTGTTGTTGGGCCGGGCCGGGTTGGGCATCGCGCTTAGTGGCTTTTGGGCGCTTTCAGTAGCCGTCGTGGCGAGGCTGGTCGGCGCCAATGCGACAGGTCGGGGCATGGCTATCGTCACGCTCGGCGTTTCGCTCGCCACGATAGCTGCACCATCAATGGGTGCTTTGATCAGCGATTGGCTGGGATGGCGCAGCGCCATGGCGATGACAGCCGGGCTTGCCGCGCTTGCCATGCTGCTGCAACTGCTCAGCTTGCCGACGCTCCCTGCAAGCACAAGCAACAGTATCGCTGATGTTTTCCGGCTGACACGACGGGGCGGTATTCAACTGGGAATGCTTGCCATCCTTTTGTTGATGACCGGGCATTTTGCCGGATCTGTTTATGTGCGTCCTTTCCTCGAACAAGTAACACTGCTTGATACCCGATCAATCGCCCTGGCACTGCTCGGATTTGGCATCGCCTCGGTGATCGGCAATGTTGCCGGTGGCCGAATGGCCGATGCCAGTATCCGGCTGGCACTCGCCGTCACCGCCGCGCTGATGACGGTTGCAGCGCTCGCTCTGGTGCTTTGGGGCGCCCATACCGGCATTGCGTTCGCCCTCGTCGCACTTTGGGGCTTTGCCTTCGGAATGGCGCCGGTCGTGCTGCCGACCAATCTTTCCCGCGCAGCCCCCGACGCTCTGGAGGCGGCGGGTAGCCTGATGGTCGTCTCTTTTCAGGTGGCCATCAGTATCGGCGCGGTTTTTGGCGGCTATATCGTCGACCACTACGGCGCCGTGGGACCATTGACTGTGACGGCGCTCCTGGCTGCGTCGACGATTGCCTTGGCGTTGCTGCAGCCCCGCAACTGATCGTTGCTTTCTGCCTGCGGATCACGCACAGTCGAACTGAAGATGCTCTGGATAACAGGTCACCGTCAATCGCCGGCGACCTCCAATGCGTTCCGTCCGGGGTTCGGTGACTAGCGGCAAGAGTGGAATGTCGTCGGGAAAGAAAACTTTCTTAGCGGCACCGGTAGCCGTCGCCGATTGCGTCTACGAAGGGACGCTCGTCCGGGCGGCCGGCCTTGGCGCGGCCGGCGGCCTATACGCTCGCGGGCACCTGCTGAACGACCCTGCGGTTTGTCATGTAGACACCCGTTACCACGATCGCCGTGCCCAAAATCAACGGCAGGGTCAGCGGCTCCCCAAAGGCGATGAAGGCCTCGAGCGCGACGGCCGGCGGCATCAGATAGATCAGCGAGGCGGCGCGGGAGACCTGCCCCCGGCGGATCAGATAAAGCAGCAGCCCGACGCCGCCCATCGACAGGCCGAAGACCGACCAGACGAGCGCGGCATAGGCCGGCGCGGTGCCGTCGAAATGCTGGTGCTCGAAGATCAGCGAAAGCGGCAGGGTGAGCATCAGCGCCCCGACATATTGCAGCGTCGCGATGGACCTGAGGTCGCCGGATTGCAGGTGTTTCTTCTGATAGAGCGTACCGTAGGTGACCGACCCCATGGCGATGAGGTTGATCGCCAGCGGCAGGGCGGCATGGGTAAGATCAGCTGTCGCCGGATCGAGCAGCTTCGGCGAAATGGCGATGGCAATGCCGATGAAGCCGAAGGCAAGGCCGAGCTTCTGCGTCTGCTGCAACCGCTCGCCAACCAGAAAGGGAGCCGCCATCGCCGTCAACAGCGGCTGCAGCGCCGCGATGATCCCCGATATGCCGGCCGGCACGCCGTTGGCGATCGCCCACCACAGACCGGCGAGATAAAACCCATGCAGGAAGAAACCGGAATAGACGGCGCGCAACGCCGTCGCCCGGCTTTTCGGCCATTGCGCTTTGGTCACCAGGCAAAAGGCGAGGAACGCCAAAGCCGACAGCCCGTAACGTATCGAAAGAAAGGTGAAGGGCTCGGAATGCAGCGAAGCATATTTCGCCACCACCCAGCCCGTGGACCAGAGCAGGACGAAAACAGCGGGGGCGAAGCGGTCGAGGGACATGAGGCTGCTCGGAAATAAGGTTCGCCCGCTGATAACCGCACCGGGCGGCCACAGTCAAAGGCGAAGCGTTGATGCTTATTTGAAATTTCGCTGATGGTGAAAACGACAGGGCTGGCCGACGATACTCTAATTCGATGGATAAGCCTATCGACAGCTTCACACCATACCGCCGCAGCAAAGAATCGCGGACGCCTCCCCACCCTCCCTCTTTCCTGTGCTCGTCACGGGAATCCAGCCACCGCGCGTCCGCGCGGTGAATGACTCTCCTACTTGACGAAGCATCTGAAACGCCGCGTGCTTCCGAGGGAGTTTGGCTGGAAAGCCAACCCCAATCTCCGTCATCCTCGGCCTTGAGCCGAGGATCCATCCCACGACGCCGGTGGATGCAGTGTGGATGCTCGGCTCAAGGCCAGTGCTGTCCGGTTTAATTTTTGTCACCATTGGAGGCTCATCTGGCCGGGATTTCCGGGAGGGCTGTGGCGTGGTTTTAGGAGGCGGTCGATCCTTTTGCGGTGCATCAGGTTGGTGCGCACCAGGCGGGCGAAGGCCAGCGGGCTTATGACGACGCTCTGGTCGGCCTTTGCCATCTGCAGCAGCAGATAAGCGATCAGGGCGACAGCGACCTGGATGCGCACGGCATTTTCGCTATTGCCGAGGAAATGGCGGATCTTCAGCGTCTGTTTGACCCAGCGGAAGAACAGCTCGATCGCCCAGCGGCGCTTGTAAAGCGCGGCGATCTCCTCGGCCGGGGCGGTAAGATCGTTGGAGAAGATGCGCAGCACCTTGCCGGTTTCGATCCGCACGCCGATCTCGCGCACCGGCCGATTCATCGGGTTGCGGCGGCTCTTGGCCTGGCGCTGCGGCAACAGGCCGATGCGGTCGAACAGGATGCCGGCATCCGCATTTGCCGCCTGCTCGGCGCTCACCGTCAGTTTCGTGTGGGATTTGAGGCGGCTGACGATGCGGCAGCCGGCGGCATTGAGCTTCGCCCACCAGCCGAAGTCGTAATAGCCGAGATCGAAGACATAGGTGGCGCCCGCCTCGATCGGCATCTCCTTGGCCGCGGTGATGTCATTGACATTGGCCGGGGTGACGGCCGCATAGATCGGCCGGCATTGGCATCGTAGACGACGTGCATCTTGGCGCCGCAGGCCTGATCGGAAAAGCGGGCCCACTGCGATCCCGCCCCCGAAAGTGGCAGACTGCTGCCGTCGATCAGATAGACCGCCTCGCCGATGGCCCGCTTGAGGCCGCGCCCGGCGCGGGCCACCATCTGCGCGAACAACTCGGCAAAAACCGTGCTCGGACGCAGGCCGTTAGCATCGGCGAACGTCGAGCGCGACACCGGACGAGCGCCGAGATGGTAAAGGCGGGCGCTATGGCTTTCCAGGGAGCCGACGATCTCACGCAGGCTGACGGCACCGGCAAGCTGGCCGTAAAGCAGGGCGATCAACTGGCTCTTCGTCGACAGCCGCCGAACATGCTTGTCGGCCTGATGCTCATCCACAAGTCTTTCGAAGACCGCCCACGGAATCCGCTTCAGCAGATCATGAAAGACGCTATTGTCATGCCGCACGGTGTTGCTCCTCTTTCGTGTCCGAGATCGTCGCGAAACGCTCGAATACGAGTAGAATCAACACCGTGCACCATGTCCATTAAATTTAAACCGGACAGCAGTGGCTCAAGGCCGAGCATGACGGAGGGAGGGTGGGCACAAATTGCTATTCACAGCCGATTCTGGAATGCCATCCACCAACGGAACCAAACAATGCCGGCACCTCGGCCAAACTAACTTGATGAGGGAGCAAGCGGGAAGGCTGTACGCAACATACCCGCCGAACGAAAAACAATCAGCTGCTCATATTTTCAGCAGTCTCCGGCGAACGACAATCGCCACCTCGCTTCCACCGCCCGGATTCCCCCTGTTTCCCGCAACGCAAAATCTTTTCCTCGAACTGCGCATGGTTCTTGCATTGCAATTTGCGTTGTATTCAAATGAACAAAAAAGGGGAGCACGCACCTTTGGCATTTGATGAAATGATTACTGGGGACGAAAGTCCTCGCCCGCCTTATGAAAAATATTTTGAGTGGTACAACAGCCAAGACCGGTCGCATCTGATTGCCAAATCCCGCGATGCGGAAAACATCTTCCGGAAGACCGGCATCACTTTCGCGGTCTACGGCCATGCCGATAGTTCCGAAAAGCTCATCCCCTTCGACATCATTCCCCGGATCATCTCCGCCCGCGAATGGCGCAAGCTCGCCCAGGGCATCGAGCAGCGGGTGATCGCGCTCAACGCCTTTCTCGACGATATCTACCACAAGCAGGAGATCATCCGCGCCGGCCGCGTCCCGCGCGAGCTGATCGAGAACAACGTCACCTTCATCCCAGAGATGATCGGCTTCCGCCCGCCCGGCGGCGTCTACACCCATATCGTCGGCACCGACATCGTGCGCACCGGCGAGGATCAGTTCTACGTGCTGGAGGATAATGCCCGCACGCCTTCCGGTGTCAGCTACATGCTGGAAAACCGGGAAACCATGATGCAGATGTTCCCGGAACTCTTCCATGAGAACAAGGTTCAGCGCGTCGAAGACTATCCCTATCTCTTGCGCCAGAGCCTTGCTTCGCTCGCCCCTCCCGGCTGCAGCGGCAAGCCGCGCGTCGCGGTGCTGACCCCCGGCATCTACAATTCGGCCTATTACGAGCATTCCTTCCTCGCCGACATGATGGGCGTCGAACTGGTCGAGGGTTCGGATCTGCGCGTCATCGACGGCAAGGTGAAGATGCGCACGACCCGCGGTTACGAGGCGATCGACGTGCTCTACCGCCGCGTCGACGACGACTTCCTCGATCCGCTGACCTTCCGGGCCGATTCCGCCCTTGGCATTCCCGGCATCATGGATGTCTACCGCTCCGGCAATATTACCATTGCCAACGCACCGGGCACCGGCATCTGCGACGACAAGGCAATCTACTCCTATATGCCGGAGATCGTCGAATTCTACACCGGCAGCAAGGCGCTGCTCGAAAACGTGCCGACCTGGCGCTGTTCGGAAGCATCGAGCCTGAAATACGTGCTGGAGCACCTCGAGGAATTGGTCGTCAAGGAAGTGCACGGCTCCGGCGGCTACGGGATGCTTGTGGGACCGACGGCATCGAAGAAGGAGCGCGCCGATTTTGCCGAGAAGCTGAAGGCCAAGCCGAACAATTATATCGCCCAGCCGACACTGTCGCTCTCCACCGTGCCGATCCTCGTCAACAAGGGCATCGCGCCGCGCCATGTCGACCTGCGTCCCTATGTGCTCGTGTCGGACAAGGTTCAAATCATTCCGGGCGGGCTCACCCGCGTGGCGTTGAAGCAGGGCTCGCTGGTGGTCAATTCCAGCCAGGGCGGCGGCACCAAAGACACCTGGGTATTGGAGGACTGATGCTCGGAAGAACCGCAAACGGCCTCTACTGGATGTTCCGATACATCGAGCGCGCCGAAAATATTGCCCGCCTGGTCGATGCCGGGCTGCGCATGTCGCTGACCCGCAGCAGCGCCGGCGACGACAACTGGGATGGCGTACTGCAAAGTGCCGGCGTTCGCGAAGCCTATGACGAGGGCCACACGAAGCTGACTAATGCCGATGCAATCGACTATCTCCTGCGCGATCGGGCCAACCCGTCGAGCGTCATGTCCTGCATCGAGTCCGGCCGCAACAATGCCCGCATGGTGCGCACCGCGCTGACGCGAGAGACCTGGGAAGCGACCAACGAATGCTGGATCGACCTGAAGTCGCTGCTCGAAAAGCGCGTCAAGCCGGCCGAAATGCCTGAAGTCATCGACGCCATCAAGCGCCGCGCCGGCCTCATCCGCGGCGCCTTCCATGGCTCGACGCTGCGCAACGAACTCTATAATTTCGCCCGCATCGGCACCTTCATCGAGCGGGCCGACAATACCAGCCGTATCCTCGACGTGAAATATTACGTGCTGCTGCCCTCGGTCTCGGCCGTCGGCTCCTCGCTCGACAATGTCCAGTGGGAATCGATCCTGCGCTCCGTCTCCGCCCACCGCGCCTATAGCTGGGCCTATGACGGCGAATATCGCGCCATGAACATCGCCGACTTCCTGACGCTGAACGTCCAGATGCCGCGTTCGCTCGCCTATTGTTACGAGAAGATCGTCAGCAATCTCGGCTATCTCGCCCAGGATTACGAGGAGCGGCTGCCTGCCCACGATACGGCCGATGCGATCCGCACCACGCTGCAGACGCGGGCGATCCGCGATATCATGGATCAGGGCCTGCATGAGTTCCTGGAGGATTTCGTCTCGCGCAACAACCAGCTCGGCGCCGAGATTTCCAACGGCTACCGGTTCTACGTTTAAGCGGATCAGAACATGAGACTGAAAATCAGCCACCTCACCGAATATCGCTACGACGAACCGGCGCAGTTCTCGCTCCAGCGCCTCAGGCTGACGCCGCCGACAACAGCCGCGCAGAAGGTGCTCGGCTGGTCGCTGAACGTCGAGGGCGCCAAGCCCGAGGTGGAATATGACGATCAGTACGGCAATCACGTCAATCTGGTCTCGCTGGAAGGCGCGCAGCACGTGACACGCATCTTCGCCGAAGGCGAGGTCGAAACGGCTGATAATAACGGCGTCACCGGCCCGCATACCGGCTTCTGTCCGCTTTGGCTCTTCCTGCGCGAGACGCCGCTGACCAAGTGCGGCAAGCTTGTCAGGGAGCTGATCAAGGACGTCACCGGCGATAACGAGCTTGCCCGCATGCATGCGCTGATGGAAGCAATCCACCAGACGGTCGACTACAAGCCCGGCACCAGCAACACCACAACGACGGCCGAACAGGCGCTGGAAAAAAAGAGCGGCGTCTGCCAGGACCATGCCCACATCTTCATTGCCGCCGCCCGCTCCCTGCAGGTGCCGGCGCGTTATATCTCGGGTTATCTGATGATGGAAGAAAAGGTCGAACAGGCGGCGACCCATGCCTGGGCCGAAGCCCATATTCCAGGCCTCGGCTGGGTCGGTTTCGATCCCGCCAACGAAATCTGCCCGGATGCGCGTTATGTCCGCGTCGCCTCCGGCCTCTGCTACCGCGACGCCGCGCCGATTTCCGGCATGCGCATCGGCACGCCGGGTGAAACGCTGTCGGTGACCGTGAAAGTCGAGGACGGCGGCCAGATGCAAAGCCAGAGCCAAAGCTGAGCGGCATCAGCCGCTCGACGGAGGGAGATCCAAATCTGGGCTCCCTTGCATGCGCACACTGGATTTCGACGGTCTTCCAGGGCTGATATGGCCGCGCCGTTTCACCAACGCGTCACCCCGCCAGTCGATGCGGAATTCGGACGGCCCATCGAGCCCGATATCCGCCACGCTAACACCTGTCCTGTGTCGCGCACGGACATGGCTCAACGAGAAGCATCCCGGTTCTCATCGAGAGCACGCAAACTTTGATCCGTCGCAATGACCGGGCCGCATGGCCATGGTTGGATTTCAGAAACAAGCAGAGCGGAATGCACCGTCGTCGTGGCATATTGGGCAGAAGTTCCCGCCAAGGCGGGCTGGCCGACAATGTCTGGATCTTCGGATGATGACTTCATTGGTGATGACGGACGCGTTCCAACGTCTCAGCCTGGCGCTTGCGATCGGCATCCTCGTCGGGATCGAGCGCGGATGGCGCGAACGCGAAGCTGCGCCGGGCAAGAGAGTGGCGGGCATACGCACCTATGGCCTGTCGAGCTTCCTCGGCGGTTTTTGCGGTTTTCTGCAGCCGATCACAGCACCGACCCTGCCGACGGCCATCTTCGTGTTCTTCTGTATCACGGTGCTCATCTTCAGCGGCATGCAGGCAGCACGGGAAAAAGATTACAGCGCGACCGGCACCATCGCCGCGATAACGGTCTTTGCGCTCGGCTTCGGCGCCGTCGTTGCGGATATGACGGCGACTGCCGCGAGTGCCGTCGCGATCACCGCGCTTCTGGCGGCGCGGGAGCCGCTGCATGGATTCCTCCGGAAACTGACCTGGCTCGAATTACGGGCCGCGCTGATTCTGCTGACGATGACGGTCGTCATTCTTCCGATTCTTCCCGACGAGGCGGTCGATCCCTGGCAGACGATCAACCCTTTCGAGCTTTGGATGATGACCATCCTGATCGGTGCGGTTTCATTCGCTGGTTACGTCATGATCAGGCTCAGCGACGCCAAGGCCGGAATATTGCTGACCGGGACCTGCGGCGGTATCGTCTCGTCGACGGCGCTGACGCTTTCCTTCGCCCGCCAGTCGACGCAGACGCCCGCCCTCTCGCCGCTGCTTTCGGCCGGAGCGATGCTGGCGGGAGCCGTATCCCTCAGCCGGGTGCTTTTGATCTGCGGCGTCATCGCCCCTGATATGCTGAAGGAGCTTGCCGCATCGCTCGGCCCGGCTGCCGCGATCCTTGCCGTGGGCGGCGGCCTCGCCGGATTGACGCGGCGCTCCGATGGCGGTTCCGATTTTTCACCGCGAAATCCGCTGGAGGTGATGGTCGTCATCCGCTTTGCGCTTCTGCTTGCCGTCGTGACCATCGTGACGCGGGCGACTTTGGCAGTCTTTGGAACCCAGTCGCTCGTCGCGGTCGCTTTCATCACAGGGCTCGGCGATCTCGATGCGATAACCCTCTCCATCGCCAAGCTGTCGTCGCAGACCGTGCCTGCGGACGCGGCCGCGCATGCGATAGCGGTCGCCGCCTTCGCCAATCTTCTGGCGAAAACCGGTCTTGCGGCAACGGCGGGAAGCATCGGTTATGCGGTTCGACTGGCGATCACCACCGGCATAGCGACGCTTGCGGGCGCCGCCGGCTTGTTTCTGGCGTGAAGGTCTGCGCTGTCGGCAGAGGCTCCAGTTCCACACGTCGGAACGACAGCACCGATCGCGTGGAGTAATCCGATAAAGCATGTCGCGCAAAAGTGTGCAGCGGTTTCGCGATAACGACATGCGTAAAAACAAAGACCTAAAGCGCAAGGAGCGAATCTGAAAGATCGCGACGCGCTTTAGGGCAATGGCCGGCGGCTTTCACGACAGGCTTCGCCACTCCCCTGGCGGTACGCCGGTGGTGGCTTTGAAAGCCTTGGAAAAATGGCTTTGTGAACCGAAGCCGCAGGCGGAGGCAACGGCTGCAAGGCTGTTTTCGCGGTTGCGAACGAGCCTTTCTGCCTGCTCGATCCGCCGCGCCGCCACGTAGCGATGCGGAGGCATGGCGAAGCTGACGCGAAACATCTTGGCAAAATGAAAGGTGCTCAAGCCGGCTTCCCGTGCCAGCCGATCAAGCGTCAGCGCCTGGTCGAGATTGGCGTCGATGTAATCAGCAGTACGGCGACGCACCGAGGGTGAAAGCCCTCCGCGCACGGCCTCGTGCCGCGTCTGCCGATTGTGCGATTTCAAGATGCGATGAATGAGAAGCCTGCAAACCGCATCGAGGGCGACACGGTCGCTCTTTTCCTGCCAGTTCAGAGGCAAAACCCCTCCCCGGACAATCATCGCCATCGCCGGATCATCGCAGAACGTCAGATCCATCAGATCGATATGTCTCGGGTCGATGTCGAACGACGTCAGCGCTTCATAAGCGAGGAGTTCGGGATCGACGTAAAGATGAAACATCCTCAACGGCCCGCCGATATGCCATTGGCTTTTGTGTTCGGCCGGAAAGAGGCAAAGCTTGCCCGGTGCTCCGCCCGATAGCCGCTTATCCTCGCGAATGACCCTCTCGCCGCCGTCAAGATAGATGCTCAGCGTGTGGTGATCGGGGCGCTCGTAGAACGCTTGTCCTGCGCTGTTGGTCCACTCCGCAAGCGACAGTCCCCGGTCGACCGAGCCGGAGCGCTGAAGGCATGCGCCGGATCTTGAGAGCGCTTCTTTAACTATCAGACGGTGTTGCTGTTCCATGATCCATCGGGGCCTCGTCTCACGAGTTTGAATGGGACGGCGCAGCCGATCAATAGGACGAGAGGCAAAAACCCAAGAATATACAATGCCTCCACGGTCTGCGGCATAGACCTGGCTGTTCGGCTCGGTATCGATCCTCCCATTGTCGTTGACGGAGTGAAAGACCATGACCGGCCTCTGCTATGCTTTAACCGTGCTGATCTGGGGCACCACCTGGATCGCGATCAAGAACCAGCTTGGCGTCGTTCCGATTGAAGCGTCGATCGCCTACCGCTTCGCCCTCGCCGGCGCGATATTATTCGTAGGCCTGAAGATTGCGAAGAGGCTTCAGCCCATTCCCTTGCGTCATCATCCCTATGTGGTCCTGCAGTCGATCTGTCTCTTTTCCTGTAATTTTCTTTGTTTCTATATCGCCGAAACCTTGGTGCCGAGCGGCATTGTTTCGGTGATCTTTTCGGCTGCGACAATCTTCAATCTTGCCAATGGCATGGTCGCATTTGGTCAGAGGCCGTCGGCGCGCATTCTTCTCGGCGCGGCCTTCGGTGTTGCCGGCATTGTCTGCCTCTTCTGGAACGAAGCTGCCGCCGCCGCATTCGACCGCAAGGTGGTGATCGGCGTGATGCTTGCCCTCCTCGGGACATGGTTCTTTTCGGTCGGCAACCTGGTGTCCGTACGCAACAGGAAGCACGGACTGTCGGTCACTTCGGTAAATGCATATGGAATGCTCTATGGTGCCGGGATCGTCTCGACATTCGCCGCCATTCGGGGCGTCGAATTTACCTTCGATCCTTCAGCGTCCTATGTCGGCTCTCTCCTTTATCTCGCGATTTTCGGCTCCGTGATCGGCTTTACCACCTACCTCACCGTCGTTAACCGGCTGGGAGCAGCCAAAGCCGCTTATATGACCGTCCTCTTTCCCATCGTTGCCCTGACGATTTCGATGTTTTTCGAAAATTATCGGCTCGGTCCATTGGCAGCTCTCGGGCTCTGCGCCGTGCTGGTTGGAAACGTGCTGGTTTTTTCACCAGCGCCTCGACTGGCCGTTTTTGTCAGGCGCTTTCGTCTCTGATGTCAGAGCGATTTTCCTCTGATCCGCCCCATCGAAGCGTCGCGGCGGGCGTTTCATCGCGCGCCGGGTGCGGTTCACGTCGCAGGCAAAACGGTCGGTTCAGCTGGAAGCGCTGGAGGCCGGCGCCACGGATTTTTGGCCAAGCCCTTCCACCCGAGGGAACTGCAAGTTATCATGAAAAATGGGACGGAACCGGCTATCCCAAGGGCCTGTCCGGCGACGCAATCCCCATCGAAGGACGTATCGTCGCGGTCTCCGACGTCTTCGAAGCGCTCTGCTCCGATCGGCCGTGTAACAGGCCTCGCCGGTCGAGCAGGCTTACGCAAGAATCATTGCGTGCAGCGGCTCATTTCGACCCGCCTGCATTGCCGCTTTCCGGCGCACAGCGGCCTTAAGCGTCTGAGCGCCACCATCATCCGCTACGGAACCGGCGAACAGAAAGAGGCGGAGTTTTGCCCCGCCTCATCAGCTATCAATTCCGGCTGCACCCGGTTAGTGGCTGTCCTTGCCGACTGCGTTTCCGCGACATCCCTTGAGGAAGTCGAGGTCGGCGCCGGTATCGGCCCCTTCGACATGCTGCTGATGCAGGAAGGCATAGCCTGATGTCGGCAGATCATGGTTCGGCTGCCATTCGGCCAGCCGCCGCGCCAGTTCCTCGTCTGATATGTCGAGATGCAGACGACGGTTCGGCACATCGAGCTCGATCATGTCGCCGTTTTTCACGACTGCGAGCGGGCCGCCGACCGCCGCTTCCGGCGAGGTATGCAGCACGACGGTGCCGTAGGCCGTTCCGGACATGCGGGCGTCGGAAATGCGCACCATGTCGAGGATGCCCTTCTTCAGCACCTTCGGCGGCAGTCCCATGTTGCCGACTTCGGCCATGCCGGGGTACCCCTTCGGCCCGCAGTTCTTCATGACCATGATGCAGTTTTCGTCGATGTCGAGATTGTCGTCGTTGATCTTGGCCTTGTAGTCGTCGATGTCCTCGAACACGACTGCCCTGCCCTTGTGTACCAACAGATGCGGAGAGGCGGCCGAAGGCTTCAGCACCGCGCCCTTCGGCGCCAGATTGCCGCGCAGCACGACGATGCCGCCTGAAGAGGTCAGCGCCTTTTCGGCCGGCAGGATGACGTCTTCGTTCCAGTTGACGACCTCCTTGACCTCGTCCCAGACGGTTTCGCCGGAGACCGTCAGCGCATCCTTATGCAGCAGGCCGGCCTCGCCGAGGCGCTTCAGCACCACCGGCAGGCCGCCGGCATAGAAGAACTCTTCCATCAGGTACTTGCCCGAGGGCATCAGGTTGACGATTGTGGGAACGTCGCGACCGCAGCGGTCCCAGTCGTCGAGCGATAGATCGATGCCGACGCGGCCGGCAATCGCAAGCAGGTGGATGACGGCATTGGTCGATCCGCCGATCGCCGCATTGGTGCGGATGGCGTTTTCGAAAGCCTGTTTCGTCATGATCTCGGAGGGCTTCAGGTCATCCTTGACCATCTGCACGATCCGGCGGCCGGTCAGCTGCGCCATGACCTTGCGGCGGGAATCGACGCCCGGGATCGCGGCATTGCCTGATAGTGCCATGCCGAGCGCCTCGGCCATGGAGGCCATGGTGGAGGCGGTGCCCATGGTGTTGCAGGTGCCCGACGAACGGCTCATCGACGCCTCAGCCTCGAGGAATTCGGCCTGCGTCATCTCGCCGGCCTTCACCATTTCGGAGAACTTCCACAGATGCGTGCCCGAACCGACACGCTCACCGCGGAAATAGCCGTTCAGCATCGGCCCGCCGGTGACGACGATCGAAGGCAGGTCGCAGGAGGCAGCACCCATGAGCAGCGACGGCGTGGTCTTATCGCAGCCGACCAAGAGCACGCAGCCGTCCATCGGCTGGCCGCGGATCGCTTCCTCCACCGCGAGTGCGGCGAGGTTGCGATACATCATCGCCGTCGGGCGGAAAGTGTTTTCGGATGCCGAGAATACCGGCACCTCGAGCGGGAAGCCGCCGGCCTCCCAGACACCCGCCTTCACCTTCTCGGCGAGTTCGCGCAGATGGCCATTGCACGGCGTCATATCAGACCAGGTATTCAGGATGCCGATGACCGGACGGCCATCGAACAGGTCATGCGGATAGCCCTGGTTCTTCAGCCAGCCGCGATGGTAGATCACGTCGCGGCTGGTGCCGCCGTACCATTCCTGCGAGCGCAGCTTGCGCGGCCATTCTGCTTTCTTCTTCATCGTCTCTGTCCTTCAGGATATCCCCTGACCGCCTCGTACGATCAGGGTTATCGCGCTTCGTCTCAAGCCAGCGTGTAGGCGGTCTTGACGGTTGTGTAGAATTCGGCGGCGTACTTGCCCTGCTCGCGCGGGCCGTAGGACGAGCCCTTGCGGCCGCCGAAGGGAACGTGGAAATCGACGCCAGCCGTCGGCAGGTTGACCATGACCATGCCGGCCTCGGAATTGCGCTTGAAATGCGTCGCATGTTTCAGGCTGGTCGTGGCAATGCCGGCCGAAAGCCCGAACGGCGTGTCGTTGGCGATGGCAAGCGCCTCGTCATAATCTTTCGCCTGGATCACAGAGACCACAGGTCCGAAGATCTCCTCGCGCGAAATGCGCATCTGGTTGGTCGCTTCGGTAAACAGCGTCGGTTGCAGGTAGAAGCCGGGCGTTTCGCGGGAAATGACCTCGCCGCCGAAGGCAAGCTTGGCGCCTTCCGACTTGCCGATCTCGATATAGTCGGTATCGGTCTTCAATTGCCGCTCATCGACGACGGGACCGATATGGGTGCCGGCCTTCAGCGCATTGTCGACGACCAGCGTCTTCAGCTTGTCGGTGAGAGCCGCGACGAACTTGTCGTGGATGCCTTCGGTGACGATCAGCCGCGACGATGCCGTGCAGCGCTGGCCGGTGGAGAAGAAGCCGGAATTGGCGGCGGCTTCGACGGCAACGGAAAGATCGGCGTCGTCAAGCACGACCATCGGGTTCTTGCCGCCCATCTCCAGCTGGAACTTGCGGTTATGCTCGATCGAGGCGGCGGCGACGCGCCGGCCGGTGCCGGTGGAGCCGGTAAAGGTGATGCCGTGAACGTCAGGGCTTTCGAGCATGGCCTGGCCGACGACCGAGCCCTTGCCCATGACGAGGTTCAACACGCCCTTCGGCAGGCCGGCGCGGTTGAGGATATCGACGATCGCCCAGGAACAGGCCGGCACCAGTTCGGCCGGCTTGAAGACGACGGTGTTGCCGTAGCAAAGCGCCGGCGCGATCTTCCAGGCCGGGATGGCGATCGGGAAATTCCAGGGCGTGATGATGCCGATGACGCCGAGGCCCTCGCGGGTGATCTCGACACCGATATTCGGGCGCACCGACGGGATGACCTCGCCGGCCAGCCGCAAGGCTTCGCCTGCGAAGAATTCGAAGATCTGCGAGGCGCGGATCACTTCGCCGGTCGCCTCAGGCAGGGTCTTGCCTTCTTCGCGGGCGAGCAGCGCGCCGAGTTCGTCCTTGCGCGCCATGATCTCGTCGCCGGCCTTTTTCAAGATGACGTGGCGTTCCCAGATGCCGGAGCGCGACCAGGCCGGGAAAGCGGCTTTGGCGGCGGCGATGGCGTTCTTGGTGTCTTCGGCGCTGCCGTCGGCATAGAGGCCGACGACTTCGTTGGTATCGGACGGGTTGATGTTCTTCGTCGCGTTGGTGCCGACCCATTCGCCGGCGATCAGGTTTTGATAAATGGTCATGGGCTGAATGAGCCTCCTTTACCGTTTATGAGAAATCAGAGTTGCTTGACGGCAATCTCTTCTTCGGCGGCCACCTTCAGCGGATTGCGCAGCGGCAGGCCGAATTCGGCGACTTCGATTTCGAAGACATCGCCCTCTTCCGCCTTGATGCCGTCGGCGAAGGAGAGTGTTGCCGTGCCGAACATATGGACATGGACATCGCCCGGAACACGGAAGATGCCGTATTTGAAATGGTGATATTCGAGATTGGCGAAAGTGTGCGACATGTTCGCCTCGCCCGACAGGAAGGGCTTTTCGAAGATCACCTTGTCGCCGCGCTTGATGCGCGAGGTGCCGCGGATATCGTCCGGGGCGGCGCCGATGCGGATTTCCGGACCATAGGCGGCCGGGCGCAGTTTCGAGTGGGCCAGATAGAGATAGTTGATCCGCTCGGTGACGTGGTCCGAAAACTCGTTCGACAAAGCAAAGCCGATGCGGAACGGCGAGCCGTCCTTGGCGATGACGTAAATGCCAGCCATTTCAGGCTCTTCGCCGCCCTCGAGCGCGAAAGACGGCGACACCAGCGGCGCGCCGGGGGCGGCGGCACCATAGCCGTTGCCCTTGTAGAACCATTCGGGCTGGACGCCCTTTTCGCCAGCCTTCGGCTTACCGTTCTCGAGACCCATCTTGAACATCTTCATCGAGTCGGTCAGCGTTTCCTCGGCCGCCTCGCTGGTCTTCTTGTGCATGGAATCGCGGGTGGCGGCGGAGCCGAGATGCGTGAGACCGGTGCCGGTCAGATGCAGGTGGGCCGCGTCCGGATGGGTGATCGGCGGCAGGAAGCGGCCTTCCGCATAGACCTTTTCAAGATCGACGGTTTCGCCGTAACCATGCGCCTCGATAACCGCGGCAAGCGACTTGCCGCCGTCGGCGGCTTCCATCGCCAGCGCATAGACGCTGCCGGCATTCTTCACCGATCTTGCAGCGCCGCCCTGCTCGCGCACGGCGACGACGATCTCTCCGTTGGCACCCTTGATCTGGGAAATAAGCACGACTTCGATCCTTCTCGTTCCAGCGAAGACTTTCGGAAAAAGCTCCGCCTGTCCGGCTCCATCAGGAGCCGGAATTGATCATTCATATGACTGCGAATGCCCGGGCTGCGCTTGAGCGCTCAGCCCTTGTTCTTGTTGTAGACGTCGAAGAACACGGCAGCGAGAAGCACCGCGCCCTTGACCATCTGCTGCGAGTCGGTGCCGAGGCCGTGGATCGACATGCCGTTGTTCATGATGCCCATGATAAGCGCGCCGATGACCGCACCGGTCACCTTGCCGACGCCGCCCTGGGCCGATGCGCCGCCGATGAAGCAGGCGGCGATGACGTCGAGTTCGAGGCCGAAGCCGCCCTTGGCCGTCGCCGAGTTGAGGCGCAGCGCCACGATCAGACCGGCGAGACCGGCGAGCAGTCCCATATTGGCGAAGGTCAGGAAGGTCAGCCGCTCGGTGTTGATACCGGAAAGCTTGGTCGCCTTCTCATTGCCGCCCATGGCATAGATGCGGCGGCCGATGGTGGTGCGACGGGTGATGAAGGCGTAGGCCGCGACCAGGGCCAGCATGATGACCAGCACGTTCGGGAAGCCGCGATAGATCGACAGCTGCAGGCCGAGCCCCAGAATGGCGACCGCGACAATGATGTTCTGGGCAAGGAAGAAACCCATGGGCTCGACGTCATTGCCATGCTTCTCGTTCGACAGCCGCTTGCGCCATGCCATATAGAAGAGGGTGACGGCGCCAATCACGGTCAGAATGATCGAGGTCGAGTTGATGCCGCCCATATCGAACAGGTTCGGCAGGAAGCCGATGCTGATCAGCTGGAACTCCGGCGGGAAAGGACCGATGCTGGTGCCGGTTCCCGAAGCCGTCATCACGAACAGCGTCAGGCCGCGGAAGACCAGCATGCCGGCCAGCGTGACGATGAAGGCCGGAATCTTGTGATAGGCGACGAAATAGCCCTGGATGCCGCCGACAAGCGCGCCCATGGCCAGACAGACGACGGCCGCGACGACATAGTTGACATGCCATTGCACCGTCATAACGCCGGCAATGGCGCCGATGAAGCCGACGACGGAGCCGACCGAAAGATCGATATGGCCGGCGACGATGATCAGCAGCATGCCCAGCGCCATGATGACGATGAACGAGTTCTGCAGAATGATGTTGGTCAGGTTGAGCGGCCTGAAGAGAACGCCGCCGGTCGAAATCTGGAAGAACACCATGATCGCGATCAGCGCGATGAACATGCCGTATTCCCGGATGTTGCCGCGAACGTAGTCTCCGATCGAGACGACACGCCCTTGCTCAGCGATGGGTTGATTGATCGGCGTCATTGTTTCTTCTCTCCTGAGCGCATGATGGCGCGCATGATGGTTTCCTGGCTCGCTTCTCCCTTCGGCAGTTCCGCAACGATACGCCCTTCATTCATGACGTAGATGCGGTCGCAGGTGCCAAGAAGTTCCGGCATTTCCGACGAGATCATCAGAACGGCTTTGCCGTCAGCCGCGAGCTGATTGATGATAGTATAGATTTCGTATTTTGCACCCACATCGATGCCGCGCGTCGGCTCGTCGAGGATCAAAACATCGGGATTGGAGAACAGCCACTTCGACAGCACCACCTTCTGCTGGTTGCCGCCGGAAAGATTGACCGTTTCCTGGAAGATGCTGGAAGAGCGGATGCGCAGCTTCGAGCGATAGTCGGACGCGACCCTGGATTCCTTGACGCTGTCGATGACCGACGCATTCGACACCGCCTTCAGATTGACGAGCGTCGTATTGTGCAGGATCGTGTCGTTGAGCACGAGGCCGAGCTGCTTGCGGTCTTCGGTGACATAGGCGAGACCGGCGTCGATCGCCCGGCGCACGGTGCTGACATCGACCGGCTTGCCATGCATCAGCACATCGCCCGAAATCTTGTGACCATAGGATTTGCCGAACAGGCTCATGGCGAATTCGGTGCGCCCTGCCCCCATCAGACCGGCGATGCCGACGACTTCGCCCTTGCGGACGGTGACGTTGATATCGTGCAGGACCTGGCGGTCGCGGTGCTGCTGGTGATAGGCGTTCCAGTTCTTCACTTCGAGAATGGTTTCGCCGATCGGCACCGAACGCGGCGGATAGCGGTCTTCGAGATCGCGGCCGACCATGTTGCGGATGATAATGTCTTCGCTGATCTCGTCCGCGTGACAGTCGAGCGTCTTGACTGTCATGCCGTCGCGCAGCACGGTGATCTGGTCGGCGACCTTGCGGATTTCGTTCAGCTTGTGGGAAATGATGATCGAGGTGATGCCCTGCTTGCGGAATTCCATCAGCAGCGTCAGCAGCGCGTCGGAATCGCTTTCGTTGAGCGAGGCGGTGGGCTCGTCGAGGATGAGCAGCTTGACGCTCTTCGACAGCGCCTTGGCGATCTCGACCAGCTGCTGCTTGCCGACGCCGATGTCGGTTACCAGAGTGTTCGGAGATTCCGACAGGCCGACCTTCTTGAGCAGCTGCTTGGTGCGGTTGAACGTCTCGTCCCAGCTGATGACGCCGTTCTTGGCATTCTCGTTGCCGAGGAAGATGTTCTCGCCGATCGACAGCAACGGCACCAGCGCCAGTTCCTGGTGGATAATGACGATGCCGATTTCTTCGGAATCCTTCAGGACCTTGAAGTTGCGCGTCTCGCCTTCATAGACGATGTCGCCGTCATAACTTCCGGTGGGGTAGACGCCCGAGAGGACCTTCATCAGGGTCGATTTGCCGGCCCCGTTTTCGCCGACCAATGCGTGAATTTCACCCTTGCGAACCTTGAGGTTCACGTTCTCCAGCGCCTTGACGCCCGGGAACGTCTTGGTGATGCTCCGCATTTCGAGGATGGTATTGTCCATAGTCAAAGTTCCAGCGCCGTGAGCCGCCAAGCGGCTTGGCGATCATAAAATCGAAGACCGGAACCCGCAAGCGCGGGTTCCGGCCTCCTGCTTAACGTCTTACTTCAGCTTGTCTTCAGAGTAGTAACCGCTGTCGACGAGGATCTGCTTGTAGTTGGTCTTGTCGACGGCAACCGGCTTCAGCAGGTAGGACGGAACGACCTTGACGCCGTTGTCGTAGGTCTTGGTGTCGTTGACCTCAGGCTCCTTGCCGGACATGACGGCATCGACCATGGCAACAGTGACCTTGGCGAGTTCGCGGGTGTCCTTGAAGATCGTCGAATGCTGTTCGCCAGCGATGATCGACTTGACCGACGGGATTTCAGCGTCCTGGCCGGTGACGATCGGCAGCGGCTGAGCAGCCGTACCGTAACCAACGCCCTTCAGCGAGGAGATGATACCGATCGACAGACCGTCGTAAGGCGACAGAACGGCGTCGACCTTGGCGTCGGTGTAGTTAGCCGAAAGCAGGTTGTCCATGCGGGCCTGGGCCGTTGCCGGATCCCAACGCAGGGTGCCGACCTTGTCCATGCCGGTCTGGCCGGACTTCACGACGAGCTTGCCCGAGTCGATGTAGGGCTGCAGGACGGACATTGCGCCATCATAGAAGAAGAAGGCGTTGTTATCGTCCGGCGAACCGCCGAAGAGTTCGATGTTGAACGGGCCCTTGCCATCCTTGAGGCCGAGGCCGTCAACGATGGAGCCAGCCTGCAGAACGCCGACCTGGAAGTTGTCGAAGGTCGCGTAGTAATCGACATTGCCCGAATCGCGGATCAGACGGTCATAAGCGATGACCTTGATGCCGGCGTCATGAGCCTTCTGCAGAACGTCGGAAAGCGTCGTGCCGTCGATCGAAGCGATGACCAGAACCTTGGCACCCTTGGTGACCATGTTTTCGATCTGCGAAAGCTGGTTCGGAATATCGTCGTCGCCATACTGCAGGTCCGTGCCGTAACCGGCAGCCTGGAGCTGCTTGACGATGTTGTTGCCGTCGTCGATCCAGCGGGCCGAAGCCTTGGTCGGCATGGCAATGCCGACGGTGCCCTTGTCGGCGGCCATTGCCGGTGCAACGAACGAAGCGACGCCGAAGGCAGCCGCAGCCATCAATGAGATAATGGACTTCATTTCTCTCTCCCTTGTTAATAGAGCAGCGGACGAAAAATCGCCCGCCCCGAAACTGTGGCAGGTTCCGTATTGGATAGTTACTTCAGATGGTGAGAAACGAAGTAGGTCTCCTCCACGATCTCACACGTGTTGAGTGCCAACCAGCACACGGCGGCAAACTGGTATGGATTCCTATAACTGTCAAATAGAATAAGTGGTAAAGTGCATAACAATTTTGGTATATCGTTAAAAAGTATTACTTTTGATGGAGCGCAGCGAGGAGGCTGCAACCATGACGATTGTTTCAGAGCCCATTTCGATGGATCATGTCGATATCCACAGCGATAGTTTCGGCAATGACAACCTTTTACGTGCAGGACTTAAGCTGAATCACCTGCGGATGATCGTCGCAATCGAAGATAGCGGACAGATTTCCGCAGCTGCGGAAGTCCTGAACATTTCACAGCCCGCCGCATCGCGCATGCTGTCCGAAATGGAATCGATCACCAAGACTCAGCTCTATGAACGAGTCGCCCGCGGCGTGGTGCTGACGACCTTCGGCGCAGCACTTGCCAGACGTGCGCGAAAGATCCTCCTGGAACTGCGCGAGGCAAGCCGCGAGATCGGCGAACTGAAGAGCGGCAAGGGCGGCTCGGTCTTCATCGGCGCGGTGACGGCGCCGGCCATGAGCCTCGTCGTGCCGGCGATCAACCGGGTGCGCAAGGCCTATCCCGGCATCGAGATCAACATCCAGGTGGAGACCAGCAACGTGCTCGCCCGCGAGCTGCTCGCCGCCCGCCACGACTTCATCATCAGCCGCATTCCCGACGATCTCAACCCACGCCTGTTCGAGGTGACGGAGATCGGCATCGAGCGCGCCTGCCTGATCGTGCGCAGCCGCCATCCGCTGCTGAAAAAGAAAAAGACCAGTAGCCTTTCCGACATCCGGGATTACGACTGGGTGTTCCAGCCGCCGGGCACGCTGCTGCGCCGGACGATCGAGGATATTTTCCTGTCGCGCGGCGTGGCGCTGCCGGAAAATATCGTCAACACCTCGTCGCTGCTTTTAACCTGCGCCATCGTCTGCGGAACCGACGCGATCGCTCCTGTCGCCACCGACGTTGCCCAGTTCCTCTCCAGCCAGAGCGCCAGGGCTTCCGACGTGCGCATGCTGCCGATCGATTTCGACATCAACGTCAAGCCTTACAGCCTGATCACCGCCAGGGAACGGGCGCTGCCGCCGAGCGCAAGGCTGCTCTATGACATCATTCTGGAGGAGAGCCTGAAGCAGGCCGGCTGACGCGGCCCGCAAGCCCGGCGCCATCTTGCCCATCTCTAATGCGCGCCGGAGCAATTCCAGCAAAGGGCGCAGCGCTTTTTGCGTCCGGGAATTGCGTAAAAAATTAGAGCACGTCGGGTGTTTCGAAGAAACAGAATGCTCTTGAGGATGCGGGATGCTGTTCGGACAGTCGGTATTTCAATCAGTGCTCGAGCGGCTGAAGGCCGAGGACGAGACGGCTGAGGAGGCCGAAGCGCCAGCCAGCCACCGTGTGGCGGGCCTCGGCACCGGCTTTGCTTTCGATGTCATGGAGGGCGTCTCGGTCGCCTCGCAGCGGATCGGAGAGGCCTATTTCGACAATCTGGATCTCGACGCCGCCGCCGGGTTCGTCGAGAAACCGGCGCCTTTGCCGGAACCAGAGCCCGCCATGCCCGACCATCTCACCCGCACAGCGCCGCAAGAGGTTGCCGCCGAACTGGCGATCTCGGCCGCCGACACGCCGCTGACGCTCAGCGAGAAGCGCCGCGCCTTTGCCCGCGCCAATCATCCCGACGGCGTCGCCCTGCCCTTCCGCGACAATGCGACGAAACGGATGATGCTGGCCAATCTGCTGATCGACGAGGCGCTGCGGCGATTGGGCCGCTGACTAGTCTTGGTCTGCCTGCTTGGTGGGCTTTTCCGTGGATGTCTCCGCCGGCTCTTCGTCTTCATCTGCCTCAGGCTCGGCCGCCGGCTCGACCGTCGCGGGCTGCGGATTGAATGTCCAGAACAGCATATAGAAGGAATAGGCGCCCGCCGCGGCCGAGAGCACCGCCCAGAAGGGATCGCCGCCGACAATCTCGAACGCCGCCCAGCCGAAGCAGACGGCAACGATGGCGACACGCACCCAAAGGCGCCGGTATGCCGGATGGTTCGGATCAATCAGTTGCATCAGTGCCCCGCCGTCGAATATGTCACACTGCCGATGGCATGTGCCGCACTGCCATAGGCATGTGTCGCGCTTGTCTTTAGTTGGAATCTTGCAAATGTGAAAGAGCCGCGGGCTTGACGCCGCGTGGAGAAGATGGAATGAAAATTCCAGATTTTGGGTAATTCGGTTTATTTGTTCCGAATTCAATGGAGGTTGCTATGACAGTGAGATTTGGTCTTCTCGGCGCCGGCCGCATCGGCAAGGTTCACGCGAAAGCCGTCAGCGGCGACGCCAATGCGACGCTCGTCGCGGTGGCCGACGCCTTTCCGCAGGCGGCCGACGCCATTGCTTCGGCCTATGGCTGCGAAGTCCGCACCATCGAGGCGATCGAGGCAGCCAAGGATATCGACGCCGTCGTCATCTGCACGCCGACCGATACCCATGCCGACCTGATCGAGCGCTTCGCCCGCGCCGGCAAGGCGATCTTCTGCGAAAAGCCTGTTGATCTCGACGTTGCCCGCGTCAAGGCCTGCATCAAGGTGGTGGAAGAGACCGGCGCCAAGCTGATGGTCGGCTTCAACCGCCGCTTCGACCCGCATTTCATGGCGGTGCGCAAGGTGATCGACGACGGCAAGATCGGCGATGTCGAAATGGTGACGATCACCTCGCGCGACCCCGGCGCCCCGCCGGTGGATTACATCAAGCGTTCGGGCGGCATCTTCCGCGACATGACGATCCACGATTTCGACATGGCCCGCTTCCTGCTCGGCGAAGAGCCGGTTTCGGTGCTGGCAACCGCCGCCGTCCTCGTCGACAAGGCGATTGGCGAAGCCGGCGACTATGACAGCGTCTCGGTGATCCTGCAGACCAAATCCGGCAAGCAGGCCGTCATCTCCAACTCCCGCCGCGCCACCTATGGCTACGACCAGCGCATCGAAGTGCACGGCGCCAAGGGCATGGCCGCGGCCGAAAACCAGCGTCCGGTCTCAATCGAAGTCGCCAACGGCGACGGCTACACCCGCCCGCCGCTGCATGATTTCTTCATGACCCGCTACACCGAAGCCTACGCCAACGAAATCGCCGCCTTCATCGCCGCGATCGAAAAGGGCACGAAGATCTCGCCTTCCGGCGCCGATGGCCTGGCGGCTCTGGTGCTCGCCGATGCGGCGGTGCAGTCGGTCAAGGAAGGCAAACTGGTCAAGATCGGCTGACGCATCGGCTCGAAGTTATAATGAGATGGCCGGGCACTCGCCCGGCCATTTTGCGTTTGTGGCAAAGGCCGTTCTCTACGCGGCGTCATGCTCGACCTTGGTCTGACGGGGAGAAGCAACACGCCTAACGAACAGAGGGATCGCGGCATGTCTCTTCTCCCCGCAGGCGGGAAGAAGGCGGCGGCAGCCGGATGAAGGGCTGTTCGCCGGCCTTCTCCTCGTTCTTTAAAGGGCGGCCTTGATTTTCTCGGCGACATCGGCCGGGACCCATTGCGACCAGGTGCTTTCGTCTTGCTGGAGGAAATGCTTGGCGCCGTCTTCGCCGGTGCCCTGGTTCTCCGTTTCCCACGCCATGATCTTGCCGACGGTGTCGTTGCTCCAGCCGCGTTTGTTGAAATAAGCCATGACTTCGGGGCTGGTGCGATCGGCAAATTTCTTGGTGACGACGGTCATCACCTTGTCGACCGGCCAGTCGGCGACCTTCGGGTCGGGGCAGGCAAGGTTGGTGATGCAGCGCTTCCATTCGACGGGATCGGCCGACCCATTCTGCTTGAGCTTCACCAATTGATATTTGCCGAGCAGCGCCGTCGGCGCCCAGTAATAGGTGATGAAGCCCTGCTTGCGCTCATAGGCCTTGGCGATCGCGCCATCGAGACCGGCTGCCGAGCCTGGGTTCATCAGGGTGAAGCCCTTATCAGCAGCCTTGTACGCCTTGAACAGCTGTGTCGTGACGACGGTCGCGCCCCAGCCTTCGGCGCCGTTGAAGATCGCGCCCTTGCTCGGGTCTTCCTGATCGGGAAAGAGGTCAGGATGGGCAAGAGCATCCTCGACGGTCTTGATCTCGGGATGGGCGTCGGCCAGATATTTCGGGATCCACCAGCCCTGAATGCCGCCATCGGGAAGGGCCGGAGCGCCGAAGACGATCTTGCCTTCCTGGACGCCGCGCGGAACGATCTCCGGCAGCAGGTCGACCCAGGTTTCGGATGAGACGTCGGGCTCGCTCTTCTCCACCATCGATGTCGTGGTCGGCACCGTATCGCCGGGAACGGTCTCGACATTGCAGCCGTAACCGTTTTCGAGGATGAACTTGTCGACGAAGGTCAGCAGTTCAGCGCTCTGCGCATTGTGCACGGCGAGCACGACGTCGCCGCATTCAGCGGCATGAGAAAGCGATGCGAAGCCGGCAAGGCCGGCCAGCAGACATGTGGATGCAAGCAGTTTTTTCATTTCGTTCCCTCTTTTTACGGCGTTGATAAGACAGGGCGCCGCATCCCTGTTTAGAAGTGAGAGGCCACTGGATCGCCCAGCGCTTCGAGGCGCGGTGTGATCCCGAGGCCCGGTGCTGTGGGCGCGGTGACCCGGCCGTTGCGCACCGTAAAATCGCCGTCGGCGGTCTTGAGCTTGACGATGTCCCGGCATTCGAGCACGCAGCGCAGGTTCTTTTCCGGCACCGTCTGGCCGAGATGCACGATGGCCGCGAAGGCGACGTCCGAGCCCGCCGTTTCCTGGACGCTGACGGTGTAGCCGGCAGCGACCGAAATATCGCGATGACGGCGACCGCGGGTCAGCCCGCCATTCTTGGAAATCTTCAGGCCGATGCCTTCGGCGGCGTCGTCACTGACAAGCTGGGCAATCGCCGCATCATCCGTCGCCAATTCGTCGAAGATGATCGGCACATCCGTGCGCCGGCGCAGCGACATGCATTCGCGCCAGGTCGCACAAGGGGCCTCGAGCACGAAATCGAGCCCGGCCGGTAAGAGCCGCAGCATGCGAAGCGCGGTCTCCACCGTCATGCCGCCATTGGCATCGACGATGAAGAATTCGCCGGGCCGCTTGTCGGCGAGCGACGCGGCAATTCTGGCGGCATCGACAGCCGGCTCGTCGCCGATTTTGACCGAATGGGCGAGGTAACCGAGCTGGCGATGCTCGGCGACACGCCGGCGCATATCGTCCGGATCGCCCATATAGATCGACGAGATCACCGGCATCTGGACATCGGTGCGGCCGCCGAGCAACTCGCAGACCGGCAGGCCGACCGATTTTCCGAACAGATCCCAGCAGGCAACATCGAGCGCGGTCTTGGCGTGCAGATGTCCGAGCAGCGCATTGTCCATGGCGTCATTGACGCGATCGACGCGGCGAGGATCGAGCCCGATCAGGCTGGGCGCGATTTCCGCAATGCCGGCGCGCACGCCGAGCGCGTGAGAGGCGATATAGGTCGAGCCGAACGGCGTGCTCTCGCCCCATCCTTCCAGGCCGTTCTGCGTGGTGATCCTGACGATCGTCGCATCGAAGCTTCTATATTCCCGTCCACCCGACAGCCGGTAGACGCCGCCCCGGTAGGGCAGGTCGACCTGGAAGACATCGATTTTTTCGATTTTGAGTTCGCTCATGTGCTTCTTATTCCGGAATGGCGTCTATTCGGGGATCACGAGGACGAGCTTGCCGGCGATGCGCTTCGACAGGAAATCGCGCTGCGCCTCGACGATATCGCTCAAGGGGTAGCTCTTGCCGACGAGCGGCCTGATTTCGCCGCGCTCGACATAGGAGACGAGGTTTTCGAAAACGGCGTCCTCCTGGAAGGTGCAGCCGAAGAAGGTCAGGTCCTTGAGATAGAGGGTTCTGACGTCGAGCTCGACGATCGGCCCGGCGATGGCGCCGGCAACGGCGTATCGCCCGCCCCTTTTCAGGACGTCAAGCAGCTCGCCGAAAGACGGGCCTGCGGCGACATCGAGCACGACGTCGACCGACTCGTGGCCGAGCCTGGCGACGATGCTCTCGCCGCGCGAGAGGATGCGGTCGGCGCCGATCACCAGCAATTGCGCAGCCTTGTCCGGGCTTGAGATCGCCGTGACGATCGCGCCTCGGCGCTTCGCCAGCTGGATCGCCGCCGAGCCGACGCCACCGGAGGCGCCGGCGATCAGGACGTGCTCGCCGGCGCCGACGGCCGCCCGGTGCAGCATGCCCTCGGCGGTGGAATAGGCGCAGGGCAGCGACGCCAGTTCGACATCGCTCCAATCGCAATCGATCCGATAAGTTTCGCGCGCCGGCGCCACCGCATATTGGGCAAAGCCGCCATCGCATTCCGAGCCGAAGGTCCAGCACTCGAAGGGCCGATAATCGGTATAGGAGCGCAGCATATTGCGCACCAGCACCCGCTCGCCGATCCGGCCGGGATCGACACCCTCCCCGACCGCGGCGATACGCCCGCAGCAATCGGCCCCCTGAATGCGCGGAAAGGCGAGCGGCACGCCGGACCAGCTGGCGTCGGCATCCTGTACCGACTGGACGCCGGTTGCCCCACCGCTTTCCGTGCCTGTTGTCACCGCCTTGGAATACCAGCCGATGCGGGTGTTGATATCGGTGTTGTTGACGCCGGCCGCAGCGACGCGGATCAGCATCTCGCCGGCCTTCGGCCGGGGAAGCGGAATGTCCTCGCGATATTCCAGTTTCTCGAAACCGCCATGGCCGGTGAGGAGGACGCCCTTCATCCGCTCCGGCAGCCTCTGCGAGGCCTGTTTCGACTTTGATGTCTCGATGTTCATGTCTGTTTGGGACCTCGAAAAACAGCCTTGCCAATGCGCCGGATAGGCGCCTTCTCCTCGCGACAGGCTGTCGATGGGTCCTATGAAAGCGGCAGGGAGGCCTTGAAGACAAGGTACATAAAAATCCGCCATGCATTGAGTTAAACTCAAGACGAACGGGTTTACCTGCATTATCATGGCGGAAATATCAACGCCGCGCCGACAGGCGCTGGGGATGGATGGGGGAAGATCAATGGTTCGCCGCTTCTATGGTCTGCCATCCCTGACCGCGCTTGCCACCTTCGAGGCCTCGGCCCGGCACGGCAATTTCACCTTGGCGGCAGCCGAGCTCAACGTCACGACAGGGGCCGTCAGCCGGCAGATCAAGTCGATCGAGCAGGAGCTCGGCGTCGCTCTTTTCCTGCGCACCGGCAAGGGCGTGATGCTGACCGCGCCGGCCGAGGATTTGTACCGGGCGCTGGCAACCGGCTTCGCCAGGGCATCCGAAGTCGTCAATTCGATCAAGCAGGGAAACAGCGCCCGCAACGTGACGATTGCCTGCAGCGACGTGTTCGGGACGATGTGGCTTATTCCCCGGATGCCGGATTTCTGGCGGCGCTTCACCGACATATCGGTCGATCACCTGATCGGCGACAACTTCAAGACCTTCCGCCCATCGCAGCTGGAGCTGCGCATCCGTTATGGATCGGGCAAATGGATCGATGAGACGGCGGAATTCCTGTTCGACGACTGTCTCTATCCGGTCTGCAGTCCGGGGTTTGCCGAAAAGCATGCCGGCGCCTCGGCGGCCGATCTTGCCGATCTGCCGCTGTTGAACGTCGAGTGGGTCGAGCCCGGCTGGACCGGCTGGGAAGAGGTGCTGGCACGCGGCGGGGTGCCGTATCACGCCGCCAGCGGCAGACGCTTCGGCAAGTTCAGCGTCGCGCTCCAGGCTGCTATGGCCGACCAGGGGCTGGTCGTCGGATGGCACCGTCTGGTCGGCCCCCTTGTGGAAAAGGGGGATCTGGTGCGCTTCACCGACCTGGTGGTTCCCGACCCCGGGGCCTATTACCTCACCTGGAACAGCACCCGCGCGCTGCCTGCCGCTGCCCTATCGCTGCGCGACTGGATCAGGATGCTCGCCGAAGAGGAAAGACGGACGCCGATGCCTTTGGCGCGGCCATTCTCCTAAAACCGTCCGGATGGTTGCTTTCTCGCGACCTGAGCTCACCGTCAGAATCGCCGGCGGTTGCCCACACTCCGGCGTCCTCGGGCTTGAGCCGAAGACCTACGCCGCATCCAATTGCAGTCGTGGCGTGGATCCCAGGCTCGAGGCCTGGGATGACAGAGAGTGGGGGTTGCGTTTGTGCCAAACTCGCCGTCGGCGCAGGGGATGAGGCGTTCGGTTTCTGGTCGAAGGCGGGGCCGAGAGCGGTCTGTCATCCTGGTGCCGCCACCCCTCGCTGTCTTGCTCCGGATGCTACCCCATCCTCCGTCCTCCTCGGGCTTGACCCGAGGACCACCCCACATCCACCGGCAGTTGTGGCATGGGTCCCAAGCTCGAGGCCTGGGATGACGGAGGGTGGGGTTGCGTTTGCGCCAAACTCGCCGTCGGCGCAAAGGATGAGGCGTTCGGTTCCTGGTCGAAGGCGATGCCGCGAGCGGTCTGTCATCCTGGTGCCGCCACCCCTCGCTATCTTGCTCCGGATGCAACCCCCACCCTCCGTCCTCCTCGGGCTTGACCGAGGACCACCCCACATCCACCGGCAGTTGTGGCATGGGTCCCAAGCTCGAGGCCTGGGATGACGGAGGGTGGGGTTGCGTTTGCGCCAAACTCGCCGTCGGCGCAGCGGATGAGGCGTTCGGTTCCTGGTCGAAGGCGGGGCCGAGAGCGGCCTGTCATCCTGGTGCCGCCACCCCTCGCTGTCTTGCTCCGGATGCTACCCCACCCTCCGTCGTCCTCGGGCTTGACCCGAGGACCCACCCGCATCCACCGGCAGCCGTGGCATGGATCCCAGGCTCGAGGCCTGGGATGACGGAGGGTGGGGGTGGCGTTTGTGCCAAACTCGCCGTCGGCGCAGGGGATGAGACGTTACCGGGCGGGCGCTATAACACACGGGAAAGCACCTCGCGCCATCCGAAATATCGACAGCCTGTTTGGCACAAACACAACCCCACCCTCCGTCATTCCAGGCCTTGAGCCTGGAATCCATGCCCGCAGCCGATCGAGCCGGCTAAAGGTGAAAGACCCCTCAACCCCAGCCCCCAACCGAAATGTGTAATCGAAGTCGATACTGCCGAAACCCCTTGTGGCATGGGTGTTTGGAAATATCTTCATGAAGCATCTGCGCACTCACCACTTTAAATGGGATTTTGTCGACAGGAGGGAACCGCAATATGGAACCGAGTATTGAGATTGCGACTATAAACGATGTCGAGCCATGGGCGCGGCTTCGCCTTGCGCTATGGCCGCATCACTCGCTTGAAGATCATCGAGCTGAGTTGGGCCGGGCATTTTTTTCACAAAATGCAGAAGCCGTCGCGTTCATCGCTCGAAATGCTGCGAATGACGCTGTCGGGTTTGCTGAGGCCACGTTGCGGCATGATTATGTGAATGGGTGCAGCAGCTCGCCGGTTCTATTCCTCGAAGGGATTTATATCAGGCCGGTTGACAGGCGAAAGGGTATCGCAGGACTGCTTTGCAATGCCGTTGCCGATTGGGGGAAGTCGCTTGGCTGTGTTGAGTTTGGCTCTGACGCGCCGCTTGAGAATTCGGCCAGCCATGCGCTCCATGCCGCTTTAGGATTTGAGGAGACACAGCGCGTCGTGTTCTTCCGAAAGCCACTGTAGGCCGGGGTTGGGGGGCTTTAATCCCCGCCCTGCCCCCCCGAGATCACGATGTCCTGGTCGATCACCGAGAGCGCCCGGTTGAGATGGCCTTCGAAGACGAGGATGGGTTCGTCCGCCACCACGCGGATTTCCGGCATGCCTTCCATGCGGACGATGTGCGACTGTCCGAGCCCCTCTTCGATGCCCTGGCGCAGCAGGTCGTAATAACGGGTGCCGGGGCCGGTGATGGCGATGGGCATGCGTTCGGTGAGGCTGAGCATGCGCGACAGGCCGTTGCCGAGCGCCAGGCCTGCCTGGCGGAAGGCGATGGTGGAGGTGCGGTGGCCCTGGCGGGCTTTGGCGGCGATCTTGTCGAGTTCGGTGACGGGGACGAATTTGGCCGGGATGGTGTCGAGCGGCACTTCGAAGGCGCTGCGCAGGATGGCGTAGAAGCCGGCATAGGCTTCGATGCAGCCGCGGGTGCCGCAGCGGCAGAGGCCGCCGCCGGCCATGTGCAGCATGTGGCCGAAATTGGGGGCCGAGATCTCCTGGCCGGTCTGGCCGCCGCGCCTGACGATGCCGAGGCCGATACTGTGGCCGAGCGACAGAGCGGCGAGCGAGCGGAAATCGGCGCCCTTGACGATCTCCTCGCGGGCGCCGAGGGCGGCTGCGACCAGCAGCGTTTCGTTGTCGAGGATGACCTTGGCCTGCCAGTCCGGCCGCAGCACCGATTCGAAATCGATCTGATCGCTGCCGAAGATCGGCGACCAGACGAGGACCGGCTCGGTTGAGTTGACCAGGCCCTTACTGCTGATCGAGATCAGCAGCACTTTTTCCTGCGAAATTCTGGAGCGCTCGAGAATGCGGAAGAGACCGGCACGCACGCCTTCAACGAAGCGGGCGGCGCCTGCGGGATCATGCGAGCGCTCCTCGCTGAAGCGGTCGATCAGCTTGCCGGCATAATCCACCAGCGAATATTGCACGGCATCGGACGAGATGATGACGACGATGAGATAGCCGCAATCGCGGCGCTGGCGCAGGAGCACGCGCGGCCGGCCGCGGCCGCTCGCCGCCTGCTGCTCGGATTTTTCGATGATATGGGCGCGTTCCAGATCGGCTGTGATCGCCGAGATGGTGGCCGAGGAAAGGCCGGTGAAATCCGATATTTCGGTATGGGCGAGCGCGCCGTGACGGCGCAGCACGGACAGCACGAGCACGCTGTTTCTCTGCCGGACCAGCTCCGTGCTCGACTTGGTCAGCATGAATGCCGCCCTCTCCTTCCCGCTAAAATTCAAAAGTTAGAGCATGATATCATGAGAAAACCGCTCACACTTTTCGGCATCATGCTTCTCTCCGCCCTCGCTTCCACTGCATCGCCGGCCGCCGTTCCGCAAGAAAAATAAGCTGACGGCCCAGTGTTGACAGCCGAAAAAATCTCTGACATCAAATTTCTCGACTGTCGAGAAAATAATCCGAATTTCCCTCGACAGCTTTTCGCGGTGGCCGGAGGAAGCATGGGCTGGGCCGGTCGCAACTCACTCGGGAGGACATTATGAAGTCTATTTTTAAATTGATGGCAGGCGCGGCCATTCTCGTTTCCGTGCATACCGCGGCCATGGCTGCCGATCTCGTCGTCGGCGTTTCCTGGTCGAATTTCCAGGAAGAGCGCTGGAAGACCGATGAAGCCGCCATCAAGAAGGCTCTCGAAGCCAAGGGCGCCAAGTATATTTCCGCTGACGCGCAGTCCTCAGCCGCAAAGCAGCTGACCGACGTCGAATCGCTGATCTCGCAGGGCGCCAACGCGCTGATCATTCTCGCCCAGGATTCCGACGCCATCGGCCCGGCGATCGAAAAGGCTGCTGCCGAAGGCATCCCGGTCGTCGGCTACGACCGCCTGATCGAAAATCCGGCTGCCTTCTACATCACCTTCGACAACAAGGAAGTCGGCCGCCTGCAGGCCGAAGGCGTCTTCAAGGCGAAGCCGGAAGGCAATTACGTCTTCATCAAGGGCTCATCCTCAGACCCGAACGCCGACTTCCTGTTCTCGGGCCAGCAGGAAGTGCTGAAGGCCGCGATCGACGCCGGTAAGATCAAGAATGTCGGCGAGGCTTATACCGACGGCTGGCTGCCGGAGAACGCCCAGCGCAACATGGAGCAGTTCCTGACCGCCAACAACAACAAGGTTGACGCCGTCGTCGCCTCCAATGACGGCACGGCCGGCGGCGCGATCGCAGCGCTCGACGCCCAGGGCCTCGCCGGCTCCGTTCCGGTTTCCGGCCAGGACGGCGACAAGGCGGCACTGAACCGCATCGCTCTCGGCACGCAGACGGTTTCCGTCTGGAAGGACAGCCGCGAACTCGGCAAGCGCGCAGCCGAAATCGCTCTCGACCTCGCCGGCGGCAAGGACATGAGCAAGATCGACGGCGCCCAGGCTTTCAAGGGCGGCCCGAAGGGCGTGGAAATGCAGTCGGTTTTCCTGAAGCCGCTGGCCATCACCAAGGACAATCTGAACGTCGTCATCGACGCCGGCTGGATCTCCAAGGCTGAAGCCTGCCAGGGCGTCAAGGCCGGCACGGTCGCCGCCTGCAAGTAAGCAAGCTTCGAACGAAATTGCCGGCGCCGCAGCGGAAAGACCGTTGCGGCGCCGGATGCGGATGAGAACTCCGACCACAGAGCTTTCTCCGCCTCGCCGCACCATCGCGGACCTGCATTCCCTGCCGGAAGGGTGTCGCGACGCCACGCCACGGTTTCCGGAAGCATCGCGATGGTCAGTTGAAGAACAGACGAATGACGCCGCCCAGAGTTTCGGGCACGCCGGCGCAGCCGTCCAAACATAATGGGGGAACGGCAAACCCATGGCCGAAATGGTAAAATCAACAGCATCAAGCGGGCCGCGAACGGCGGAAGCCAATCCGGTGACCCGCTTCTTCCGCGCGACCGAGATCGACACGCGCCTGCTCGGCATGATCGGCGCGCTGATCATCATCTGGATCGGTTTCCACATCATCACCGGCGGCCTGTTTCTGACCCCGCGCAATCTCTGGAACCTCTCGGTCCAGACGACCGATATCGCGATCATGACGACGGGCATGGTGCTGATCATCGTCACTCGCAACATCGACCTTTCGGTGGGATCCGTGCTCGGCCTCTGCGGCATGATCATGGGCGTGACCCAGGCGAAAATCCTGCCTGAGTATATCGGCTTCGACAGCCCCTTCACCTGGGCGATCACGCTGCTGGTCGGCATTGCGGCAGGCTTCCTGATCGGCGCCTTCCAGGGCATGATCATCGCCTTCCTGAACGTTCCCTCCTTCATCGTCACCCTCGGCGGCCTGCTGGTCTGGCGCGGCGCGACCTGGCTCGTCACCAGCGGCCAGACGGTTGCCCCCATGGACCAGACCTTCCGCATCATGGGCGGCGGCGCGGAGGGCTCGATCGGCGCCACCTGGAGCTGGATCGTCGGCATCGTCGCCTGCCTGTTCGTCATCGCCAGCATTATCGGCTCACGCCGGCAGCGCCGCCGCTTCGGCTTTCCGCGCCGACCGATCTGGGCGGAATATTTCCTCGCGATCCTCAGCTGCGTGCTGATCCTCGGCGCGGTCTCGATCGCCAACAGCTATTACTGGCCGATCAACATCGCCAAGAAATATGCCGAGACCAACAACATCCCGTGGCCCGAAACCGGCCTGGATATTCCCTACGGCATCGCCGTGCCGGTGCTGATCGCCATCGTCGTCGGCATCATCATGACCTTCATCGCCACCCGCCTGCGCTTCGGCCGCTATGTCTTCGCAATCGGCGGCAACCCCGAGGCGGCCGAGCTCGCCGGCATCAAGACCCGCTGGGTGACGGTGCGCATCTTCGCGCTGATGGGCGTTCTTGCGGCCATTGCAGCGGCGATTTCCACCGCCCGGCTCAACGCCGCGACCAACTCGCAGGGCACGCTCGACGAGCTTTACACCATCGCCGCCGCCGTCATCGGCGGGACGTCGCTGGCGGGCGGCACCGGCACGATTGCCGGCGCCATGCTCGGCGCGCTCGTCATGCAATCGCTGCAATCCGGCATGGTTCTCGCCCATGTCGACACGCCGCTGCAGAGCGTCGTCGTCGGCACTGTCCTCGTCGTGGCGGTCTGGCTCGACACCGTCTATCGCGCCCGTGCCAAGTGAGAGGAGCCCTAGACATGGCTGATCAACGCACTCCCCTTGTGGAACTGAAAAACATCTCGATCTCCTTCGGCGGCATCCATGCCGTGGACAATGCCTCGGTCGATCTCTACCCCGGCGAAGTGGTCGCTCTTCTCGGCCATAACGGCGCCGGCAAATCGACGCTGATCAAGATCCTCTCCGGCGCCTATAAGCGCGACTCGGGCGAGATCCTGATCAATGGCGAGCCGGCCGACATCCGCAACCCGCGCGATGCCAAGAAATACGGCATCGAGACGATCTACCAGACGCTGGCTGTCGCCGACAATGTCGACGCCGCCGCCAACCTCTATCTCGGCCGCGAGCTGAAGACCCGCTGGGGCACGCTCGACGACGTGGCGATGGAAGCTTCGGCCCGCGAGGTGATGGGGCGGCTCAACCCCAACTTCAAGCGCTTCAAGGAGCCGGTGAAGGCGCTTTCCGGCGGCCAGCGGCAATCGGTGGCGATCGCCCGCGCCATCCTCTTCAACGCCCGCATCCTGATCATGGACGAGCCGACGGCGGCCCTCGGCCCGCAGGAGACGGCGCAGGTGGGCGAGCTGATCAAGCAGTTGAAGAAGGAAGGCATCGGCATCTTCCTCATCAGCCACGACATCCACGACGTCTTCGACCTCGCCGACCGGGTCTCGGTGATGAAGAACGGCCAGCTGGTGGGCCACGCCCGCACCGAGGATGTAACCAAGGACGAAGTCTTGGGCATGATCATCCTCGGCAAGGTGCCGCCCAAGGCCATCCCCGGCCCCGGCGCCATGCAGATCTGACCGCTGTAAGGCGCGCCCTGCCCCAGACAACCGCTCCGCCGCCCGCAAGGCCGGCGGAGTTTTTCGTTCAATCCTCAGGCTGACCAATAAAAACACCCTGCAAACCGCAAGCATCGGTATTTCTGAGAATTTCGCGATTGAAGCCGGCCGCAAGCTAGGCTAAGAACCACCCATCGGACAGGCGATTCAAACCGCCTCAGGCATGCACCCGTAGCTCAGCTGGATAGAGTGTTGGATTCCGATTCCAAAGGTCACAGGTTCGAATCCTGTCGGGTGCGCCAATTTTTCCACGGTCCCATTCTGGTCACCGCAGAGATGGCGGCGGCTTTGCGCCCGCATTTCAGCCTTTAAGACACTATGGCCAGTGTCCCAAAAGCTGCCATCGAGCTAAGCGCCATAAAACTCAAAGACGACAGCAACGCCAGCCTGAACTTACCTAAAGGCCGGAAGCCGAAAAACGAACCTAAATGAGCACTTCGGAAGCTGGTAGTATTTCCGACATTAAATCGACGGCCCCCCGCTCTTAAATCCTAGATGTCGAAGCCGAGACGCCCAGCCATCTCGGCCGGTAGAGTAATCAGCTACCGCAACGAAAAATTCAAACGCGACAAGTTGCATCTTTCCCTACGCACCAAGCAAATTGCCACGGTCGGAAGCACCCTCCGCCAACGCTCCACGTACCAACACCAACAGGTGTCACCCGGCACTGCCGGGTGACAGATCGTCCTGATGACGTTGGATGAAGGCCGCGGTCCGGTCGATGTCGTCAAGACCTGATGAACGACAGCAGGTCGGGGTTAAGGACATCTGCATGTGTGGTCAGCATGCCATGGGGGTAGCCCGGATAGGTCTTCAGCGACCCGTTCTTGAGCAGGTCGACCGCACGCGGAACGGAACTTGCAAAGGGGACGACTTGATCGGCCTCGCCATGCATCACGAGCACCGGCACGGTGATCTTCTTGAGGTCTTCGGTATAATCTTCCAGCCAAGAGTCGACAGTCGCGTAGTGAGCCAGGGCACCGCCGGCCATGCCCTGGCGCCACCAGTTCGCAATGATCGCCTCCGAAGACTCGGCCCCGTCGAGGTTGTAACCATAGAACGGGTTCTCAGGTACGAACCGGAAGAACTGCGACCGGTTGCCCTGCACGCCCGCGCGGATCGCTTCGAACCACTCCGGCGGCTGACCGGACGGGTTTTCCTCGCTCCGGTACATGTTCGGCGTCAGGGAAGCGACCAGTACTGCCTTCGCGACGCGCTCCGGGTGGCGGGCGACATAGCGAGCCACCTCACCGCCACCTGTGGAGTGGCCGATGTGGATCGCGTCGCGCAGGTTGAGGTGCTCGGTCAGGGCCGCGAGGTCGGCAACCCAGTGGTTCATGTCGTTGCCGGTGCCGGGCTGGTCGGACCGGCCGTGGCCGCGCCGGTCGTGGGCGATCACCCGGTAGCCGTGGCGAAGGAAGAAGGTCATCTGGGCATCCCAGTCGTCCGCCGACAGCGGCCAGCCGTGGCTGAATACGATTGGCTGGCCTGAGCCCCAGTCCTTGTAGAAGATGTTTACGCCGTCCGTCGTAGTAATTGTAGGCATCGTGTCGCTCCATCTGCCCTGTTGAACATTCGTTTTTGGATACAGCTGATTGCGAAATACCTCCGGTGAGGCGTGTTCGATCATATCCCAAAACTGCGACGTTGACTAAATCCCCCCTTTATCAAGGACAAATACCTTGTACGTTCGAGCTATGCCTTGAATGTATAGCGAGGACCCGATGGAACTGAGGCATTTACGCTATTTTGTTGCTGTTGCGGAGGAAGGAAGCTTCCTTACCGCAGCCGAGCGGCGGCTACACACTTCCCAGCCCTCACTCAGCAGGCAAATTCGCGATCTGGAAACCGAAATCGGTGTCAAACTGCTGGAACGGCAGCCACGCGGCGTGACGCTCACCGCCGCCGGCAAAGTGTTTCTTGATCACGCGCGGCTGGCGTTATTGCAAGTCGAGGCGGCTGCGGAAGGGGCCAGGCGGGCGGAACGGCCGCAAAAGCAGTCATTCACTATCGGTTTTCTCGCAGGACAAGAGGTCGTGTGGCTACCCCATGCATTGCGCATTATTCGTGAGGAAGCGCCGGAGGTTGAAATCATACTGTCCAGTCAGTCTTCCCCGGACCTTGCTCTGGCACTGATGCGAGGCAAGCTGGACGTCGCTTTCCTTCGCCCCGAGACGCAGAGTGTTGGTGTGTCCTTCCAGTTTTTAGCGAAGGAGCCACTGATCGCCGTACTGCCGGCGGACCATCGCTTGACGTCGCGCAAAAAGATCCGGCCGCAGGACCTTGCCCGCGAAACTTACGTCAGTTCGGCTAGAATTTCTCCCGTATTGCAATCCGTGATCCAAGATTACGCGTCGGAAGTTGGGATCACACTCAAGGCAGAATACGAAGGTGACGGCCTGCCATCAGCAATGTCGCTCGTCGTGTCTACAGGTGGAATAACGCTTATTCCGCTTTATGCGCAAAATATGCTGACGCCAAATGTCGTTGCCAGAGCACTTGAGGGGGTGCCTCCGACAATTGATCTCACCTTAGGATACAACGATTCAAATTCCTCACCTTTGCTCCGCCGATTTTTGTCTCGTTCTGATGAATTGGTCGCCAACGTGCAAAATCAGAGCATCATCCGCTATGCTGAAGTTCCATAGTAGAGATCAAGCTCATGCGATTTCTGCTTGTTGGCGTGCTCCCGAATTTTGTTCAGCATTCTCGAATTTCGGGTATCGACCCATCGGCGCACCACAGGTCGTTGGGTGGGCGAGGTTGGGAGAGTGGTGTTCCCTGCGCCCTGTTGCGTCGTCGTTTGCGGCTGGACCAGACCGTTGCGGTCGAGCACCGCGTGCACGGTCGAGATCGCCGGCGTGCCGGATGATCAAGTTTACTGGCAGATCGCAGGAAGAGGCTTATCTCAACGGTGTTCTCATCCGATAGCAGCTTTATCGCCCAGCGGGCGATCTGCCCGCCCGCTCCGAAGATGAAAACCCGTTTCATTACCTTACCTCCTTACGATCTGCTCGGACCCGTGAATTCACTCGGTTGCCTCTTTCCGAGTGCCGGCGCCTTCTCCGGCAGGTGCTTCTTAAAGAACGGTACGAGTTCTTGCAGCGCCAACCCGGTGGGTTCCGTCTTGTCGTAGAGATCGTAATGCGACCAGTCTTCCAGTGAAATCAGCCGCCGATCCGCGGACGCCGTTGCCCGGCCATATATTTCCATTCCGTCGCGGAACGCCCCGAATGCCCCGACTTTCTGACCGATCACGACCATGACAGGCTGCGTGAGAAGCGTTTCGGCGAACGCGAAGGCATCCCAAGCGAGAGTCTTCTGGGCATGGGAAAAGAGCATGCGGGCCGCACCACCAGGCTCCTGGCCGCGGTCCGTCTTGTAGTAGTCCGTTGCCTCGAAGATATCGCGTTCCGTCATTCCGCTGGCCTTCGCCGCATCGGGGCTAGGCGGAAGAAGCTCGTTGACCTGAAGCTCGCCGCCGCGTGCTTCCGCGGTGCGCTGCTTGCCCATTGCCTCCAGCGCACCGAGCGGATCGTAGTTGCTGAATCCTTCACGAAACAGCCGCCCGATATTGACGCCCGTGATGCTCACGACAGCCTTGATGCGCTTCTCGGTAAGAGTGGCATTGATGGCGTAGCCCCCACCACCGCAGACGCCCAGCACTCCGATCCGCTGCTCGTCGACATAAGGCAGGGTGACGAGATAGTCGATGACACGGCTTACGTCCTCGACGCGCTGGTTTGGATCCTCGATCCCGCGCGGCTGGCCACCGGACTCGCCTTGGAAGCTTGCGTCATAGGCGATGGCGATGAAGCCGTGCTCGGCGAGCGCCTTGCCATAGACGTTTCCCGCAGTCTGCTCCTTGCAGCTTCCGAATGGATGGACGCAGACGACGGCCGGATATTTTAAGGTCTCACTGAACCCCGGCGGGAACTGGATGTTGGCAGCGATGTCCCAGGCCATGTCGGCATTTCTGATCTTCACGGATTCCATGGTTCTCTCCTTCGGATAGCCTCAATGGGGCCGAAACCCCATCGGCATCGGGGTCGGTTACTCGGCTGCCTGCTGCGCCTCATGGCCGCCTGTGAGCTTTGTCTTGAAGAACGGCTCCAGAACCGAGACGGCTTCATCGACGTATTTCTGCCCGTCGTAGAGATCCATGTGGTTGGAGCCTTCGACGATGTAGAGCTTCTTGTCCTTGCTGGCAGCGCGAGCGAGGAGGTCGTCGCTCATCCATTTGCTGCCGGCGACGCTTCCCGCAATGATCTGAAGCGGCTGCATGAGGAAGGCCTCGGCCTTGTGATACGCGTCGTATGCGATGATCTGGGACAGGCTGCGTGCCGTCATGTAGCCCGGCGAGGTCGTGCATTGGGCGCGCGGCGTGTGATAGTATTCCCAGGCCTGCCGCAGTTCCTCGTTTGGAGCGTCGGACTCCTTCATCGGTGCCAGCGGGAAGATCTCGGCGCTGCCGCCACCAGCGTCTTTGGTGCGAGCAGCGCTTCCCATTGCCAGGACGGGTTCTGCATCGGCGTCCTTGACCGTGTTCTCCCAGCCGTTGCGGAACATCGAGCCGATGTTGACGGCGCTGACGGTACCAACAGCCTTGATGCGGCGATCCTGAATCGCAGCGTTGGCGGTGTAGCCCGCCCCCGCGCATATCCCCATCGCGCCGATCCGGTCCCGGTCGACGTAAGGAAGCGTCGTGAGATAGTCGATGACAGCGCTGATGTCCTCGGTACGGACATGGGGGTTTTCAAGCTGACGGGGTTCGCCGCCGCTCTCACCCTGGTAGGAGGCGTCGTAAGCGATGGTGACAAAGCCCCCTTCGGTAAGCTTCCTGGCATAGGTGCCAGCCGTCTGCTCTTTCACACCGCCGCCGGGATGCGAGACGACGATGACGGGGTACTTGCGGCCCTCATCGAACCCTTCGGGGAAATTGATGACTGCCGACATGGTGATCGTCGGATTGTTCGTGTTGGTGAAGCTGATTTTTCCCATTTCCATTCTCCTGATTGCGGATGGGCAAATCCACTTCTCAGTGGATAACTGGAAAAATAGGCCTGTTGCGGCTATCACTCTATGGCAGAGATCTGCTTGAACTTATCAGTAAGGTGATAGATGCGCCGCGAAGAGATGGCCGACCTGACTGCGTTCGTCGTTGTGGCCGAAGAGCGCAATTACACCCGCGCGGCCAACAAGCTCGGCATCTCGCAGTCCGCACTCAGCGGGATCGTCCGGCGGCTCGAAGAGAAGCTGGGCGTCCGTCTCCTAGCGCGAACCACCCGCAGCGTAGCCCCAACCGAAGCCGGGGAGCGGCTTGTCCAGACGCTCAGGCCGATGCTGCAGGACATTGATCAAGTGGTCGCCGACCTTAGCGAGTTCCGTGACAAGCCCGCGGGAACCATCCGCATTACGACCGTCGAGCATGCTGCGAGGACCATCCTGCGACCAGCGGTGACGAAGCTGTTGAAAGATTATCCCGACATCGTCATCGAGATAATCATCGACTACGGCCTGGTCGATCTCGTCACTGATCGGTTCGATGCCGGGGTCCGGCTCGGAGTGCAGGTGGCCAAGGACATGATCGCCGTCCGGATCAGTGACGACGTTCCGATGGCAATCGTCGGATCACCCGCGTATTTCAAGCAGCACGCACCTCCGGCGACCCCGGAAGACCTCGTCGAACATCGAGCAATCAATCTTCGCCTCCCGACCAGCGGGGTCCTCAATGCCTGGCGCTTCCTTCAGGACGGTCGCGAGGTCAGGGTTCGTGTCGACGGCCCACTCGTCTTCAACACGATCGATCTGATACTCGATGCCGCGCTCGACGGATGCGGGCTCGCCTACATGCCCCTTGATCAGGTGGAGAAACACCTGGCCGAGGGTCGGCTTGTCGCCGTTCTCCAGAGCTGGACGCCGCCCTTGCCCGCCTATCACCTGTACTACCCCAGCAGGGTGTCTTCCCCGGCCTTCAAGCTCTTCGTGGAAGCCGTAAGACACCGCCGCTGAACGACGGACAGGGCATCCACGCCGATCGAGCCTTGGCCGAGATGGGCGCTGAGTTGCTCGAGATCGGGTGCGGCCAGCGCGATGAAGTTCGAAGCAAGACCTTTGGGCCGACGGCGGCGCCTCCAGCACGACTTCGAAGCGTGTCGCTTAGGCTGACTGAAGCGGTCGGCCTTTTCCCTCGCCGCCGAGTGCATCCAACACCTCCTGTCCTGACAACCCTGTTCGATCATGCGAAAGGTCGAGCTTCAAGCACTCTCGCGGATTCAGCCCACCCGCCGCGTGGTCATCGCCGACCCGTCATTTGGATTGAAGGCACGATGATATCCATTTTGGAGTGCCGCCTTGATCAAGCGCAATGCAAATGGTCGCTCGACCGGCATGATCAAGGTGAGATCTAACTTCAGGAGGCGAGAATGAAGCCGCAGTTCCATCTTCCCTTAATGACTTATCCGGACCCAAGCTCGTTCACCATCATCGGCAATGCCATTGATCTGGCGCGTCAGCACGGCGCGGATCTCGTCGCGAGCATCCCACAAGTGCGGATACCGCCCGTTCGGCAGCCCTTTCCAACGGCGATCGATGTTGATGCCTGGCGGGCGCAGGCTGAGCGGTACAGTGGGACCTGCGGAGCTTCGCTCAAGGATCATATCTCTGACGCTGCCGGCGAAAGCGGAGTGGGTGTGCGGATACATGACTTCGATTCACTGGAAGCAAACGTTCTGGGCGCCTTCGCGGAGATGTCGAAAACTCATGATGTGTCGCTCGTAGAAGCTTCCGAGCTTACTCGCGGGCTTTCCGAGACGTTGCTCTTTGCAAGCGGCCGCCCACTCCTGCTGTTTCCCGCATCCCGAACCTGCTGTCGCGTCGACACGGTCGCCATAGCCTGGGACGGCAGCGCGACGGCGGCCCGTGCCATCTGCTGTGCCCGCCTCTTCATGGAAAACGCCAGCAAGGTGCAGGTCATCTCGGCAGGCGAAGACAAGCACACCGACGAGAACAGCCGCGTGCATCTGATCTCATATCTGCAGTACGCGGGATTCGAGGTCGAGGACGTGCCGATTCAGGCGGCGGGAGAGACCACTGCTGCGGCGATTCAATCGGCGGCATTGGAACGGAAGGCTGACATTCTGGTCGCAGGTGGGTATGGCCACTCGCGCTTTCGAGAGTTTGTCCTCGGTGGGGTGACGCGCGAACTGCTGGCGAAATGCGAGCTGCCGGTTCTACTCTCTCATTAGGAAAGGGCGCGAAGCGCGTTCAGAATGACCGCTACGTCGATCGCCTCCTGGAGAAGAGCCCCACCGACCGGTGGCAGATAGCCGGCGCCCGCGAAAACCATCGCGACGAGTGAAAGGCCGACGCCCCAATATACGCTCTGCAGGGCGATCTCGCGAGATCGGCGCGCAATTCGTATCGCCTCCACGATTCTGGTGAGATCGTCCCTGACGAGGACGATGTCCGCCGCCTCCGCAGCGGCCGCAAGGTTTGTCACGCCGACAGCGATTCCGACGTCCGCCGCTGCCAGAGCCGGCGCATCGTTCACCCCGTCCCCTAGCATCAATACCCGTCCGTTGACCCGCTCCGTCTCGATGACGTCGACTTTATCTTGCGGACTGAGCCTTGCCTTCACATCGTCCAGGCCAAGCGGGCGAGCTATTGCGGTCGCAACCGAAAGCTCGTCTCCGGAAGCAAGCACAAGTCGGGAAAACCCCGACCGCCGAAGCTGCTCGACCAATTGGACGGCGTCAGCGCGAAGCCGATCTTCGAACGTAATTGTGCCGGCCAGCCGGCCGTCGATCAGCACCTGCGCGCGTAAGGCACCGGGAGATTCTGCGCCGGCCGGTAAGACTTCGTCGAAATAGGTATCGCTTCCAACACTGACACGAACACCTTCCACCGTTCCCGATATCCCGGAGCCGGCAATCTCCGTGACCTTCGCCGGGCTGCTCAAGATCAAGCCACGCCTTCGGGCTTCTTCTACGAGTGCCCGACCGATCACATGGGCTGAGGCTTGATCAAGCGAGGCGGCCAGCCTCAGAATCTTCTCGGGATTCTCGGGGCCGTCAATCCGTGCGACCTTTGGCTGCCCAGCAGTAATGGTCCCGGTCTTGTCGAAAACCGCAACGGAGGCACCGGCGAGAGCTTCCAGGGGACCTGCACCTTTGACCAGAATTCCCTCCTTGGCGGCCTTTGAAGTCCCAGCGGCAAGGGCGACTGGAACAGCCAGGATCAGGGGACAGGGCGTTGCGACGACCAGGACGGCTACGATGCGCGACATGTCTCCGGAAAGTGCTGCGGACGCGCCCGCGGCTACGATCGTGGCGAAAAGAAACCAGATCGAAAACCGGTCGGCCAGGCGCATCAGCTTCGCCTTCGAGCGCTTCGATGCTTCAACCAGCCTGACAATTCCGGCGTAGGCACTATCCTCGGCACGACTCAGGACACGGATTTCAAACGCCTCGCCGGCGTTGGTGGCGCCGCTCGAAATACGTTCGCCCGTCTTGATATTGACAGGAAAAGGCTCGCCGGTGAGGACAGCCTGGTCGATGGTTGCGATTTCGCCTACCAGCATCCCATCGGCTGGGACCACGTCGCCCTTTCGGATCAGGAGAACGTCGTCAGTGTCGATCTCCTCGATGGGAATCTCATCAAGGCCGCCTCCGGCCAGCCGCAACGCCGTGCGCGGGACCTGCGCCAGGAGCGCCGACATTCCCTCGTCGGCGCGCCGATGCGCGTAGGCCTCCAGGAATTGACCACCTGAATACATCAGTCCGACGACTGCACCCGCGAGGTATTCCCCGAACCACAACGAAGATGCCATAGCCAGCGCAGCGATCAGGTCCAGACCGAAGTCACGCCGCGTCAGCTTTCCGGCGATCTCGACGAGCAATGAAAGCAAGACAGCGGCTGTGCTGCCCACGAGTACGACCTTGTAAGCAACGACATATCCGGCAATGTGGAAACCGCTCGCTGCAGCGATTGTCAGCAGGCACGCGGCGACGAGGAAGGCTGCACGCCAACCAACGCTCCGAAATTGTCGCCGGACCCCGCCGAATCCTGGTCGCTCGCTGGTTCGCAAGGCTGCAGACAAGGTCATGGTCGTAGCTCCTGTGAGCGCGCGCTTCGATCAACGACTAATGGGATCGGGCGCATTCTGCGCAAAACGGCGTATAGGGAACTGCGGAGAGACGATCATGAGCTATGGGGAGATGGCATTGGGCGCACCTTCCATAGGTTCCGTCTTCGAGCCGTTCCAGCGCTGCGTTGATCGCAGCGATCTGCTGAGCACCCTCGTTTCGCATCCCCCAAAGGACTTCGTCGTTCTCGACCTGCATAGCCCGCTCGCCGCTGTCCGCATCGAGTGCTGCCGACAGGTCAGCGTTGATCGCTTCAAGGCGACGTGTCAGCTCGCGCTTCAAATCAAGTAGGGTGGTCCGTGTTGCCGTGGTGTCCATACAGGTCGCCTTATGGATGCGCTGGCCTCACCTCCGGGCCAGCGGAAATTGCGTCAACCGCCCCATTCAGGTCTGATCAAGGCGCCGAGGTGCGATTTCAACTCTGCCACCGCTTGGCGACCGCGGCTTTGATCTTGCGCAAACAAGCACAGAAGGATGCCAGGCACTTCTGGGACGATGACCCTTCTTGACCAAGATCAAAGACATCGTTTTCGGCATCGATATCATCCCTCCATTCAATCAGAGAGGTGACCGCCATGGCCATTCGCACAGTATTGAGCATACTGAGTTCCACCAACTTCCATGAGGATCTGAAGGCTGCCGTGGATTTTTGCGCCGCGTCGGGCGCGCATCTCAGCGCGACAGTGATTTCCATCGGCCTGGCTCCAATGGACGGAGCGTACGGCGCAGCTTCGGTGGTCTGGCTTGAGGAACGGCAACGTGAAATCGACGGCCTCGCGAAAAGCGCAGAGGAGATCCGCACCTATCTGGCGCGCACCGATCTGTCCTACGACGTCCAGGACATCTATACGGAGTTTGCCTTTGCGCAGGAGGACGTCGCTGAGCGTGCGCTCTACGCCGATGTCGTGCTGGTAGGCCGGCAGGCCGCGAAGGACAAGGACCTGCAAAAACGCATCATAGCCGGCGCGCTGTTCCGGACGCCGACGCCGGTTATCATCAACCGTGGAACGTCCCCGCTCCCTTCGGTCTCGAAATCGATCCTTCTGGCGTGGGACTCGAGCGACGAAGCCTCTCGCGCCGCCCGGCAATCGCTCGACCTTTTGAAAGCCGCAGACTGTGTTTACGTAACAATGGTCGATCCGATATCACGGGAGCGAGTGAATGGAGAGGAACCTGGCGCCGATATCGCAGCCTTTTTGGCCCGCCACGGGGTGAAGGTGCAGGTGGATCGATTGGCCAGCGGCGGAGGCAGTGCCGACGCGATCATCAGACAGCATGCGATTGACGTGAACGCAGACTTGATCGTCATGGGCGCGTACAACCACCCGCGCTGGCAACAGACGCTTTTCGGGGGCGTGACCCGCAGCATGATCGAAGACGGTAGGACCCCGATATTCCTGTCGCATTGATTGGAGCTCGCGGCAACGTTCTCGACAAAGGATCTCGACCCGCTAAAGCGCATCGCATCAAACTTGATTCATGCGACGCGCTTTAGCTCTTTGTTTTGATGCAGTCGCTATCCCGGAACCGCTGCACATTTCAGGGCGACATGCATTGGAGTGTCCTCGGACCATCGCGCGGCCATCATTGGCCGCGGCCATTTGATGGGCGTAGCCTTGCGCAACAGGCTTTACTAGCGAGGGTAGCTCGTCCGACGAGCAAGTCGGCGAATGCTTCGCGCAAACCTCACCGAAGGTTCAGTTCAAAGATGTGTCCCGACCTGGATCTTGTTTTCGACAGTGACCCTTGATGTATCTCAGCAATACGTCCGACAATCTTCAGTCCGATCCCGAGGCTATCGGAACTTCTCTCGTTTGCGGCATCTTGTGGTATTCCTTGCGGATACCGGTCCTCCACGGTGATTGTGCCGTCACCGACACGGACGATTATAGTAGAATGATGGGGAGTGTGGCGGACCGCATTCTCGATTAAATTGCGCAGCGCGTCTCTCAACAGAGCGGGGGCACCCTGCAGCCCAGCGGCTTGGACCTGACACACGAACTCCAGCGAATGATTGTTTTCGTAGACCCATGGGGCGAGTTGCGTCACGACCGATGACGATAACTCGACGAGATCGAGCTCCTCGAACATGCTTTGGTCAACGCTGTCGAGCCGTGCAAGGGCTGTAAGCTGGCCGACGAAACGGACGAGATCGTCGACGTCGGCCTCCGCCTGCCTCGCACGAGGGTGGTCGATATGCCCGAGTTCCAGCTTCAAAGCCGCAAGCGGTGTTCGGATTTCATGGGCGATGCCAGACGTGAGAATCTTTTGCGACTTCATTAACTCACCGACCCGCTTGAAGGCGCGGTTGACCGCGACGGCGAGGTGGGCGATTTCTCGCGGCATTTCGTCGAAATCCAGATGCGAACGGGAATCCATTGGCTCGATCCGATCGGCCGCTTCTGCCGCGGCCCGCACCGGACGCAATGCCTGCCGGACGGACAACAAGGTTCCACCGAGGACGAGGACCAGGAGAATGCTCATCGGCACGATCAGGTGTTCCATCACCTCGTTCCAAAGGACATCGGACATGACATCGGAAGGATCATTGATCGTTGCGATGTCGACAAGAAAACGCTGACTTCCAATGAAAAATGCCCTGCCGCCGACTAGCGACAACGGCTTGCCGGGCGTCAGGGATCGCAACCAGAAATCCGGGGGGTTGACATCTGCCGGGAGGAAGCGGTCCTCGCAGGCGGCATCACAAGATTCGAACAGGAGAGCGCCGCTTGCGTCACGGACACGGGCCACGTAGCCGGCGCCACCCTGACTGTAACGCTCTTGCACACTTTCGGGAATTCGGTACCGAACGCTGGCTCCATCGACCACGATCCCAGATGCGAGCCGCTCCGTTTCCTGCTCGACGAACAGCCGAGAAAGCTCACCTACATTCCAGTAGTAGTCCGAGAAGACAACGGCGAGCTGCAGCAGCATGGCCAGGATCGCGAAGAAGGCAATCCGGCGCGCCAAAATGGCTCCGAGCGTCGGACGGGATCGGCTCAATCGCGTACCTCGCGCATCATATAGCCAACCCCTCTGATTGTTTCGATCGATGAGCAGGTCTCATGGCCTTCCAACTTCTTGCGCAAGCGGGAGATCGCCAGCTCGACAGCGTTGCTACTTCTTTCAGCGCCAAATTCCGAGAAGGTATGCTCAATCCTTGATTTTGCGACCACCTTGCCACCATTACGCATCAGAAGCTCGAGCAATCCTTTCTCCGAAGGGGCAAGTGCGATCTCGGTGCCGGCGCAAATCACCCGTCGTGAAGCGACATCGAATTGAATTGCTGCATATTCCAGCACTGGCATTGAAATAAGGGGAGCCCGGCGCATCAGTGCGCGTATCCGAGCCACAAGTTCGCCATTGTGGAACGGCTTGGCCAGGTAGTCGTCCGCGCCTGCATCAAGCCCAACTATCCGCTCGTCAATCGCACCACGCGCCGTCAAAAGAAGGACCGGTGCATGCATGCCAGCGACCCGAAGAGACTTCAAGACGTCGATGCCATCTTCGTCAGGCAGACCAAGATCGAGGAGCAGGAGATCGTACTCACCCTCACGGAGCGCAAGCCGGCCTTCCTGCGCTGTCCCGAAGGCGTCGATCTTCCAGCCTTCGTCCCTGATCGCCTCGCAAAGGAGGTCTCGAAGCCGCGCGCTGTCCTCGATGAGCAGAACTCTCATGCCTTCTTTCGACCTGTAACCATCGACCAGACGAGATTTTCTCGATGCCGCCAGCTTTCCAAAATAGCAGCGCCACCATGGATAAAAGCAAGCACCATGATGCTGTTGGCAATTGTGCCGTGCAATCGCTCCAACCACTTTTCGCCCCAGAAGGCATCCAGCGTCGTCATCCAACCAGTCGTGACAGTTGCCATGAGAAGGGCGATCAGCAACAGCATCATCGCAGAGGCCAGGGGACTGTGGCCGAGATGCCGCTTCTCGTTCCGACCGACAATGCCCCGGATTTGATCGATGACCTTACGTGGCGTCGGAAAGAAGTCGCTGAAGAGCGCGTGCTTCGTTCCCACAAAACCCCATATCAGTCGAATGCCGATCGCAGCGGCCACCACATAGCCCGTCATGCGATGCCAGTATTTGCCCTCTTCCAAAATGAAAAGATTGAGGGTGCAGGCAACGACGACGGTCCAGTGGAATACCCGGACAACCGGATCCCAGACCTTGACGCTTTTCGCAGCGGCGTGGGAGGGCGATGCGCCCTCCTTCCTTGGTGAGATCACCGTCATCCTCAGTCGCCCTTCTGGACAATATCACCGGATACCGGATTGAAATAGACCTCGGCTCGCTTGCCATCCTTGTCCTTGCCGTAGATTTCATAACAATTGCCGGTGATTTCGAATGTCTTCACCTTGTAGCCAAGACTATCGATCTTGGTCTTCATGGCGTCTTCGGACATCCACTTTGATTTCGGCTCCTTGGTGCAACTTGGGCTAGCCAACGCCAATATCGGTGTGGCGGCGACGATTGCGACAGCGGCGATCAGTTTAAACATGAGGTTTTCATCCTTTGACTACACCCGTCCGGGCGACCTCCGATCAATAGAAGTCACGAGCTGTCGGTTTGCTGTCAGGACTTTCAAACGCGCGCTCAAGACGTGAGATCAAGAGGCGGAGTAAACTGTAAATATGTGAAGGCCACCGTGTACCGCTTGTCCAAGCGCATTCTTCGAGCTACGTCCGGCGTACAGGAGGCCCGCATAATCGTCGCCCTACGCCGATGCAGGTTCACGAAACACCCCCGAAAGAATAAGGCCGGCGGCTTCTTCACCGACTTTTTGCGCGGCGCCTCGACGGCCTCGCACGACGACTTTCTTAGGGTTCGTCCCCCGCGGATCTATCATGATACCGCGCAGCACGATTTCGCTCCCATGACAGACGGCATGAGCGCCTATTGGCGTTCGACAGGAACCGTCCAGCCTCCGGAGGAATGCACGCTCGCTTGTCACGGCGTCAGCGGTCGCCGGGTCGTTAAGCGCCGAGACAAGTCCCGTGATGGCGCGGTTTGTGACCGCAGTTTCAATGCATATCGCCCCTTGGGCGGGGGCAGGCGGGAACTCACGCGGATCGAGGAGCTGCGTAGCGGCATGAGACATTCCCAGCCGATTCAGGCCAGCCATGGCCAGCAGCGTCGCGTCGACGATGCCGCTCTCCAGCTTATGGAGACGCGTTCCCACAAGGCCTCTGAAAGGCACGACGACGAGATCCGGCCGATGCATTGAGACCAACGCCTGCCGCCTGATCGAAGAGGTTCCGACAATCGCGCCCGGAGGCAACTCCCAAAGCTTGTATCCGCTCCGCGAGATGAAGACATCGCGGACGTCCTCCCTGGGAAGGAAGGCGCTCAGACTCAGACCGGTGGGCAACACCGTCGCCACATCCTTAGCCGAGTGCACCGCAAGGTCCAGTTCGCCCGAGAGAAGACGTTCCTCCAGCTCCAAGGTGAACAGGCCCTTCACTCCGACATCGGGCAGCGGAGCTTCGTGCAGGCGATCGCCCTTCGTGACCAAAGGGATTATCTCGAACTGCGCTTGTGGAAGGCCGTGACATGCCGCCAAGCGGGCGGCGACCTCCGCGGCCTGGGCAAGCGCCAGCGGGCTGCCGCGCGTGCCGATCTTGATAGGGTCGGGGTAGCTGGCGTTAGCATCCATCATGCGGCATCCTGTGCCGGTGGCCGGGCCGGCTCGAACTGCAGCTCGGCGAGCCTCGCGTAGAGGCCGCCCTTGCGGATGAGAGACGCGTGCGTCCCCTCCTCCACGATCCTCCCGTGATCCATGACAAGAATGCGATCAGCCTTTAAGACCGTGGCAAGTCGGTGTGCCACGACAATGGTCGTGCGATCGCCCATCAGACCTTCAAGGCCTTCCTGCACCAAAGCCTCGTTCTCGGCATCAAGGGCTGCAGTCGCTTCGTCGAGCAGAAGGATCGGCGCGTCCTTCAGCACCGCCCGGGCTATCGCGATCCTCTGACGTTGCCCTCCGGAAAGCGTCATTCCGCGCTCGCCCACCACCGTGTCGTAGCCGTTTGGAAGAGCAGAGATGAACTGATGCGCACATGCTCTTCTGGCCGCTGTGACGACGTCGTCCGCATCGGCATCCGGGCGCCCAAGTGCGATATTTTTGGAAACCGGCGCCGCAAACATCATGACATCCTGCGGCACGATCGAGATCGCCCTCCGCAATTCCTCGTGCGCCGAAACCTTGATGTCCCGGCCATCGACCGAAATGCTGCCGCCATAGTTTTCATAGAAGCCAAGAAGCAGCGAAAAGAGCGTGCTTTTTCCCGAACCGGAGGGGCCGACGATGGCAACCGTCTCACCGGGCTCTACTTTCAGAGACAGGCCCGACAGAACCTCCTGCTCCGGTGCGCCGGGATAGCGGAAATGCAAATTGGAGATTTCAACAGCTCCCCTGACGGCATTGCATGGTGGGATCGATGAGCTATTGCTACGCTCGCAGCTTTTCTCGTCCAGCAGCTCGAAAAGGCGTTCCGCTGCGCCTGCGGCCTGCGCCAGTTCGCCCCAGACCTCAGAAAGCGAGCCCAGAGATCCGGCTGCGATTATGGAGTAGATGAGAAATTGGCTCAGGCTTCCGGCTGAGATGGTCCCTGATAGTAGACTGTGCGCACCAATCCAAAGCACGCCCACGACGCTTGCAGACACGAGGGCGATCGCGACAGCGGTAAGCGTTGCGCGAGCGCGGGCGGCCGCGACGGATGAGAGATATGACACCTCGACGTCGGTTGCGTAGTTGCGGCAAGCAGCGTCCTCGAAATTGAATGCCTGTACCGTGCGGGCACCGGCGATCATTTCGCTCGCAAAGGCGGAGGCGTCGGCCAGCCTATCCTGTGCCGCTCTGGACTTCTTTCGCACCGATCGGCCAAAGATGATCATCGGGGCGACAACCAGCGGGATCGCGCCGATGGCGATAGCCGAGAGACCGGGGCTGGTTACAAACATCATGGCGAGCGCGCCGATGCAGAGTATCGAGTTCCTCAAGGCGACGGAGGCCGTCAAGCTTACGGCCGCTTTTATCTGGGCCGCATCCGCGCTCAGCCGCGATGCGATCTCACCGGACCTGTTGGCGTCGAAGAAACTTGCAGGCATCCGAGTGATCTTGCGAAAGACCGCCTGACGCAGGTCGCTGACGACGCGCTCTCCCAGTATCGTGACGAAGTAGTAGCGGCAAGCACTCGCCAAGGCCAACGCGACGGCAAGCGCCATCAGCATGAGGAAGTAACGGTTGATAAAGTCGCCGTCCGTGCGGCTGAAGCCATTGTCTATCATCCGCCGCATTGCAATCGGGAGTGCAAGCGAGATAAGAGCGGCGGCTGTCAAAGAAATCGCAGCGAGGACCGCCAACCTCCGATGCGACCGCAGCGTAGGCAATAGCCGGAATAGCGGCCCGATCGCTCTTCTGGAACGCGGAGCTTTCTCCCCCGGGTTCGTGATACCGAGCGTTTGCGCCGATGGGGTGTCGGTTTGGCGGTCGTGCTGGGCGATCATCAATGCCGTTATCTCCTGGTTCCTGATGGTATCCTTCTCCCTTGCAAAGCTGATTTCGTCTTTGATCGCGATCAATAACGAGCGGCAATGCGGGAAATGGAAGGACCTGGGCTCCACGATCGGCAAGGTACCAAGGCTACGGAGCGGCGCGATTCAATCGAGATCGTCCAATCAACCCGGAAGAGGGCCTGCCGTCCCAAAAGTCGATATCGATAGGGTGAGCCACGGACGACGTCACGAATTCCCAGGCGGATGACAATCTTTTCAATGCGCGTGCGTCAGCGCTGCCTGTTGAATATCTCCCCCTACGTGGCTGGTATAATTCAGTTTGCGCGAAGACCGCTTCGGCAATCATCGGATAAGCCCGATCAGGCGACATGCCTAGCCAGCGCGCAGCGCGACCAGAGCGAATGCAGCGCCTCGACCAGATGGGCGATATCGGCATCGGAATGCAGCGGCGTCGGCGTGATGCGCAGCCGCTCGGTCTTCTTCGGCACGGTGGGATAGTTGATCGGCTGGACATAGACGCCGCAATTGTCGAGCAACAGGTCGGAGATCCACTTGCACTTGGCGGCATCGCCGACCAGCACCGGCACGATATGGCTCGGATTGGGCACATGCGGAATGCCGCTCTGATCGAGCAGCATCCGGAGCTTGCGCACCCGGTCCTGATGGCGGGCGCGCTCGAACTGGCTGACCTTCAGGTGCTGGATCGAGGCAACCGCACCGGCGGCAAGCGCCGGCGGCAGCGCCGTGGTGAAGATGAAGCCGGAGGCAAAGGAACGGATGAAATCGCAAAGCGCTGAAGACGCGGCGATATAACCGCCCATCACCCCGAAAGCCTTGCCGAGCGTACCCTCGATGACGGTCAGCCGGTCCATCAGCCCCTCGCGCTCGGCAATGCCGCCGCCGCGCGGGCCGTACATGCCGACCGCATGCACTTCGTCGAGATAGGTCATCGCGCCGTATTTGTCGGCGAGGTCGCAGATCTCCTTGATCGGGGCGATATCGCCGTCCATCGAATAGACGCTTTCGAAAGCGATCAGCTTCGGCGCCTTCGGATCGGCGGCCTTAAGCTTGGCTTCGAGATCGGCGACGTCATTGTGCTTCCAGATCACCTTGTCGCACTTGGCATGACGGATGCCTTCGATCATCGAGGCATGGTTCAGCGCGTCGGAGAAGATGATCAGGCCGGGGATCTTGGCGCCGAGCGTGCCGAGCGCTGCCCAGTTGGACACATAGCCCGAGGTGAAGATCAGGGCTGATTCCTTGGCGTGCAGATCGGCAAGCTCACGCTCGAGCATGACGTGGTAGTGGTTGGTGCCAGAAATATTCCGGGTGCCTCCCGCACCCGCGCCACAGTGGTCGATGGCGTTTTTCATCGCCTCGATCACCTTCGGGTTCTGGCCCATGCCGAGATAGTCGTTGGAGCACCAGACCGTGACTTCCTTTTCGCCATCGGCGGTATGGCGCGTCGCGCGCGGAAAATTGCCGCGGTGACGCTCGAGATCGGCAAAAACGCGGTAACGGCCCTCGGCATGAAGCCCGTCCAACTCGTTTTTGAAAAACGCTTCGAAATCCATGCAGGTGCTCCTGATTTGCCGCCATCGATACATCGACCCGTCGAAGCCGTATTTGACGTTGGTCAAATAGCTGCCAATCGATCCGCCAGCCAAATGCAGGGGCCCACCTACGGGCCGAAACCTCTCTCCTCGCCCGAAATATCGCGCCGTTATTTGATCCGCATCAATTGTCGAATGGACACGTAACGTTAAGAACGGCGCATGAGCCCCCTTTCACATTTGGCCGATGCTGCTGCCACTCTCGCGCAACCCGCGAGATTTTTGGAACTCGCCGAGCGAGCGTTTCCCTACCTTCTGTGCCTTACAACAATCAGCTTCGCAGCAGGCCTGTATCTCAGCTTTTCTTCCGACGTCGATTATCAACAAGGCGAGACCGTCCGGATAATGTACGTGCATGTGCCCGCAGCCTGGATGGCAATGCTCTGCTACACAATGATGACGGCAAATGCGATCGGCTCCCTGGTCTGGAAGCACCCTTTGGCAGACGTCTCAGCACGGGTCGCGGCGCCGCTTGGAGCGGCCTTCACATTCGTGGCCCTGGTGACTGGGGCCATCTGGGGCAAGCCCATGTGGGGGACTTGGTGGGTATGGGATGCGCGGCTGACATCCATGTTCATCCTGTTCATCATGTATCTCGGCATCCAGGCAATCAACCGGTCGATCGATGAACCCATCCGCGCCGCCCGCGTCACGGCCGTGTTGATCATCGTCGGGTTCGTCAACATTCCCATCATCAAGTTTTCCGTGGACTGGTGGAACACGCTTCACCAGCCCGCCAGCGTGTTGAGACTGGGTGGAACCGCGTTGGATATCGAATTCCTGTGTCCGCTCCTGGTCATGGGTTTTGCCTTCGGCACACTGTTTGCGACCCTCTATGTCGCGTCGATCAGAAACGAGATCTGGCGAAGGAAGCTGATCTCCTACCAAAGGCTCGCGGCAAGGGCCGCAGTTCACAGGGAACACCGGGATGAACCATGAATATTATGTGACCGCAGCCTATGCGTTGACGTTTTCGGTCATGACGATAGTGGCGCTGAAGGTGCTGTTTGCAGGTCGAGGCTATCGCCGACAGCTCGCGGCCATCTCAGCCGTCCGTCGACGGCAGCGTCGCGAAGGCGAATGAGATGCGGCGCTACGCGCTCGCCGGCGTCCCTCTCTTCGTCTTCCTTGGACTGGCCTTGGCCGTTGGAAACACCCTGTACCGGGAAGCGTCGGAAGGATATTCGCCGGCGGCGCTTCCTTCGGCGCTGATCGGACTTCGGCATCCGTCCGTCAATCTTCCTCCGCTCGCCGGCCTCGGGAAGCCGGGCCTCACCGACACCGGTCTGGCAGGAAGCGTGGTCGTCGTGAATATATTCGCCTCCTGGTGCATTCCCTGTCGACAGGAACACCCGATCTTGATGAAGCTTGCCCAAGACAGGCGGGTCAGGCTTGTAGGCGTCAACTACAAGGACGACCCGCAACAATCATTGGCCTTCCTTCGTGACAATGGAAATCCGTTCGCGGCGGTTGGGACCGATCGTGATGGACGGAACTCCATAGACTGGGGCGTCTACGGCGTTCCCGAAACCTTCGTGATCGACCCGTCCGGCCGGATCGTCGCCAAGCACGTGGGTCCACTCGACGAGAGCAGTCTCGCAAACGAGATTGCCCCGGCCATCGCCGGCGCCGTGGCCTCAAAATGAGATTGGTTCCGCGACAGGCGTTCGAAGTGTTTGACGCCGGTCAAAGAGACGAACTACGGCTTCCCCTAAGATCCTCTGGCGAGTCGGGGGTGTCCCGTGTCAAGCGAGGGACTTGGCAGAGGCTTGCCCGGCACGAGGGCGCGACGCCGGGCAAGCCTCCTCGCTGACAGGAGGCCAGCGTATGTCGGCTGCTTCTGCAAGCCAGAAAGATGTTCTTCGTCGATTACTCCCGCTCCGGCATTGCTTTAGCGCTTGCCTTTGAACCGGCCGCCCCCCACTGCCTCATCAACGATCAACCTCTCGGCGACACCGAACAGCTAATCACCGTGAGCTATCCCTGTGGCGCACGCCTCTGTTGTCGCGAGCGGCAGGAGATATTCATGTGGTCGTGGCACGGTCAGTTTGGGGACGAGATGCACGAAGCGCCGAAAATCAAGCCACGGTGACCGGCGGCCGGAAACCTTAGGTGCCGCTACGGCAATCGATAAGATTTGCAGGCAATGCGCTGGCGTTGCAAAGTGGTCCTTCGATACCCGCAGGTCCGCCAGGCTCGATCCCTAACCTAAGTCAGTGTTGGGGAGCGGGGTCACTCGCAACCGATCTCGGTAGCCACCGGCCCCGAGGCTTTCCACCAGGATCCGGATTGCTTTGCGCTTCAGTTCCGATTCCACCTGCCCATCCAGCGTCACCTGTCCATCCTTGACGGAGACCTGGACCTTCTGCGGCGTCAGCCCCAGGTCGGATCGCAGACGCGTACGAACGGCCATCCGGACGGATTCGTCTTCTCGCGGGAGCGCGGTCGTCGGCGCATCCAGGATGATGCCCAGAATGTCCCTGCGACTAACAATTCCCACTAGACGCCCGTCCTCGACGATTGGCAACCGCTTGATACGGTGCGCCTGGAGACTTTCTGCGATGTCGGAAACCTCGCTGTCAGGGGTCGCCACAATAACGTCCGGGGACATGACATCGGCGACCGACCAGCCATTGGTGCAAATGTAGCGCTCGAGGTCGATCTCGGAAATGATCTCGCCTGCCCGAGACGACCGAGTGGTGGCGCGGATTTCCCTGCGCAATAACAGGTCGCCTTCCGTGAGCATGCCGCAGACGCGGCCACCGTCATCGACGACCGGAAGTCCGCTGACATTGGCCTGCATCATGACGGAAACCGCGTGGCGCACGCTGACCGTGGGGCGGATCGAAACCACGCTGGTGGTCATTATGTCTTTTGCCTGCATGGCGCTGCCTCGCATCGGGGTGTATTCCGATGAAGATAGCGTCAGGTCGAGGCTTCCGCGTTGATCTCCATCAAACAGCACGGGCTCATTCGAGAAGTCGGGCGAGTTTATCACCCTCATCCGCCGTCAGCTTGCTGCCCGTCGGCTTGCCTGAGCGCCTGCGGGCAAAGACCAGCAGTGAGAGCCCGCCGGCGAGCACCAGCAGTGCCGGGGCGCCCCAGAGCAGGCCGGTCTTCATGCTGAACCGCGGCTTCAGCAGCACGAATTCGCCGTAGCGCGAGACGATATAGTTCAGCACCGCCTCGTC
>NZ_JACIBH010000018.1:0-183254 GCF_014195245.1 Rhizobium sp. BK619 | reverse complement strand
GGCATGTAGAAATAGGCGACCGACTGGCTGAAGGCGAACATGACCAGCAGCACGGCGGCGGCAATAAAGCCCATGCCGCCCGCGATCACCGCCAGACGCTTCTGCTTGCGGGTCATTGCGTCGCTCCCTCAGTGGCTATGCCGAGTTCCTTGGCCAGGGCCAGCAATTGGCTGCCCTGTTCGCCGGGCGGCGGAAAGGCGGCAAGCCCGCGCTTCAGCGCATCGGCGGCACGATCCTTATCGTTCAACACGGCATAAGAGCGGACGAGCCGCACCCATCCCTCGAAATTGTTCGGATCGGCGCTCAGCTTGGCGTCGAGGCTCTCGACCATGCCACGGATCATCTGCTGCCGGTCGCCAGCATTCATGCTTTCGGCCGCCGCCACATCCTGCTGCGTGGGATTGCCGGGGGCAGCCGTATCGGCGCCCGGGGCAGCCTGATTGGCGCCCGGGGCAGCCTGGCCGGCGCCTGCCGGCGCGCTGCCATTCATGGCGATATGCTGGTTGACCAGCGGCAGCCAGGGCGCATCGGCCGGCGATTGTTTCGCCAGCGCTTCGAAGGCCTGGCGCGCCTCGTCGCGTCGTCCTGCCTGCTCCATGCTGAGGGCGACGTAGAAGCGCGCGCGCGGATTGTCGGGTTCCAGCGTCAGCGACTGTTCCAGCACCTGCCGCGTTTCCTCCGTCACCACACCCTCGGAGACCGCCATCAACGTCTCGGCAAGGCCGTCCAGCCGGGCGGGGCTCGGGCCGAGCAGCCGGATAGCGTTGCGGTAGGCCAGTTGCGCGTCGTTCACGCGCATGGTGCGCAGATAGATCGGCGCCAGCACGTCCCAGCCCTTGCCGTCATCGGGGCTCTCGGCCAGGTGCCGTTCCGCCTTGACGATCAGCACCGCCATATCGTTGCCGGGATTTTCCAGCCGCGCTTCCAGCGGCTGCGAGGGCAGATTCGGCCTGCCCGTCGTCAAATAAAGACAGAGCCCGAGAAGCGGCAGCACCAGCAGCACGAAGGCCTCGGTGAAACGGTGATGCCGTGCAGGTTTCGGCGCCTCTTCCGGCTCGCCACCAGAGACGGCGATCAGCCGACGGCCGATTTCCGCCCTGGCATAATCAGCCTCCTCAGGCGTGATCAGCCCGCCATTGAGATCGCGGTCGAGTTCGCGCAGCTGGTCGCGATAGACCGCCGCCTCGCCCGCACGGATATTCTCAGCCGCCTTCGCACCGCGCAGAAGGGGGTAGAGTAGGACAGCAGCGACGACTGCCGTCAGAACGGCGACGAGAATCCAGAACAGCATATCGGCCCAAATACGTGAAGCGGGCCGCCATTCCAACTGCCAAAGCCGGAATGACGAAGATTTGAGGCTATAAGCCGCAATTTACCTGATTCAGCCGAGCGGCGACCAGCTGCCGTCCTCGTTGCGGCAGGCAGCGCCGCGCACCACGGTATCCTTGCCGTCGACGGTCAGCGTATGGGTATATTGCCGGCAGTTCTGTGAACCCACCTGGTAGGGTGCGGCGGCGACCACCTTGCCGGTGACGTCCTTGCCGGTCCACAGCATCGGCTGGCCGACAGCGGCGCCTTCCAGCGCCCGATATTCCGCCTCGAGTGCCCGCTGCTTGTCGCTATCGCTGAGCGTCACGCCGCTGCGGCCGACAAGGCCGCCCTGCAACGCGGTGAGGAAGGCGGCCGAGGCCGAGGGCTTGCTCGAAAAAATGCCGCGTGAAGCAGCACCCTTCGTCGTCGTGCAGCCGGAGAGCGCGACGGCGACGAGAAGAGCGGAAGCGATCATGCCTTGCGAGCGTAAAATCATTGCGTCGAACCACGATCAGGGGTCAATTTCAGCCGATCGAAGTGCAGCGTCCCCGTGTCAGCATTAAGGCAAAGCATGCTATGCATTTGCCAGTATCTTTGTGACATCAAGCAGTTGCTCATGCAACATCCTTTGTGATGCCGGGCAGGATAAGCTTCGCCTTGAGCCCGCCCCATTCGCCGCGGGAAAGCTCGAGCCGCCCCTGATACTCGCTGGAAATCTCGGTGACGATCGAAAGGCCGAGCCCGGTACCGGGCTTGCTTTCGTCGAGCCGGCGGCCGCGCTTCAGCGCCTCGCGGATCTGGTCGGGCTCCAGGCCCGGCCCGTCATCCTCGACCGCGAGTTCCACCCAGTGGCGGCGCGCGCTCGCCTCCGCGCCCCTGACGTCGTCGCCGGCCTCGACGGCCGAAAGCCGGACCTTGCTCCTGGCAAAACGCGCCGCATTTTCCAAGAGATTGCCGACGGTCTCCTCGAGATCCTGCTGCTCCATGGCGACGGCCAGATGCGGCGGCGAGACGACGAGATCGAATTCGGTATCGACGTTCAGCCGGCGCATGACGCGCACCAGCCGCTCGAGCGCCGGCTCGGCATCGGTGCGGGCGAGCACAGATTCGCGCTGCGCAGCGATGCGGGCCCGGTTGAGATAAGACTGCACCTGCCCCTGCATCGATTCCGCCTGGCTGCGCACCAGTTCGCCATGGGATTTTTCGAGCACGCGCGCCTCGTTCAGCAGAACGGCGATCGGCGTCTTCAGCGAATGGGCGAGATTGCCGACCTGCATGCGGGCCCGCTCGACGATGCGGCGGTTGCTGTCGATCAGCGCGTTGACCTCATTGGCAAGCGGCAAAATCTCGCGCGGGAAGTCGCCCTTCAGCTGCTCGCTCTCGCCGGCGCGGATGCGCTCCAAGGCGGCGCGCGCCTTGTCGAGCGGCTTCAGGCCATAAAGAATCGCCAGCGCATTGACGATCAGGCTGCCGACGCCGAAGCCGGCGAGCGCCAGATAAAGGCTGTGGGAAAAGGTGCGCACGTCGTCCTCGACGACATCGACATTGCCGGTGACGCGGACGCGCGCCGCGCGCCCGTCGGTGTCGAGCACCACTTCGGTTTCAGCCACCTGGACGCGGTTCCCGGAGGCATCCGTCACCTGGTAATAACGTTCGTAATTCTTGTCGAAGGGCGCCTCGACGACGGAAGGGACCGGAATGAGCGCCGAGCCGAGCGAGGGCGAGACCAGCGGCGCCGTCGTATAGGTGCCGAGCGGCTCCACCACCCAGTACCAGCCGGTCTTCGGCTGGGCAAAGCGCAGATCGCCAAGCTGCGGGCTGCCGCTGAGCGCGCCCTGATCGCCGATGGTCACCGAGTTGATGACGTTATAGAGCTGTGCCCGCAACAGATCCTGGAAACCACGCTCGGCGCTCTTGCGGTAGAGGGTGGAGATCAACAGGCCGATCACGACAAGCGCCACCGTCGACCACACCGTGGTCAACAGCAAGACACGTGCAGTGAGCGACTTAATTCGCATGTTTCGGCGCTTGGATGCGGTAACCGAGACCGCGCACCGTTTCGATCAGATCGACGCCCATTTTCTTGCGCAAACGGCCGACAAAGACCTCGATCGTGTTGGAATCGCGGTCGAAATCCTGATCGTACATGTGCTCGACCAGTTCGGTGCGCGAGACGACCTCGCCCATGTGATGCATTAGATAGGCAAGCAGGCGGTATTCGTGCGAGGTCAGCTTCAGCGTCGTGCCGTTGACCGTCGCCTTCGAGGATTTTGTATCGAGCCGCACCGGCCCGCAGATGATCTCGGATGAGGAATGCCCGGCCGCACGGCGGATCAGCGCCCGAATGCGCGCCAGCACTTCCTCGACATGGAAGGGCTTGGTGACGTAGTCGTCGGCGCCTGCGTCGATACCGGCGACCTTGTCGCTCCAGCGGTCGCGCGCCGTCAGAATCAGCACCGGCACGCCGCGGCCGGCGCCGCGCCATTTTTCAAGAACGGTCACTCCATCCAGCTCCGGCAGGCCGATATCGAGAATGATGGCGTCATAGGGTTCGGTATCGCCGAGGAAATGGCCTTCCTCGCCGTCGAACGCCTGGTCGACGACATAGCCCGCCTCCTTCAGCGTGTCGGCCAGCTGCCGGTTCAAATTGACGTCGTCTTCGACTACCAGAATACGCATCGGTCCGCCTTCGTCCGCTTCAAATCGATCTGTCCTGAATAGACCGATTCCGCCTACATCGGAACCTTTACCGTCACCTTGCGTGGACGCTGGCCGTTGCCCGACACCAGAACGGTGATGATGCAGGTATCGCCCACCGGCTGCACGGAGAGAAGCTGGCCGCCGGTCTGCTCGACGACCTGGGCTGCGGCGGCGCTGCAATCGCCTGCAACACTATGAACAAGGGTGCCCGCGCCATCCGGTGAAGGCGCCGATACCACCAGTCCGGCGGCCAATGCTGCGACGCTCAGAGGAAAGGCCATGTGCTATGCTTTCAAGGTAATGCCAACGTGGCCCGAATATGTACTCACACGACCTGAATGGCAAATGAATGCACTGTAATGCAGGGCATTTAGAACCATTCTCGACTACTGGCGGCAGATGCTGAAAACGGCTGCCGCGACCGGCTTCGGCGGCCTTCTCCGCGTGGGAAAAGTCTGCGGCTCTGGGCGCACACGGAGTGCTGGGCGTGGATACTCGGGTCACCTGCCCTGACGACGGGGGCGGCGCCCACGCATCAGCCGAGCCCGGGCGTCCCTCAACAGTCCAGGTCAGCCCTTCTTAATATGTCTGGATTATCATCGGCATCAGGACGAGAGCGGCTCTCCGTCCAAGCATCGCGACCGTTGCGGCCGCCTGACCATGAACGCGCAGCTGTTTTTGGCGAATCTTTTGAATCGCTTGCCAGCGCTTTTTCGAAAGTTGAGTCGGGCGGCTCGGAAGTTGATTGAGCTTCAGCGCATCCTGCACCGGAAAATCATTCATCCATTTGAAACATCAACGGAATGTGACAGCCGAATGCTTTGAAACTCATAGCGGCCGCGTCACTGCCGTACGGCTGTCGTAATCGGCGGCGATGCGTTTTTCCCGGAGCGGCCGCACCCGCTCGATCGACAGCTGATAATCGGGATGAGCCTTGTAGGCGGCAAGGGCCGCTTCGTCGTCGAATTCACCGTAGACCACGAGATCGATCTCGGTGCCCAACTGATCGGTCTTCACATTGGTGCCGATTTCCAAAAGCCGCGCATGCGGAATGGCGGTCAGGATCGAAAGCCCGGCCCTCACCTCCTGCAGATGCTCCTCTTGCACGGTGAAGAAGACGATATGGCGGATCACGCGAAGCTCCTGTCAAGTTTCAGAGGGTCAGCCGCGCGATAACACGCAAGCCCCAGGCCTTCAACCGCGCGATCATGCCATGCGCAGCATCGGGACGCATCGCCGCATGGAAGGCCATGGCATAAGCCGCGAGCTTCTCCGCCCGGTCGGTGCCATTGACGATGCGGCGCGCGTTCACCCAGTCCTCGGTCGCCGCGTTCAGGTGATCGGCAAGCTTGTGGCCGGTAAAGCTGCCCTGCAACATGCCCTCGATCAGGATCGTCACCGCTGCATCCATCTCCATCGCCCGGTCGGGATCGGCAACGAGGTCGATGCCCGTCAGCGTGCTCATCGCCTCATAGTTCCGCTTGTGGGTGAGCTGCACCAGGCCGCGCCCGAGCCAACAGCGGCCATCTTCATCGGGCCGCCAGTAGGGCGTCTTCACCCAGGAAAGCCGGCCTGCGGCAAAGGCCGTCTCCAGGATCTCGACGGCGCGGGCATCGCTTTGCGCCAGCGTCTCCCGCACCGGCTGCATCGTATAGGCGGTCTCATGATAGGCGGTTGCGAGGATATAGGCGAGCCATCGCCGGTCGGCATGGGGAAACCGCTCTTCCCAGGCGTCGAGAATCGCCGTGACGCCCGCTACCTGAGGATGAGTCAGCTTTCCCTTAAAGAGCTCGTCCTTCACCGCATCGAAAAATAAACTTCGGTCCATGTGGACAACCATTCCGCGCTTCCCAGAAAACATCATGGTTAAAACCGCCTTAATCGATTAAAATTCATTTAATCGTTTAAAGTCTTTAAGCCACTGATTTACACGCCTTTTGTCTTGTGCAATGCATCTTCTTGCCCTGAAGCCTTGCCGCGAAAAGAGGAGACTTCCGATGCAGACGCCTGCCACTCCGCAAACCACCATTCCCCAGCACCTCGTCGACCAGATGGAAAACGAGTGGCGCCAGATTCGCCTTGAACGGGAAAATCCGCGCCCGGCCCAGCAGCCTCAACAGCAACGCTGAGAGATACAGGCAAAGCGGCGCGGATGTAAGGCCAGCCCTCATCGCGTCGCAGCCTCAAACCGCTTCGCCAGCGTTTCCAGCGAGCGGGTAAAGATCATTTCGTCTCCCAGCGCCCGCGCCAGCACCAGCGCGCCTTGAATGCCGGCGACACCTTCCTCGGCGAGCGCTTGCGCCTCTTCGTCAGAACAGCCTGCCCGGCTCAACGCCGAACGCAAGGCGCCGATCCAGCGAATGAAATAGTCGCCGATCGCCGCCGAAAACCGCTCCCTTGTGTCGTCAAGGGCGAAGGCGCCGACGAGGCAGATGCGGCGACCGGATCTGAAGTAATCATTCACATTGACCCACATCGCTGCGATCGCCTGACGGGCGTCGTCCTGCCTCAGCGGCCGATAGATCGCCTGCTCGAACCAGGCGTCGATTTCGGCAAGCACGGCGTTAGCCATCTCCTCCTTGCCGCCGGGAAAGAAGTGGTAAAGGCTCCCCTTGCCGAGGCCGGTGCGTTCGGTGATGCGGCTGAGCGCCGTGCCCTCATAGCCAAGTTCGCGGAAGATTTCCGCCAGCAGCGGCACGATGTCGGCGCGTTCGTAGACGGTCTTCACCGGCAGAGTTTCCTTGGCCTGGTTTGCGTCAAAGGCCAAGCTCGGTCAGGCCGGGATGATCGTCCGGCCGCCGGCCGAGCGGCCAGTGATATTTGCGCTCGGATTCGCGGATGGGCAGGTCGTTGATGCAGGCGAAGCGGCGCTGCATCAGGCCGGCGGCATCGAATTCCCAGTTCTCATTGCCATAGGAGCGGAACCAGTTGCCGCTGTCATCGTGCCATTCATAGGCAAAGCGAACGGCGATGCGATCGTCGGTGAAAGCCCAGATCTCCTTGATCAGCCGGTAATCCAACTCCTTCGCCCATTTGCGGGTGAGGAAGGCGACGATCTCGGCGCGGCCGTTGACGAATTCGGCGCGGTTCCGCCAGCGGCTGTCCGGCGTATAAACGAGCGAGACGCGCTCGGGATCGCGGCTATTCCAGCCGTCCTCGGCAAGGCGGACTTTCCGGGTGGCGGTCTCAAGGGTGAAGGGCGGGACGAGGCTGGACATGGATGCTCCTGTACTGAACAGTAATTATTGTACCGATCGGTACAATGATTTGCAAGAGGGCCGGAGCGGCGTTTTGCCGCTCCCCTCACCCACGCGAGCGCCGCAGCAGATCGGCGCTCTCCTTCCTCCATCGCAGCGGCAAGGCATCCGGGCGCAGCACGATCTCTTCCGGCGTGAATCGCCACAGCCGTTCCGCCCGTTCAAAGCTTGTGACTTCGGGCGAATCCAGCAGCACCTCGACCTTTCCCGCCAGCTGCAGCATGTCGCCGGTTTCAAAATCGACGAAGACCAGCCCGGCCTTCGGGTTGACCAGAAAATTGCCGAGGGTGTTGAAGAACCGATTGCCGGAAAAATCGGGAACGGTCAGCACCCCATCGGCACTGGCACGCACGAAGCCGACGTCGCCGCCGCGATGGGAGACATCCACCTGCCGCTCGCCATTGTCGCGATCGACATAGGAGGCGACGAAGAAGGTATCGGCGCCCTCGATCATCCCGCGCATGCGATGGTCGAGGTGACCGGAATGCAGCGGCGCCACCTCTGTCGGCCTATCGGGATCGCGGACAAAGACGGAAGAGCGAGGCTGGATATATTGCGGGCAATTGCCGAAGCTCTGGCCGACGCGCAGGCGGAAGGCTTCGGCATCCGTTCGGCGGATGACGCCGTTTAGCCGGTTGCGCCGCCGGGTCTCGAGCTGGATGCCGAGCATTGCGATCGCGTCGCCATCCTCCATGCCGGCATCGGCAGGATCGGCCGGGTCGCGCGGCAGGTCGACATCGAGGCTCTCCGGGTCCGGCGAGGACATGAAACCCGGTCGCGCAGCCCGCACCGTCGCCCAGACATCGCCTTTGGTATCGACAGCGCCGAGCACTATGAAGGGCAGCATCGGAAAAAATGCGCGGTGCTGTTCGGGCATCGCCTTGCGGACGAAATTCCGGCCGGGTCCATCCATACGTTCGACGACCCCGACGCTGCGCTGCATGGCAAGCTCACCCTGATGCCAGGGTGACGTTGCGTCCTCTCTTGTCTGCTCCAGCATGACGGCCTCCTTGCGGGCACCATTTGGGAAATCGGGACGGTGATCCGTCCCGGCGCAGTCTCATGCGGCAAGGCCGATCTTCGTCTTGCGAAAGCCGACGAAACCCGGCAGCGCCTCGATGCGGGCAAGCCAGGCGCGGACGCTCGGATAGGCCGAGATGTCGACATTGCCCTCCGGCGCATTGGCGATGTAGCTGTAGAGCGCGACGTCGGCGATGACAGGATCGCCGCCAAGCAGGAAATTGCGGCCGGCGAGCTCCGCTTCGATCAGCGCCAGAATACGGTGTGCCCGGGCGATCACCTCATCGGTGCGGAAATCGGCGCCGAAAACGGTAACCAGGCGGGCGGCGCAAGGTCCATAGGCGATCTCACCAGCCGCGACCGAAAGCCATTTCTGTATTCGCGCCGCGGCCAATGCCTGTTCCGGCAGCCAGTCGGTGCGGCCATATTTGCGCGCGAGATAGACGAGGATGGCAGAAGAATCGGCAATGACCGTGCCCTCGTCGTCGAGGACCGGCACCTGCCCGAAGGGGTTGAGCTTCAGAAATTCCGGCGCCTTGTGGGCGCGCGCCGCCAGGTCGACCTCGACCAGTTCATAGGGCACGCCAAGCAGCGACAGGAACAGGTGAACCCGGTGCGAATGGCCGGAAAGCGGGTGATGGTAGAGTTTCATGACGGTTTCCTTTGGTCTTCCCGATCGACGGGCCATGATTGACGATGGCCGCCTGCGAACCATCTGCGGGCTAATTTATTTCCTTCCATTTGATTGCAGTAGAATGCTAATCTGGAAGGCATATTCCCATTTTTCGGAAGGATAGAATGGACCGCCTCGACGCCATGACCGTGCTGCTTGCCGTTGTCGAACAGGGCAGCCTATCGGCTGCCTCCCGGCATTTGCGATCGCCGCTCGCCACCGTCAGCCGCAAGGTTTCCGAGCTGGAAGCCCATCTGAACGCCCAGCTGCTGCAGAGAAGCAACCGGAAGATCACGCTGACCGAGGCCGGCCGCTCCTATGTGGAGGCGGCGCGGGAAATTCTCGATCGGGTGGAAGAGGCGGAACGGACGGCGGCCGGCGAATACAGCGTGCCGAAGGGCGCGCTGACGATGACCGCGCCGATCGTCTTCGGGCGGCTGCATGTCCTGCCTGTGGTGGTGGATTTCCTGAAGGCCTATCCCGATATCAATCTGCGGCTGATGCTTGGCGACCGGCTGTCGAACCTCGTCGAGGACCATATCGATGTGGCGCTCCGGATCGGCAACCTGCCGGACAGCAACCTGATCGCCACCAGGCTCGGCGCGATCCGCCGGACGGTCTATGCCAGCCCGGATTATCTCGCACGGCAGGTCACGCCTCGGCATCCGGGCGACCTCGTCGCGCATGACTGCATCACCTTCGACAGCATGGCCTCGACGCTGAGCTGGACATTCGCCGAGGGAAAACGCGATCTCACCGTGCCGATCCGCTCACGGCTTGCCGTCAACACCGCCGAGGCCGCGGTCGATGCGGCGGTCGCCGGCCTCGGGATCACCCGGGTGCTGTCCTACCAGGCCGCACGCGCCGAGACGGCGGGTCTGCTTGCGCCACTGCTTGCCGATTTCGAACCGCCGCCGGCACCGGTGCATCTCGTCTATCCCGCTCAGGGATTGGTGCCCCTGAAATTGCGCGCGCTCATCGATTTCGCCACGCCGCGGCTGCGCGCGACGCTGAACAGATCTCAGGCGAGTTTGCCCTCTTCCGCCTTATAGAAATACTGGCTGGCGACCAGCCAGCCCTTCAGCGGCCTGAGCGGCGGAATGCAGGTGGCAAGCATGAAGGGGCCGGTGACCAGAAGCTGCACCCAGATCGGCGCGGTAAACGCCACCTCCAGCCAGACGCCGAGCAGCACGCTCGGTATGCAGGCAAAGCAGATGACGAAAAAAGCCGGGCCGTCGGCCGGATCGGCAAAGGAATAATCGAGGCCGCAAGCCTCGCATTCCGGCTGCAGTGTCAGAAAGCCCTTGAACATATGACCCTGGCCACAGCGCGGGCAGCGCCCCCTGATGCCGGTCTGCAGCGGAGGAAGCGGGGGATATTCGGTTTCCATGACGATCACACCTTGTTCTGCATAGGCATCAAACCATTCAATGCCCAGCAATGAATGCATTCAATATAAATACATTATTGAGACATTGCCAGTCAACTCGTCAGAATGCCGCAGAGTTCCGCAGGCCGGGCCGACCGCGGATTGTGCAAACTTGATTTGAAGGGGTCGCAATAACCGATCGCTTGCCTGGAGGGCTCAGCTGCGCGGCGTTGGCGGCTCAGAAGAACGAAGCCGCCATCTCCGGCGGACCCTCAAGCGCATGGGCCATGAAATCCAGTGCGCCCTGCAGCTTCTCCCGGGTGATCGGGCCGCCGAGGCAGACACGCACGGCCTCGCGCGCGGCGCCTTCGACCGTGAAGGCATCGCTTGCCACGACGCCGATGCCGGCGGAGCGCATGTGGCTGCCGAAGGTGGAGCGGGTCCAGCCATTGGCGAGCGGCAGCCAGATGTTGAAACTGAGCGGGTCGGCGCGGTAGCTGCCTTCAGGCAGGAGCGCGGCGACCATCTGCTGACGCGCGGCGGCTTCCGTGCGGATGAAGCGCAGGATCGCGTCGGCCGTGCCGTCCTCGATCCAGCGGGTGGCGAGCGCCAAGGTCAGCGGCGAGGCCATGACATTGTTGGCGCGCATGGCGCTGACGAAGGGCCACACGGCCTTGCTATCCGGGGCCACGACATAGGCAAGACGCAAGCCGGCGCCGATACATTTCGCCAGCCCGCCGATATGCCAGGTAAGATCGGGCGCCGTTGCCGCAAGCGGCGACGGGCCTTCCAGCGGAATGAAGCCGTAGGCATCGTCTTCGACGATCGGCACGTGATAATTGCGGGCAACCGTACCGATTTCCTCGCGGCGCCTGGCCGGGATGGTCAGCGTCGTCGGGTTTTGCAGCGTCGGATTGAGATAAAGCGCCTTCGGCTGCAATCGCTCGCAAGCTCTCGCAAAGGCGTCCGGCAGGATGCCGTCCTCGTCCATCGGCAGGCCCGCCAGATTGAGCCGCAGCTGGGCAGCGATCGAGCGCATGCCGGGATAGGTGATGATTTCCGAGAGCACGGTTTCGCCCGGCTTTGCCAGCAGGCCGAAGATCGCCAGCAGGGCCGGATGGGCGCCCGGTGTGACAAAGATCCGCTCCTGCGGAGGCTTGAGCCCGCGACGGCTGAGCCAGGCGGCGGCAGCCTCCTTGTCCATGCTGGAGCCGCCGAAACCCTGATAGCGCAGAAGCGGAACGAGGTTTCCTGCCACCATCGCCATGCCCTCGCGCATGCGGGCGATCAGTTCCGGATCATCCGGTTCCGGCGGCATGTTCATCGAGAAATCGACGATAGCTGCCCGGCGCGGATCGGGCGCCGCGCCAGGCGCGAAGCCCTGGCTCTCCCTGGCCGCACCACCGGTGACGAAGGTGCCTCGGCCGACATGCGAATCGACCAGCCCGCGCTTCTGCGCCTCGACATAACCTCTCGCCACCGTGGTGAAATCGACATTCAGCCGCTTGGCGAGTTCGCGTTGCGGCGGCAGCCGGTCGCCGGCCACGAGGTGGCCGCTGCGCAGATCCATTTCGATCACATCGGCGATCGCCATATAACGCGGGCTGCTGCTGCGCCCGAGATCGGGGTGCCAGTCTTTCATGTCGTCATCCGTGCAGCCTGAGTCCTGATGGGATTGACTGTATATTGTTGCACGGTGACGCTGTCACGAAAAATGTCGTGTGCAACACTTGGTGCGGGCAGTGAATGGCGTGGTGCAGCTCTTTCCAAGCGATTTCATTGCCCATTGAATGCATTGCGCATTGGGTTCCGGGGTTTGGAAATTCCATTGGCAATAGCCTTGCCTCCGCCCACCCATCTTCTTACCTATTCAAGACAGAGTGCGTCAGATTTCGGCCTTTCGCGCCGGCGCTCTGTCAGGATGAAAGCATGAATATCGATCCAATTTTGCGGTCAATCGTGGCCGTTCGTTCTTCCATCCCGGAAGACGCCTTCACAGCAGAGACGCTGGGCACTGTCCGGGAGGGCAGCGGCGTGGTCATTCGCGACAATGGGCTGGTGCTGACTATCGGTTACCTCATCACCGAGGCCGAAGAGGTTTGGCTGACCACCCATGACGGGCGCGTCGTTCCCGCGCATGCACTTGCCTATGATCAGGAATCCGGCTTCGGCTTGGTGCAGGCGCTCGGGGTTCTCAATGCACCGGCCGTGGATCTCGGCGATGCGGCAAGCGCCAAGGCCGGCGATGCTGTGGTGCTTGCCGACGGCATCGGAGAATTCGTCGAGGCCAACATCGTCGCCCGGCAGGAATTCGCCGGCTACTGGGAATATCTGCTGGATGAGGCGATTTTCACGGCGCCGGCCCATCCCTCATGGGGTGGTGCGGCGCTGATCGGTTCGGACGGCAAGCTTCTCGGCATCGGTTCGCTTCGCCTGCAAATGAGCCAGGGCGACGAGGTCGCCGATATCAACATGGTCGTGCCGATCGACCTTTTGACTCCGATCCTCGACGATCTGTTGAACCGCGGAAGCGTCAACAAACCGCCGCGGCCCTGGCTCGGCGCATTCTCCGCCGAGAGCAATGGCGGCGTGGTGGTGATGAGCGTTGCCGAAGGCGGTCCGGCCGCCCAGGCGGGTCTGCGGCAAGGCGATATCATCTCGGAGATCCGCGACGAAGAGGTCGATGGCCTGGCCGATTTCTACCGCAAGGTCTGGAGCAGCGGCCCGGCCGGCGCCGAAATTCCGATGCGGATTCTGAGGAACGGCCGGGAAGCCTGGCTGCGCATCAAGTCCGCCGACCGCAACAATTTTCTCAAGAAGCCGCAGCTGCAGTAAGGTCGCCGACCACCACCGAATGCGCTTTCTGTTTGCGCGGACTCTACCGGCGGAGATCTCCGGCGATCCAGCCGATCGCGGCCTTCACCCGTCGCGGCACGAATTGCCGCGACGGGTGAACCGCATGGATCGGCAGGCTGTATTTTTCCCAATCGGCAAGCACCTCGGTCAGCCGCCCGGCGGCGATGTCCTCCTCTACCAGCACCAGCGGCGCATAGACGAGGCCGGCGTCTTCTATCGCGGCAACACGCATGGCTTCGCCATTGTCGATACCGATATTGCTGCTGATCTTTGCCGCCAGCACCCGTCCATTTTGATCTTCGAAATGCCATTGATCGCGCGGGACGAGGTTGAGGCTGAGAATGCAGCGGTGCTCTTGCAACTGCTCGGGATGGGTCGGGGTGCCGTTCTTGCCGAGATAGCCGGGAGAGGCGCAGCAGACGAAGCGATAGGCGCCGATCTTTCTTGCGATCAGGGAAGATGGCCGCAGATGCGCCACTCGAATGGCAAGGTCATAGCCTTCGGCGATCAGATCGACGTTCCGGTCGGTCAGATTGAGTTCCAGACTGACAGCGGGATGCTGATTGGCAAAGCGAGCAATGGACGATGCCAAGCGCTTCACGCCGAGCGTCGTCGGTCCGCTGATGCGGAGGTGGCCGGATATTTCGTGGTTGTCGGGGCCGGCAATATCGTTCAGCTGCTCCAGCTCATCGATAACCCTGCTTGCTCTCTCCAGAAATCTGCGACCGATCTCGGTGAGCCTCTGGGTTCGCGTGGTGCGCTCGATCAGCTTGACCCCATAATCTGTTTCCAAAGCCTGGATGCGCCGGCCTACCATGGCGGGCGACAGGTTGAGCCTGGCGGCAGCTTTGGCGAAACTGCCAGCCGTCGCCACGGCGACAAAGGTCTTCAAATTGGTGAGATCGGTCATTCGATACTTTTATGCAATTATATTCCGCCATTCAATGCCATTCATGATGGGATTGCTGTCGGCTATATCGACGTCATTCAACTCGATGAAGGAATCGACCACATGAAAACCGCTATTATCGGAACTGGAAACATGGGCGCCGGCTTGGCGCGTCGTCTGGCAGGCAAGCGCGAGCTCATCCTCGCGTCGCGGAATGAGGCCGCGGCAAAGTCGCTTGCCGAGGAGATCGGCGCCACAGGCGCATCGATCTCCTCCGCCGTGGCCGAAGCCGATATTCTGGTCCTCGCGCTGCCTTATGCTTCGGCGCTCGAATTTGCCGAAACGGCAGCATTGCGGGGCAAGATCGTCGTCGACATCACCAATCCGCTCAAGCCCGATTTCTCCGGCCTGCTGTTCGGTCACGACACGTCGGCAGCCGAGGAAATCCAGCACAGGGCCAAAGGCGCCAAGGTCGTGAAGGCCTTCAATACCATCTTTGCCGAGCTGTTTGCGGCTTCCCCAAAGCACACCTCCACCATACCGGTCTTCCTGGCCGGGGACGATGATGTTGTCGAAACCGCCGCAGCGCTGGTCAAGGATGCCGACTTTGCTGTCGAGAAAACCGGCTCGCTCGACGCCGCTCGCCTGCTCGAACCCTTGGGGATGCTGAATATCCGCCTTGGTTACGGCCTCGGTCGCGGCACCGGGATTGCCCCGAAATGGGTTGCAGTCGACGGCTGACGTCACGGCTGGTCTCGCCCATGCGGGGCCAGCCATTCCTATCGCCTGAAATGCATGAGCTGCCAGGCCGCAGCAACCAGCGCCGTTCGTTGACTTGAGACGGCGGTTGAAAGATGGTGGCGTCGTACCATCTTGAGGATGGAAATCCGTCTGGAACGAGCGGTGACAAGGAGTTTTGCGGCCCATGTTCGATCATGTCTCCATCGGCGTCAAAGACCTCGACAGAGCCCGCCGTTTCTATGATGCGGCGCTGGCGCCGCTCGGATATGAGCGGCTCTCCAATTCCGACACCATGATCGGCTATGGCCCGGAACGGGTCGGGCTCTGGGTGATGCAGGTCGAGCAGCCGGTTCTTGCCGATCTGCGGTCCGGGCTGCATTTCTGTTTCGTCGCACCTGATGAAGCCGCCGTCGATGCCTTTCACGCGGCAGCCGTCGCCTCCGGCGGCACGGATAATGGCGAGCCGGGCATTCGGCCGGATTACGGGCAGTTCTATTATGCCGCCTTCATTATCGACCCGGACGGCTACCGTCTCGAAGCCTATTTTCACAAAGGCGAGCTGTAATAGGCTCTAGCTATAACGCAATTCCCGGCAAAAGCGCTTCGCGCTTTGCCTGTGAAAACCGCTTCACACTTTTCCTGGAATTGCTCTACGCCGCAGCTCTCGATATCGAGACGCGGCAGCCGGAGGCGACGAGCGCCTCGTCGGCGACGTCCAGGAACAGACGGCGGAACCAGCGCGCCCGGCCATCAGCCTGGTCGACGCGGCGATAGAGCATCGTCACCGGATCGGCCGGCAGCGACAGCGGCGGCGCACAAATCGTCAGCCCGTGCAATTGCGCCATGCAGCGGCCGATCGATTCCGGCACGACTGATATGGCCGGCATCGCCCGCAGCGCCGTCGGCAGGGCGGAAAAGCGCGGCACCGTGGCGACCACACGCCTGACATGGCCGGTGCGGCTCAACGCGGTGTCGATGCTTGTGGAGGCATTGCCCTCGAACGAGACCGTGACATGGGCGACATTGGCAAAATCCTCAAGGCTTAATGGCGCCTTCAGCTTGAGTTGAGCCTCGTCGTAAATGCAGATCGAGGCCTGGTTGAACAGCGGCGCGCGGATGTGCCAGGAGGCCGGCTCGTCATGCACGGAAACACTGAAATCGAAGACCCCCTCGTCCAGCCGGCGCGCAGCATCGCGCTTTTCGGAAGCGATGCCGATCAGCCGGGCGCCGGGTGAAAGCTGCAATAGGCGGGCGGCAAGCGGGCCGAAAAAGGCCGTTTCGAGATTGTCGCACATGCCGATGCGGAACTCGCCCTGCCAGCTTGCCGGATCGAAGTCGGCCTGCGGGCGAATGGCGCGTTCGATGCCCGACAGCGCATCCTCGATCGCCGGGGCAATGGAAAGGGCGCGCGGCGTCGGCTGCAGGCCGCGACCGACCCGCACGAAAAGTTCGTCATCAAGCGTCTCGCGCAGCCGTCGCAACGCGGCCGACAGGCCCGGCTGCCCGAGCAGCAACCGCTCGGCGGCGCGGCTGACATTGCGCTCCTGCATCAGCACCGAAAAGGCGAGCAGCAGGTTCAGGTCGATTTTGCGAAGCGTGGCATCATTCATCATCATGAGTAATACCTGGCATGGCTACTATCAATTTGCAATGAGGTAGGAAGATGTACATTTTTTCGTTCCCTGCCGTCCGCGCAACCTCCCTCGACGAGGCGGCAGCAAAAAGGAACGTTTCGATGACACTTTCCAAATCGAAAGGCGCTGCGGGGCTGGCATTGCTGCTGCTCTGCGCCGCCAACTTTCTCGACGCCATGGACGTCTCCACCATCGGTGTCGCGCTTCCCGCCATCCAGGCCGAACTCGGCATGGAGGCGACATCGCTGCAATGGGCCGTCAGCGCTTATGTGCTCGGCTATGGCGGCTTTCTGCTGCTCGGCGGCCGGGTGGCCGACGTCTTCGGCCACCGCCGCGTCTTCCTCTGGTCGCTGGCGATTTTTGCCGCCGCCAGCATCGCCGGCGGCTTCGTCGACAGCGGCCCGACGCTGATCGCCGCCCGGCTGATCAAGGGCATTGCCGCCGCCTTCACTGCGCCTGCCGCGCTGGCGCTGCTGCTCTCCGTCTTCGGCGAGGGATCGGCGCGGGCCAAAGCGCTCGGGGTCTTCGCCTCCACCGGCGCCACCGGCTTCGTGCTCGGCATGGTGCTAGGCGGTGCCGCGACGATCTTCAGCTGGCGGGCAACGCTGGTCATGGGTGCGCCGGTCGCCATCCTGACGCTCTTTCTTGCGCCGCTGGCGCTGCCGGCCGACCCGAAAAGAACAGGACCGCGGCCTCCTTTCGACTGGGCCGGCGCACTGACGATCACCCCCGGGCTGCTGCTCTTCGTCTTCGGCATCACCAATGCGGCGGCCGCCGGCTGGCAGGCTTTTGCGACCTGGGGCTCGCTCGCGGCATCGCTGGCGTTGATCCTGCTCTTCCTCGCGGTCGAGGCGCGTCACGCCGATCCGATGGTGCCGCTCGGCATGTTCCGCCGGGCGAAACTTAGGCACGCCAATGCGATTGCCGCCCTCTTCCAGGGCGCCTATGTCGGCTTCCAGTTCCTGGCGACGCTCTATTATCAGAACGTCCTCGGCTGGTCGGCCTTCACCACCGGCTTCTGCTTTGCGCTCGGCGGCGTCTTCGTGATGTTCCTGGCCCCGCGTTTTGCGACGCTGGCACAAAACCGCGGCGCCACCGGGCTGATGGCGGTAGGTGTCGGCCTGCAGGCCTTCAGCTACATCTTCTGGGTGACCGCGCTCGGGCATGTCGACCCGATCCTGCTCGTGCTGTTCTCGCAGATCCCGCTCGGCCTCGGTTATGCACTGACCTACCCTTCCGTACAGGTCGCAGCCCTTTCCGACGTCGAGGATGACAAATCGGGGCTCGCTTCCGGACTGCTCTTCGCCTCCTTCCAGATCGGCGGCGGCATCGTGCTCGCAGCCGCCTCGGCAGTGTTCGGCGCCGCACCGCATTTCGGCTGGGATCCTTATGTCGCCGGTATCGCCTTCGTGGCGCTGCTAGCGGTCGCCATCACCCTGCTTGCCGCCGCCGGTCCGCGGACATCGGCCGCCCGGACGCCGGCCTATCAGGCCGCGGAATGACCGTTGCGCCCGCATCCTGACCGGTGCGGGCGCTTTATAAGATAAAAGGAATATTAGCGACAGAATCCCATTGCCTTGCCCCGGCGAAAGGAGCATGGTCTCGCCTTCGGCAGCCATTGTACGGGCGCTGCCGACTGAGGGTTTTCATCCCCTCGCCCCGACGAAAGGAGGGCCCATGTCTTCCACTTCCGAAAAGCCGCATCTGACCTCGTCCGATCTCGACATGCTTCAAGGCGTGCTCGACGAGGCCGGCTACGATGCCAGAATTCCGACCGACGACCAACGGGTGTTCAACGTCGCGGCCGTGCTGCTGATCAAGCTGTTCCAGGAGGGCGTCACCTCGCCGGCCATGCTCTCACGGGCGCTCGAATACCATTTCGGCAAGCCGAAGGCCCCGCCGAAACCGGTCGTGCCCGTTTGTAACCGATATGCGATACAGGGATTGCCCCGCGAAAAACGCGCCGCCGGCTAACGCGCGGCGCGTCTTTCAGATGCGCCAAAGGAGCCCAATCACTTTGAACCTGCGGTATCGGCGTTGCAGCGGCCGGTTATATCGTGCGGATCGGCGCTTACCAGCAACGGCAGCATGCCCAGGATCTTGCGGAGATTGACAAGGAGTGCCGGGTGGCGCTCCTCGAAGCGGACGGCTGCCTGGCGCGCGGCATCATGTCGGCATCCGGCCACGCGAAAATGCAAAGAACCACACTGCTCGCCTGTTTCCCATCAACGCGTCCCGCTTGTGGAAATATGGCTTTCTTGCGGCAACGGCCTTAATGGCACCGCAATTTCATCGTAAGAGAGTGGTTCGCTGATTTGGCCGATGCGGCATCTGCGGTGACCGGAATCCGGCCCGCCATTTTCCCGATCGCGAAAGCATGATGACGTCCCGCCTCAACGTCGGGTTTGGCTTTTGGTGACCTCTCAGGTCATCCGCCTCCAGACTTCGATGCGGTTTCAGCAGGCATCATTTCATTCAATTCCTGCGGCCCGGCGTTGTCGGGTCGCCCTCATGACGATCCTGCGATCTCCGGTCGCGATCGACAAGCGGGCGAACACCGCGCAGGCTACGGCTTTTCAGTTTTCGATCAAAAGGGGAGATTTATCCATGGCAAAAGGACAGGTAAGAAGCAATCGCGAGGTCCGGAAGCCGAAGAAGGACAAGCAGGCGGCGAAGGTGGAAAGCACGTTCGCCAACCAGATGAAGACGGCGACCACGACCGCGCCGCATGGCAGTGCTCCAAAGAAATAAAACATCTTATCGAGCCTCCGCCCCTTCGCAGAGACAGCGCAAATCGGCATCGATTTGCGCATAAAATCATGCGTGAACTGAAGGTGACTGTGCGTCCCGTCGGCCGCGCTGCGCTCCGGCGTGACATTATCACCCATTGACATGTTTCCACAAAAACAGGAAGTGCTGCAGCCATGGTCTCTCTTCACACAATGTACCGTTTCGACTATCCGCTCTTTCTCATTCGCTCGGCTGTGGTGATCGCACTCGGCCTTTCGAGTATCGCGGCCCTTCATGGCGCTATTCTGTGATCGAATCCGCGCGCCGCAACGAGAGCAAGGAAATCCAAGTGGTCCCTTTGGGCGAACCCGCCGCAAACTCGGAGTCCTCCGAGGGGCACAATGCAATTTTGGCTGAGAAGCGCTGGTTGAAGATCCTTGCCGGATATCGTCAGCCGAGAGCCGGACGCAGCGCTTTCGAGCTTGCCGTCACGGTCGTCCCCTTCGCGCTGTTCTGGGCTGCCGCATGGGCTGCGGTTCATTACAGCTTCTGGCCCGGCCTCATCCTCGTCGTTCCCGCCGCCGCCTTCCTGTTGCGGCTGTTCATGATCCAGCACGATTGCGGCCATGGCTCGTTTTTCGCACGCCGCGGCGTCGACGACTGGGTTGGACGAACGATCGGCATCCTGACGCTGACGCCGTACGACTATTGGCGCCGGGCGCATGCCGAGCATCACGCCTCGGCGGGGAACCTGGACGAACGCGGCGTCGGCGACATCGAAACGCTGACGATTGCCGAATATAATGCGCTGTCGCGCTGGGGCCGGCTCGGCTACCGGCTCTACCGGCACCCGGCGGTGATGTTCGGGATCGGGCCGGCATGGCTGTTCATCTTCAAGCAGCGCCTGCCCTTCGGCATGATGCGCTCCGGCGCCCTGCCCTGGGTCTCCACAATGGCGACCAATCTTGCCATCGCAGCGGTCGCCGCACTGCTGATCTGGGCCGTCGGGATCGTCCCCTTCCTGCTGGTGCATCTGCCGACCGTGCTTCTGGCCGGCGCTGCCGGTGTCTGGCTGTTTTACGTCCAGCACCAGTTCGAGGAAACGCACTGGTCGAAGGAGCCGGACTGGCAGTTCCAGCATGCAGCCCTCCACGGCGCCTCGCATTACGACCTGCCGCCGGTGCTGCGCTGGATCACCGGCAATATCGGCATCCACCATGTCCATCATCTGTCGAGCCGGGTGCCCTATTACCGGCTGCCGGAGGTGCTGCGAGACCATCCTGAGCTTGCCGACCTCGGCCGCATCACGCTCATGGAAAGCCTGCGCTGCGTCAAGCTGGTGTTGTGGGACGAACAGACGAAACGGCTGGTGTCGTTTCGCGATGCGGCGCGGCTCGCAGCCGCGCAGTAAGCAGCGGCCTCAAAGCGCGTCGCCGCAAATCCGATTGATGCGGCGCGCTTAGTCCTTTGTTTTGGGCATGTGCCCCTGGGCGACAGGTATTAGCGGTATCCCGTTACATCTGCCGGCTTGCCCGGCTCCTGCACTTCCACCATGTAGCGCCAGCAATCCGGCCGCGAACCGTCGATGTCGTCGAAGCCGTAGACCTTGGCCAGTCCGCCGCTCGACAGGGACTGGCCATTCCAACGGGCGCGGTCGGGATCGGCGGCAATTGCCGCCACCGCGCGGCCGACGAAGCGCGGCGTTTCGGAAATGGCGAAATGCGGCTGCACCTTGGTCGCGTCGCGCCAATTCTCCTCGCTGACACCATAGGCATCCAGCATCATTTCGGAGCGCAGCCAGCCGGGCGTGATCGAAACCGCCGTGGCGCCGTGTTTTGCCAGATCCTGTGCATGCGCCCAGGCCATGCGGGTGACGCCGGTTTTGACGAGGTCGTAGAAGGGCGACAGCCGGTAATGGGTGGCATTGTAGTCGGCCGTGCCGTCGGTCACCTCGACCAGCAGCCCGCCCGGCCGCTCGATCATCAGTGGCAGCGCATAATGGGCGGTGATCAGATGCGTGTCGATGCCGAGCCGCAGCAGGCGCAGACCCTTGTCAAGCGAATGCTCCCAGACGGCCTTATCCCATTCGAACAGTTTTTCGCCGCCCCAAATGTCGTTGACGAGAATATCGAGCCGGCCGGCCTCCGCCCGGATGCGGGCGACCAGCGCCTCCACTTTAGCCTCGACGAGATGGTCTACCCGCACGGCGATACCCCTGCCGCCCGCAGCCGTGACACGTTCGGCCGTTTCCTCGATCGTCTCCGGCCTGGCATATTCGGATTGCTGCGCGCGCGTCGTGCGCCCCGTCACATAGACGGTGGCGCCGGCAGCGCCGAGTTCGACTGCAATGCCGCGGCCGGCGCCGCGCGTTGCACCGGCGACCAAAGCCACTTTCTCCCGCAAGTCCGTTGTCACTTCTCCATCCTCCACGTTAAAAATGAAAACCGCCCATTTTATATAAACGAACGTTCGTTCATAAATAAGGCAGATGCAAGAGGAATTTGATGCCGCGCCGCCGTACGCTTTCCGATGAACAGCTTCTCGCCATGGTGCTGGCGCTGATCCACGCCGAGGGGCCGGATGCGGCGACCTTTGCGGCGGTGGCCAAAGTCAGCGGCCTTTCCGGCTCGACGCTGGTGCAGCGTTTCACCACGAAGGCGGCGATGCTGCGCGCAGCACTGCTATACGCCTGGGACAGGCTGGATGCGGAAACGGCAAGGCTTGCCGGCAGCGTGGCGAACACACCGGACGGCGCCGTCGCGCTGCTCGTCGGACTGTCGCAGAATTACGGCGACAATGCCGCCGCCTATGGCGAGGGACTGCTGGTGCTGCGCGAGGACTTCCGCGATCCAGTGCTGCGCGCCCGGGGGGCGGTCTGGGGAACGGCGCTGACGGCGGCGATCGCACGCTGTTTCGGATCGGCAAGCGCGCCGGAGACCATCGCCCGGCTGATGCTGTCGCAATGGCAGGGCTCGCTCACCTGGTGGGGCTTTGGCGCTGAAGGGCCGGTGGATAAATATGTGGAGATGGAACTGCGCCGCTTCCTCGCAGCGGTAAAGAGCTGAGCCGCTTACGCCTCTTCCTCTTCCTCTTCCTCGTCCTTTTCTTCACCCACGGTCAGCGGCCAGTCGACAACGTAGTCTTCGAGATCGTCGATATCGATCTCGTTTTCGTTGATCGTGCGGCCGCGCGCGGAAATGCCGGCGGCATGAACGGTTTCCGGATCGCCGGAGATCAGCGGATGCCACCAGTAGAGATCACGGCCTTCATTGACCAGCCGGTAGCCGCAGGTGGGCGGCAGCCAGGCGATATCGGGCACGTTCTCCTTGGTCAGCTGCACGCAATCGGGAACGAAATCCCAGCGGTTCTCATAGCTGGAGCAGCGACAGCTTTCGCCGTCGAGCAGCTTGCAGCTGACCGAGGTGAAATAGATATCGCCGCTATCCCATTCCTCGATCTTGTTGAGGCAACAGAGACCGCAGCCGTCGCAGAGGCTTTCCCACTCGGCGACAGTCATTTCGGCAAGCGTCTTGCGCTTCCAGAAGGGCAGATCGTTCATCGTCGTTTCTTGCAACAGCGGCCCGCAAATTGACGTGACCGCCATCTATCTCTCTTGTTATCAGCCGCAAAATCAATCAATTCTTCAGCATGCTCCTGGTATCGGAGAGCTTTGCGGCCATATGGCGGCCTCGCGCTTTCGCCGCTTTCCGAGGGCCGGAGATGAGCGAAACGCGATCAGGCGGGAATACAGGACGTGCAGGATCCGGACAACCCCGAAAGAGGTCCCGAAGCGGGCCTCAAAGAAACGGCGAGTAACGCGGCGGACAAGCGGCCGGCGAAAAGCCGCCACATCCTGCTGCGCATCGATTCATGGATCGATTCGACCGTCTGGAACGCCGGCTTCCGCGCCGCCGAGATCTGGGAAGACATCACCATCTTCTTCCGCCGCTTCCGCGTGCGCGGCTGGAAGCGCATGGTTTTCGAACTGGCCGGCGAAGGGCTGACGCTCGGGGCGGCCGGCTCGGTGCTGATGCTGCTGCTTGCCCAGCCGGCCTTCGAGGCGACCAAGGAGGACTGGCGCAACCGCGGCGATTTCGCCGTCACCTTCACCGATCGCTACGGCAACGTGATCGGCCATCGCGGCGTCATCCACCAGAACTCCGTGCCGATCGACGAGCTGCCGGATTCCCTGATCAAGTCGGTGCTGGCCACCGAAGACCGGCGCTTCTTCGACCATTTCGGCATCGACGTGATCGGCCTCTTCCGCGCCATGGTCACCAACGCCCAGGCCGGTGAAGTCGTGCAGGGCGGCTCGACGCTGACCCAGCAGCTCGCCAAGAACCTGTTCCTGTCCAACGAGCGCTCGATCGACCGCAAGATCACCGAAGCGTTCCTCGCCTTGTGGCTGGAGTCGAACCTTTCGAAGAAGGAAATCCTCTCCACCTATCTCGACCGCGCCTATATGGGCGGCGGCACGTTTGGCGCAGCCGCGGCGGCGCAGTTCTATTTCGGCAAGAACATCACCGATGTGAACCTGGCCGAATCCGCCATGCTGGCCGGCCTGTTCAAGGCGCCGGCGAAATATGCGCCGCATGTCAACCTGCCGGCGGCACGTGCTCGCGCCAACGAGGTACTGACCAATCTCGTGCAGAGCGGGCTGATGACCGAGGGACAGGTGATCGCCGCCCGGCGCAATCCGGCAACCGTCGTCGACCGCAACGAGGTGGAATCGCCCGACTTCTTCCTCGATTGGGCTTTCGACGAGGTGCAGCGGCTTTCGCCGCGCTTCCACCAGCATTCACTGATCGTGCGCACGACGATCGACATGGGTATCCAGCAGGCGGCCGAGGAATCGGTCGAAACGTCGCTGCGCGAATATGGCGAAGCCTATCACGCCAAGCAGGGCGCCATGGTGATGATCGAGAACGGCGGCGCGGTGCGCGCCATGGTCGGTGGGCGGGACTACGGCGAAAGCCAGTTCAACCGCGCCACCAGGGCGCTGCGCCAGCCGGGCTCCTCCTTCAAGGTCTATACCTATTCGGTGGCCATGGAGAGCGGGATGACGCCGCAGACAACGATCGTCGACGCACCGATCTCCTGGGGCAACTGGAGCCCGCACAATTATGCGAACCATTATGCCGGCCGCATAACCCTTGAGACGGCGATCGCCCAATCGATCAACACGGTGCCGGTGCGGCTCGCCAAAGAGAAGCTCGGCATCCAGCCGATCCGGGCCATGGCGAAGAACCTCGGCGTCGAAACGCCGATCCGCGACGACGTCACCATCCCGATCGGTACATCCGAGGTGACGGTGCTCGATCAGGCGACGGCCTATGCCACCTTCCCGGCCGGCGGCTACCAGTCACGCCGCCACGGCATCACCCAGGTTCTCGATTATGACGGCGACGTGCTCTATGATTTCGACCGCGACGAGCCGGCGGCCAAACGCGTGCTGTCCGAACAGGCCGACGCCTATATGAACCAGATGCTGTCGCGCGTTCCCTATGTCGGCACGGCGCGCAAGGCGGCACTCGACAACGGCATCGTCACGGCCGGCAAGACCGGCACGACGCAGGCCTATCGCGATGCCTGGTTCGTCGGCTTCACCGGCAACTACACTTGCGCCGTCTGGTTCGGCAATGACGACTATACCTCGACCAACAACATGACCGGCGGCTCGCTGCCGGCGATGACCTTCAAACGCGCTATGGACTATGCCCATCAGGGTGTGACGCTGCGCGCCATTCCCGGCATCGAGAATCCCCTGCCCTCGGAAAAGGACCTCGCCAAGACCGTCGCAGCCAAACCGCAGGACGGATTGCCGCAGCTCATCCGGCCGCGCATGCTCTCGGTGCAATCGACGAATATCCTCAAAGCCCTCGGCGCAAAGCTGAAAAATGCCGCCCCGCTGGCGCCCGCGAAGGTGGCGAGTGCGGAATAGATCCTGAGCGGATGCGTCGAACGATGCCGGGAGATCGGCGAGAGTAGCCCCTCATCCGGCTGCCGCCACCTGCTCCCCGCACGCGGGGCGAAGGGGCCAAGCCGTGACCTCTCGGTCTCTCGCTAACGTCTGGTAGGGCACGTCCCCTCTCCCCATCAAAACGGGGAGAGGGTTAGGGTGAGGGGCAGGCATCGGCGTTAACCGGACAGATCGGCGTCCATGTCGTCGCATGGCATTCCACCCTGCCAGAATCAGTGGTAACCCTTCATCTGATATGGTTTCCAAGGTCTTGACGTGTTTCGATTCCCCCTCTTCATCCTGGTCACGCTGATCGTCGCCTTCGGCGGCGGGATCATGATTTCGCTGTATGCGCTGGATGCGACGCAGGGTTTCGGGGCGATCAAGCTCGGTGCCTGGGAGGCCTTTCCGGCGCTGCAAACGGTCGATGCCGATCCTTATGCCAAGTCGCACCGGGCGCGCGCCGGCAAGCTGCTCTACGGCAGCGCCGAGGGGCTGACCTTCACGGCGAGCGTCGACGACGACGGTGCGCGGCTGAATGCCGGCTGCCGTTACCGCATCAGCGGGCAAACGCCGCCTGCCCGGCTCTGGACCCTCTTTACCGCCGACAATGGCGGCAATCCGGCAGCGGTGAAGACCGGGCATCCCGCAGCGCTGAATTCCTGGACGGTGCTGCGCCAGCCGGACAGCAGCTTCTCGATCGACATTTCAGCCGCGGCTCAGCCCGGCAACTGGCTGGCCTTGCCTGAAGCCGGCACCTTCCGGCTGGTGCTGACGCTGTTCGATACGCCGACCGCCGGCAGCTCCGGGGTGATCGACCTTGCCATGCCGAAGCTCACCAAGACCGGATGCGGCAATGCTTAGGATCTTCTTCGCCATTCTGACCGGCCTTTTCGGCGCAGCGCTGCTGCACCTCGTCATCATCCTGTCGCTGCCGCATTTCACCGGCAAGGATGCGGCGACCCGGGTGGAGGCGGAGGGCGACCTCAACAATTTCACGCTGCTCGGCGGCCAGTATGACGAGGCAGGCCTTGCCAATGGCGACCCCTTCGTGCGCACCGCCGTCTGCTCCTTCGACGTCGAGGATGCGCCGGTGCATTTCACCGCCAAGGGCAATGTGCCCTTCTGGTCGATCGCGATCTACGACAGCGCCTCCAACGAGGTCTTCAGCATGAACGACAGGACCTCGGTCGGCGGCGCGCTCGATGTGCTGGCCGGCGGCCCGATCCAGCTTACCGACCTGCGCAAGAACCTGCCGCAGGAATTGCAGCAGGCGATCCTGGTGGAAATGGCGCGGCCGGACGGCTATGCCGTGCTGCGGACGCTGGCGCCGCAGGCAAGTTTTAATGAGGCGGCGCGGAACTTCCTGACGGAAGCCGGCTGCGAGCAATTTAGCGCCCGCTAAAGTTGAACGGACGTTACTTCTTGTTGACGCGCGGCGCGGGCGCCGGGCCATGCCTAGGGCTCTCGGCCAGCCGCTCGTAGCGGACGCCGGTGAACCAGAGGATCTTAGCTTCGCGGGGCTCTTTGTCCGGGCGGCGCGGCGCCCGCGGCTGCCGATCCGCCAATGCGACTACTATTGCCATTCTCGTCTCCATGCACTGCCCGAGACGGATGAACTTACGATGGATTTCACCCTGCCCGCCAATGTGCGAGCCGGCGCGTCCTGCGGTGGCGGAGTGACCGAACCGAGGGCATTCGCGCCTTTCCCACGGCACCTGGTTGAAATACCGTGATCAGGAGTTTCAACGATCCAAACACTCAAATCGCGTCGTTCCCATCCGAATTGAGACAGATGACAGTTAACAGTTTACTAATATTCGGCGGAAGCCAAACACAGTTCACGTTACTTCCTCTGTAACGCGCGAAGAGTTGATTTGGTTTCACGCGCCCGCCCAAGGCCCCGACCGGAACTCGAAGTATAAAACAAGAAGTAAATCATATAGTTGAGAAGAGTTCGGCATACTTACCCGGTGGCAAAGGGGCAATGTTGCAAAAATGCTTCATGAAAATATTTAATTGCAGCCGACTCCGATACGCGTATGGTTGCTCCAGTCGATCACGCATTTCCGGCCCCGATCGATCGCGGATATTCACGCTCTTGCCGGAATGCGGAGGCTAGCGATGTCTTTGCTGGTGAATTCATATTTCTCGCCTGACGATCTCGACGTTCTGCGCGGTGCGCTCGATGCCTGGTGCGCGGAACGGCGCGTCGACATCAAAAGCGTCGAGGCGCAGTATGCGGCATCGGCGGCACTCGACCTTTATCAGGCCGGTCACGACAGCCGCGAAAAACTGCTGGACGCGCTGCGCGATCGCAAGGCCGCCTGACCTTTCCCTTGTGATGCCAGCGATGAGCAATCGTCGCAGTGCCTCTTCAAACCAGACTTATGATGTTCCCGGCCAATCACATGGCGACACGCGCCGCGTGTATATTTCTGGCGCATTTTAATAAAATCTTCAGTATGCATTAACCCTACCGGTGTAGGATTTGTTCATAACCCATGTGGCCCGGCATGCGTTCCGCCAGCGCATATCGGCCCCGTGGTTCCCCTTGGTTCGGCGTTTTCGGGGTGTTCTTGTGCGTGACCGGTTTCGAGACCTAGAGGGCCCATTGGCCGTCAGGAAAAAGGACGTGGTATTGATGGCGACCGTCAGCAGTTTCGAGAACCTGTCTCATCCGACACGGTCCGAACTGCGCCAATTTGCCGAGCTTTTCATGCCGCTCTTCCAGGCCTCCTCCGACGAGGCCAAGCGCCAGGCGGTCGCGGCGCTCTCTCAATGCGAAAACATGCCGGCGGCCGTGGCGCTGTTCATCGGCAACCAGCCGATCGAGATCGCCGCCCCTTTTCTTGCCGCCTCCAAGGCCATCGCCGACGATACGCTGATCACCATCGCGCGCATGCAGGGTGCAGCGCATGTCAAGGCGATCGTCAGCCGCGATTCACTCTCGCCGAAGGTCATCGATGCGCTGGTGGCGCTGCGCCAGAGCCAGCCGCGGTCGGCCGCCGCACCGGCGCCGATGGCAGAATCACAGACGGTGCCGCTTTCGCCGGCGCCTGGAGAGAGCAACGAGGCGGATGCGCTGCAGGAACAGCGGGTTGCCAATGAAGAGGCGTTGCGCGAGCGTATTCTCGGCCTTGCCGGCCATCTCGGCCGGGCCGACGAGGACAGGCTCGGCCTGCGCACGCTCACCGACATTCAGGAGGCGCTGCTGGTGCGCTTTGCCCGCTCACGCGAGGCGATGCATTTCGCAACAGCGCTGGCCGATGCGCTGTCGGCCAGCCGCTGGCTTGCCGAGCGCATCATGCTCGATCTTTCCGGCCAGCAGCTCGCGACGACGCTGACGAGCCTCGGCATGGGCTTTCTTGACGCCGTCTTCGTGCTGGAAAAGCTTTATCCGCATCTTGCCGAACAGCAGCACAATGTCACGCGCGGCTGGATGGTGCTCGATGCGCTCGATCCGGAAGAATGCCACGAACGGGTGGAAGCCTGGCGCCGCGCCGATCGCTACACCTACAAGCCCGAGGTGGCCAATCCGCCCGCCTCTCAGGAAACGCCGAACCACCGCTTCCTCAATCAGGCGCCGGCGCAGCGCGACATGCGTGTCCTGGGGCGGCGGTCCCGCTGAGATCGGCAGACCCGCCGGCCCTCAGCCAACCCGCGCAAGCGGGATCATGTCTCCCAGTTCCTCCGCCTCGAGCTCGACGATCCACAGATCGGGGTCGAACCGGCGTTCCCGCTCCAGCATGGCGCGCACCGCTTCCGGCTCGCTGCGCGACAGGCGGATCTCGAACAGACGGTCGCCCGCCTCACCTTCGCCGAAGGCGGTCTGCGGCGCCGGCGCATAGAGCGTTTCCAGGCCGTCGCGAAAATGCTGGCGGATGAAGATCGCCCCCGCCTCCTCCGCACCCTTCTTCTCGACGGCGGCAAAATCGCCGCTGGCGAAGACACGGCGCAGGAGGGCGGAAACGAAGATGTCGGCGCGTAATCTCATCGGCGCGGTATAGACCGGGCGGCCAGCGGCGGCAATCCGGCTGCCCACTAGCTGGCAATGAAACCCGTCAGCCGCTCACTTAGCTGCCAGAGGCGCTCGGCGAGTTCCGGATCGGTTGCCCAAGGACGGACACCGAGCATCTCGGTCGAATCGCCGGGGACGGCAGTGGCGATATTGCAGTTCTCGCAATAGACGCCGCCCAAACCGTCGAGCTTCTCGCTGACGGCGCACCAGACTGTGGTCGAGGCCCCCTGCTCTACCGTCTTCTTGTTGTTTTCCGGATCGATGACCGGCTGGCCATGCTCGTCGACATAACCGCTCGCCTTGAGGAACTCGCCCGATTGGTGACGGACCAGATTGGTGGTGACGATACCACCGGGATGCAATGAGAAGGCTCTGATACCGTACTTCGCCCCCACAGCGTCCAGTGACACGGCAAAGAGAGCATTTGCCGTCTTCGACTGGCCATAGGCGAGATAGGGGGCGTACTCACGGTTCTCGAAATTCGGATCGTCGAAATCGACGCCGGAGAAGACGTGACCGCGCGAGGAGACCGCGACGACGCGCGCACCCTCGGCCTTTACCAGCGCCGGCCAGAGGCGAGCAGCGAGCTGGAAATGGCCGAGATGATTGGTGGAGAATTGGGACTCATATCCCCGGGCGTCACGCGTCAGCGGGTTCGCCATCACGGCGGCATTGTTGATAAGAAGATGCAATGGCGCACCGCTTTCAAGAAAGCGGTCGGCGAAGTCGTCGATCGAGCCGGGATCCATCAAGTCTAGCATTTCCAGCGCAAGGCCGGGAATGTTTTCCACGGCAGCCTTGGCTTTGCCGAGATTGCGGGCGGGGACGATGACCTTGGCGCCGGCTTCGGCAAGCACACGAGCCGTCTCAAAGCCAAGACCGGAATAACCGCCGGTGACGACCGCCACCTTGCCTGAGAGATCGTGCCCGGCGATGACCTCCGCCGCGGTCGAGGCGGCGCCGAAGCCGGAAACGATGGGAGCCTGTGGGGTGGACATGATATGCCTCCGTGCTTGCGTGATGGCCTTGTATACGTCCGCGAAACGGGATTCTGAATGCTTGCAAATCCCGATTTCCTGCTCCATCGTTCAAAAAATGACCAGTGACCCGCTCTCTGAAATGCTCAATCTGCTCGATGCGCGCTGCCTTGTGTCCGGCGGGCTGATCGCCGGCGGCGCCTGGGCGCTACAATTCCCCCGGCCGAACAGGATCAAGATCAGCGCCGTTGCCAAAGGCCGCTGCTGGCTTTTGCTCGACAATGGCAGTGAACCGATTCTCCTCGAGGCAGGCGACGTTGCGCTTCTGAACGGCCGGCACTCCTTCATCCTGGCGAGTGACCTTGCAGTTGATCCGACCGATGCGGTCGGCGCCTTCAAAGAGAAGGTCGACGGCATGGCGCGCCACGGCGTCGGCGAGGATTTCCATTATCTCGGCGGCCATATCGCGCTTGGACCGCAGGGCATGGAACTGCTGTCCGACGTGCTGCCGCCGATCATCCACGTGCGCGCTGCCCTTGCCGAAGCCGGCGTGCTGCGCTGGCTGCTCGACCAGTTGGTGCGGGAGATGGCGGCAAAGCGGCCAGGCGCGCTGCTCGCCTCGACCCAGCTTGCGCAGTTGATGTTCGTCCAGGTGCTGAGGGCGCACATCATGAGTTCGGCGCCTATGACGGTCGGGTGGCTCCGAGCCTTCGGCGACGATCGTATTGCGCCGGCGTTACGGCTGATGCACGGCGATCCGGGCCGATCCTGGCAGCTTGGCGAACTGGCAAGGGCTGCCGGCATGTCACGCACGAGCTTTGCGTTGCGGTTCAAGACAGTGGCGGGGGTTGCGCCGCTCACTTACCTCACCGGCTGGCGCATGCGTCTTGCCGAACGCGAGCTGCGGGAGGGCGGCATGCCGGTTTCGGCGCTGGCGCTTTCGCTCGGCTACACATCCGAAAGCGCCTTCAGCAACGCCTTCAAGCGGATGACCGGCATCGCGCCGAAGCGCTATCGCGCGGCGATCGCCCGCGAAGCCGGGCCGATCGATTGGTGGTGGATGTCGAGGGCCAGGCAATGACGGCATATTATCGGCCGTTGAAGGCGGCATCTTAGAAGAGTGTCAAAGGCTTTCGGTCGACGTCAGGTTCTAAATCGCGCCGCAGCAAACTTGATTCATGCGACGCGCTTTAGCTCATTGTTTTATGCATGTCGTTATCCCGGAACCGCTGCACACTTCCGGGCGACATGCATTAAATCGCGCCGATTTCCTTGAGTTTTTTCAGCACCGCCTGGGTCGGCTCGCCGTTTTCGGGCAGGTTGTAGTGCTTCTGGAAATGGCGGATGGCGGCGCGGGTCTGCTCGCCGGCGACACCGTCGACGCCGACATTGGCATAGGCCATGTTGGAAAGGCCCTTCTGGATCTTCAGCACCAGATCGACATTGGTAATTTCGCTTGAGGGAACCTGCTTTGCGGATGACGGAGCGGTTTTGACCGTCTTTTCGGCGCTGCGGATCGCTGCTGCGACCGGGTCTTCCGCCGCCGCCTTCGAGCTTACATCCTCGGGCGGCTTTTCCGCGGGAACGGTCGAAGGGCCTGATGCATCGGTCTTCAGCGCCGCCAGCACCTCCGGCGTCGGATCGCCGGTCTGGGCCATGCCGACGGTTTCCTCGAAGAAGAGGATGGCTGCACTGGTGCGTGGGCCGATGACGCCGTCGGGTATGCCGTTATAGAGGCCACGGCGCACCAGTTGCTGCTGGATGTCCATGACGAGCTGGCTCGGCTGCTGGCCGGGCGCGGCTGGCGCCGGCGTTGCGTTGGTTGTGGTCGCGCCATCCTCCGGCCGCTCGATGCGGAAGGTGGTGACGTCGCCCTGCTGCTCCTCGGCTGGGCGGCGGGCGCCGAGCACGTTGGAAGACTGCGGATCGCGGGTGCGGAAAATCGGGTGGGGATGCAGGCCCGGCTGATACCAGAGCGCATTGGCGGCGACGAAGGAGAAGATGACGACGAAGGTGATCGTGCCGCCGGCAACCGAGGGATTGCGGCCGATGACGCCGCCGAGCACCGAGGCGCCCTGCAGGCTGAGGCCGCCGAGGGCCGCTGCACCCGACATCAGGAGGCCCGGCTGCTGCCGGCCTCTTTTTCCCTTAGGCGATTTTCGCTTGCGCGCGGCCATCGAAACGCCCCTCCCCCAATTCTGCACCTGCATTGACCGCGCCCTTCAGCCGCGGCGGGAACTCGACAGTCGCGCCCTGGCCGGCGTCCTCGGCGCACACGGCGCCCGAGCCGTCCACCGCGATCTCGATGGTGATGATCGTGCCTTCGCCGGGCTGGCTGGCGATGGCGAAATGCCCGCCATGCAGCGCCACCAATCCCTTGACCAGGGAAAGACCAAGGCCGGTGCCTTCGAAGCGGCGGGTATAGTCGTTCTGGATCTGGACGAAGGGCTGGCCGAGCAACGCCAGCTTGTCGGCCGCAATGCCGATGCCGGTGTCGCTGACCGTCAGCTTGAGGATGCCGTCGCGCGCCGCCGCATCGACCGAGACGACGCCGCCGGCCTCGGTGAACTTTATGGCATTGCCGACGAGATTGATGAGGATCTGCTGGATGGCGCGCTGATCGGCGACGATTTCGCCGAGGCCGCGCTGGATCCGGCTCGTCAGCGTCAGGCCCTTGGTCTTGGCCTGCAAGGCCAGCATCGATTCGCAGGATTTGACCGAGCTCGCTATATCGAAAGGTTCAAGGATCAGCTCATAGCGGCCGGCTTCGATCTTGCTCATGTCGAGCATGGTGTTGACGACGGACAGGAGATGGGCGCCGGATTCGCGCACGAGGCCGACATATTCGCGCTGACGGTCGTTTTCGAACTTGCCGAAATATTCACCGATCAGGATATCGGAAAAACCGAGAATGGCGTTCAGCGGCGTGCGCAGCTCGTGGCTGACGGCGGCGAGGAAGCGCGACTTGGCATCGTTTGCCGATTCGGCATCGGCGACGCGGTTCTGGGCCTCGGCCCGCAGCTGCTGCTCGACGGAGACATCACGCAATTGGGCAATGACGGCGGCAAGTTCGCCGTCGGCGTCGCGCCGGGCCGTCATGTCCATTCTGAGATAGGCGAACTGGCGTTGATCGCGCGCGACCGGGGGCCGGTCGATGCGCAGATCGACGCACTCGGCATCCTCGCCCCGGCGCAGGCTATCGAGCGCCTGCAGGAAAAGGATGCGGTCGGAGACGTGCACCTGCTCCAGGAAGCCCCTGCCCTTGGGATCGCGCATCCAGGCGAGGAAATCGCGCCGGTCGCGGCCGCCGATCGTCGCCACACTGCCATGCGGGTCGAGGAAGAAGACGAGGCCGGGGGTGGCGTCAAGGAAGAAGTCCTCGGCCGATTGTGTCGCGATCCCGGCGGACGAGCCCTGACGCGCAAGTGCGATGCTGCCGACGGCGGAGAAGAGAAAGGCGGCGAAGACCATGGCGACCCCTGCCGGCAAGGCGACGGCCGGGCTGGTGACCGCCGAAAGGCCGATGGGAGCGGCAATAAGAGCAGCCGACGAGAACAGCACGAGGCGGCGCAGGATCGCAAGCTCGCGCTGGCGCACGGCTTCACCGCCGCCCGTCCGGGAGAGCCAGCTTGTCGCCGCCCGGTCTACGAGCGCCGTCACCCAGCCGCCAATGTTACTCAATACTCGCACGCAATACCCGCCCAAAAAGGCTGTCTATCGATCCGGACAATAGGCCCCGGCGGCTTAAAGAAAGGATAAGGCAAAAGCGCTGTTCACAGCCGGAAAGGCCCGAAAATCCCGTTTTGAAGCATCTGAAAGGCCCTTTGCCTTTTGTGGTTAATGGCAGGTAAGCGACGGATTTTCCTCATATTTCAGCATTGCGTTAACTCCTGTGGCAAGGCGAGCCGGCAAAAGCCCTGCAATTGCAAGCAGGTGCTGCCCTGATGCTTAACGGCGATCGCTCGCATTCGACTAAAATGTCCGTCAAATGCCGTTCGCTAAAATTTGAACTAAATTTGCCGCAAATGCGCGTGAGTTTCGAAAAGCGGCATTCGCAACTTGGCGGTAGGGTGAAATCACACCGGACAACCGGCCTGATTCGGCGACAAGAACCGAACGGGAAAACAGGATGGGCAACGACAATGTGGTTTCTGATCAAAGGATCCTTCTGGTTTGGCCTTGTGCTCGTGCTTCTTTCCGTCTTCAGCACGGAGAGTTCCGACAAGTTCGCCAGCGGCCCGCAACTGCAGCTTTCCGACGCCTTTACGGCGGCAAGCGGCGCCTATGACTACCTCACCGGCATGTGCTCGGAAAAACCCGAGGTCTGCGCCAAGGGCGCCGAAACCCTCACCGCACTCGGCTACCGGGCGCGTGAAGGCGCCCACGTCGCCTATGAACTGCTCGACAGCCAGTTCCAGGACGAGACGCCGGCGACGGCAAAACATACCGAACCGCAAATGCCGGTGGCTCTCACCATGCCCTCGCTTACCGCACCCGCCATCCAGGAAAAGGTACGCGAGGCAAAGGCCGCGCTGAACCAGCCAATGCCCTACCGCCCGCCGGTCGAAGATGACGCCTCCGCCGAGACGGTTGTCACCGGCGCGATCCCGCTGCCGACGCCGAAGCCGGCGATCTGAATTTTCCAAGCTTGCATCGGTGGCCCGCATGACGCGGAAATGCCCCATGCCTGACGTGCCTGCCCTGTTTAATTCAGCATGTTGCTGCGCCGTGAGGATGCCCATCCCTCACGGCGTTTCTTTTTCATGCATGTCCTCAGCACGCGTGCCGCGGTTCCGAGAGAACGACGTGCATAAAAACAAAGAATTGAAGCGTGTCGCATCAATCCTGTTCGACGTGACGCGCTTTAACGGTTCAAATCCGCCGGTCTTTCACCTATATGCAGTTTAGAGCTTTTCCTGGCGCATTCCGGACGCAAAACCGCTGTGCACTTTTGCTGGAAGAGCTTTAATAGTGAAAGGCTTTCCCATGGCATCCCTCGACCAGATCATCGACGACTTCGCTTTCCTGGACGATTGGGAAGACCGCTACCGCTATGTCATCGAACTCGGCAAGGCGCTGCCGGACCTGGCCGAGGAGAAACGCACCTCCGAAAACAAGGTGATGGGCTGTGCCAGCCAGGTCTGGCTGGTGACGCATACGACAGGCGATCCCGACAACCCGGTCATGAGTTTCGAGGGTGATTCCGACGCCCATATCGTCCGCGGCCTCGTCGCCATCGTGCTTGCCACCTATTCCGGCAAGACGGCGTCGGAGATCGCCGGCCTCGATGCCTTCGAAATCTTCTCGAAGATCGGCCTGGTGGAGAACCTGTCATCGCAGCGTTCGAATGGACTGCGATCGATGGTCAACAGGATCCGCGAGGAAGCAAAGCTTCGCGCCGCGGCCTGAACGCGCTTGCGATCAAAGGTTCTGAGCAATGCCGCGCGCACCGCGATTCGGAGAGCGCTGCGATCGACGAATCAGTACATTAACACTTGCTGATAGTATAGGAATACATTCAACGGCTGCTGGTAAAGCATAGCGCGGCGGCGGCGCCGCAAGCACAGACAGAAAAGCCGGGCACAAGACCCGGCTTTTGTCGTTGATGGCTTTCGAAAAAGCTCAGCCGCGGCCGCGCTTGCGGCGCTGACCCAGGCCCATTTCCTTTGCCAGACGCGAACGCGCTTCGGCATAGGCGGGCGCTACCATCGGGTAGTCGGTCGGCAGATCCCACTTCTCGCGGTATTCTTCCGGCGAGAGGCTGTGATGCGTCATCAGGTGACGCTTGAGGGACTTGAAGTTGCCGCCGCATTCCAGACACGTGATCTGCTCGTCCTGTACGGACTTGCGGACAGAGACTGCAGGCTTCTGTTTTTCGACGATGGCCGCAGCAGGCTGCGGTACGGACGTGTTGCTCAGTGCCGAATGCACGTCGGAAATCAGATTTGCCAGGTCGCTGACCGGGACAACATGGTTGCTGACATACGCCGCGACGATGTCGGCTGTCAGTTCCACAAGCAGCTCCGGCGCATTGCCGGTCGCCATTTCCGTCATATTTTTTCTCCTGTTAGCATGCTCAAACGGCCCTTGACTGTTACGTCAAAGACCCGCCTCGTAGAAGCGAACAGCAAAAGCACGGGAAGCGACCTTCTGTTTCGAAAAACGCGAAATCCACCCCTAGATTCCGAAGAGCGAGACCTGTTCTAATACTGCCTGGCTGCAAATCACTACGTCATGCCCCAGGCGATGGCCCCAGTTTAGACATAAAAAATCAAAACTGAGAGACTTGGAAGCAGTACGATTGCGATTCACAATCAGAACTCTACTTGCATTTTCAAATACCATCGTTTGGTCGAAAGGCCAATTATTATTTGTCGTTTTTCTTGAGAAAAAATGACAGATGAAGAATTAAGGCGCGTTCTGGCAAGCTTTACTCACAGCTTCCTGTGCATAAGTTTTGCATAAATCTGGTAAAGCAGCGAAACAGCACAGGCTCAGCGCTTGCGCATATCGTCGCGGACCGAGACGGCGCCGAGCGCATATCCCGAAAGGTGGGCGGCTCTGGCCAGCAGATGGGCGGAGACCGGCGCCGTCAGCAACAGGAAGACGAAGCCGGCAATGGCGCGGGCGAGAATCGCCAAATCCTGCGAATAGAGCCCGGCGGCAAGAAGCAGCAGACCGCAACCAACCGTCCCGACCTTCGAGGCCGCGTGCATGCGTGTATAGAGATCCGGCAGCCTGACCAGGCCGATCGCTGCCGAAAGAGCAAAGAGCGCACCTGACATCAGCAGCAAGGCAGTGATGCCGGCCAGGATATAATCCATCATCGCTTCTTCCCTCCCGCACGCTTTTTGGCGTTAGCCTTTGCCGGAGATGCGGACGCCGGCGTTTTGATGTTGCCGCGCGACAGCACGAATCGGGCGAAGGCGACCGTTGCCAGGAAACCGACGAGGCCGAGCGAAATGGCGATATCGATATAGAGCGAAAATCCGGTTTTGACCGCGATGACGGCGATCAAACCGATGGCGATGCCGGTCAGCATATCGAGGGCGAGGATGCGATCCGGCAATGTCGGGCCGGCGACGACGCGCCAGACCGTCAGTATCAGCGCCAGGCCGAGGATGATGAGTGCAGCCGAGGATGCGGCCGCGACGATGGCGGCAGGTGTGATCACCGAAAAGCCTCCATGATCTTGCGTTCGAAACCATTGGCGATATCGCGCTTGGCTGTCTCGGGCTCGGAACAATCGAGCGCGTGGACATAGAGCGTGCGGCGATCTGTGGAGACATCGACCGAAAGCGTGCCGGGTGTCAGGGTGATGAGGTTTGCCAGCAGAGTGATCTCGAAATCGCTCGTCACCGTCAGGGGGAAGGCGAAGATGCCGGGCTTCAGCTTCATGTCGGGCGAGAGAATGGTGAGCGTGACCCTCCAGGCGGACAGCGACAATTCCTTCAGGAACAAGAGGGCGAGCGAGAACACCAGGCTGGCGCGGCGCAGATATCCCTTGCCGCCGAAGGGTTCGCGGATGATGGCGAGGGAAAGGGCGGCAAGCAGGAAACCGAGAACGAGATTGTGCAGCGAGGCGCTGCCGGTGACGGCGACCCAGGCAATGGCGAGCAGCAGATTGAAGACAAAGGCGATCACCTGATGCCTCCGGGAAAGACCGAATGAACATAGGCTTCCGGATCGGCAAGGCCGGCGGCCGCCGATTGCGACAGCGCCAGCAGCTGTTCCGGCAGGATGCCGAAGCCGACGACCAGCGCCGTCAGCGCGGCAAGCGGCAGGCCGGCACGCCAGAGGGCTGTAACCGGTTTCGTGGCCATCGGCGCCGGCCGCCAATAGGCGAGCAGAAAGAGGCGTCCGAAAGCGATCGTCATCAGAAAACCGCCGGCGAGGATGACGGCCGCCAGCCACCAGGAGCCGCTATCGAGCGCGGCCTTGACGAGAATGACCTTCGGCCAGAAGCCGGAAAAGGGCGGCAGGCCGCAGGCGGCAAGGAAGAGCACAAGGGAGAGCGCGGTAAAGCCGCCGCTTTGGCGATAGAGGCCGCCGAGCCCCGACAATAAAAAGCCGCCGCCGCGCCGGGCGATTTCACCAGCGGCAAGATAAAGCGCCGTCATCAGCACCATGGAATGGAGCGCGTAAAAGACTGCGCCGCTGATGCCGCCGCCCGTACCGCCAAGTGCGACGCCCGCAAGCATATTGCCGATGCCCGATATGACGACATAGCCGAACAGCCTGCGGATATCGTTTTCGGCAAGCGCGCCGAGCGCGCCGACGAGGATGGTCGCGGCGGCGATAAACGCGATCAGCAGGCTCAATTCCTGGCGCTCCATCGGCAGCAGCATGACCACCACCCGGATCAATGCGTAAATGCCGACTTTGGTGAGCAGGCCGGCAAACAGCGCCGAGACCACGATGCGCGGCGTATGGTAGGCGGCGGGCAGCCAGAAATTGACCGGGAAGGCAGCCGCCTTCATAGCGAAGGCGAGCAGGAAGAGACTTGCCAGCGTCATCAGCGGCGCCGTGGCGCGCAAATCCCTCGCCCTTACGGCGATATCGGCCATGTTGAGGGTGCCGAAGACGGCATAAAGGATGCCGACGCCAACCAGAAACAGCGTCGTGGCGATCAGGTTCAGCACCGCATACTTCAGCGCGCCATCGATCTGCTGACGTTCGGAGCCGAGGATGATCAGCCCGAAGGAGGAAATCAGCAGCACCTCGAACCAGACATAGAGATTGAAGACATCGCCGGTGAGAAAGGCACCGCTGACACCGGCCATCAGCAGCATGAGCAGCGGAAAAAACCCGTATCGCCGGCCGCTGTCACCGATATCGGTCAGCGCATAGATGCCGGCGGCGAGCGCCGCAAGGGCCGAGGTGAAGGCCATCAGCGCCCCGAAGAGGTCGATGGTGAAGGCGATACCGAAGGGCGGCAGCCAGCGGCCCATGACCATGGTGAGCGGCCCTTCGGCCACGACCTTGGCCAGCAGCGCCGCATCGATCAGCGCCAGCAGCGCAAGGCCCGATATGGCCAGCCAGGCCTGCAGGCGGGGGTAGGCGCGCAGCATCAGCAGGACGGCGCCGAGCGTGATGCAATGGGCGACCGGCAGGATGGCGAGCCAATGGCCGAGCGGTACCGGGGCGGTGATCAGGGCGGCGGAGAGATCGACGGCGGAGGTGGGAGCGGCCATCAGGCGTGGCCTTTGGGAACGCGAGGGGCGGGCTGTGAGGTACCCCCCTCTGCCCTGCCGGGCATCTCCCCCACAAGGGGGGAAATCGGCAAGACGCGCCCGCTTGCCGATATATCAATTGCACCGCAAGCCACTTCGCTTATCTCAGGGACCTGACGAGGGTGAGACTTCGCCCCCAGCCGATCTCCCCCCTCGTGGGGGAGATGCCCGGCAGGGCAGAGGGGGGTAACCACCAGCACCGACATGATCCTCAATACCCCAATGGCGGCAGCGGCCGGTCGTCGGGCTCGGCGGCGCGCATTTCGCTGGTGTCGTCGGTCCCGAGGTCCTGGTAGGCGCGGTAGGTCAGCACCAACAGGAAAGCGAGGAAGGAGAAGGAGATGACGATCGCCGTCAGGATCAGCGCCTGCGGCAGCGGGTTGGCGGTGCCGGCGGGCAGGCTGTCGAGACCTGCCGGGATGATCGGCGGCACTTCGCGCGTCAACCGGCCTGATGTAAAGAGCAGCAGGTTGACGGCATTGCCGAGGATGGCGATGCCGAGCATGATGCGGATCGTGAATTTCGACAGCATCAGATAGATGGCGGCAGCGAAAAACAGGCCGACGAGGATTGCCAGAAGCGGCTCCATCATTCCACCTCCTTTTCTTCCAATGTCAGCGCAATCGAGGTGATGGCGCCGAAGACGACGAGATAGACGCCGACGTCGAAGAGCATGACGCTCGACAGCGGCACTTCGAGACCGAAAAGGTTCGGATAGACCCAGAGGCCGGTCATGAAGGGAACGGCAAAAAGGATGGAGAGAAGACCTGATACCGTCGACAGCAGCAGGCCGAAGCCGGCGATCGACAGCGGGTGGAAGAAAAGCGCGCGGCGAACGGCGGCAACGCCAAGAGCAATGCCATAGATCGCCAGTCCCGAAGCGGCGATCAGCCCGCCGATGAAGCCGCCGCCCGGCTCGTTATGGCCGCGCAGCAGCACGAAGACGGAAAAAAGCAGCATCAGCGCGGTGAGGAACGGGGCGACGGTGCGGAAGATCAGGGTGTGCATCAGCCCTCGGCCTCCACTGGATCATTGGCGGCAAGCTTGCGCTCGGTGCCGGCGCGGATGCGGATCAGCGCCAGGATGGCGAGGCCGGTGACCGCGACGACGGCGATTTCACCGAGCGTGTCGGTGCCGCGGAAGTCGACGATGATGACGTTGACGACATTGGCGCCATGGGCAATCGTTTTCGAATAGGCGTTGAAGAATACCGTCAGCGCATCGTTGAACGGCACCTGCGTTGCCCGCATCAGCAGAAGCGTGAAGCCAAGGCCGCAGACAAGCGCAAGCGTACCGTCGAAGAGCCTGCGGCCAAGCGGGCGCCGATCGTCCGGCGAGAGGCGGAGCCTGGTCATCACCAGGGCGAGGATGACCACTGACAGGGTTTCGACCATGAACTGGGTGAAGGAGAGATCCGGCGCCCCGAACAGCAGGAAGATGATCGCGACGGCAAAACCCTGAATGCCGAGCGAGACGATTGCCGTCAGCCGGTCGCGGGCGACGAGCACGGCGGCAAGGCCGACGGCGGCGATCAGCAAAACCGCCCATTCATAGAGCCTGACATCGGCCGGCCAGGCGGGAAGGTGTGGCAGTTCACCATAGACGACGGGGGGAATGATGAGGATGGCGGCGACGGAAAGGAAGGTGCAGGCGATATAGATCTGCAGTCGCCCCGGCTGCAGAATACGCATGGTGCGGGCGGCAAAGCGGACAAGGCCCGATATGGCAAGGTCGAATCCGTGATCCGGCCCGCGGCCGGCGGCGCGCAGGAAGATGGCCATTGCCGCGCGGGCGCGGGCGAGCTGCCAATAGACGCCGATGCCGAGCAGCACCGTCAAAGCGGAGAGCGCCAAGGGCACGCCTGGATGCAGCGCCAGCGAAATGTCGATCTCAGCAGGGGTCTGGCGGATGGCGGCTGATATCGGCGACGACAGGGCAGCGTGCGTGAAGCTCGAAAAGATCGCGGCAAGCAGGCCGAGGGTAGCGAGAACGGCCGGGCCGAGCCAGAGCAGGACGGGCGCTTCGTGCGGATGTTTCTCCGTCTCCACCGGTGGGCCGAGAAAGGGCTTCAGCGCCACGGCGAAGGCGACGGCAAACATCAACGCATTGCCGAAGACGGTGATGGCGGTGAAGGTTATCGCGCGGATATCGCCGCCGGTGAGCGCCGTATAGATCTCCTCCTTGGCGAGGAAGCCGAAGAACGGCGGCAGGCCGGCCATGGAGAGGGCCGCCGCCAGGGCGATCACCCATGTCAGCGGCATCGCCCGCCCGAGGCCGCCGAGCCTGGTGACATCGCGCGTGCCGGTCTCGTGATCGATGATGCCGGCGACCATGAACAGCGCACCCTTGAAAAGGCAATGCGCCACGAGATAGAGCGCTGCCGCCTCCACCGCATGTTCGGAGCCGAAGCCGATCAGCATGACGAGCAGGCCGAGCGAGGAGACGGTGGTATAGGCGAGCTTAAGCTTCAGGTCGGCCTCGCGGATGGCGAGCGTGGCGCCGACCACCAGCGTCAACCCGCCAAAGAAGGGCAGAAGGATTTCCCAGGCAGGGGTCGCCCCCATGACGGGATTGAGCCGCATCAGCAGATAGACGCCCGCCTTCACCATGGTGGCCGAATGCAGGTAGGCCGACACCGGCGTCGGCGCCTCCATGGCGTTCGGCAGCCAGAAATGAAAGGGGAACTGCGCCGACTTGGTGAAGGCGCCGGCAAGAACCAGGATGAGGGCAGCGAGATAGAACGGGCTTTCACGCACGGCATCGCCAAATGCCATAAGCTGCGACAGCTGCGTGACGCCCGAGATGTTCCAGAGCAGCAGCAGGCCGGCCAGCAGGCAGAGCCCTCCCCCGCCGGTGACGACAAGCGCCTGCAGGGCGGCGCGGCGTGCGGCCGCGCGCTCATGGTCGAAGCCGATCAGCAGGAAGGAGGTGATCGACGTCAGCTCCCAGAAGATGAAGAGCATCAGGAAACTGTCGGAAACGACGAGGCCGAGCATCGCCCCCATGAAGAGGAAAATGAACGAGAAGAACCGGCCCTGGTCCTTGTGTCCCTTGAGATAGCCGCCGGCATACAGCACGATCAGGGTGCCGATGCCGGTGATCAGCAGTGCGAAAGCCAGCGACAGGCCGTCGAGGAACCAGGAGAAGGAGAGATTGTAGCTCGGGACCCAGGCATAACCGCCGGCGACGACCTCGCCCCGCGCGATCGCCGGCACGAAACGCAGGAAATGCAGAAAGGCGAGCAAGGGCGCGAGCGCCAGAAGCCAGGCACCGTTGGCGCCGAAGAGGCGGATGGCGAAGGGAGCGGCAAGAGCGCCGGCGAGCGGCAGACACAGGGCCAGAAATGTCAGAGCCGTGACATCGGCCATGTCTCCTCCTCTACCGGCAACAGACGAAAGCCGGAGAAAACCGACTGCCTTCTGACTTAGGCGAAATGGTAGAGCGCCTCAAGCAATTTCGATCGGAGGGCGAAAGGGGCGCGATGGCGGGTGGATCAGGCCGCCGATCGGGAACGACGCGTCAGCAGCCGGGCGACGCAGCCATGCAGGATGAAGAGCAGAATGGTCAACGGCCAGAGCATGCAGGCGAAGAGCCCGGCCAGACGATGAAGCGTCAAGCCGTCATGATTGGTCCAGCCCTCCAGCAGCGTGACCGCCATGGCGGCCACGGCTACGAGGCCGTAGAGCAGGACGATTGCTGCTTCAAACACTGTTGATCCCTCAATACACGCAACATTAACCCTAACAGGAAACCCTTAACGGATGTAAAAAGCAAGCGTCCTCACCCCATTGAGGTATGCAGCCAATTTCACGGTGCGCTGTTTCAGACTTGATGAACGGACGACGGCGCACCACATTTTCTGGCAAAATGGAACCGCCCCTCGGCAAAAGGAGCATGGCATGTCCGACACTGCAACCACCGCCAAGATCCACAAGACCGACGCTGAATGGAAAGAGCAGCTCACCCCCGAACAATACCGCATCACCCGCCAGCACGGCACCGAGCGCGCCTTCACCGGCCCCTATTGGGATTCCTTCGAGACAGGGCTTTACCGCTGTGTCGGATGCAATGCCCCGCTTTTCCGCTCCGACACGAAGTTCGACGCCGGCTGCGGCTGGCCGAGCTATTTCGAAGCCGTCTCGCCCGATGCGGTGACCGAGCATCGCGACACGGCCTTTGGCATGGTGCGCACCGAAATCCGCTGCGGCAGCTGCGAAGCCCATCTCGGCCACGTCTTCCCCGACGGCCCGCCGCCGACCGGCCTGCGCTACTGCATCAACGGCCATTCCATGGTGTTCGAGCCGGGGAAATAGCCTTTCGGCGCAGAAGCCAGCCTGCCCCTCATCCGCCTGCCGGCACCTTCTCCCCGCTTGCGGGGCAAACGAGGTGTGCCGCGCCCTCTCCGTTCCCCACGAACCTATCGTATGGCAAGTCCCCTCGCCCCGTCTTTACGGGGAGAGGGTTAGGGTGAGGGGCAACCTTCGGCGTTAAACGAACCCCCGATCACTCATGCTCCGCAGGGCATGGCCAGGTTGTCGGCGCCGAGAGGCCGGCCGGGAGTTTGGTCGAGGTGTCGCCGCAGGCAAGGTCGATCTGGGTCTGTTCGAGGCCGGATGCGGCCGAGAGGTCAAGGCCTTCGATGCGGGTCAGGAACATGAAGGCGCGCTCGAAGACTGCCGGGCCTTCGAAACTTGCGCCGGAGAGATCGGCACGGGAGAGATTGGCGAAAGAGAATTTCGTGCCGGTCAGCACTGCCTTGTCGAAATCGGCGCGGCCGAGTTCGGCTTTTTCGAAGCTCGCGCCGGCAAGCCTGGCCCCGGCGAAATTGGCCCGCTGCAGCTCGGCGCCGGCGAAGGAAGCGCCTTCGGCAATGATATTGGCGAAGCTGGCGCGATAGGCTTCGATCTTGGCGAAGCTGGCGCCTTCGGCGTGTGCGCCCTCGAGCGAGGCGCGCACCAGTGTCGCCTTCTCGAGATTGGCGGATTTGACATTGGCGCCGGCGAGATCGGTCAGCGAGAAATCCGTGCCGACGAGATTGGCGCCTTCGAGGTCACTGCCCTGCAGCATCAGGTTCTTCTTGGTGCATTCCTGCCAGTCGAGCTTCGGCGAGGCCAGGCTGCCGCAATCGGCGGCCCGGGCGGCGACCGGCGGAAATGCCAGAAGGACGAGGGCAAGGAGACCGAGCGACGATCCGTGCTTTGCCATTGAACTGTTCACCTCCATACCATTCTGAAGCCACCCGCGAAGCAGGCCGCCTCGACTTTCTTACACAGCTCAGACTACAATAAAAAGATGGAGAGCGCCGTTCACAATGGCAATGCCCCAGGGGGTCAGGGCCCGCCGGATCAGGCCGAAGGCAGGCGAAGCTCCATGCAGGTGAGGTCCAGCCAGCGGCCGAATTTGGTGCCGACCTCGGAAAATCTGCCGGCGATGCGGAAACCGAGCTTTTCGTGCAGCCGGATCGAAGCGGTGTTCTCCGCCTCGATGCCGGCGATCATCACATGGATGTTGCCGGCCGCGGCGCGGACGATCAGCTCCCGCATCAGGCGCTCGCCGATGCCGGCGCCGCGGCAATCCTTGTCGACATAGACGGAATGCTCGACGGTATGGCGGTAACCGTCGAAGGCGCGCCAATCGCCATAGGAGGCATAGCCCGCCACCTTGCCGGAGATCTCGGCGACGATGACGGGAAAGCCGCGGGCCTTGCGCGCCTTCATCCATTCCCGACGGTTTTCGAGATCGACCAGCGTCTCGTTCCAGATCGCCGTCGTGTGTTCGACGGCGTGATTGTAGATATCGCGGATGGCGGGAAGATGGGTTTCGCTGGCGTCGCGGAGGAGGACGGGGTCTGTCATGATTGCCTGTTCGTATTGTCTGCGACAGGCGGCATACGCCCTGCCCCAAAAGATGTAAACGGCGGCCCCACCTGCGAGAGACGCGATCTTTATCAGACGCCCGGCGCCGACAGGCTGAAACAGGTGAAGACGGCCGAATAATGCACGGCCGCGGCGGTGACGACGAAACCGTGCCAAATGGCGTTCTGGAAGCGCAGCTTCTCCCAGACATGGAAGATGACGCCGAGCGAATAAATGACCCCGCCGATGACGATGAGCAGCATCGAGGCGGAGGGAATGCGCGCAGCCACAGGGCCGGCCACCAGCACGCCGCTCCAGCCCATGGCGAGATAGAGCAGGATGGCAAGACGGTCGTAACGGCCGGGAAAGACGCATTTCAGAATAATCCCGGCAGCGGCAAACAGCCAGATCGCCACCAGCATGAACAGGAGCAGCGGGTCGTCGGCGCCACGTTCGAGGAAGGGCGTGTAGGTGGCGGCGATCAACAGGAAGATCGCCGAGTGATCGAAGCGGCGCAGATACCATTTGGTGCGCGAGACCGGCCAGGCATTGTAGGAAAAGGAAATGGCAAGCGTCAGCACCAGCCCGACGCCATAGATCCAGGCGGCGGCGAGCGCGCCATAAGAGCTCCAGAGAGTGGCGTAGAAGATCAGCACCGTGGCGCCGATCAGCGCCAGCACGAGACCGACGCCGTGGACGATACCGTCGGCGATCAGTTCATATCTGTCGTAAGCCCAGCGAACGCCGTTGAACTCGGCCATGCACGCCAATCCGTTTCATACCCCGATTGCAATCGTCGCATCGAACGGTAGGGCACGCAACTGCGGCAAAGCGCACCGGCGGTAAATCTTCGTGACAGGCTGTCTGGCGGCGAGACGGCCGCACAAATCAAACCTTTTGCCGGTCGACGAGCACCGAGCATTTGGCGTGGCGCACGACCCGGTCGGCGGTGGCGCCGATGAAGTAGTTGGAAAAATCCGGAACATGCGAGGCGACGATGATCAGGTCGGCGCCGTAGCTTTCGGCGGTCGAGATGATCGCCTTGGCGGGCGGGCCGTTGCGGATCTCGACGGTTGCCGCAATGCCGGTTTCTGTCAGCAGCGCCTTCAGCTTGTCACGGCTGTCCTGCATGGCGTCCTCGACCATATTGGCCGGCAGTTCGATCGCGACATAGGTCGGCACATCCTCGATGACGTTGAGCGCGACGATCTCGCCGCCGTCATCGAGCAGAGACGCGGCCTTGCGGAGGATTTTCTCTCCCTTTTCGATGCCCCCGAATGCGATCGCTACGATGATCTTCCTGTACATGGCTCCCTCCATGACTGAGATGTATAAGCATCCCCTAAATAAGATATGGCCGCATTGACGGCGATCAAGTGGGCGCACCATCATCGTCAACAGCCGTTCAACAGTTCATCCTCAAAAACGGGTCTTCTGTGAACAATCGCGATCCGCCATATAGAGATCAAGTACAGCGGCTGAGAGGAGACAGAGGCGAATGAACCGGCGAAACTTCCTCGGCCTTGCTGCAGGCGGCACTTTTGCCGCCACCGCCGGCACGCCTTCCCTTCTACAGGCCAGATCACAGGCAGGAGACCAATCCATGACGACCGAAACTTCTTATGCGCTGACGCGGCCCGCCTATATCGACCAGTCGCATCTCCTCGTGAAGGACCTCGCTCTCGTGTCCGGCTTCTACCGATCGATGCTCGGCCTGAAGGTCATCGAGGAGACGGCGAGCGGCCAGGTGCTGGGTGTCGGCGATCTGCCGCTGCTGACGCTGACGACGGCCAATGATGCCGCGATCGCGCCCCGCAATGCCGCCGGCCTTTTCCACACCGCCTTCCTGATGCCGGATCGCGCCGAACTGGCGCGCTGGCTGCGCCATGCGGCGCAGAACAATGTCGTGCTCGACGGCGCCTCGGACCATCTGGTCAGCGAGGCGATCTATCTGTCCGACCCGGAAGGCAACGGCATCGAAATCTATGCCGACCGGCCGCACGAACAATGGAAGTTCCAGCAGGACGGCATGGTGGAGATGGCGACGCTGCGCCTCGACCTGCAGGCGCTCTACGACAGCGCGCCCGATGAGCGCTGGGGCGGCATGGCTGATGGAACGGCGATCGGCCACCTGCATCTGCAGGTCGGCGATATTCCACAAGCTGACGCCTTTTACCGCGACGTGCTCGGCCTCAAGCTGATGGCGAGCCGTCCCGGCGCAAGTTTCTTTGCGACCGGCGGCTACCATCACCATCTCGCCGCCAATATCTGGAACAGCCGGGGTGCTGCCGCCCGCGCCGACAATATGACCGGGCTTTCGGACTACAAGGTCCGGTTCAACGACAAAGCGACGCTGGATGCGGCGATCTCCAAGCTCGATGCGCTGGAGATCAAGAGCGAGAAGCGCGATGGCGGCACCTTCCTCAAGGATCCGTGGGGCATCGGCCTGACGCTTTCGGCGTAATTTCCGAGGCGCGGATCAGGCCAAACGACCGAAAACATTCGTGTTATGCGGGCAAAATCATGCGGGTGAAGAGGTGCCGCGTGCGGTTTGCCGGTTGGCCCTTTGCCGCAGGGAACCGGAACCGCGTCGGCGCGTTTCCGTGACGAAGCAATGGGCTTCGGGGGACCTCACCGCATGGGCATCGCCAATGGCATCCGCAAACAAGCCAAGAAGATTGCGATCGGCGAACGCCGCACCAGCGCCTGGGCGCAGACATTGAAGGAGGCAGCCGAAGAGCTGCCGCCGACACCGCTGCACCGGCTCGAGAAGGACGGGCTGGACATCAGCATGGCCTGGGCGATCATCGGCATCTTCGGCATTCTGGGGCTTGCCGCCGTCTACCTGATGTCGCTGATCCTGATCCCGATCACCCTTGCCGTCGTCGTCGGCATGATCCTCGGCATGGCGGCGGAGAAACTCAGCAGGATGGGCGTGCCGCGGCTTGCCAACGCCTTCATGCTGTCGAGCAGCGTAGCGCTGGTGATCTTCCTGGTGATCAACTCGCTCGCCGGCCCGCTGATGACCCTTGCCAATGAGGGGCCGGCTTTTGCCGAGCGGACCATCAACCGCGTCATGCCCTATCTCGAGCGCATCGAATGGCTGCATATCACGCCCGCGACCTTCGAAAGCGGGCCGATGTCGATCGGTGCGCTGCTCGAAAACACCGGCAACGTACTGCATGTGGTGACCACCAGCCTGACGCCGGCACTGGTGCAGGGGATGATCTTCTTTGCGGCGCTGCTGCTCTTCCTCGCCAGCCGCGTCAACCTGCGCAAGACGATCATCATGACCTTCCGCACCCGCACGCAGCGGCTGGCGGCCATCCGCGTCATCAACGCCGTCGAGCAGGTGCTCGGCTTCTATTTCGCCACAGCCTCGCTGATCTATGTCGGGCTCGGCGTCGTCATGACCGTGATCGCCTATGCCGGCGGGCTGGCGGCGCCGGTGCTCTGGGGCTTCTTCGCCTTCCTGTCGAGCTTCATTCCCTATCTCGGCATCACGCTGATGACGTTTGCCGTCGCCGTCGCCGGCATTCTCACCCATGATGACATCGTCATCGGCCTGATGCCGGCCGCGGCCTTCTTTACCGTGCATCTGGTCATGGAGAACCTGATTTTCCCGGCGGTGATGGGACGGCGGCTGGAAATCAACCCCTTCGTCGTCTTCCTCGCCATCCTGTTCTGGACATGGATGTGGGGTGCCGTCGGCGCCATGCTGGCCCTGCCGCTGTCGCTGATCGTCATCACAATCATCGAGGAATTGCTGATCGAGGAAAAGCCGCAGCCGCAATTGCCGAAATGATCAACCGGGGAGATAGTGGTGGCATCTGATCTCGCTCTCAACGAAGCCGATCACGACCAGATGGTCAGCGGTCGATCGCTCTGGGGGAAAAGCGGTATTCGGCCGGAATGGCGGCCGATCGAGCAGAGTTTTTCCACCGACATCATCGTGATCGGCGGCGGCATCACCGGCGCCCTGGTCGGCGAACATCTGACGGCGCGCGGTTTTTCCGTTGTTATCATCGACCGGGAGGAGCCCGGTTTCGGCAGCACCGCGGCAAGCACGGCGATGCTGCAATGGGAAATCGACAGCACGCTCACCGAACTTGAGGATTATTACGGCTTCGAACGCGCCGCCGGCATCTACCGCCGCAGCGGAGCAGCAGTCGCCGGTCTTTCCAAGCTGATCGCCGCGCACGGGATTGCCTGCGGCTTCCGGCCGCGCAACACGCTGTATCTCGCCACCAACCAGGAAGGCGCGCGCGAGCTGCTGGAGGAGCGCCAGCTTCGCCGCCGGGCCGGCCTGCCCGGCGTCTACCTCGAACATCCCGATCTCTTCACCCAGTTCGAGCTCGACCGGGATGGGGCAATCTATTCGCCGGGTTCGGCCGAGGCCGATCCGCTGCTTCTGACCTGGGCATTGATCGAAATGTCCGTCCGGCGCGGCGCGCGGCTGGTCAACGCTTCCGTCACAGCGCTTCACAGCGAAGGCGATCACGTCACGGCGGAGACGGAGGGAGGGCACGTCATCGAGGCGCGGCATGCCGTCCTTGCCACCGGCTATTCGATGCCGGGCCTCGACATGCCGAAGCTGCACCGCACCAGTTCGAGCTGGGCGCTCGCCACCGTACCCCAGGACCCGGCAAATTTCTGGCGCGACAGGGCGCTGATCTGGGAGGACAGCCACCCCTATCTCTACATGCGCACGACCGAGGACAATCGCATCGTCGCCGGCGGCGAGGATGACGGCACGGCCGATCCCGAAGCCCGCGACCGCAACCTGCCGGCAAAGATCATGGCAATTCGCGAGAAGATAAAGCGGCTATGGCCGAAAGCGGATACGCGGGTGGAACATGCCTGGTGCGGAACCTTCGGCGAAACGGCCGACGGCCTGCCGCTGATCGGCCCGGTGCCCAATATGCCGCATGTGTTCGCAGCCTACGGCTACGGCGGCAACGGCATCACCTTTTCCTATCTCGCCGCCCAGATGATCGGCGCCATGCTGGCCGGCATGCATCGCGACTGGTTCGAGGATTTCGCGCTGGACCGGGACGGGCCGGGGCTGCGGCGTTTTGGAGAGGATAGGCTGGGGATGGGAGACGCTTTACGGTAGAGGCTTCGTATTGGCTGTTGTGCCGTGGCCGCCCCCTCTGCCCTGCCGGGCATCTCCCCCACAGGTGGGGAGATTGGATGGGCGCAATGGTTTCCCCAAACAACAGCGTCACGGCTAGGCGAAACGGTGGAGAGTCGGGAAGGTTTGTCTACTTGCCGATCTCCCCACCTGTGGGGGAGATGCCCGGCAGGGCAGAGGGGGGCTGCTACCGCACGCCCTTAAAGAATTTACTCAGTCGTCTTGTCGTCGCCCATATCCTCGACATCCTCCAGACGAACGAACTCCGTGCCCTTGGCTTTCAGATCGACCAGCGCCTTCGCCACCCCCTCGCCCGCCGCATGGGTCGGCTGGTTGATGTGGGAGATGACGACGTCGCCGTCCTTGGCTGAGGCGATGCGTTTTTCGGTGATGACGGCGCCGAGCAGCGAGCCGCCGTCGCCGTTCACCGAATAGCCGGCGATGCGATAGCCCATGGCGCGGATTTCGCCGATGGCGGAAAGATTATATTTGGCGGTCGAGCCGCGGAACCAATGGGGCGCGGGAATGCCCGCCGCAGTCATGGCCGCAGCACCGCCCTCGACCTCCTTCTTTACCGCCTGCGGCGAGCCGGCCGAAGCGATGCCATAGACGAGCGTCGGCGTGTCGACGGCCGGGATATGGTTCTCTCCGTGATTTTCGAGTTCGAAGAGATCAGGGTTCTGCAGGAACACGGCAAGTGCGGCGGGATTGTGCTTCAGCCAGCGGGCAGTGACGAAGATCGTCGCCGGGATGCGTTCCCGCACCAGCGTCGACAGGATGCGCTCATCCGCCTGCCCCATGCAGGCATCGAAGGTCAGCGCGATGCGGGCATGGCCGGCGATATTGGAACGGGCAATATGCAGATGCGGCTCGACGAGCTTTACTTCAGGCGCCTTCGGGGCCGGACGTGCGGCCAAGGGCGCTGACGGCAATTCGTCCGCCGATGCGGCGGAGAGGGCAACCAACAGGAACGCCGAAGCGAGCAGGATACGGTTCATATGGGACTTCTACGATTTCGTCGGCCGACTTTAGCGGCTGCTTCTGCGTGGCGCCATGTGGCCGGATGTCACCGCGGCTGCCGCAACAAATCCAGCGGCATCAATCGTAGAGATAATACTTGTCCCACTTCTCGCGCGGCACCTTGTCGCCGATCTGGTAATTGAGCTCGCGCACGTTGATATGCTGCGGGCCGGTGATGCAATTGTAGGAGAGATGGTACCAGTCGCCCTTGCTGCGGAAGACGGCGCCCGGCGCCTGCAGCGAATTGTCGCCGGGGATCGGGTCCTTGAACGTATAGGCGATCACCTTGTCGGGCTTGAAGCCGGCGCTGTCCTGGTTGATGCGGCTCATTGCCTCAGTGTCGCAGCTCTGTTCCAGACGGGTGGAGGGATCGAGTTTTTCAAGCTGCTTCTTGATGGCGGGATCGACGGCAAAGGCAGGGGCAGCAAGGCTGACGAGGGATACAAACAGGAGCAGATGTTTCGGCATTGCGGAGAAATCCCTTGCTGTTGTCCATTCTTCACCCTGCCACAGGCAGCTTGCCGGGGGCTTGGCACGTGTAAATTTCGCTCTGCGATAGCGGACATTCTTAAATATTGTGGTGACATCAAGGCAAGCTCGGCAGGGCGGCCTCCAAGCCTGTGGAAGCTTATCTACCGCCTTGGCGCAGCCTTGCCGCTTGATCCGGCGGCGACGCGCCTCTATCTCTTGCCAACCCGATATCCCGATCCGGAGCCATTCCTTGTCCGTTTTCAACAGCCTGCCGACACCGCCCGCCGCAGCGAAGAAGCCCGTCTCCGATACGCGCCACGGCATTACCCGCACGGACGATTATGCCTGGCTGCGCGCCGATAACTGGCAGGCCATGTTCAAGGATCCTTCGATCCTCGACCCAGAGATCCGCCGGCATCTTGAAGCCGAAAACACCTATATGAACGCTGCGATGGAAGACACCAAGCCGCTGCAGAAGCTGCTGTTTTCCGAAATGCGCGGCCGCATCAAGGAAGACGACAGCTCGGTGCCGGTGAAGGACGGCGCCTACGCCTATGGCACATCCTACGTGACCGGCGGCGAACAGCCGCGCTATTTCCGCATCGCCCGCGACGGCGACGTCGCCGACGAGACGATCCGCACTGTGCTGCTCGACGGCGACAAGGAGGCATCGGGCAAGGCCTATTTCCGCCTCGCCGGTCTCGACCATACGACCGATCACAGCCGCGGCATCTGGGGCTATGACGACAAGGGCTCGGAATTCTTCACGCTGAAAGTGCGCGACCTCGCGACCGGCCAGGATCTCGAAGACCGGATCGAGAATACCGGCGGCGGCGGCGTCTGGGCGCCGGACGGCAAGAGCTTCTTCTATTCCGCACTCGACGAGAACCACCGGCCCTCGAAGGTGTTCCACCATATTGTCGGCCAGCCGCAGTCGGAAGACCGGCTGGTTTATGACGAAGCCGATGCCGGCTTCTTCATGGGCGTCGGCGGCTCGCTGCTCGACGATGTCATCTATATCGACATTCACGATCACGAAACCAGCGAATACCGGCTGCTGTCGACCAAGGATCTGACGGCCGAGCCGAAGCTGGTGGCAGCGCGCGAGGAAGGCATCGAATATTCGCTGACCGAGGGCGGCGACATCTTCTATATCCTCACCAATGACGGCGGCGCCAAGGATTTCAAGATCATGGAAGCGCCTGTCGACAATCCGGGCAAGGAAAACTGGCGCGAAGTGGTCGCCCACAAGCCCGGCACGCTGATCATCAGCCACATGGCCTATGCCCGCCACCTTCTGTGGCTGGAACGCAAGGACGGGCTGCCGCAGATCATGATCCGCGACCGCAAGACCGGCGAGGAACATGCGATCGCCTTTGCCGAGGAAGCCTATTCGCTGGGGCTTTCGGGTGCGGCGGAATACGACACGGATGTCATCCGCTTCTCCTATTCGTCGATGACGACGCCGTCGCAGCTCTACGATTACAATATGGTGACGCGCGAGCGCACACTGCTCAAGACGCAGGAGGTGCCGTCGGGCCACAATCCCGACGATTACATCACCCGCCGCGTCTTCGCGCCGGCCTGGGACGGCGAGACGGTGCCGGTCACCCTGCTCTATCGCAAGGACACGCCGCTCGACGGCACCGCGCCCTGCCTGCTCTATGGCTACGGCGCCTACGGCATCACCATTCCGGCCGGCTTCAACACCAATTGCCTGTCGCTTGCCGATCGCGGCTTCGTCTATGCCATCGCCCACATCCGCGGCGGCAAGGACAAGGGATTTTCCTGGTACGAAGACGGCAAGATGGACAAGAAGACGAATACCTTCAAGGACTTCGTCGCTGCTGCCGACTATCTGAATCAACAGAAGTTCACCTCTTACGCGAAGATCATCGCCGAGGGCGGCTCGGCCGGCGGCATGCTGATGGGCGCGGTTGCCAATATGGCGCCGGAAAAATTCGCCGGCCTCATCGCCGCCGTCCCCTTCGTCGACGTGCTCAACACCATGCTCGACGACACGCTGCCGCTGACCCCGCCGGAATGGCCGGAATGGGGCAACCCGATCGACAGCCGGGAAGAATACGAGCAGATCGCCGCCTACTCGCCCTATGACAATGTCGCCGCCAAGGCCTACCCGCCGATTCTGGCGCTCGGCGGCCTGACCGATCCGCGCGTCACCTATTGGGAGCCAGCCAAATGGGTGGCGAAGCTGCGCGACCAGACGACCGGCGCGGCACCCATCCTGCTCAAGACCAACATGGACGCCGGCCACGGCGGGGCGTCCGGCCGCTTCCAGCGGCTGGAAGAGATTGCGTTCGAGTATGCGTTTGCGATCAAGGTGGCGGGGAAGATGTGAAGGGTTGATAGAGTGGGGTAGCGTAACGCGTGCCGTGGTCGCCCCCCTCTGCCCTGCCGGGCATCTCCCCCACAGGTGGGGAGATCGGCAAGTGGCTAAACCCTCCCGCCTCTCTACCGTTTCGCCCAGCCGTGACGCTAGTTGTTTGGGGAAGCCAGCAAGCCCAGCCAATCTCCGCACCTGTGGGGGGGGTCCGAAGGACGGGCGAGACCCGTGGCTCGCCCCGGGCCCGGCAGGGCAGAGGGGAGCTTACACGGCACAACAGCGAGGGAGAAACAAATGGCAGTCTACATCGCCCTCCTGCGTGCCGTGAACGTCGGCGGCACCGGCGCCCTGCCGATGGCCGAACTCAAGACCATCTGCGAAGGCCTCGGCTTCGCGGATGTGAAAACCTACATCCAGAGCGGCAACGTGCTTTTCCGCTCGGATGCATCCGAAACGGCGGTGGAGGAAAAGCTCGACGCGGCGCTTGGACAGAAGATGGGCAAGCGGCCGGGCGTGATGGTGCGGACCCGCAAGGCGCTCGACGCGATTGCCGCCGACGCGCCCTTTCCCGATGCCAAGCCGAATTTCCTGCTCGTCTATTTCCTGCCCGAAAAGCCGCCCGGCGATGCGCTCGATAAAATGGTGGCGCCAGATGGCGAGGAGGCGAAGCTCGCCGCCCGCGAAATCTATGTGCATTATCCCAAGGGGTCCGGCCGCTCGAAGCTGAAGCTGCCGACGCTGAAGTCCGGCACCTCGCGCAATCTCAACACCGTGCGCAAGCTCGCGGACATGGCGGCCGCGATGGAAGGCTGAGAGTCCAACGCAGAATTTGATTCAAGCGCGGGATATCAAGCCATTGTTTTTATACAACATCAGCCCCTTGCCGTCTGCTTGGCCTTGTAGCCGCTGATCTCTTCGCCGGCGGTTTTGGAGAAGCGCAGGTTCCAGATGGTGGCGGTGATCGAGATGATGGTGACGACGATGAAGGCTATGGAGAAATCGCCAAGCGACGGCGTTTCGACATTGTTGAAAGCCATCGAGCCGTGCAGCGCCAAGGCGCCGATGCAGATGCCGAGCGACAGCATGAGCTGCTGGAAGGTGGTGTAGAAGCTCGTGGCCGAGCTCATCCGTTCTTTGTCGATCTCGTCATAGGCGATGGTGTTATAGGCGGTGAACTGGAAGGACAGGAAGAAGGCGCTGAGGACCAGGACGATGAAGATCAGCGGCATCGGCCAGTCCGGCCGGAAGGCGGCGCAGAGGCCATAGCCGATCGTGCCGAGAATGCCGTTAAGGACGAGGCTGCGGCGGAAACCGAGCCGGCTGAAGACGAACTTCGCCATCGGCTTCATGGCGAGCGCGCCAAGTGCCGTGGCAATGACGATCTGGCCGGCTGCAGCCGCCGACAGGCCGAAGCCGATCTGGAAAAGCAGCGGCAGCAGGAAGGGCTGGGCACCCTGGGTGATGCGTGTCAGCGAACCGGCGATGACGGACGTGCCGAAGCTCGGCACCTTCATCAGCGAAAAATCCATGATCGGCGACGGATGCCTGCGGGCATGTCTGAGATAGCCGATGCCGAAGATGAGGCCGACAGCGATCAGGAAGATCGAGAAGGCGCCCTCGCCTTCATGGCTCGACATTTCGAAGCCAAAAAGCAGCGAGCCGAGCGAAAGGCCTGATAGAATGAAGCCGATCGTATCGAAGGGACCGCTCGCCTTGCCCTTGACCTCGTCGATATAGATCGAGACGAAGATCATGCCGATGATGCCGACCGGCACGTTGATGTAAAAGATCCAGCGCCAGTCGAGATAGGTGACGAAGAAGCCGCCGAGCGGCGGGCCGACGATCGGGCCGATCAGCGCCGGCACCAGCAGCCAGGACATGGCGCTGACCATATCCTTGCGGGCGACGCTGCGCATCAGCACCAGGCGTCCGACCGGCATCATCATCGCACCGCCTATGCCCTGAAGCAGCCGCGCCAACACCAGGAACGACAGGGTCGGCGCCAGCGCGCAGAGGATCGAGCCGACGACGAAGACGGCGATCGCCGAGCGGAAGACAGTGCGGGAGCCAAAACTGTCGGCCATCCGGCCGCTCGCCGGAATGAAGATCGCCAGACTGAGGAGATAGGAGGTCAGCGCGATCGACATGGCCGGGGCGCTGACGTTAAAATCGCGCGCCATGGTGGGCAGCGCCGTCGCCAGCACGGTTGCGTCGATGTTTTCCATCAGCATCGCACTCGCGACGATCATCGCGATCACCCGGAAATTGGGTGCGGCGCGCCGAACCATCGGCGCCTGGTAAATCTGATCCGACATCGTCCGGGATCACTCACGGTGGCGCGGCGGAGCACACGAGGCTGCAGGGCCGCGGGGGATGACATGGCGTAACGCCAAGGGGAGACGATTTTCTATACGCCAGCGATCATGGCGGCGCTATGTCCTTTATGGCAAAGCTGCTTTGCCGAGAGGTAAAGGCAGATCACGATTCCTTGCATCGGCCTGTTCTTCGTGAAGCGTTTCTGGCTCTTCATCCGAACCGGCTTGCGCCGCAGCCACCCCGGCCCTACCTATGAAGCATGACCTCCACGCTGCAGAAAAACCGGGCCGGCGCGGCCTTTCCGTTCGACAACAGCTATGCCGGCTTGCCCGCACGCTTCTTTGCGGCGCAGACGCCGACCGCGGTGGCGGAACCCTGGCTGATCAAGCTCAACGAGCCGCTGGCCGTCGAGCTCGGGCTCGACGTCGAGACACTGCGCCGCGATGGTGCGGCGATCTTTTCCGGCAACCTCGTTCCCGAAGGCGCCGAGCCGCTGGCGATGGCCTATGCCGGCCATCAGTTCGGCGGCTTCTCGCCGCAGCTCGGCGACGGGCGGGCGATCCTGCTCGGCGAGGTGGTCGACCGCAGCGGCAGGCGCTACGATATCCAGCTGAAGGGTGCCGGGCCCACACCTTTTTCGCGCCGCGGCGACGGGCGGGCGGCAATCGGGCCGGTGTTGCGGGAATATATCATCAGCGAAGCGATGTTTGCGCTCGGCATTCCGGCGACGCGGGCGCTGGCGGCGGTGACGACGGGCGAGCCGGTCTATCGCGAAGAAGTGCTGCCGGGCGCCGTCTTCACCCGGGTGGCGGCCAGCCATATCAGGGTCGGCACCTTCCAGTTTTTCGCCGCCAGAGGCGATACCGACGGCGTGCGGGCGCTCGCCGATTATGTCATCGACCGGCACTATCCCGACCTGAAAGACGCTGACAATCCATACCTTTCACTGTATTCAGCCGTCTCCGAGCGCCAGGCGGCGCTGATCGCCCGCTGGCTGCATGTCGGTTTCATCCATGGGGTGATGAACACCGACAATATGACCGTCTCCGGCGAGACGATCGACTTCGGCCCCTGCGCCTTCATGGACAACTACGACCCGGCGACCGTGTTCTCGTCGATCGACCAGCACGGCCGTTATGCCTATGCCAACCAACCCGGCATCGGCCAATGGAACCTGGCACGGCTCGGCGAAACGCTGCTGCCGCTGATCGACGAAGAGCCGGACGGCGCGGTCGACAAGGCGAATGCGGTGATCCGGGCCTATGGCGAACGCTTCCAGGCGCATTGGCTGGCCGGCATGCGGGGAAAAATCGGCCTTGCCGGCGAAGAGGACGGCGATCTCGAACTGGTGCAGGCGCTGCTGTCGCTGATGCAGGCGCAGGGCGCCGATTTCGCCCTGACCTTCCGGCGGCTGTCCGATCTTGCCGGCGATGCCGCCGCAGAGACTGCTTTTGCCGCAAGTTTCCGGGAGCCGGAGGCCTGCGGGCCCTTGCTTGCGCAATGGCGCGAGAGATTGTCGCGCGATCCGCAGACGCCCACGGAGCGCGCCGCGGCCATGCGCCGCGTCAATCCGGCCTTTATCCCGCGCAATCATCGGGTTGAACAGGCGATCGAGGCGGCGGTCGAGAACGGCGATTTCTCGCTGTTCGAGGCGCTGCTGACAGTGCTGGCGAAACCCTATGACGACCAGCCCGGCGTTGCCGCTTATATGGAGCCGCCGAAGCCGAGCGAGCGGGTGCTCGCGACCTTTTGCGGGACGTGAGCGGCTTCACTACAACCGTACCGTGACGTCTGCCTGCGGCAAATGCGGCCGTTGAAAGGCATCTCCTTCGCGCTATCTGGCTGATCGGCGGGGCTTTTCCGCCGCATCTTCATCCGGCTAAATCAAGCGGGAGACAGCCATATGGCGATCGTCGTCACCTCCATCCTCTTCATCATCATCGGGCTTACGCTCGGCGGCGGCGGGCTCTGGCTCGTCACGCTCGGCGGCAGTGTCTTCTACCTGTTCGCCGGGCTGATGTTCCTGATCACCGCCGGGCTGCTTCTGATGCGCAAGGCGGTGGCGCTCTGGGTCTATGCGGTGCTCGTCGTCGCAGCACTCGCCTGGGCGATCTGGGAGGTGGGTTTCGATTGGTGGCAGCTCGGCCCGCGCGGCGGCATGATCATCCTGCTCGGGCTCTGGCTGCTGACGCCGTGGATCCGCCGGCCACTCGGCTTTCGCAGCCCGACGGGCATCACCTACGGCGCCAATCCCTGGCCGCTCGCCGTGCCCGTCATTCTCGCCGTCGTCGTCGCGCTCTATTCGATGACGACGGACCCGCACGATCTTGCCGGCGAACTGCCGAAGGATGCGGTCGCCGCCAACCCCGCCTTCGGCGGCAACGTGCCGGATGGCGAATGGCACCAATATGGCCGCACGCCGTTCGGCCAGCGTTATTCGCCGCTCGACCAGATCACGACCGCGAATGTATCCAGCCTCAAGGAGGCGTGGCGATACGAGACCGGCGACGTCAAGCGGCCGGACGATGTCGGCGAGACGACCTATCAGGTGACGCCGCTCAAGGTGAAGGACACGCTCTACCTCTGCACGCCGCACAACTGGGCGATCGCGCTCGACGCCAAGACCGGCAAGGAGAAATGGAAATATGACGCCAACTCCGGCATGAACCCGGACCGGCAGCACCAGACCTGCCGCGGCGTCACCTATTATGCCGATCCCGATGTCGCCGCCGGCCAGCCCTGCGCCGAGCGCGTCTACCTGCCGACCTCCGACGCCCGGCTGATCGCGCTCGACGCGGCGGACGGCAAGGTCTGCACCGGTTTTGCCGATCAGGGCGTGCTGCATCTGGAAACCGGAATGCGCTACAATCCGGCCGGCTATTATTACTCCACCTCGCCGCCGGTCGCGGTGGCGGGCAAGATCATCGTCGGCGGGGCGGTGAACGACAATTATTCCACTGAGGAGCAATCCGGCGTCATCCGCGCCTTCGACATCAAGACCGGCGCGCTGATCTGGAACTGGGATTCCGGCAATCCCGACGTCACGACGCCTCTTGCCGCAGGCCAGACCTATACGACCAACTCGCCGAACAGCTGGTCGGTGTTCAGCGTCGACGAGGCGCTCGGCATGGTCTACATCCCGCTCGGCAACCAGGTGCCCGACCAGCTCGGCATCAACCGCAGCGACAATGTCGAGAAATTCTCCTCCTCGATCGTCGCGCTGGATATCGCCAGCGGCCAGCTGCGCTGGGTGCGCCAGACTGTGCATCACGATCTTTGGGACATGGACGTGCCGGCCCAGCCGGCGCTGATCGATCTGACCAAGCCTGATGGCACCGTGGTTCCCGCCCTCGTCGGCCCGACCAAGCAGGGCGATCTCTATGTGCTCGATCGGCGGAGCGGCGAGCCGGTCATCCCGGTCAAGGAAATCGCAGCGCCCGGCGGCGCGGTCTCCGGCGATCATACCGCGCCGACGCAGCCGATCTCCGACCTCACCTTCTCGCCGGAGCCGCTGAAGGAAAAGGACATGTGGGGCGTATCGCTGTTCGACCAGCTCGCCTGCCGCATCGATTTCCACCGCTACCGCTACGAGGGCCGCTACACGCCGCCGTCGCTTGTCGGCACGATCGTCTATCCCGGCAATTTCGGCACCTTCAACTGGGGCTCGGTGGCAGTGGACCCGGAGCGGCAGATCATGTTCGGCATGCCGACCTATCTCGCCTTCACCTCGCGCCTGGTGCCGGCCGCCGACATTCCGCCGAGAGGCCAGGACGAGAAGGGCAGCGAACAGGGGCTCAACCGCAATGACGGCGCGCCCTACGGCGTCTTCATGGGGCCGTTCCTCGGGCTCTTGAAGATCCCCTGCCAGGCGCCGCCATGGGGCTATGTCGCCGGCGTCGATCTGCGCACCGGGAAGATCGCCTACATGCACAAGAACGGCACCGTGCACGACATGACCCCGCTGCCCCTACCCTTCAAGGTCGGCGTGCCCGGCATCGGCGGCCCGATGCTGACCAAGGGCGGCGTCGCCTTCCTCGGTGCTGCGGTCGACAACTATCTCAGAGCCTATGACGTGACGAATGGGCAAGAACTCTGGCAAGCCCGGCTTCCGGCCGGCGGCCAGGCGACGCCGATGACCTATACGACGGATGACAACAAACAATATGTCGTCATGGTCGCCGGCGGCCACGGCTCGGTGGGCACGAAGCCCGGTGATTATGTGATTGCTTATACGCTGCCTTGATGGAGGGCTGACGTCTCAACGCAGTGCTTTTGGCTGTGGGTCCTCGGGTCAAGCCCGAGGACGACGGAGGGTTGGGGAGCCTGTGTGGTAAGGATCGTAAGTGAGCGGTGATTTTGTTGGAATTACCGCCTATTTTTTACGCGATCCCAACGCAAAATCGTTGGGGCATTTTGCTGGGACTCCTCCAGGCGATCTCGCCTCTTGCCCACACGCTCCCCCACCCTCCGTCGTCCTCGGGCTTGACCCGAGGACCCATGGCCGCAAGCGCTTCGTTTTGTTGGGCTGATCAGGCGACCACCGTCGAACAAATTCAAGCAAAGTGCTTGCGGCGTGGATACTCGGGTCAAGCCCGAGTATGACGGAGAGCGGGGAAAGCTATGCGGCAGGAGCCGAGACGCCTAGAGCAATTCCCGATCCGTATGCAACCGGCCAGGGGTTTTCCCGTGGGAACCGATCCGGCCCTCGCGCCTCCCCGATTCACACCATCTCCACAATCATCCGCCCAACCTCGGCAAAGACCGGATTAAGCTCCTTCACCGGCGCGGTCGCCTCGGCGATATAGACGGCGGCGACGATTGGGCCGCGGTTGGGGGGCCAGATGACGGCGATGTCACCGAGGGAGCCGTTCGGGCCGGTGCCGGTCTTGTCGCCGACTTTCCACTCTGAAGGCAGGCCGGCTCGCAGCCGCTCGCCGCCGGTCGTGCTGGCCACCAGCCAGGCGATCAGCCTGTCTGCCGAGGCTTCGGTGAGGACCGAGCCGAGCGTCAGGTTGCCGAGCGTGTCGAGCATTGCATCCGGTGTCGTCGTGTCACGCGGATCGTCCTTCCTGCCCTCGTTCAGTGTCGGTTCGGTGCGGTCGAGACGGGTGGTGCCGTCGCCGATCGAGCGCAGCCAGTTGGTCAGCCCCGCCGGGCCGCCAAAACTTTCAAGCAGCAGGTTGCCGGCCGTATTGTCGCTGACCGTCACCGCCGCCTCGCAGAGCTCTGTGATGGTCATGCCGTCGGCATCTGCGTGTTTTTCGCTGAGCGGCGAATAGTCGACCAGCTTGTCCTTGCCGTAGGTCACCCGCCGGTCGAGGCTCTCCTCGCCCTTGTCGGCGCGGGCAAGCACGAAGCCGGCGGCCAGCGCCTTGAAGGTGCTGCACATCGGAAAGGCCTCGCTGCCGCGATAGTTGAAGGAAATGCTCGTGCCAGTGTCGAGCACCGAGACGCCGAGGCGGCCGCCGGTGCGTTTTTCCAGCGCTGCAAGACGCTTCTGGATGTCGTCGTCGTCCTCCCCGGCCTTGTCCTCGGCATTGGCGGGCAGGCCCAAAACAGGCAGGCAGAGCGCCGAGCCGATCAGCATGCGGCGGGTAAGACTGAGATCCATGGCATCCTCCGGCGGTGAGGAGGACAGAGCTAAGGCGCGATTGCGGCGGCATCTCGTCCGCCGTGGAACCTTGTCATCGGCTGTGGCGATTACGCCGCGCGCGTGACCTCGACGGTCACATGCGACAATTCCGTCAGCGCCGAAAGCCTGCCCTTGTAGAAAGCCGGTTCGCGCGGCGTCGAGGTGACGACGGCGACGATGGCGGCGTGATGGCCGGGGCCGACCTGCCAGACATGCAGATCGGTGATCCGATCTTCCTCCGTCTCGATCGCGTGGCGGATTTCGGCCGGCAGCGTCTCGCCGTGCGGCACGACATCGAGAAGGACGCCGCCCGAGGATCGCATCAGGCTCCAGGACCAGTTGGCGATCACCAGGCCGCCGACGATGCCCATGATCGGGTCGAGCCAGAGCCAGCCGTAGAGGCTGCCGAGCGTCAGCGCCGCGATGGCAAGCACGGAGGTCATGGCATCGGCGATGACATGCAGATAGGCGGCGCGGATATTGTTGTCGCCGGGCTTTCCGTGATGATCGTGGGCGTGATCACCATGACCGTGATGGGCATGATCGCCGTGATGGTGCGCATGATGACCATGCGCGTGATGGCCATGCGCGTGGCCGCCGCCAAGCAGCCAGGCGCTGACGAGATTGACGGCAAGGCCGATGATCGCGACGGCGATTGCCTGGGCAAAACCGATCGGCACCGGATTTGAAAGGCGCAGCCAGCTTTCCCAGGCCATCAGCAGGGCGATCAGCGCAAGAATGATGGCGCTGGCGAAGCCGGCGAGATCGCCGAGCTTGCCGGTGCCGAAGGTGAAACGCGGATTGCGCGCCTGCTTGCGGGCGAAAAGATAGGCGAGCGCCGAAATCAAAAGCGCGCTGGCATGGGTCGACATGTGCCAGCCATCGGCGACCAGCGCCATGGAGCCGTAAGCCGTGCCGGCGGCGATTTCCGCCACCATCATCACCGCCGTCAGCGCGATCACCAGCCAGATGCGCCGCTCGTTCACCGCGTGATCGGCGCCGAGGAAGATATGATCATGTTCCAGCGCGTCTGCTCCAGCATTCTCGATCCCGGTACTCATTACAGGCTCCTTCGTCACGGCACTCAGCGGATATAGGTTCGCAAGACTTCCGATATTTCCTCGACCGCCTCGGCCCTGGCGGCGTCATCCTCGGCATTCAGCACATGTTCGCGCAGATGATCGTCCAGCACCTCGCCGGTCAGCCCGGTCAAGGCGCCGCGGACGGAGGCGAGCAGCTGCAGGATTTCGCCGCAGGGTCGCTCGGCTTCCAGCGCCCGCTCGACGGCCTCCATCTGCCCCTTCAGACGGCTGACGCGGGCGATGAGCTTCTTTTTCTGCAAGGTGGTGTGAGACATGGGCCCTTATGTAGCATAGGGGGGTATACTATCAAGAGAGAAAACGGGATCGATACCGATCTGCGCGATCGGCCATTGACAAACACGGCATTTACGACGATTGATGCGCCATGATCAAAAACGCGCACCAGAGCCGCTCGTATTTTTGGCTGTACCTGTAAAGGGCGGCTGGACAGATCATATTGTCAACAAGCCGCCGTCAGGCGGCTTTGTTGTATCGGCAGCGTCCTGACGGCAGACTATCAAAGGACGCGAAGACCATGACCGAAATCGAAGACAGCGAAATTTCACTGATGCGCCCGTCTGTGGTGACGATCCGCGCCGCCAAGCCGCGCGACCTGCCCGAACTCAATGCGATGATCGCCCTCCTGGCCGCCCATCACGGTGATGCCGCGGCAACGACTCCGGAGCAACTGGAGCGCGACCTGTTCGGCCCGCTGCCGTGGATCCATGCACTGGTCGCCGAAACCGGCGACGGGCTGATCGGCTACGCCATTCTCGTGCCGCTCTACAGGGCGCAAGAGGGAAAACGCGGCATGGACCTGCACCATCTCTTCGTGCGCGACGGCCATCGCGGCCACGGCACCGGCCAGTTGCTGGTCGACCGGGCCCGCGAGACGGCGCGCAAGGCCGGCTGCGGCTACCTCTCCGTCAGCGCCGCCACCGGAAACGTGCTGGCGCACCGCTTCTACGAACAGCTGGATTTCACCCCGCGGCCGGTCACCGGCATGCGCTATATGCAGTCGATCGCTTGAGGCAGGTCTGTCCTACCGTCCCGGCACCGCCTTCAGATAGGCGGCGATCGCTTCGCGGTCGGCGGCCGGAAGATGAGCGATGTTCTGCTGCACATCGACCATCGAGCCGCCAACGCTATCGAAATCGGGGGTGAAGCCGGTTTCGAGATAGCTGGCGATATCGGCCTCGCTCCAGCCGCCGATGCTTTTGGAGGCCGGCGTGATATCGGGTATGCGGCCCTTGCCTTCCGGATTGGGGGCGCCGGCGAGCCACTGATCTGCCTGGAAGCCGCCGAGCACATCGCGCGGTGTGTGGCATTCGCCGCAATGGCCGGGGCCTTCGACCAGATATTGCCCGCGCTTGATTTTGTCATCGCTCTTGGCGAGCGCAACACGCGGCTGATCGTTGAAATAGAGGAATTTCCAGCCGCCGAGCGCCAGCCGGATATTGTATGGGAACGGCAGTTCGTGCGGGGGCGCGACATTTGCGCTCTTCGGCAGCGTCTTCAGGAAGGCGAAGAGATCGTTGACGTCCTTGTCGCTCATGCGGGAATAAGAGGCATAGGGAAAGGACGGATAGAGGTGCTCGCCGCCCGGACCGACGCCGCGCTTCATCGCATTGCCGAACGCAGCCAGCGACCAGCCGCCGATACCGGCCTTTTCATCGGGCGAGATGTTCGGCACGTGGAAGGTGCCGAAAGGGCTCTTCAGCGCCAGGCCGCCTGACAGCGTCAGCTTGGCATCGCCTTCGGAACCGGGGGCGGAATGACAGCTGACACAGCCGCCCGCCCAGAACACCATCTGGCCGTTTGCCGGATCCGGCGCGCCGAGACCGGCCCAATGGCTTTCCGGCAGCGGATCGGGTGCGGTGACGAGATAGAAGGCACCACCGCCCAGCACGGCGACGCCGATCAGACAGAGCAGTAACCGAATGAACCTGCGGATCATGCCCCGCCTCCCCTTTTGCCGAGATTTTCCTATAGGGACCGATTCTGCGACCAGCCCCGAACAGGCGGAGAATAAGGTGATCCGCGCCGGCGGCAAGGCTGGCGCGGATCGGTGTCGGAGGGGAATGACCTATCGCTCACTCCTTGATGCGATAGGCCTTGTGACAGCCGCCGCAGCTGGCGCCGAGCGTGTTGACCGTGGCGCCGACAGCCGCGGCATCGGCCGGAAGCTGGGCGAGCGCGGTTTCGGCATCGGTGGAGAGCTTCGCGGCGCGCGCCTTGAAGTCGTCCATGTTTTCCCAGATTTTCGGGCTCGCTTCTTGGTCGCCCGTTTCCGTGCCCGGCTTGAACTGATCGGGGAACACCTTGGCCGTCGCGGCGATCGTCGTCAGCGCCGCTTTCACCGCTTCGGCATCATAGGGCTTGGTGCCCTTGGCGATGGCTCCCAAGGCGCCGGCCGCGCCGCCGATCTGCTTCATCAGGGCAATGCGCGAATCATGCGTGCCGTCGGCGGCGGTCACCGAACCGAAGGCTATTCCTGCCATCGCTGCGGCGGCAGCTACTGCTTTCCAATTCATATTCCTCTCCATTTCTTTTCTGCATTTTCCCGAGCCAAGGCGGCCGACGGCCAATCTGCACCGGGAGCATGACAAAATCCATGCCCTCCGGGCAGTCACGTTTTGCCGGATCATCATAAAAACAATGTGATAGGTCTTGGCAATTCAGGCACTTTTCCAACCCTGCCAGAGGCTGAAGGCGGAGACTGTGACCAGGAGCAGCCCGGCGAAGCGGCCGACAAAGGCCGTAACGTCGGGATTGGCGATGAGCAGGTCCCGGCTGCGGCCGGCCGTCATCGCCAGCGTGCCGTAGATGGCGAACTGGGTGATAACCGTCATTGCGCCCATGATCAGGCCCTGCATCCAGACCGGGCCGTATTCCGGTTTCAGGAACTGCGGATAGACGGCGAACATGAAGATATAGGCCTTCGGATTGACGAGACAGGTGACGGCGCCCTGGCGGAAGGCGCGCCAGCCGGAGCGCGCCGTGCCCGGCCCGACCGCCTCGACGGTGATCGAACTGCGGATCAGCGAAATGCCGATCCAGATCATGTAGGCGACGCCGGCAACGAGCAGAACGTTGAAAAGCTGCGGCAGCATGGTGACCAGCAGACCGACGCCGGCCGCGCCATAGGCCGAATGCACGGCGCCGCCGGCCATGATGCCGCCTGTCGCCGCCAGCCCCCGCCTGACGCCGCCGGTCAGCGAATTGGCGAGCACGAAGAGCATATCCATGCCCGGCACGATGATGATGCCGAAGAGAAGGGTGAAGAAGAGCCAGAGGTTTTCATGGTAGTTCATGTCAGTTACCGCCTTGTCGGTGCATGGGCCGTTTTGAAAGACCCTGATTGATTTCAATCCGATAGGCGGCTCTATACGCAAACCCAACTGACAGTGTATTGTCAGGAGCCTAAGGGATGGGAGAGGCAAAATGCGCAAGGCCTCGCGGCTTTTCGAGATCATTCAGATCCTGAGGCTCGCCAGAAAGCCGATGACGGCGGCTGTGATGGCCGAAACGCTCGAGGTGACCGTGCGCTCGATCTATCGCGACATCGCCGCCCTTCAGGCGATGCGGGTGCCGATCGAGGGCGGGCGCGGCATCGGCTACATCATGCGGCCGGGCTTCGACCTGCCGCCGCTGATGTTCTCGATCGAGGAGATGGAGGCGATCGTGCTGTCGCTGGCGCTGCTCGAACGCACGGCCGACGAGGAGCTGAAACAGGCCGCCCGCCGGGTCAACCGGAAGATATCAGGCGCCGTGCCGGCGCCGCTCCGCCAGGCGATGGATACCAAGGCACTCTATGCCTGGGGCTCGATCGCGCAGCCGGCGGGCTTCGATCTCGCGATCGTGCGCCGGGCGATCCGCGACGAATGCAAACTCATGCTCGGCTACCGCGACGAAGTCGGCCGCGCCAGCGAGCGGACGATCCAACCGATCGCTCTGATCTACTATTCGCAGACCGCCAACATCGTCGCCTGGTGCGAGCTGCGCCAAGCCATCCGCAATTTCCGCAGCGACCGGGTGGAGCACTGCGCGGCACGCGACGAGTTCTTCAAGGGTGATGGCGACAGGTTGCGGGAATTGTGGACGAGCGGCTGGACGGAGAAGGCTGTGCCGGTGTAGCGGACGGGCGTTTATGCGAACAGGTTGGCAGAGTTTAGGCACGAGCGGGAGATCAGCGCCATGCGGCCCCGGGGAAGCGCTTTCGTGCCTGGCACATCTTCGACGTCGCCAAAGGACCGCCGACATCTGCCCCCTCGGCTCAAGGCCGAGGATGACGGAGGGTGGGGTTGCGTTCCGCCCAACTCACCGTCGGCGAGTTGGGCGCTTCCTCGGGGAGGTACCCCGCAATCTCGGTCAATTTCTGTCATTGGGTCGGTAAAGGCCGAGCATGACATAAGCAGCAGTTGGCCAAGTTTTATCGACAGTCTCTCCCAGCCTAATAAACCAGCGTCCGGCTCTCCTCGCGGCCGAAGCCCCGGATTTCAATATAGTCGGGGTGGAGTTCGACGATGGCGAAGGCGTTTTCGGTTTCGGTGTCGACCACGCCCTTGAAATTGACGAAGTGGCAGGCGCCGACCTTGCCGTAATTGCCGGCGTGGTTATGGCCGTTCAAATAGGCGACGACATTGTCGTGCGCGGCGAGCAACGCGACAATGTGGTCGCAGTCCCACATATCGTGCTCGCCGGCGGGATAGACCGGATAGTGATTCATGACGATCACCTTCTCGCCGGCCGCCGCGGCGCTTGCGATTTCATCGGCGAGCCAGGCGAACTGCTCGTCGCTCAGCGCGCCGTTCCACGGATGGGCGTTTCTTTCGCCCCTCGCCTGCAGGTCCGCCAGCATCTTTGCCGCAAGGGCGCGATGCGGATGGCCTTCGGGCGGCGCGAAGGTGCTGATCTCGTTGCCGTCGAGCACGACGAAGCGCCAGCCATGGCGGCGGAAGCTGTAATAGCGCGACGGCATGCCGAGACGCGTGAAGATTTCGGAAAGATGGCCCGCGGAGACCGAGAAGTCGTGATTGCCGAGCAGGAAGAGCGCCTCGTGCCGCAGTCTCTCATAGACCGGCAGGATGTCGTCGAAGCTTTTGAAGCTGCGGTCGATGACATCGCCAAGCGTCATGACGAAGTTCAATTCCTCGCCATTGAAGACCTCGATCGCCTCGGCGAGTTTGGCGAGGCTGTTGGCGTAATAGCGGTCCATGGCCGCATGCGGAGCGATTGCCGCATATTGCGGGTCGGCGATGATGCCGAAGCGAAACAGGGGAAGAGCGGAAGAGGACATGGAGCGTGATTAGGAGCGGCCGGTGACAGGGATGTGACGGCTTCCCGTCGAAAAGAAACACCCGGCGTTTGGACGCCGGGTGCTGAATTGAAGAGCAGAGACATCGCCGCCCATGGCGGTGAGTCTGGTGCTGCTTACTTCGTGGCTTCTTCGTAGCGCTCCAGGACGTAATCCCAGTTGATCAGGCTATCGACGAAGGCCTCGAGGTATTTCGGGCGGGCGTTGCGATAGTCGATGTAATAGGAGTGTTCCCAGACGTCGACGCCGAGGATCGGGGTGGCGCCGTGGACGAGCGGGTTTTCGCCGTTCGGGGTCTTGGAGATTTCAAGCTTGCCGTTCTTGACGGAAACCCAGGCCCAGCCCGAACCGAACTGGGTGGCGCCGGCATTGGCGAAATCGGCCTTGAACTTGTCATAGCCGCCGAGATCGGAGGCGAAAGCCGCTTCGAGCTTGCCCGGCAGCTTGTTGCCGCCGCCGCCCTTCTTCATCCACTTCCAGAAATGGATGTGGTTGTAGTGCTGGGCAGCGTTGTTGAAGAGGCCGGCATTGGTGCCGAAGGACTTCTTCACGACGTCTTCGAGCGACAGATCCGAAAGACCGGCTTCGGCGGCAAGCTTGTTGCCGTTGTCGACATAGGCCTTATGGTGCTTGTCGTGGTGAAACTCCAGCGTTTCCTTCGACATGAAGGGAGCAAGCGCTTCGTAATCATAGGGAAGTTCAGGCAATTCGAAAGCCATGTCAGATCTCCTCTTGGCAATAGATTGCGTCATCGGCAGGTGTGGCGGAACATAGGAGGGGAAAGGGGGAGAGGCAACCAGCGAAATGTCAAAAAACGATCCGTCGAAGGAAAATTTGCCTCAGTTGCAGCGTTGGAATCAGTCGCGCAAATCGCCTGGGATGCCCGCCTCGAAAACCGCTTCCCAGGCGATTCCCTGCAACGGAGACCCGATATGAACAGGAATATAATCCCGCTTCTGACCATTGCCGCGCTTATTAGTCTCGCGGGCGCAGCTCATGCCTCTTCGGACGATGCCTGGAAACAGCTGGCAGCCGATGTCGAAGCCAAGTGCAAGAAGGCGGCGGTCACGCTCGAAAGACCTGCCGCCAGCGTCGATCCCTTCGGCACCAGCCATTACGGGCTGGCTTTGGTGACCGGCAAGCCGAAGGGCGCCAAGGGGCTGGTCGCCCAGATCTGCGTCTACGACAAGCAGAAGAAAAGCGTGGAGATCGGCAGCGAACTGGACGCCAAACAGCTTGGCCTCACGCCGCCAAGATAGGCTGCGTCGGCCCGTGCTGTCTCCGACAATCTGTGCCTTCGGTCACATTTCGTGGGGAACCGGACGCTACCCTTAGGAGTTGAAGTCTGGGCTTTAGGGAGGTGCGGGATGTCAGAGCTTCGCAGCAGGCCGGAAGATCAGCAGAAAATCTATCAGCGCTGGGCGCCGGTCTATGACCGCGTCTATCGCGGCCTTCTCAGCGACGGCCACCGCAAACTGGCAGCACTCGCCGCCGCGGCCGGCACCGATATTCTGGAAGTCGGCGTCGGCACCGGCCTGACGCTCAGGCACTATCCCAGCCGCTGCCGGGTGACCGGCATCGACATTTCCGAACACATGATCGCCCGGGCGCGCGAAAAGGTGCGCCGCGAGAAGCTGCAGCATATCAGCGCGCTCGAGGTGATGGATGCGCATGCGCTGCGCTTTGCCGACCGGTCTTTCAATGCAGTTTGCCTGCCCTTCGTCATCACGCTGATTCCCGAGCCCGAGCGGGCGCTCGACGAATGCGCCCGGGTGCTGCGGCCGGGCGGCGAGATCATTCTGGCCAGTAAGCTCGGCGACGGCGCCGGCCTGCAAGGCGCGATCGAGGCGGCGGTGGCGCCGCTGGTGCGTCACATCGGCTGGTCGTCGGCCTTCCGCATCCACCGCATTCTCGCCTGGGCCGAGCGGCGCGGGGATTTTTCCGCTGCCGAGATCCTGCCGGTCTTTCCGAACGGCTTCTTCAAGATCGTCCGGCTGAAACAGCGCGGACTTTCCGCCTGAATTAAAATTTTTCCCGCATCGCGGATTCTGATGCTACCGTTCGTCTGAGGGGACCGCATGACATCGGATATCTTCTTCTTCATCGTGGTGGGCTTCTGTGCGCAGATCGTCGATGGCGCACTCGGCATGGCCTTCGGCGTGCTGTCGACGACCAGTCTTCTGGCCTTCGGGGTGCCGGCCGCCAATGCCAGCGCCATGACGCATGTGGCTGAGATGTTCACCACGGCCGCCTCCGGCATTTCGCATGCCTATCACCGCAATGTCGACTGGCGTCTGGTGGCGCGGCTGGCGCCAGCCGGCATGATCGGCGGCGCGATCGGCGCCTATCTGCTGGCCAATATCGACGGCAAGGTGATCGCGCCCTTCGTGTCGGCCTATCTGATCGCCATCGGCCTGTTGATTTTCTACAAAGCCTTTCGGCCGCCGGCCAAGCGCGAGGTGCGCGACTGGGCGGTGCCGCCCGTCGGCTTTTGCGGCGGCGTTCTCGATGCGATCGGCGGCGGCGGATGGGGTCCGGTCGTCACCAGCACGCTGGTCGGGCGCGGCCACGACCTGAAGCGGGTGATCGGCTCGACCAATTTCACCGAATTTGCGGTGACGCTGACGATTTCGCTGACCTTCATCCTGACGCTCGGCTGGTCGGAGCTCAATTCGGCGATCGGCCTGATCATCGGCGGCGTCATCGCCGCTCCTTTCGGCGCCATCCTCGTCAAGCGGCTGCCGGTGCGGGCGCTGATGGTGGCAGTGTCGATGGTCATCATCGTGACCTCGGCAATACGGCTCCTCTAAAGCGCCCGGACTACAGATTCCGGCCGAAATAGACCTCTACGGAGGCAATCTTCTCACCGCGAAAGCGCAGGCTCTCCATGTTCGCGAAGCTTCCGCCCTCCAGTTTTTCGGCGCGGTACCGCACGGCTGCCTCGTCGCCATCGACCGCCAGGAATTCGATGTGGATGGCGCGGAAGAACGGTTGCTTCGGCCAGCAGCGCTCGAAATAGGCCGCCCGGTCGATATGGTCGTCACGCGGGCTGGAGAAGGTGAAATCCTCCGTCAGCATGGCGACGACTTTATCCTTGCGGTCTTCCAGATAGGCGGCGTAGAGATCGCGGACGGTTTGCTGCCTCGTGCGCATATCGTTCATGGCAATATCCTCCGATTAACCGATTGCATCACGCAATCAGTATATCTAGCACTTTTACCCGAGATGATCCAGTTTCGGCGCAATCGCGCCCTCACGATCGATGCCGAGGCACGGAATGACCGATACGCAATTGGACGCGGCGAGCGTGAGCGCAGGCTCGATCTACTGGAAGCGCAACCTGGCGATCTCGCTGATCGGCTCCTTCACCACCATCGTGGCGATGACGCTGCTGCTGCCCTTCCTGCCGCTTTATGTGGAGGAGCTCGGCGTCAGCGATCATGCGGCGATCGTGCAATGGTCTGGCATCGCCTATGGCGCCACCTTTCTGGCTGCGGCTCTGGTCGCGCCGCTCTGGGGGCGGCTCGGCGATATTTACGGGCGCAAGCTGATGCTGGTGCGCGCGAGCCTCGGCATGACGCTGGCGATCTCGTTGATGGGCATGGCCGGCAATGTCTGGCAGCTGGTGGCGCTGCGCCTCTTCGTCGGGCTTGCCGGCGGTTATTCCTCCGGCTCGATGGTGCTGGTGGCGACGCAGACGCCGAAAGACCGCTCGGCCTGGGCGCTCGGCCTTCTCTCCTCCGGTATCATGGCCGGCAATCTCGTCGGGCCGCTGATCGGCGGAGCGCTGCCGCCGCTGATCGGCATCCGCGGCACCTTTCTCGCCGCCGGGGCGATGATCTTCCTCGCCTTTCTCGCCACAGCCTTTTTGATCAAAGAGGAGAAGTCGCCGGCCCGCAAACAGGCGGCCAAGGCAAGCGGCGGCTGGAAATCCATCGCCGACAAACGGCCTGTCATCGCCATGCTGGCGACCGGCATGCTGTTGATGTTCGCAAATATGTCGATCGAGCCGATCATCACCGTTTATGTCGCGCAGATCGTGCCGGCCGCCGATGAGGTGACGATGATCTCGGGCATCGTCATGTCGGCGGCCGCCCTCGGCAGCATTCTTTCGGCCTCATGGCTCGGCAAGCTTGCCGACAGGATCGGCCACTGGCCGGTGATTTCAGGCGCGCTTGCCGTCGCCGGGCTGCTGCTGATCCCGCAAGCCTTCGTCACCAGCGCCTGGCAGCTGATCATCCTGCGCTTCCTGATGGGCGCGGCGCTCGGCGGGCTGCTGCCCTGCATCGCCGCCGTCATCCGTCACAGCGTGCCGGACAGTGCGGCCGGCAGCATTCTCGGGTTTTCCATCTCCTCGCAATATGTCGGCCAGGTGGCCGGCCCGATCCTCGGCGGCTTCGTCGGCGGGCATATCGGCATGCGGGCGGTTTTCCTCGGCACCTCGGTGCTGCTTGTCGCGGGTGCTGCCTATGCCTGGCTGGTGAGGCCAACAGATAAGCAGACATCCCACCTGGATTAGCGCCGTCCGCAGATCAGTTCGACGCCGGAGCGGGCGATCGCTTCCAGCGTCTCGCGGCTGTCACCGGCGCGGGCGCGCACGGCAAGCGAATGCATGACGGCGGAGGCGAGCCTTGCCATCATCTGCGGATCGGCGCTCTCGGGAAGCTCGCCGCTTTCGACGGCAAGGCGCATGCGCTTTTCGATCTCGCCGTCGAAATCGTTGAGGCTGCGGCCGAGCACCTCGCGGACGCGTTCATGCTGGATCGCCTCGGCCGTTGCCGTGCCGATCAGGAAACAGCCGCGGGCGGCGGTTTCACCATGCAAATAGATCGAAAGCGCGCTCTCATAGACGCGGGCGAGATTGTCGCGCAGCTGGAGTGACGGATCGAGCGCCTCAGCCAGCGCATCCATGCCATCCTGCCGATAGCCCTCCAGCGTATCGAGATAGAGATCCTCCTTGTCGCCGAAGGCACCGTAAAGGCTCGGGCGGTTGAGGTTGGTCGCAGCACTCAGATTGTCGAGCGAGGCAGCCGCAAAACCCCTGTCCCAGAAAACGTCGCGCGCCTTGCCGAGTGCCGCCTTGGCGTCGAAAGCCCGTGGGCGACCTCGTTTCTTCTCGTCCTTCATATTCTGTACCGTTTCGCATTAAATTCTTGACGAGGGTTATTTTATGCGAAACAGTACAAATGTTCAACGCCATTGACGGGCGGCATCGCCCGCCTCATCAGAAGGAAGCCTGTCATGAAACTCTATATGCACGCCGCCGCATGCTCGCTTTCGCCGCATATCGTCTGCCGGGAGCTGGGGCTCGACATCGAATTGGTCCAGGTCGACCGGCAGACCCACAGAACAAGCGACGGCAAGGATTATCTCGCCATCAACGGCAACGGTTACGTGCCGGCATTGATGCTTGACGATGGCAAGGTGCTGACCGAGGGGCCGGCGATCGTGCAGTTCCTCGCCGACAGTGTGCCGCAAGGATCGGCCATGCTGCCCGAGGTCGGCAACCTCAAGCGCAACGAGGTGCAATCCTATCTGAATTTCATCACTGCCGAGCTGCACAAGCCGATGGTGCTGCTGTTCAACCCGCTTTACTCAAGCGTGCACGAACAAATCCGGGCGCTGATATCGAAGCGGCTCGCCTGGCTGGACGGCCGTCTTGCCGGCCCCTATCTCACCGGCGAGGCCTTCACGGTGGCGGACGCCTATCTCTTCGTCTGCCTGAACTGGTCGCCCTGGACCGGCATCGATCTCCAGCAATGGCCGGGCTTGCACGGCTTTATGGCCCGCGTGGCGGCACGCCCGAAGGTGCGTGAAGCGCTGCAGGCCGAAGAGCTCGAGGCCTTCGACGCGGACGGCGTCTATTTCGCGCCACAGGCCTATCTCGCCTCGGCAGGCCGGACCGGCTCGCCGGTGCGGCCGTAACGTCGACTGCCCTCAGAGGGCGTTGACGGCCACCGGCAGCGCCCGCTTATGGGCGGTGGCGCGATAGGCGGCAAGGATGCGGCGGCGGGCGATCTCGCCGACCGGCTTGCCTTCGAGGAAATCGTCGATCTCGTCATAGCTGACGCCATAGGCCTCCTCGTCGGGGCGCAGCGGCCGCTGGTCCTCGAGATCGGCTGTGGGAACCTTGAAGACCAGCTCATCAGGGGCGCCGAGCCGCTTTGCCAACAGGCGGACGCGGCGCTTGTTGAGACCGGCGAGTGGCAGAATATCGGCGGCGCCATCGCCGAATTTGGTGAAGAAGCCCATCACCGCCTCGGCGGCATGGTCAGTGCCGATGACCAGGCTGCCGAGCGCGCCGGCAAGGGCGAACTGGGCAATCATGCGCTGGCGGGCCTTGATGTTGCCGAGGATGAAATCCTGCCGGCCGGCATCGGCAAAGGCAAGACCGCCGTTTTGCGCAGCCGCCAGCATCGCATCCGCCGCCGCCTTGATGTTGACCACCATCGCGCGGTCGGCACCGATTGTCGCCAGCGCCCGCTCGGCATCGGCCTCGTCCGCCTGGACGCCATAGGGAAGACGCACGGCAATGAACTCCGCCGCATGGCCGCTGTCGCGCAGCTCGCGCACCGCCTTCTGGGCAATCAGCGCCGCCGTCAGCGAATCGACGCCGCCGCTGATGCCGAGCACATAGCCGCGCATGCCCGACGCCACGAGATAATCCTTGAGGAATTCGGTTCGCCGCTCGATCTCACGCTCGGGATCGATATCAGCGGCAACGCCCAGCTCACGGATGATCTCGCCTTGTTCATCGGACAGCACGGTCATGGGGTTCTTCCTCTGTTGTGGGATTCGCGGGCACTATGGCGGAAAGATATGGGAAGGGTAAGGTGCGTGGCACCCCCCTCTGCCCTGCCGGGCATCTCCCCCACAAGTGGGGAGATCGGATGGGCGCGATGGCTTCCCCAACCAACACCCGTGACATCAATCGTAGATTTTGGGCGAAGCATAACCTCCTGCCAATCTCCCCCCTTGTGGGGGAGATGCCCGGCAGGGCAGAGGGGGGTGCTACCGCGCACCTACCTAACGATCGTAAACAGCTCCACCGGCTCGGCAAACCCCTTCAGCCGATGCGCCCCGACGGAGACGGCATCCCCTGCCCCGGCCTCTTCGCGGAACGGCGCCGACATCAGCACGGGCTCGCCCAGTTCGCTGCAGGCGGTCTGGATGCGGCTGACGAGGTTGACGTCGCGGCCGATCAGGGTGAAGTCGAGGCGGCGGCCGGAGCCGATATTGCCGTAGCTGACTTCGCCGTAATGCAGCGCGATGCCGGCCTTCACGCCGATGCCTTCATATTGGAAATGGTCGATCTCATCGAGGATGGCGCGGGCCGATGCCAGCGCGGCGCCGCAGGAATGGGCGGCATCGTAACCCGGGAAGAAGGCAAGCACGGCGTCACCCATGAATTTCAACAGTTCGCCGCCCTCGCGGGTGATCGCCGGCACGATCCGGTCGAAATAGGCGTTGAGCAGGCCAAGCACGGTGCTGCCGGGCAGCCGGTTCGACAGCTCGGTAAAGCCGCGCAGATCGCAGAGCAGCAGCGCCGCCTGCATCGATTCGATCTCGCCGCGGCGGATGCGGCCGGCCAGAATCCGGCTCGCCGTCAGCGGGCCGATATAGGTGTCGAGCAGGCTGAGCTCGACCTGGCGAAGAATGCGCAGTTCGCTGGTGTTGCGCAGCGCCGGCAGGATGCGTTCGATCAGCTGCTGCTCGGAGGCGCTGAAGCCGCCTGGCCGCCTGGTGCCGAAGACGGCGGCGCTGACCGGGCCGTCGCCATTGCAGAGCGGCGCGATGACGAGCTGCATCAGGCCGCGATCGGCAAAGACATCGATATGCTGCCAGCGGCCATGCACACTTTCGCCGGCGCCGACGACCAGCGGTTCGCGGGTGTCCATGACCTTGCGCAGCGGTGTATTGGCAATCGCAACCCGGGCACCGTGTTCGCGGTCGTGGATCTCGACCGGCTCGCCCGGCGCCCAGGCGATGGTGCGGCCGACGAACTCGGGATGCAGCGTCATCAGATGCAGGGTCAACCGATCGACGGGCAGGCCGAGCGCCTGGAGCCGGCGGCCGAGGCCGGAGACGAGGCCCGCCTCATCGAGCGCATGGCATTCGTCGCCGGAGAGCCATTCGATGATCGAGAGCAGCGCGCCGGCGCTGACAGCATTGCCGGCCGCCTTCGGCTGAAACCGGCTGGTATCGGGGGCATGGATCGCTGATGTCATGGCGTTCTCCTTCTTCAAACTCTAGTGAGCACCGCCGCCGGAGAGCTGACCGGGTTTGCTGAGCAGCAGGCTTGCCAGCAGGGCCACGACCAGGGCGACGCCGAGCAGGAAGAAGGTGTCGCTGAAGGCCATGATATTGGCCTGCTTGCGTATTTTGAGCGCAATGGCGACGACGGCCTTGTGGCCGGCGAGCGCCTGATCGCTGACGCCGTGGCTCATGAAATAGGCGGTGAGTCTCGCGACCCGATCGCGCGTGGCTTCCTCGAAGACCGAGACCGAGTTGGTCAGGATGTTCGAGTGGAACTGCTCGCGCTTCGACAGGAAGGTCTGCAGCGAGGCGATGCCGACCGCGCCGCCGAGATTGCGCATCATGTTGAACAGCGACGACGCCGAACCGGCATTCTCCGGCTCGATGCCGGATGTGGCGATGGCCGAAAGGGGCGTGAAGACGAGCGCTTGGCCGACGGCGCGCACGATGTTCGGCCAGAACAGCTGGTCGCTCGCATAATCGCCGGTCATATGCACGTTCATGAAATTCGACGCGGCAAAAAGGGCAAAGCCGACGACGATCAGCAGGCGGATGTCGAAACGCTTCATCAGCCGCGGCACCAGCGGGATCAGCAGCAGCTGCGGGATGCCGGTCCATGCGAGCACCATGCCGATCTGCTCGGAATTATAACCCTGGATCCGGGTGAGATAGATTGGCAGCACGAAGACCGAACCATAAAGCGCGATGCCGAGCAGGAAGTTGGCGACGATGCCGAAGCCGAAATTGCGGCGCACCAGCAGACGCAGGTTCAAGAGCGGATGGGCCGTCTTCAGCTCGATGACGATGAACAGGGTCAGCGAGACGGCGGCGATAACAGTCAGGCGCAGGATGAAATCGGAGCCGAACCAGTCTTCCTTATTGCCCTCTTCCAGCACCGTCTGCAGGGCTGCGAGACCGATCGCCATGGTGACGATGCCAGGCCAGTCGCCCTTGGCGAGCAGCTTCAGGTTCATCGGCGCCCGGTCGAGCGAGGCAAAGAGCAGGCCGATCATCAGCGCGCCGGGCACCAGATTGACGTAGAAGATATATTCCCAGCCCCAGTTCTCGGTGAGGTAACCGCCGATGGTCGGGCCGATGGCCGGTGCGAAGGTGGCCGAAAGGGCAAAGAGCGCCAGCCCGATCGGCTGCCTCGCCTTGGGCAGCAGGGTGATGATGATGGTGAAGGCCATCGGGATCAGCACGCCGCCGGAAAAGCCCTGAATGGCGCGCAGGACGATCATCTGCTGCAGATTGGCCGCAAAGGCGCAGGCGACGGAGAAGATCAGAAAGAGGATGGCGTTGACGAGCAGGTAATTGCGCAGCGAGAAGACCCGCGTCAGCCAGCCGCTCAAGGGAATGACGACGATCTCGGCGATCAGATAGGAGGTCGAGATCCAGCCGCCGTCATCGCTGCCGGCGCCGATGGCGCCCTGGATATCGGCAAGCGAGGCATTGACGATCTGGATGTTCAAGACCGCCATGAAGGCGCCGAGGGTGGAGCCGACGACGGCCATCCACATGCGGACCGGGCTGATGGCGGCGGGCGCCGCCGCGGCGGGGCGTGTGAGCGAATTGCTGTTTGCGGCGGTCTGAAGAGTGGCCATGGCTGATCTCTTTCCGGTTCTCACGGAAAACCTTTCATGACGGGGTTCGGGCGAATTTGGGAAAAGGCGGAAGGGCTATCCGGCGTGCCGGGATAATTCTTCCTCGGCCACAGAGGTCTCTGCAGCCTTGGTATCGATCTCCGGCTCGACCGACATGCCCGAGCGCAACAGGCCGCTCAGCGCCTCGTCGTCGATGACGATCTTGACCGGGATGCGCTGGACGATCTTGGTGAAGTTGCCGGTGGCGTTGTCAGGTGGCAGCAGCGAGAATTCGAGGCCGCTCGCCGGTGAAACGCTGTCGACATGGCCTTTGATCGCCATGTCGGGAAAGCTGTCGACCTTGATCTCCACCGGCTGGCCGGGGCGGACATGGGTCAGCTGCGTTTCCTTGAAATTGGCAACGACATAGACGGCATGCAGCGGCACGACGGCCATCAGCTGCGTGCCCGAGGTAACGTACTGGCCGACGCGGATCGAGCGGGCGCCGACCGTGCCGTCGACGGCGGCGACGATATCAGTATAGGACAGGTTGAGTTCGGCCTGATGCGCGGCCGCTGCCGCCCGATCGCGCTCGGCAATCGCCTGCTGGCGCTGCGTTTCAAGGACCGGCACCTTGTTCTCAGCCGCGACGAGGGCTGCCCGGTCGCGCTCGACGGCGGCGACGGCCTGGTCGCGGGCCGACTGGCTCTGTTCGGCGCGCGATTGCGTGCCGGCGCCGCTGGTGATCAGCCGGGCCGAGCGGGCGGCATCGGAAACGGCAAAATCGAGCGAGGCCTGCGAGGCATCGATCGTCGCCTTGGCTTGGCCGATCACCGACTGCTGCAGGGCGATCTGGGCGTCGATATTGGCGATGGCGGCATCGGCTGCCTTCACGGCGGCCCTCGCCTGCGACAATGCGGCCTGGAAGTCGCGGTCGTCGATGCGGGCAAGAACCTGGCCTGATTTGACCGGGTCGTTGTCATTGACCAGCACCTGTCTGATATAGCCGGCGACCTTCGGGGCGACGGTGGTGTAATCGGCCTTCACATAGGCATCGTCGGTGGATTCGATGAAGCGGCCGACCGTCCAGTAGCGGTAGCCGAAATCGCCTGATAAACCGACGCCGGCAAGCAATGCTGCGGCGATGACCGCGCGCTTGACGATCCTGCGGCCGGTTCTCTTCGGCGCGGCCGCGGCTGGGGCTTCGACGACAGCCGCTTCGGCCGCAGGCGCGCCATCGGCCTGCCGGGCCGTGTCGAAAACATCCTTGCGGGGCAACTCAACCATTGTGTTTCTCCTTCAATGCCGGCCTCCGTTTCAGAGGCCCTGTTCGATTGAAGGGACAATGCACCCTGCCTTTCATTGTGATAATCTGCTTAAATCGGGAAGGATCATCAACTCTCAGCGGATAATCCGAGGACAATATGGATCGGCTGACAAGCCTCACAGTCTTTGGCCGCGTGGTGGAATGTGGCGGTTTTTCCGCCGCGGCGCGCCGGCTCAACATGTCGGTCACCATGGTCGGCAATCACGTGCAGTCACTGGAGGATCGGCTCGGGGTCAGGCTGCTCAACCGCACGACGCGCAAGGTCAGCCTGACGGAAACCGGCAAATATTACTATGAACGCTCCTCGCAGATCCTTGCCGAACTTGACGAGGCGGACCGGACGGCCGGCGCACTCAGCACCACGCCGCGCGGCACGCTGAAGGTCTATACCAGCAGCGCCATCGTGCGTTTCCTGCTGCCCGTCGTCAGCGAATATATGGAACTCTATCCGTCGATCGCGCTCGATTTCAGCATCGGCGAGCGGATGGTCGACATGATCGAGGACGGCTATGATCTGGTGATCCGCACCGTGCCGCCGCCGGATTCCTCGCTCGTCGCCCGCAAGCTGACGCCCTGGCGCCATGTGCTCGTCTGCTCGCCGGCCTATTTCGAAAGCCATCCGATGCCGCAAAAGCCGGCCGAGGTCGCCGATCACAATTGCCTGCAATATGCCTATTACCCCTATGGCGAGGAATGGCGCTTCGAGGATGGCGAAGGCCGGCAGGAAAGCGTCAAGATCGGCGGCAACGCCGTCTCCAACAGCGCCGAAATGCTGCGTTTCCTGACGCTGAATGGCCAGGGCATCTTCCTGGCTCCGAGTTTCGTGGTCTTCGACGACATCGCCGAAGGGCGGCTGGTGAAGATCATGCCGGACTACCGGCCGGTCGAGTTCAGCATCAACGCCGTCTACCCCAACCGCAGCCATCTGGCGACCAAGGTGCGTCTGTTCATCGACCTCCTGGCGGAGAGATTTGCGGAGCATCGGAAATGGATGACGTGAGGATGAACGGGGAGGTGCCGGCGGAACCGCTGCACACTTCCGGGCGACATGCATTAGGTTTGCCGTTCCCGTAAGCACCTGCGGCAAGCGGTCTTCGCGCCGATGAAATAGCTGTATTCATCGCGCCGGATCATTTCCGCCAACGGTTCGATTGCCGGCAGCCCGATCCGCCTGGAAAGGTGGAGGATCAGATCGCTGCCGAGGCAAAGCCCGAGATGGGCACCCCAGGCCAAGGGGCGGCTGTTTACCAGGACGAGATCGAAACGCCGCATCGTCTCAGAGACAACAGTATATTCTGTGTCCTCCCAAAGCTCGCTCGAACGGAAGTCGGGAACGATGAAGCCGAAGTGGCGAAGCAGTTCGTAAACATACTGCTGGCAATTTGCGCCTCCCCCCAGCCCCTTTGTCCGAGCCCCGCCGGGAAAATGATCGGCATTGTAGACGACGCCGTGAAAATGGACGGGAATTCGGATCGGCGAAGCGGATAGGTCAATCGTTGAATTGGTCATTCGAAACGGCCCGTCTTACGGCATTCAACAGTTGCGCTTTGATGAGACCGCTCGATGATATCCTCCAGGGTACGCGTGACAAAACAGAAAGCTGTCATCTTTGTTTCACATCTCGGAGATAGGCGCTGTTCAATTCAGGAGGCTAAGACATGTCCGACGACCTGCCTCTTTATGATGATGATAATCTCTTCTCGGCCTACCAGGAAATGCGGTCGGCGCCGGGCCGGTTGAATGAGGTTGTCGAGAGGCCAGCGATCTGGTCTCTCATGCCGAACCCGGAAAATCTCGTGGTCGCCGATCTTGGCTGCGGCAGCGGAGACATGGTCCGCGATCTGTGCGCAAAGGGCGCAAAAGAAGTTCTTGGCATCGATGCCTCCGAGCGGATGATCGCCGAAGCGACCCACTCGTCGGTCCATCCCGCCGCCCGCTTTGTCGCCCGGCCTCTTGAGACGCTGGAACTGCCGGAAAAGACTTACGACCTGGTGGTGAGCAGCCTGGCTCTCCATTATGTCGAACCGTATGACAGGCTCGTCAGCGATACCAGTCGAGCATTGAAACCTGGAGCAAGATTTGTCTTCTCGGTTGAGCATCCAATCGTGACTTGCGCCCGCCGGGAATGGGAGACGAGTGCCGACGGCGAGAGAACCCATTGGCCGGTGGACCATTATGCGGATGAAGGGAGCCGAATGATCCGGTGGCTTGGGCTCGATGTGCCACGTCAACACCGAACCGTCAGTTCCTATCTGAATGCCCTGATCGACAACGGCTTCGCCATAGAGAGGGTGTTGGAACCGATGCCCGATGACGACGCGATCGCCAGATGGCCGCGCCTTGCCGATCAGCGCCGTCGACCTCCGTTCTTGCTCGTTTCAGCGCGGAAGATGTGAGGCGGCCGACAGTGCCTTCACCCGATTGCAGATTGCCCCTCGCCCTAGCCCAACTGGGGGACGTGCGCTACGAGACGTTGGTGAGGGACGGAAAGGTTGCGGCATACCCCCTTCGCCCCGTTTACGGGGAGAAGGTGGCGGCAGCCGGATGAGGGGCGGGCCTTGCTCTGCGCCTCCGAACCACCCACCCGGCCCTTCGCTTGCGCTTCGGGCGTTCGCAGCTGCAATCGATTCACAGGATCGATTGCTTCGGCTGCGCCGAACCGCTGCTCACTCCTCGCTCTCGCTTCTTCCGTGGGCCCAGTCCATGTAGAGATCCAGCGCCTTGCGGGTGAGCGGGCCTTCCTGGAGGTTGCGGTCGTCGAGGCGGATGACGCCGACGACTTTGGAGTAGTTGCCGGTGGTGAAGATTTCGTCGGCGGCAAGGAAATCCTCGACGGACAGCGTGGCTTCGACGACGTCGAAACCGGCCTTGCGCAACAGGTCCATGACGCGGGCGCGGGTGATGCCGGCGAGGAAGGTGCGGTTGGCGGCGGGCGTCATCACGATGCCGTCGCGCACCAGGAAGACGTTCGACGAGGCGGTCTCGACGACGTTGCCGTTCAGATCGCGCACCAGCGCATTGTCGAAGCCGCGGCTGCGGGCTTCGGCGATCATGCGGCCGCTGTTCGGATAGAGCGAGCCGGTCTTCGCCTCGGTCATCGCCGTCTCCGGCGACGGGCGTCGATAGGGCGAGACGGTGAGGCTGGTGCCGCCATGGCCGCCCATCGGCGCCTCGAACAGGCAGAGCGCGAAGCGGGTCGATTCCGCATCGACGGAGACGACGCTGCCGGGCGAACCATGTTCGCCCCAATACATCGGCTTGATGTAGATCGGCGTGGCGCCGTCGAATTTCCCGACGCCCTCCCAGGCGAGCGCGGCGATTTCCTCGGCCGATTTCACCGGCTTCAGCCCCATGGCAAGCGCGGAGCGGTTGATGCGCTGGCAATGCAGGTCGAGATCGGGGGCGATGCCGTCGAACCAGCGGGCGCCGTCGAAGACCGTGGAGCCGAGCCACATGGCATGCGAGGTCGGCCCGATCAGCGGCGGATTGCCCGGGAGCCACTCCCCGTCGACATGAGTCCAGGTGGTTGAACGCGGTGATGTATCGACGGCCATGTTGCCCTCCCCTCTCAAAGTCGGCATAGCAAAAACCCCTGCGGCTAACCGGGTCAAGGACAAATCCGGGCGGCAAATGCGGAAGCAAGAAAATGTTGAGGGATGGCGCCGGGCCGCAATATTCGTGCGCGGCGCCCGTGGCGCGAGCGATGGGTGTATCAGCAAAAATGATGGAATGGACCGTTGGTACGGAGGCATGCCGCATGCGATCATAGGTTCAAATCGCCTTACAGCAGCAAGGGACGACGCCGATGAAAGCCATGTATTATGAAGCCTTCGAACAGGCGCCCGAAATCCGCACCCTGCCCGATCCGACGCCTTCTGAGGACGGCGTCGTCATATCGGTCGGCGCCAGCGGGCTCTGCCGCAGCGACTGGCACGGCTGGATGGGGCACGACCCCGATATCCGCCTGCCACATGTGCCGGGACACGAGCTTGCCGGAAAGATCGTCGCCACCGGCCGCGGTGTGATGCGTTTCAAGGTGGGCGACCGGGTGACTGTGCCGTTCGTTTCCGGCTGTGGCCATTGCACCGAGTGCCATTCCGGCAACCAGCAGGTCTGCCCGAACCAGTTCCAGCCGGGCTTCACCCATTGGGGATCCTTCGCCGAATATGTGGCGATCGATTATGCCGACACCAATCTGGTGCATCTGCCCGAGACGATCGACGATGCGACGGCGGCAAGCCTCGGCTGCCGCTTCGCCACCTCGTTCCGCGCCGTCGCCGACCAGGCACGCACCGGGCCCGGCGAATGGATCGCCGTGCATGGCTGCGGCGGCGTCGGCCTGTCGGCGATCATGATCGCCACCGCGCTCGGCGCCAATGCGATCGGCATCGATATTTCCGAGGAGAAACTTGCCTTCGCGAGAGACTGCGGGGCGGTGGCGACGGTCAATGCCTCAGGCGTCGCGGATGTGGCGGAGGCGGTGCGCGAGATCACTAAGGGCGGCGCGCATGTCTCGATCGACGCGCTCGGCCACCCCGCCACCTGCTTCAACTCGATCAAGAATCTGCGCCGGCGCGGCCGGCATGTGCAGGTGGGGCTGATGCTCGGCGAATATGCCACGCCGCAAATCCCGATGGCGCAAGTGATCGGCCACGAGTTGGAGATCTACGGCAGCCACGGCATGCAGGCCTGGCGCTACGACGCCATGCTGTCGATGCTGGCGGCCGGCAAGATCGCCCCGCAGAAGCTGATCGGACGGCGAGTCAGCCTGGAGGAGGCCGTGCCGACGCTGATGGCGCTCGACAAGGCGGAGGCCACGGGGATCAGCGTGATTACGCGGTTTTCGTGAGGGAGTTTTGCTGTCTCGCCTGTGACAAGCGTGAGAGGGAACCAAGGCGCTGCCACGATTTCGCTTCTCCCCCGCGGGGGTCCGAAGGACGGGTCGAGACCTGTGGCTCGACCCCGGTCGATGCCGGCAGGCAGATGAGGGGGCTACACGGCAGATCGCTAAATTCGCTGAGTGCAAGCGAAGGGCAATGAATGGTGTGCCGCGCGGCCCCCTCATCCGACCCTTCGGGCCACCTTCTCCCCGCTGGGGAGAAGAGGGAGCGGCAAGCAACCGGCTTTATTCAGCCAAGCCAATGGCGGCGAGATAGGCAGCGGAAGCCCGGATCTTCGACTTGTCCTTGATCTCGATAATTAGACGCGGATTGCTTTCGAGCTTGGCGAGAGCGGCGAAGACGGCGTGCCAGTGGATCGAGCCCTCGCCGAGGCTCCAGTGACGATCGGCATAGCCGTCGGCATCCTGCAGATGCACATGTTGCAGGCGGTTGCCGGCGGCCTTGACGTAATAATCCACCGGCGGCGCGCCGGTATAGCCATGGGCATAATGGGCGTGGCCGGTATCGATCGAGACCGCGACGGCGGGCGAATTGAAGCTGTCGGCAAGCGCCACGCGGATATGAGGGTCCTTGTCCTCGATGTTTTCGAACACCATGGTACAGCCGATATCCTCGGCGCGCCTGACGGCATCACTGAGCGTCAGATGCACACGCTCGACCAGATCCTCGCGGGCGCCGTCATTGTTGTCGAGGTTGTTGTAGGACCACGAAGTGTAAGGGCTGTGGACGACCATCTGCGTCGCGCCGACGGCGGCGCAGACATCGAGGCCCTGCAGCAGGCGCCTGGAGACGACGGCGCGGATATCGGGATCTTCCGAGGCGATGGTAAAACCCCAGAACGGGCCGTGAATGCCGAGACGGCCGGTGTGACCGTCGAGAAGCCTGCGGGCGCGTTCGGCGAGCGGCGCCCAGTCGCCGTTCAAGACCTCGGCATCGACGAAACTCTGCAGTTCGAGATCGCGGGACTTTTCGAACAGCCAGTCGCGGTGAAGCTCGACGTCATCGAGCGTCATGGCGGCGCCGACGACGGGAAGAGAAGACATGGGTGTGCTCCATCGATGAACGCCGTGACGGCGTGGGGGATGGCCGGAACAGCCGCCGCGTTCTATGCGCCCCTTCTGTGTCGGCGGTATTACAGGCGCGGAACCTTTCGAAACGCCGCAGCCCTGTCATTTCCGCACGGCTGGCACAGCGCTGGCGGACCTTGCGAAATAGATCCGCCGCACCGATATCAGCCTCTCAGCTTCGTGAGGCATGTCCCATGCCCGAGCTATGTGGCGACGGTGCCCTCGGTAACAAGGCTGTTGTCAAAGGCGGTGCAAAGGTCTAACGGCTGCGCCCGCAAGAAAAAGCCCCGGGAGAAAAGCCCGAATAAAGAAAGGGACATGATGTCCAACTCATTTGTGACAATGCCTGCCGGCGAAGAGGCGAAGCGCTTTTTCGTCCTCGGCGACCGGATCGAGCGACAGGTCCGTATCCGCGGAACCTGGCTCAACATCTTCGACGTCACCGTACCATCAGGCAGCCGCACCCCGAAACACGCGCATGCGAGCCCGGAAGTGTTTCGCATCCTCAAGGGACGTTTGACGATCTGGCGGCTCACCGACAACGGCCCTGAGGAGATCGAGGCCGGCGCAGGCGACATAGTCACCATCCCGCCCTTCATGGTGCACGGCTATTCCAACCGCGGGATGGCCCCGGCTGTCTTTTCCGCGATCGTCGATCGCGACATGGCGGAATTCATCGAAGCGGAAGGCACGACCGAGCCGCTGAAAGCCCCCTCGCCTGAGACTATTGCCCGCATGACGGCGGCGGCCAATGCTTACGGGATCACCATTCTGGCGGCTTGATGGCGCGAGCGCGTGATGCCGGGTCCCTTCGGGCGGCTTTCGGCATCATGCGGAAACACCAACAAGATTTTTAAAACCTTCAATCAGAACGCCGCACTGCCGCCGTTTCAAAACTGTCACATCAATAGGCTATGAGGATTTTTGCTTAGCGCCTCTTGCGCCGGCACCGTTTCACCGCCAAAATTGCGACATGCCCGACAGCGACCCATCCAGTACAAGCTCCGCCCGTTCCAGCCGGGATCTTCCGGCCGAGGAAGCTGGCGACCACTGTAGACGGCGCGATGACCTCCGCCTCGCCTCGGGTAGATCCCGCAGAGAGCGGCCTTCTTCCAGATCATTGCGAATGACGCGCCGCCACATGGGCGGCTCCTGCCGAATCACTAATGTTTTTCGACCGCATTCCCGACCCTTCCGCCCGGGTCGGTCTTGCCGCCTCACGGAATTCTGAAGACCGATGAAAGCGACACTGATGTGATACGATGACGGAATGACGATGGGTGACGCTGATATAGCGTCGCTTCGAACCCCTCGCCGCGCCGCCTTGTCGATGCGGCATTGAAACCTCAACGAATAGGGTCCCTGTGTTTCTGGAAATCGGAATTGTGGCGTTTCTCACCATCGTCAATGGTGTGCTCGCCATGTCGGAGTTGGCTGTTGTGTCTTCTCGAACAGCCCGCCTAAAAGTTCTCTCCGACCATGGGAGCAAGGGGGCAGCTCAAGCCATTAAACTTGCCGAAAACCCCGGTCGTTTTCTCTCTACGGTTCAGATCGGCATTACGCTGGTCGGTGTTCTCTCGGGCGCTTTCTCAGGGGCCACCCTCGGCAGCCGCTTGACCGGATGGCTGGAGACACAGGGGATGTCATCGACGTTAGCCGACGCGATTGGCGTCGGTTCGGTCGTTGTGGCGATCACCTATCTTTCTTTGATTGTCGGCGAACTTGTTCCGAAGCAGATCGCATTGCGAGAACCCGAAGCCGTTGCGGCGAAGGTCGCACCGGCCATGGCGGTCCTTTCAAAAATCGCGCTGCCGCTCGTGTGGCTTCTGAACGCTTCCGGAAATCTTGTGCTGAAGCTCCTGGGCCAAGCCGGAAAAGGCGGCGACAACGTTTCTGACGAAGAGATCAAAACCGTTCTGGCCGAGGCGCAGTCGGCCGGCGTTATCGAAAGCGAAGAGTCCGCGATGATATCAGGCGTCATGCGCCTGGCGGACCGCACCGCCCGAGCGCTTATGACGCCCCGACGCGATGTCGAAATTATCGATATCGACGACAGCCTTGATGAAATTCGCACTCAATTGCACCGGACGAAACGGTCTCGGCTGCCCGTTCGCAAAGGCAGTTCGGACGAGGTGATCGGCATCCTTCCGGTCAAGGATTTTTACGACTCGATGTCGGAACACGGCAGTGCCGATATCAAGGCCCTGACGCAGGACGTCCCGGTGGTTTCAGACCTTTCGACCGCGATCAATGTGATTGAAGCCATCAGGAAATCGCCAGTCCACATGGTGCTGGTTTTTGACGAGTACGGCCATTTCGAGGGGATTGTTTCGTCAGGCGACATTCTGGAAGCGATCATGGGCGCTCTGCAGGAGGGACCTGTGGACGAGCAGGCCATCGCTCGTCGCGATGACGGTTCTTATCTGGTGTCCGGCTGGACGCCGATCGACGAATTCGCCGAGTTCCTGAATCTCAAGCTCGATGACGATCTCGAATATCAGACTGTGGCCGGCCTGGTGCTGGAAGAGCTGAAACATCTGCCGGAGTTGGGTGAGAGCTTCACGAGAGGCGGATGGCGCTTCGAAGTCGTCGATCTCGACGGCAGGCGCGTGGACAAGATACTTGTGTCCGCGGAGTAAAGCTCGGCGGGCGCCTCGAAGCTGCTCGACAGCTACAACATCAGGAGGTACCGCCCATGGCATGGTCCGCCAATCAATATGTGAAATTCGAGGATGAGCGCACACGACCGGCGCGCGATCTTCTGGCGCAGGTGCCGCTGCAAAGCATCGGCCGCGCCGTCGACCTCGGTTGCGGGCCGGGCAATTCGACCGAACTGATCATCGAGCGCTATGGGGCCGACGGCGTCTCCGGCCTCGACAGCGACATGAACATGCTGGAGGCGGCCCGCAAGCGGCTTCCAGGCACGGCCTTCGTCGAAGCCGATCTCGGCAGCTGGCAGCCGATGGAGCCGGCCGACCTGCTGTTTGCCAATGCCGTCTTCCAATGGCTGCCCGATCATCTCGATATTTTCGACCGGCTGATGGACGGGCTTTCCGCAGGCGGCGTGCTGGCGGTGCAGATGCCCGACAATCTCGGCGAACCCTCGCATCTGATGATGGAGGAAACCGCGCATGCAGGCCCCTGGAAGGCCGCCTTCGAAGAAAAGAGCGTGCGCCGCCAGGCCTTGGCGCCGCCTTCGGCCTATTATTCCAGGCTGATCGCCAAGGCCGCGCGCGTCGATATCTGGCACACCATCTACTATCACCCGATGGCGGATGCGGCTGATATCGTCGAATGGGTGAAGGGAACCGGGCTGATGCCCTATCTCGCCAAGGCCGGCGAAGAGTATCGCGAGGCGTTTCTGGCGGATTATCTGGGGCGGGTGGAAAAGGCTTATCCGAAGATGTCGGACGGGCGGGTGCTGCTGCGGTTTCCGCGGATTTTCATGGTGGCGGTGAAGGGGTAGTCGGTTGCTGCCGACGGGCTCGGTTTGCGTCGATAGCTGCCCCTCACCCTAACCCGACCGGGGGCGAGCGGACGTCCCATACGAGAGTTCGATGGGGAATCGAGAGGTTGCGGCTATCCCCCTTCGCCCCGTTTGCGGGGAGAAGCTGCCGGCAGGCGGATGAGGGGCAGGCCGCCCTCGGCACGCCCCAGATAATGTCAAATGCCTGTTATCCCCCGCCCGCATATGTTGCGGCGAAATCGATGCGCACTATAGTCGGCCGGAAATTCTCAGGAGATGACACACATGGACGCTGCCCCTACCCCGCCGGTCACCCTCGTCATCTTTGGCGCGACGGGAGACCTGACGCGCCGTCTGCTGGTGCCCGCGATCATCAATCTGACGCGTGAGAGCCTCGTCGGCGACGATCTCCACATTCTCGGCGTCGGCATCGAACCGGGCGACGACGAGTTTCTGCGCCGGCGGCTCGACGAATTTCTCAATCATCTGAGCGGCGAACAGCCGACGCTGAAGGACGAGGCCTGGGAAAGCCTGCGCCGGCGCATTTCCTATATGGCGGGAGATTTCACCAAGGACGATATTTTCCTCGAAATCGGCAAGCGGCTGGGACCGGATGCCAATGCCGCTTTCTATCTGGCGGTGCCGCCGTCCTTCTTCGGCTCTATCGTCGAGAAACTCGCCGCCCATGGACTGACCGACGAGAAGGACGGCACCTTCCGCCGCGTCGCCATCGAAAAGCCGTTCGGCACCGACCTCGCCTCGGCGCGAGCGCTGAATGCGCAGATCCTCGCGCAGATCGCAGAAAGCCAAGTCTATCGGCTCGACCATTTCCTCGGCAAGGAGACGGTGCAGAACCTGATGACGGCGCGTTTTGCCAATATGATCATCGAGTCTTTGTGGAACAGCCGCTATATCGACCATGTGCAGATCACCGCCGCCGAGATCGTCGATGTCGGCAGCCGCGGCAAGTTCTACGATGCGACAGGCGCGCTGCGCGACATGGTGCCGAACCATCTCTTCCAGCTCTTGGCGATGATCGCCATGGAGCCGCCGAACAGCTTCGATGCCGAGGCGATCCGCAACGAGAAGAGCAAGGTGCTGAAAGCGCTGCGCATCTATACGCCCGAGGAGGCGAAGACGCATGGCGTGCGCGGCGCCTATACCGCCGGGCCGCTCAACGGTGCCGATCTTCCGGCCTACCGCGACAGCAAGGACGTTTCGCCCGACAGCCGGACCGAGACCTATGTGGCGCTGAAGCTCTATGCCGATACCTGGCGCTGGGCCGGCGTGCCCTTCTACCTCAGAACCGGCAAAGCGCTGACGGCGCGCGACACCGAGATCGTCATCACCTTCCAGCCGGTGCCCTTCGCGCAGTTCCGCGAGACCGAGGTCAATCGCCGCCTGCCGCCGAACCGGCTGGTGATCCAGGTGCAGCCGGACGAGGGCATGAGCATGGAAATCTCGATCAAGTCGCCGGGGCTCTCGGTCGAGACCACGCCGGTTTCCCTCGACTTCCGCTATGCCGACAAGTTCGATATCGGCAAGACCACCGGTTATGAATCGCTGCTCTACGATCTCTTTATCGGCGACCAGACGCTGTTCCAGCGCGCCGACGGCATCGAGGCCGGCTGGGCTGCGGTGCAGCCCTTCCTGGATATCTGGGGCAAGGATGAGAGTGTGCCCGACGCTTATGCGCCGGGCAGCATGGGGCCGGCCTCAGCCGACCAACTCATCGAGCGCGACGGGCGGCGCTGGCATGAACTCGGCGTGATCCTGCAGCAGGACAAGAAAGAGGGCAAATAGCGCCCTTCCCTCGTCCTGTCAGTTTCCGCGATCACGGCATGCCGGGCTGAGGGAAGCGCCGCTGTTGCCGCCTTCAGTGGCAAGGGCGCCGCGGGCCTTGCGCGGCGGGCAGCGCGCCCAGTCGACCCGGCCGCTCGGGACGCCGTTGTCGACGCTGCCGGTTTCGATCGAGTCGAGCGGGATGACCAGCCCGCTTTCCGGCTCGTTGCCCGGCGAGGTGCCGAGCGGCGGCGTGCCGTCGAACCGGCCGCTGGCATCCATGCCCATATTCGACTGGGCGAGAACCGGGGTGGAGAGGCTGAGGAGAGCGATCGAGGCTGCTGCAATAAACCTGCGCATGATGCTATTCCTTCTGATTTCAGCGATGCTGATAGAAACAGCAATCCGGCTTGCTTGTTCCCTATGGAACGGGCGCAGATGATCAAAGTTTGGCGAGGGGAATGGAGCCCCGCAACGACGCCGCAGGGCTCCTTCTGTTCGGCTGTCGTTTTAGACGAACTGGCTGAGGCCGGGGACGGAAGCCACGACTTCGTCGACGACCTCTTCGCCAGCATATTGCTTGGCGATTGCGATGGTTTCCTTGGCGAGCGAGGTGATCTCGCCCATGCCGAGGCCCTCGCCCATCAGCTGCTGGCCGAGGCCCATGATGCCGCCGCCGCCGAGCGAGTTCATCAGCCCGCCGAGCAGACCGCCGCCGCCGGCGCTTGCGCCGTTGAACTGGGCGACGAGATCGCCGCCGCCGGGGATCGCCTCGATCATCCGGGCGACCGGACCGTCGGCGGCCTCGCGCTGCAGGAAGCCGAGCATCATGCCGAGCGCCTTTTCGGCCAAATCAGGCGCGATACCCACACGATCGGCGATCTGGGTCACAATTTCATTCATCGTCAGCCTCCTGTTTTTTGACGTTAACGTCAGCGTTAATCGAGATTCGAGCGCAACTCAATGTCCGGTTTTGCTTTCGATGCAAACAGTTGTCCGCATCCGCCTGCCTGCTTATAACAGAGAAACGATGGTTCGATGAAGGCGGCGCAAGCCCGTCTTCCGACAAAGAGCGGCAGCGCCGAAGGGAGAATTGCGGATGATCGAGGATGGCAAGATTTTCATCGGCGCGAGCCGCAATCCCGACGACAGCATCAACAAGCCTGAATATCTCGATCTGAAATTCGGCAACCGCCACGGCCTCGTCACCGGCGCCACCGGCACCGGCAAGACGGTGACGCTGCAGGTGCTGGCCGAGGGCTTCTCCCGCGCCGGCGTCCCGGTTTTTGCCGCCGACATCAAGGGCGATCTTTCCGGCATCGCCGCCAAGGGCGAGGCCAAGGATTTCCTCACCAAGCGGGCCGAGCAGATCGGCTTCACCGACTATGAATTCGATCAGTTTCCGGTGATTTTCTGGGATCTGTTCGGCGAGAAGGGCCACCGGGTGCGCACCACCGTCGCCGAGATGGGGCCGCTGCTGCTCGCCCGGCTGATGGATGCCTCCGAACCGCAGGAGGGCGTCATCAACATCGCCTTCAAGATCGCTGACCAGGCCGGGCTGCCGCTGCTCGATCTCAAGGATTTCACCTCGCTGCTGAATTATATGGGCGAGAATGCCGGCGAGCTTTCCAATCAGTACGGGCTGATCTCCAAAGCCTCGGTCGGCTCGATCCAGCGAGCGCTGCTGGTTCTCGAACAGCAGGGTGCGGAACATTTCTTCGGCGAGCCGGCGCTGAAGATTTCCGACATCATGCGCACCAGCAATAACGGCTACGGCCAGATCTCGGTGCTTGCCGCCGACAAGCTGATGATGAACCCGCGCCTTTACGCCACCTTCCTGCTCTGGCTGCTGTCGGAGCTGTTCGAGGAACTGCCCGAAGTCGGCGATCCGGACAAGCCGAAGCTAGTGTTCTTTTTCGACGAAGCGCATCTGCTCTTCAACGACGCGCCGAAAGTGCTGACCGAACGGGTCGAGCAGGTGGTGCGGCTGATACGCTCCAAGGGAGTCGGCGTTTATTTCGTGACGCAGAACCCGCTCGACGTGCCGGAAACGGTGCTCGCCCAGCTCGGCAACCGCGCCCAGCATGCGCTGCGCGCCTATTCGCCGCGCGAGCAGAAGGCGGTGAGGACCGCGGCCGATACCTTCCGCCCCAACCCGGCCTTCGATTGCGCCACCGTCATCACCAATCTCGGCACCGGCGAGGCGCTGGTCTCGACGCTCGAAGCCAAGGGCGCGCCGTCGATCGTCGAGCGCACGCTGATCCGCCCGCCATCTGGCCGCGTCGGGCCGGTGACGGATGCCGAGCGCCAGCAGATCATGGACAGGAGCCCGGTTCTCGGCGTCTATGACGAGGACATCGACCGCGAATCCGCCTTCGAGATATTGGCGGCCCGCGCCAAGAAGGCAGCCGATGCCGATGCCGCCAAACGGGCGCAGGACGAAGCCGCAGAACAGCAGCCGGGCACCACCACCTCCGGCTGGAGCTTGCCGGGCTTCGGCGGCAGCAATGACGACAACCAGCAGGGCCGCGGCCAATCACGCGGCCGGTCTTCCGGCTACCAGCGCGAAACGGTGGTGGAAGCGGCGATGAAGAGCGTGGCACGCACAGTGGCGACCCAGGTCGGCCGGGCGCTGGTGCGCGGGATCTTGGGAAGCTTGAAGCGGTAGGCGTTTCTAGGGGCACGCCCCTCATCCGCCTGCCGGCACCTTCTCCCCGCATGCGGGGAGAAGGGGATGTGCCGCGACCTCTCCGTCCCCCTTGCCTCCAGCAGGGCACGTCCCCTCGCCCCGTTTTATACGGGGAGAGGATTAGGGTGAGCGGCAGCTTGCTCTTCCTCTAGAAGGAGGCAAGATCGTTCCCCGCCTTGAACCGCAAGCCTTCATCCCCTAAATTACCTGCCATCGACCATTTCAACAGGATGTGTGCCGCAATGGATTTCAACCCGATCGCAATGCCAGTTCGCCTTGCCAACGGGGAAATCCATATCCATGCCTGCATCCATCACTCTATCCAAAATTTCATGGGCCACGCCTGACGGGCGGCCGCTTTTTTCCGGTCTCGATTTGAGTTTCGGGGCGGAGCGTATCGGTCTGGTCGGGCGCAACGGCGTCGGCAAGACGACGCTGCTGAAGCTCGTTTCAGGTGACGCCAAGCCGCACTCGGGAACGGTATCGGTCGGCGGCAGCCTCGGCATCCTGCGCCAGAACGTGCAGGTGGCATTTCACGAAACCATCGCCGATCTCTTCGGCGTCGCCGGGGCGCTTACGGTTCTCCGCCGCGCCGAAACCGGCGACGCAACGGCCGACGAGCTCGCCTCGGCCGACTGGACGCTGGAGGCGCGCATCGCAGTTGCGCTCAATCGAACAGGGCTCGACGCACAGCCGGAAACGCCGCTCGCCGAACTTTCCGGCGGGCAGCGCACCCGGGCCGGACTTGCCGCGCTTGTTTTCACCGAACCGGATTTTCTGCTGCTCGACGAACCCACCAACAATCTCGACCGCGACGGCCGCGAGGCGGTGATCGCGCTGCTATCGGGCTGGCGAGCCGGGGCGATCATCGTCAGCCATGACCGGGAATTGCTCGAAAGCATGGATGCGATCGTCGAACTGACATCGCTCGGCGCGACGCGCTACGGTGGCAATTGGAGCCATTATCGCCAGCGCAAGGCGCTGGAGCTTGCGGCAGCAGAGCACGATCTTGCCGATGCCGAAAAGCGCATGGCCGAGGTCGCGCGGAAGGCGCAGGCGACGGTGGAACGTCAGGCGCACAGGGACAGCACGGGGCGGAAGATGGCCGCCAAGGGCGGCATCCCGCGCATCATGCTCGGCGGCATGAAGGAGCGCAGCGAAACGACCGGCGGCGACAATGCCCGCCTTGCCGAACGCCGGCGCACCCAGGCGCTGGACGAGGCGAAGGCCGCGCGCGAAAAAATCGAGATCCTGCAGCCCTTGTCGGTGACCTTGCCGCCGACCGGACTGGCGGCCGGCAAGATCGTGCTGCGGGTGGATCGTATGACATCGGGCTATCGGCCGGGTGACCCCGTCATCGGCGATCTCTCCTTCGACGTGACGGGGCCGGAACGCATTGCCGTCACCGGCCGCAACGGCTCGGGCAAGACGACGCTGCTTTCGCTCATCACCGGCGAAATCAAACCCTGGGCCGGCACGATCGCCGTGATGACCGACTTCGCGATGCTCGATCAGAAGGTCAGCCTTCTCGATCCGTTGGCCTCGATCCGCGACAATTTTCGCCGGATCAATCCGCTTTCCGATGAGAACACCTGCCGGGCCGCGCTTGCCCGCTTCATGTTCCGGGCGGACGCGGCGCTGCAGACCGTCTCGACGCTCAGCGGCGGGCAACTGCTGCGCGCCGGCCTCGCCTGCGTTCTCGGCGCCACACCACCGCCGCTGCTGATCCTCGACGAGCCGACCAACCACCTCGACATCGACTCGATATCCGCGGTCGAGGCGGGCCTCAGCGCCTATGACGGGGCGCTCATCGTCGTCAGCCATGACGAGACGTTTCTGGAAAGCATCGGGATCACGCGGCGGCTGGAATTGGCTGGCGGTGATCCGGCGGGTTAGGCGGCACTCATTGAGGCACGCAGCCCATAGGGCGGAGCCTCGAGGGACGCGTCCAGCACCGCGTCTTGCGCCCATCAACGCCGGTGGCCGACCTCGTCCTTCGAGGCCCCTTCGGGGCACCTCAGGATGAGGTCGGAGAAAGGCCGCGGCACCCTCCAACCTCCCTCATCCTGAGGCGCGTAGGCCAAAGGCCGGAGCCTCGAAGGACACGCTCCAGCGCTGCTCCTTGCGTCCAACCACCAGTGCACCCGCCTCGTCCTTCGAGGCCCCTGCGGGGCACCTCAGGATGAGGCTCTCTTGGGCGCCGGGGAACGGCGCCTCCCTTGCCTCCTAGTCCAGGCAATGGTATTTCAATCCTGCAACCCTTTCGAGAAGGGAGGATCACGCTATGCAATATTATTTCCGGCATCATCGCCAGCGTGGTCCCGTCAACGCCTTGCAAATGCGTTTGCAGGGCTGACCAGAGACGGTTTCTCGACATCTCTTCCTGGTCTGCCCCTCGTGGCCAATGCGGCGCCGTGCGAAATACAGCGCCCATTCCTGTAATTTCCCGGGCCCGATAGGCGCAATTCCGTGATGGCTGAACGCCCCGGATCGCGTCGACACCCGGTCAAGACCAGAGAACGTTCATGACCCTCATCAATATCCGCAATCTCGGCGTGACGCTGGGCAATCCGCTGTTTACGAAACTCAATCTTGTCGTCAATTCAGGCGACCGCATCGGCCTCGTCGCCGCCAACGGGCGGGGAAAGTCGACGCTGCTTGCCTGCATCACCGGCGCGCTGGAGCCGAGCGAGGGCGAGATCACCAAGGCGCGCGGGCTGACCGTCGGCCATGTCGCGCAGAACGTGCCGGCGGCACTGTTCGACACGCCGTTCTACGATGCGGTGCTGCAGGCGCTGCCGGCCGATCAGGCCGACAGCGAGAGCTGGCGCGTCGACGTGGTGCTGGAATCGCTCGAGGTGCCGGAGGTGATGCGCTGGCGGCCGCTGAAGCAGTTGAGCGGCGGCTGGCAGCGGCTCGCCATGCTTGCCCGCAGCTGGGTCAGCGAACCCGACGTGCTGCTGCTCGACGAGCCGACCAACCATCTCGACCTCGAAAAGATCGCGCAGCTGGAGGGCTGGCTGAATGCACTGCCGCGCGACGTGCCGGTTATCCTCTCCAGCCATGACCGCGCCTTCCTCGATGCGACGACCAACCGGACGCTGTTCCTGCGGCCGGAGCAATCGCAGGTCTTCGCCCTGCCCTATACCCGGGCGCGCGCCGCTCTCGACGAGGCTGACGCCTCCGAAGCCCGGCGCTATGAGCGGGACATCAAGGTGGCGGAGCAATTGCGCAAGCAGGCGGCCAAGCTCAACAATATCGGCATCAATTCCGGCAGCGATCTGCTCGTCGTCAAGACGAAGCAGTTGAAGCAGCGGGCGGAGAAGCTCGAGGATGCGGCAAAACCGGCGCATCTCGAGCGCTCGGCCGGCGCCATCCGGCTTACCAACCGCGGCACGCATGCCAAGGTGCTGGTGACGTTGGAGGATGCGGCGGTGAGGACGCCGGATGGAACGCTGCTGTTCAAGACCGGCCGGCAATTCATCTGCCAGGGCGACCGGATCGTGCTGCTCGGCCTCAACGGCGCCGGCAAATCGCGACTGGTCTTGATGCTGAAGCAGGCAATCGAAAGACGGGAGGCGGGACAGGATGGCATCAAGGCGACGCCGTCGGTCGTTCTCGGCTATGGCGACCAGGCGCTTGCCGATCTGGCCGACCAGGATAGGCCGATCGGCACGATCATCCGCCGTTTCGATGTCGGCGACCAACGGGCGCGGGCCTTGCTGGCCGGAGCCGGCATGACGATCGATATGCAGGCAAAACCGATCGGCCAGCTTTCCGGCGGCCAGAAGGCGCGGCTCGGCATGCTGGTGCTCAGGCTGACCGAGCCGAACTTTTACCTGCTCGACGAGCCGACCAACCACCTCGACATCGAGGGGCAGGAAGCACTGGAGAGCGAGCTGATGGCGCAGGAGGCGAGCTGCCTGCTGGTCTCGCACGACCGCAGTTTCGTGCGGGCGGTGGGAAACCGGTTCTGGCTGATCGAGAAGAAGAAGTTGGTGGAGGTGGAGAGCCCGGAAGGGTTTTTTGCTTCGGTTGCGGGATAATGGGGATGATCGGTGGTGGGGCGTGCGGTGCCGCGCCCTCCGCGATCGGCCCGCAACAAATCTCAACGTTAAAAGACACTCCGCAACATCGGGGCGGGGCATGTTCTAGAGGGTCGGGCGGTGTCGCGACCGCCCTCTTTTGCTCCCAATGAACACGAGGCATCTTCATGCATATCAGACTTATCGCCTGCGCCGCCCTGGCGCTTTCGGCCGCCGTTCCGGCCGTTGCCGCCGACCTCACTTACGAGACGCCCGCTCCCGCCGCCGAGCAGATATCCTCTGCCTATAATTGGTCGGGCTTCTATCTCGGCGGCCAGGGCGGATATTCCTGGAGCCAGACGAAGATCCTCGGCTCGGATGAAAATATCGACGGCGGCACGGCCGGCCTGCATGCCGGCCATAATTTCCAATCCGGAAATATCGTCTACGGCATCGAGAACGACTTCAACTACAACTTCAAGAAAAACGACGATGCCAACCTCGAATGGGATGCATCCGGCCGGGCGCGGGTTGGCTACGCCTTGGATCGAACCCTGTTCTTCGCAACCGCGGGTGTGGCGGCCGGCGGCGGCAAGGTCGACATTCCCACCGCTGGAAAGAAGGACGGCATCCTGATCGGCTGGACGGCCGGCGGCGGCATCGAACACGCGGTCACAGACCATATTCTGGTGCGCGGCGAGTATCGCCATTCCGATTTCGGCAACAAGGACTTCGGCTCCGCCATCGGCGATGTCGGCGCCACGCAGGACAAGGTTCTGTTCGGGACAAGTTACAAGTTCTGAGGGGAAGACCGGCGACACTCCCGCAAGTTGCCCCTCACCCTAGACGGTTTTGCATTTAGGTTGACCCATATCCTGCGTTTCGAATGTAGTTTGCGCATTCGTTTGGTTTGATTGTCTCTATGGTTCGAGCCAAGGCGTCATGGACTGTGTCTTCGGAACGGGCCATTGCGGTGCGCATGGCCTGTTTGATCTTGGAGAAGAGCTGTTCGATGGGATTGAGGTCAGGGCTGTAAGGGGGCAGGAAGAAGAGCTTTGCCCCTGTCCTTCTGATAGCCCGACGCACCGCCAGGCCTTTGTGGCTGCCGAGATTGTCGAGGACAACGATATCTCCCGGTGACAAGGTCCGAACGAGTTCCTTTTCGACATAGGTCAGAAAGGCATTGGCATTGATCGGCCCGTTGAGGACCCATGGTGCATCGAGCCGGTCGTTTCTGAGGGCTGCGACAAACGTCATCGTTCTCCAATGACCGTGCGGGACATGGGCGATCAGGCGTTTGCCCCGTTCGCCCCAGCCCCTGAGCGGCGCTATATTCGTCTTCACCCAGGTTTCGTCAATGAACACAAGGCGATCAGGATTGATCTCGCCTTGATGGCGCTTCCACCGTTCACGTTGGCGGGCCAGCTTCGGCCTGTTCTGCTCTGCCGCCAGCACGGTTTTTTTTGAAGCTTTTGCCTTCGCGATGGAGAAAGCGGCAGATATTGGCTGGATGGACTTTGAGGCCGCGATCCTGCAATCCCCGCGCCAGCCACTCAAGCGTCACATGCTCCGGCCCATCGATCATCGACAAGACCCAGACGCGATGCTCGCCGCAGATCAACGCCCGTCGATGACCGCCCATCTTGCCAGGCTCAACACTGCCGGTACGGCGCTGGCGCTGCGCCCACTTGATCACGCTCGACGGCGCGACATTCAGAGCGGCGGCAACCGCATGACATGTCTCGCCTTGCCCCACACGGGTCATCGCCAGTTCTCGCAAATCCATCGAATAAGCACGACCCATCGAACAAGCCTCCATGGCTCATTCAATCAAATCTGATTTGCGACAAAAACGGAATCCCGATTCAACCAAGTCGCAATCTGCTCTAGCCCTCTCCCCGTAAAACGGGGAGAGGGGACGTGCCCTGCGAGGCGTGAGCGAGGGACGGAGAGGTTGCAACATATTCCCTTCTCCCCGCGCGCGGGGAGAAGGTGCCGGCAGGCGGATGAGGGGCTGCGGTTGAAATCAACAGCTACCGCTTCGGAGCCACCAGGCAGAAAAAGGCGCCTTGCGGGTCCATGGCCTGGATGATCCAGCTGCCGCCGGGGACTTCCATCGGACCGTGGACGACCTTGCCGCCACCCGAGTTGACGCGTTCGATCGCGGCATCAAGCGCCGGCACGATGAAATAATAGCTCCAGAACGGCATCGGGATGTTTTCCGGCTTGGTCATCATGCCGCCGATCTGCTTGCCGTTGCGGGCGAAGAGGTAGTAGACGCCCATCGGGCCCATGTCCATTTCGCTGTCCTTGGTCCAGCCGAACAGCTTGGAATAAAAGGCGACGGCGTCTTTGCCGTTGCCGGCATAGAGTTCGTGCCAGCCGATATTGCCAGGGGCATCGGGTGCCAGTTCCGGCCAGGTTTTGTCCATCGGCGCCGGCGTCATGATGCAGAGCACTGCGCCATGCGGATCGGCGACGACGGCGAAGCGGCCGATACCGGGGATATCGTCCGGCGGACGGCGGACCGATCCGCCATTGGCAACGAAATCCTTGGCCGACTGATCGACGTCGTCGACATCGACATAACCCGTCCAGTTCGGCGGAATGCCCTTCCCCTCGAGTTCGGCCGGAAATTCCATCAGGCCGGCGACGCCGATGCCGTTCGCCTCGAAGATCGTATAGGTCGGCATGCCCTCCACTTTCATCTCGGAGGTGGTCCAGCCGACGACCGAGCTGTAGAATTTCGCGGCAGCCGATGTGTCGGGGGTCATCAACTCGCACCAGATGAACTTTCCATGCGTCTCAGACATCGTACTCTCCCTTTAGAGGCGCCCCTTTTCAAGGTTCGAGCGCCGTGATTGTCAGATCTGCCGGGCGTAATGCGCTTCCATGAACTGTTTCCAGGCGCCATCAGGCTGCCTGGCGCTGGAGATGAAGGTGCGGTGATCGGCGTCGACGAAGGTGATCTGCTCGCGGTAATCGGCAAGACCTTCGCCGTTGAAGTCGGGCCCTGTCGTATAGAGGTCCAGCACATTGCCCGAAGCGTCGAGTTCGCCCTCGTAGACCCACATGAAGTCCATCATGCTGCCGATCCAGCTGCCGACATACTTGGCCTTTGCGGCGTTGTAGCCGAGCGTCAGGATGCTGGCGGCCTGTTTGCCATCCGGCATGCGGCCGGTGCCCTCGGCGACGAACCAGATACCGTGCAGCGAGCGGACGGTCTCCGTCCAGGGCTCGCCGCCGGACATTTCCGGTGCGGTGACGGTCCAGTCGCCCACCAGTCTTTCCAGGAAGGAATGTTCCTTCAGCACTTCTGCGGTCTTCATCATCCTTCTCCCTTGTGATGTCCGCCAATGGCTTCGTCAGCGCAATTCCCAGGAAGTCGCCTGGTGACGTCTGCTCGAATTTGCGCTGGCCAGCCAGGGCATGATGCCGAAAACCGCTGACAGTTTCCGGCATCATGCTTTGGCTCAGTGACAGCAGGATGGCGCCTTGGGGGCCTCCTCATATTCGTCATGACGGCGCACGAAATTCATCGTGCTGTCCTCGTTGCGGCCTTTCGGGGCGCGGTCGAGGATCATCAGGGTGCCGATCAGTTCCTCCGGCCCGCGGGCGTAGCTCGAATAGGTATGGAAAACCTCGCCCTTGTCGTTGCGGTAGAAAGCGCTCAGACCCGGCAGTTCGTCATTGGCGTCAGCCGGCTGCATGGGAGTGAAATTGTAAAAGACCTTGTCTTTGGCAAGATCCTCGGGGCTGAAAGAGACATGATAATCGAAATTGAAGTCGCTGCCGAAGGAGGAGACCCAGGGAAATTTCCAGCCCATGCGGCTTTTGTAGGCGGCGATCTTGTCGAGCGGCGCGCGTGAGACGGCGACCCAGGTGACGTCGTGATGGTTGAGATGCGGCAGGGCGCCGTCGACGTGATCGGACAGGAAGGAGCAGCCGGGGCAGCCGGCATCCCAATCCGGGCCGAGCATGAAATGATAGATCAGCAACTGGCTGCGCCCGTCGAAGAGATCGGCGAGCGATTTCTTTCCCTCGGGCGTGTCGAAGACGTAATCCTTGTCGACCTTCACCCAGGGCAGCGCCAGCCGTTCGGCGTTGATGCTGTCTCGCAGCTTCGTCGCCTCCTTTTCCTTCAGCAGCAGGGCACGGCGGGCTTCGATCCATTGCTCACGGGACACAACCTCATTCTGCATGGGATGCGCCCTCCTCCGGCGCTGCCGGCGAGCCGGCTCTCTCCTTCTCCTTGACTAAATACATTGATATCAATAGAAATAGAGCATGTCAAATTCGGTCGAGATTCCCTTTTCCACGACGCTCTTGGTGCGCGACACCTGCCTCTGCCTGCATGTGCAGCGGGCGGCACGGGCGCTCGCCCGGCTGTTCGACGATGCGCTGCGGCCGGCCGGGCTGACCAACGGGCAGTTTTCGCTGATGATGTCGCTGAACCGGCCGGAACCGCCGCCGATGGGACCGGTCGCCGCGCTGCTTGCCATGGACCAGACAACGCTGACGGCGGCGCTGAAGCCGCTGCAGCGCAAGGGCTGGGTGACGGTGATGGAAAATCCGAAAGACCGGCGTGGCCGGCTGCTTGGTCTCACGCCCGATGGCAAGGCTGCGCTGGCAAAGGCGCTGCCGATCTGGAAAAGCACGCATGCCGCCCTCGACGACGCGCTGCCGGAAGGCGGCCCCGCACGGCTGCGGCAGGATCTGCAGGCTGTAGCAGGGATGACCGGTGAGACGGTGAAAGCCTCCCCTCGCCGGCCGCGTCGCAGCGGGCGGGCGATGGCCGGTTAGAGCGGGCGGAGCTCGCCTTGGGTTCTCAAGAAATCGCGTCGTTCCGCCATGCAACCACAGTGGCCGGGCGTGGGTGCTCGGGTCAAGCCCGAGCACGACGGAGATTGAGGGGTACGCTTGGCTAGAGGCGAAAGGTCGCCCCTTGCTCCGTCGTCCTCGGGCTTGACCCGAGGACCCATGTGACGAGCACGCCGTTCGTGTCAGCAGCAAGAAAAGCGACGGCCTCCAACCGAAGTCGGAAGCCGTCGCCCGCATTTTCACCGATAGCGTCTGGATCAGGAGACCGTGACCGGAACTTCGGTCGAGGTGCGCATGGCATGGCTGTAGGGGCAGACGATGTGGGCTGCGGCGGCGAGCTTTTCGGCGGTTTCGCGATCGAGACCGGGGATGTTGACCGTCAGGGCCACTTCGATGCCGAAGCCGGTGCCATCTTCGCGCGGGCCGATGCCGACCTTGGCGGAGACCGTCGTTTCCTCGGGAATCTTGACCTTCTGCTGGCCCGCGACAAATTTCAAGGCACCGAGGAAGCAGGCGGAGTAGCCGGCGGCGAAGAGCTGCTCGGGATTGGTGCCGGTTGCGCCGTCGCCGCCGAGTTCCTTCGGAACGGTCAGCGTCACGTCCAGAACGCCGTTTTCGGAAACGGCGCGGCCGGCGCGGCCGCCGGTGGCAGAGGCTTTGGTCGTATAGAGAATAGGCATGACGATCTCCTTTGGTTGGCCCTTCGATCGGGTTGGATTTTCACTATCGCACAATTAAATTGTACGCAAGTGAATTTTGCAAATTGCATTTCGACATGGAAAAGAAGACAATCACGGCCTTAAGGATGATGGATATGAGAGCGCAGACGATAAAAACGATGGAGATACCGCAGGAGGAGAAACGGCTGGAAAAGCAGCTGTGCTTCGCGGTCTACGCAACGGCGCATGCTTTCACCCGCGCCTACAAGCCGATCCTCGACAGGGTGGGCCTGACCTATCCGCAATATCTGGTGATGCTGGTGCTGTGGGAACGCGGCGAGCTGCCGGTGAAGACGATCGGCGAACAGCTCGACCTCGATTCCGGCACGCTGTCGCCGCTGTTGAAACGGCTGGAGCAAAGCGGGCTGATCAAGCGGCTGCGCGACCTGCGCGACGAGCGCCAGGTGATCGTGTCGCTGACCGCGAAAGGCCAGGCGATGAAAGGGGAAATCGATACGATCATGACGGCGATCGGCCAAGCCGCAGGCTGCACGCTCAAGGAAATGGCTGACATGCGCGACATGCTGCATCGGCTGCGCGGCAATCTCGGCCGGGCCGGCGCGAACGGCGGCTGACCACATCCGACGGGTTAGCCTAAGACGGTGTCGGCCCGAGGATCAGGGCCGCTTCACCGCCGCCTTGGCCGGCGACCGGCGCTTCTTTGCGGGCGCGGCTTCAGGTGCTGCCTCGGCCTCCTGCTGCAGACGCAGGGCCTTCAGCTTTTCGGTCTTCTTGTCACGGGCCGATGCCTCGGCCGCGATGATGGCGCGCGCCGTGTGATCGGTCGCTTCCGCCTTGTCGCGAGACGAAAGCTTGGCGGGATTGAAGAATTCTCCCTTGGTGGCGGTCATGTGCCCCTTTCTCAGGTGATGCCGGAGGCCTTAGCCATGGCTAAGGGCCGTGATTCCGCGGCCGAGCCGTGAGGCCACGGCTGACCGGGATGCCGCGAGTCCGCAGTTGGCCGCGATGCCGCGGCCCGGGATTAGCGGGCGCGAAGTACCTTCTTCGGCGCCGGCAGCAGACCTTCGCGCTGCAGCTTCTTGCGGGCAAGCTTGCGCTGGCGGCGAATGGCTTCGGCCTTTTCGCGGGCGCGCTTCTCGGACGGCTTTTCGAAAGCGCTGCGCGCCTTCATTTCCCGGAACAGGCCTTCCCGCTGCATCTTCTTCTTGAGCACGCGGAGCGCCTGATCGACGTTGTTATCCCTGACGAGAACCTGCAAAACGATATCCTTCCTGTCGGCGGCCGGGCCGCGCTGTGATGGTAAAAACGGCGGGACTACTTGCCCGTCCGGATGCTCGAAAACTTCAGCCAAGGCTCGGCGCTATCAGACTTGGCCGCTGCCTCGGGGGAAATCCTGGAGGGCGATTCCCCGGTGTCGATGTCGGCCTCGGTGATGCGCCGCTCGAAATTCTCAGCGTCGAACCGGACGCGATATTGCACATGCCCGTGGTCGTTGGGCAGAATGCTGGCGATCCGGCACCGCTTATCGGCTTTTGCCGTACGGGTGAGGCCCGATTTCAGCACGATCATATCGCCGATTTGATAGTTTGGTCTGCCCATTTCAGCGTCCCTTCAACTCTTCGGCTGCTCACCGGTCAATCAGAATAGTCGCGGTCAATTCTTATATACCGGCGATCAAAGCAAAAAGGCCGGGTTGGCACCCGACCTCTTCCAGTCACTCAGCCATTACTCCGCCCAGTCGGTCAGCTCGCTGCCAGTACATCCGTGGTCAGCGCGCTGCCAGCATCTGGACAGCATAGGCGAATGACAAATCATGCGGCCTGAAGGTTGTCAGCCGAATTCTTGCCCGACTTCTTGTCGCGGACGAGATCGTAGCGGATCTTCTGGCCTTCAACGAGTTCGCGCATGCCGGCGCGTTCGACCGCTGAAATGTGGACAAAAACATCCGTAGAACCATCATCGGGCTGAATGAAGCCAAAACCCTTGGTGCCATTGAACCACTTGACGACGCCTGAATTCATAACGATCTCCTTTTCAACCGTTGTGTTCGCCTGCGGAAGAATGTCCGACAAGCCGTATCGATGTTGAGAGGATATCTGACGGAGCGCTTCAGCGCGTGGACAAAGGTCGCAAGCAATTCGATACGCACCATGTAGGTTATTTACCGAATTAAGCAATGGTTTTCTGAAAATAAAACTTTTCCGGGCGTGGAAAACGAGGGCATTTACCCATGAAATGCCGGCTCGGCCGGGCAAGATTGAGCCGGGGCGGCCGGATCGCGACCGCCCCGCTGACGTCACTGCAAGACGACGATCGGCGCCTTTGTCGGCACGCGGTCGTAGAGATCGATGATATCCTGGTTCATCAATCTGACGCAGCCCGAGGAGACGGCCTTGCCGATCGAGCGCCAGTCGGGATTGCCGTGCAGGCGGTAGAGCGTGTCTTCGCCGTTCGAGAAGATATAGAGCGCGCGGGCGCCGAGCGGGTTCTTCAGGCCCGGCTCCATGCCGCCGTTCTCGATCGAATATTTGACGAGTTCGGGTTGGCGGGCGACCATCTCGTTCGGCGGCTTCCAGCGCGGCCATTTCTGACGCCACTGGATGACGCCCGAGCCCTGCCAGGCGAAACCCTCGCGGCCGATGCCGACGCCATAGCGCATCGCCATGCCGTCACTCTGGACGAGATAGAGAAAGCGCGACGGCGTATCGACGACGATGGTGCCGGGTGGCTGGCCGGTGGGATCGAGGACGCGCTGGCGATAATAGCGCGGGTCGATCTGCTCATAGGGAATGGCGGGGATGAGAAAGCCGCCATCCTCGACGGGGCCATACATGACGGCAAGCTCGGCCCCACTCGGCACGCTCGAAGCCTCAGGGGATTGGAACAGGCGCATCGGCGAACGGTAGATGATCGTCGTATCGCCCGAAGTGACCGTATTGGCCGAAGAGGCGCAGCCGGTGAGCGCGGAGGCTGCGGTCAATGCCGAAAAGGAAAGAAAGCTGCGGCGGGAAAGATGTCTATCGAAGCTCATGACGCGGAACTGATTTCCTCTGATGCGGGAGCCGGACGAGATCTCGCGTAAGCTGCGATTCGTCCGATGCCGAGAACAACATCAGAAGATCTATCGGCTTGCGCCAAATAAACCATAGCTTCACGCAGACGTGTCCGGCCTTGGGCCGACGATATCAGCGGCGCTGTTGCAGCGCTACATCACAACGATCTCCGCCTTGGCAGGAAGGCGGTCATAGAGATCGACGACGTCCTGGTTCAGCATGCGCACGCAGCCCGACGAAGTGGCCTTGCCGATCGACTGCCAGTCGGGCGTGCCGTGGATGCGATAGAGCGTATCCTGCCCGTCCTTGAAGATATACATGGCGCGGGCGCCGAGCGGGTTCTGGAGCCCCGGATTCATGCCGCCGTTTTCGGCCGAAAAGGCGCGAACCTCGGGCTGGCGCGAGACCATCTCGACCGGCGGCGTCCAGCGCGGCCATTTCTGCTTCCACTGAATGACGCCGCGGCCCGACCAGGCGTAACCATCGCGGCCGAGGCCGACGCCGTAGCGCATCGCCTTGCCGTTTTCCTCGACGAAATAGAGGAAATGCGCCTTGGTATCGACGATGACAGTGCCGGGGCGCTCGGTCGTCTGGTAATCGACTTCCTGGCGCAGGAACTGCGGCTGGACGCGGCTGACCGGGATCGCCGGCAGCGTGAAATCCTCGTCACGCAGCTCGCCATACATCGCCATATGGACCGGATTGCTGACCGGCAGGCCGTAGGTCTGGTGGAACTGGGTCTTGTAGAGTTCGCGGGTCTGCGGCACCGGCTGATCGGGTATCGGCCGCACCCGGCGCGGATCGACACCGGGCGGCTGATAGAAGACCGGCGAAGTCTCCTGGACGAAGCGGGCGGGCGAATCGGCGGCGACATCGGGAATGAGGATGTTGCAGCCGCTCAGCGACCCGGCTGCGATGACGAGCCCGGCAATCGGGAAGACCCGGCGCAGAAATTTCATGGAACCACCCTTATCAACGATCGGCGAGACAGCGATATCGATCGTGACGATGGCATCCGCGGCTGGCGCGAGGCTGGTGTCGAGGGCGGGAAAAGCCGGAAGCCAACGCATGCGACCCGAAGGGCGCAGCAAAAAGCACTATGCCTCAGGGCCATCCCCACTGCCCAGCTAAACTTCCTGCAGTGGCGAAGGCGGCAAACAGGAGCATCAGAGGAAAAACCCGCTTGGCATACCAGCCATGCTCGGCTGGAGTCATTTTCGTCAAGTCGCGACGGCTCGCGATGCGCGGAAGCATGAGCCAGATTACAACTGCTAAAGTGAAGGCAGCGGCGGCGAAGAATATATTGCCAGTCATGACTTGAGACGACCACCTGTGGAGACCGGTAAGCCACTAATAACCGGAAATCACGAAGCGAGCAAAACGCCTTTGAAGCGGCGGCGAAAAATCAGGCCGCCACCCCGTGGAAGAAGCGGATGCTCTGTTCGATCTCGGCCGGCAGCGCCGAAGTGTGGTTGCCGGCGACGGTTTCGGTTTCGATATGGATGCCGGCGGCGCGGGCGCGGCGGGAGAGCAGGTCGGCCCGGTCGTTGAAATGGGCCTCTTCCGTGCCGTGGACGACACGGACGGGACATTTGAAGCTCTGGGCGTAACACAGCGCCGACCGCACTTCGAACTCATGGGCATTGCTGTCGTCGAAGCGGATATCCTGAGGATAGCGCTTGAAGAAGCGGAAGGCGTCGGGATTGCCCGAGATGGGTGCGGCAGCCCGGAATTTCTGGGTGCTCATCGCTGTCAGCATGGTCAGCGTGCCGCCGATGCTGTGGCCAGCAATGAACAGCCGCCCTGGATCGACGCCCGGCAGATGCGCCAGCCGCTCGGTGGCCGCAAGAACGTCGTCGACCTCGTCGTAGAAGCCGGAGAAATTGCCCATCTGGCCGTTTTCGCCACGCAGCGACGGCATCATCACGACGTAGCCGGCATCCATATAGGGCTTCATCAACTGCCAATGGCCGATGCCCATGGCATTGCCGCCGTGGAGGAAGAGCACGGCGGGCTTGGCGGCGCGCTCGCGCTTATACTTCGAAACCCAGGCGGCGAGCTCAAGTTCGCCGTAGCCGGAGCGGTAAAAGATCTTGTCGGCGTCGGCCGGCGCGCTCAGCGGTTCGTATTTGTCGGGCGCCGGGCCCTTCTGCAAAAGCTTGGTACGGAATTGGTGGCGGACCTTGGCGTAGTCATGCTTGGCAAGCCGCGGCTCATCCGGAACATCGAACGCCGCCGCCACTTGCGGCAGGACGAGTGCGCCGGCAAGACCCGCCAGCACGGCACGGCGTTGGCGGAAAAAGGCATTTCGTTCATGCGAGCTCATAACGCAGCACCCAAATCACTTCCCCGGCACAGAAGATTTGCACCGGAAGATCGTTGCCGCCAATACACATCCTGTTGAAATTTTGGGACTGCGGCATTGTTGCACAGGAGATTGGCCCTCACCCCGGCTTGGCGTCGATCATGGCGATCAGCGTGCGCAGCCGATCGGCCTCATAGGTGGGCTTGTCGGGGCGAAGACGGGCGATGCGGGGGAAGCGCATGGCGACACCCGATTTATGCCGGGTCGAGCGATTGATGCCTTCGAAAGCCACTTCGACGACGAAACCGAAATCCTTGTCGGCGCGCACCGCTCGCACTGGGCCGAAACGTTCGGTGGTATTGTTGCGCACGAACTTGTCGAGCACTTCGAGTTCGGCATCGGTGAAACCGAAATAGGCTTTGCCGACGGGCACCAGCTGTTCGCCGTCCTCGTCGTCGGCCCAGACGCCGAAGGTGAAATCGGAATAGTAGCTCGAGCGCTTGCCGTGGCCGCGCTGGGCATACATCAGCACCGCATCGACATTGTAGGGATTGCGCTTCCACTTGAACCAGGGGCCCTTCATCCGGCCGGCCTGGTAGATGCTGTCGCGCCGCTTGATCATCACGCCCTCGATAACCGGATCGGGCGGGTCGGCGCGGAGACGGTCAAGCTCGTCCCAGGACGAGAACGGCACGAGCGGCGACAGGTCGAAACGGTCGTGGGGCGCGCGGTCGATGATCTCGGCCAGCCGATCGCGACGATCGATATAGGGGCGACCGCGCACATCCTCCTCATCATCGAAGAGCAGGTCGTAGGTGCGGATGAAGGCGGGGTAGTCGGAAAGCATCTTTGCCGTCACCGTCTTGCGATTGAGGCGCTGCTGCAGGTCGGAGAAGGTGCGGGTCGGGCTGTTGGAACGGGCGGTGCCGCCGACGAGCAGCTCGCCGTCGACGACGCCGGAAAAACTGATCGCGTCGAGAATATCGGGAAAGGCGCCCGAAATATCGTCGCCGGAGCGGGAATAGATTTTGCGCCGATCGCCGGAGCGGGAGAGCTGGACACGGATGCCGTCCCATTTCCATTCGGCGGCGTAATTGGCCGGATCGAGACCGTTAAGGTCCCCCTCCTCCACCGCATTGGCGAGCATGACCGAATGGAAGATCGCCGGTGTCGCCAGCACCGGTTTTTCGCCGCCCGCCGCCAGCCATGCAAACAGCGCCTCATAGGGCGGCTGCAGGCCGTGCCAGAGCGTTTCGATCTCGGTGACGTCCTTATCGCCGAGATCGGCCAGCGCCTGTTTGGCAAGACGGGCGGAAACGCCGATGCGCATGGCGCCGGTCGCCAGCTTGATGAAAGCGAACCGGCCGGAGGAATCCAGCCGATCGAGCAGGTCGCGGACGAAGCCGCGCACTTCGGTGCGGCCGAGCGCATTCATATCGGTGACAACAGTCCCGAGACGCGGCTGGGAAAGGGCCGAGCGGTCGATATCCCGCTCATTGTCCCAGACGAGCGAGATGGTTTCGGCGAGATCGCCGACATAATCGTAGGAATAACGGAACAGCACCTCGTCCATGCGCTCCAGCACCAGTTCGCGCAGCATGGCGGGCTTGACGTTGCGCACTTCCAGCGTGCCGGCGATGGCGGCAAGGCCGTAGCCGCGGTCTGGGTCCGGCGTGTCGCGGAAATAATCGGTGAGCAGCTTCAGCTTGCCGTTGCGGCTGGGGGTGAGGACGAGGCGGTCGAGGAGGTCGGCGAAGGCTTTCATATCGGCCTCCGCGTTTGGGAAGAAGGCTCAATGAGGGAGTGTCGGACAGGCGTCGCTGCGACATCCAAAGTGGCGGCAAGGTCGGCTCTGGAGGGGTCTTGATACAGGACGCCGCCGGTCTCCCCACCCTCATTCCTGTGCTTGTCACAGGAATCCAGTGCGCCCAAGTCCTTGGGCGCGAGAAACTCTTCGGCGTTACGTGAGTCATTCACCGCGCCGACGCGCGGTGGCTGGATTCCTGTGACAAGCACAGGAATGAGGGAGTGTGGAGCAGGCGTCGCTGCCACATCCAAAGTACCGGCGACGGCAGCAAGGTTGGCTATGGACAGGTTTTGGTCCAGCACATAACTCATCTCAATCCGCCTCATCCTCATAGCCCACCAGATGCAGCGGCTTCGCCTTGATGCCCTGCAGCTGGCACCAGCGCACCAGGGCCTCTTCGCGGCCGTGGGTCACCCAGACTTCGGCCGGGTGCAATTCGCGGATGGTTTCCGTCAGTTCCGGCCAGTCGCAATGATCGGAGATGACGAGCGGCAGTTCGACGCCGTGCTGTTTAGCGCGCTGGCGCACCATCATCCAACCGGAGGCGAAGGCCGGCAGCGGCTCGTTGAAGCGGCGAGCCCAGCGGTCGGCGAAGGCCGAGGACGGGCCGACGACGACCGCGCCCTTAAAGGCGGATTTGTCGCGGCTTTCGATCGTGGCCGGCAGCAGCTCGCCAAGATCGATGCCCTCGCCGACATAGTAGTCGCAGAGCTTTTCCATCGCGCCGTGGATATAGATCGGTTCGCTGTAGCCGGCATCGCGGAGCAGCCTGATGACGCGCTGGGCCTTCCCCAGCGCATAGGCGCCGACGAGATGGGTGCGCTCGGGAAATTGCCGGAGCGAGGCAAGCAGCTTGGCCGTCTCATCCATCGGATCGGGATGGTGAAAGACCGGCAGGCCGAAGGTCGCCTCGGTGATGAAGACATCGCAGGCGACCGGCACATAGGCGGCGCAGGTCGGATCCGGGCGGCGCTTGTAATCGCCGGAGACGACGATGCGGGTGCCGTTTTTCTCGATGGCGATCTGCGCCGAGCCGAGCACGTGGCCGGCAGGATGAAAGCTCACCTTGACGCCGTTGACGAGCAGGTCCTCGCCGAAGCCGGCAGCCTGCTCGCTGACGCAGAAGCCCTCGCCGTAACGCAGGCGCATGATGTCGAGCGTCTGGCGAGTGGCAAGCACGTTCACATGGCCCGGCCGGGCGTGATCGGAATGGCCGTGGGTGACGAGCGCCCGCTCTACCGGCCGCACAGGATCGACATAGAAGCCGCCTTCGGGGCAATAGAGCCCTTCCGGGGCGGGATAGAGCAGCGCATCAGGTCTCATGAAACAAGAGATAGCGGCAAATGCACGCGAGGCCAGAGGGAGCGATCATCAAGGGAGCCTGTCGAGAAAGGACAACACTGCGGCATTGAACTCCCCCGGCCGCTGCAGCGGCGCGAAATGGCTGACGCCTTCGAGATAAGTCATCTCAGCGTCCGGAATGCTGCGGGCAAGATATTCGGCATGCTCTGGCTTGATGAATTCGTCGTGCTCACCGAGCACGATTGCGACCGGCACGCGGATGCGGCCGAGGTCGGCGGCCTGATAGTTCGGCTCCGTGCGCATCATCAGGCTGACCGCCTCGACGAAGGAATTGAAATCATCCGGCGTGGCGGACAGTGCCGCATAATCCCTCGCGTGGCGGCTGAAACAGCGGTCGATGACCGGCGTCGGAACGAATTCCAGCGTCCCGCTCGGATCCATGTTGCAGGCGAAGAAGAAGACGCCGTCGACACGCGACGGGGCCGTCGCGGCGAGGATCAGCGCGATGCAGGCGCCGTCGCTCCAGCCGATGAACGCTGCCTTTTCCAGACGCAGTTCGTCCATGACATCAAGCACGTCTGATGCCATCAGTTCATAGCTATAGGGACGGGCATCGCGGCTGCTGCGGCCATGGCCGCGGCTGTCGATCAGCACGACGCGGCGGCCGCTGTCCAGCAGCGCCGGGAGCTGATAGCCCCAGTTGCCGCTATGGCCGAGACCGCCATGCAGCAGGATGACGGCAGGGCCGGTCCCGTAGCTCGCATACCAGATGCGGGCGCCATCGCGCCCGACATGGCCTTCGACTGATGCCGGCGGCAAGGCGGCCGCGCCGTGTTCTGCAAAACGGATGAGCTCGTCGTCCTGTTGTTCCATGGCGATGCCGATCCTCTCCGGGGAATAAACTGCCGGCATAGAAAAGCCGGAAAACAGCCCAAGAACAACCAGAATCGCTTTCTAGCTGTTGCCTTCTTTGATGCAATCAGGGGGAGCATGATGGGCAGGAAGCTTTTCTATTGCGTGGGCGCGGTCGCACTTGTCGCGGCCGGCATCTATCTCAACAACACCAGCCTGCTCGCCGAGCATCGGCCGGGAAAGCCGGTGCTGCTCGCCCATCGCGGCATCGCTCAGCGGTTCGACGAGACCGATCTGAAGAACGACACCTGCACGGCGAGCCGCATGCTGGCGCCGAAACATGACTATCTCGAGAATACCATCCGCTCGATGCAGGCGGGCTTTGCGGCGGGCGCCGATATCGTCGAGATCGACGTGCATCCGACGACGGATGGCGAATTCGCCGTCTTTCACGACTGGACGCTCGACTGCCGCACCGACGGCCACGGGGTCACCCGCGAGCATTCGATGTCGGAGATGCGAAAGCTCGACATCGGCTACGGCTATACCGCCGATGGCGGCAAGAGTTTTCCCTTTCGCGGCCGCGGCATCGGCATGATGCCGACGCTGGCGGAGGTGCTTTCGACCTTTCCGGATCGGCGCTTCCTGATCAACGTCAAGAGCCGCGATCCTTCCGAGGGCGAAAAGCTCGCCGCGGTGCTCAACGGGCTTTCGGCCGCACGGCGGGCCGACATCATCGTCTATGGCGGCGACGAGCCGATCGATGTCCTGCGCCAGCTGGTGCCCGAGATCAAGACCGCCTCGCGCAAGAGCCTGAAAGGCTGCCTTTTCGGCTACATCGGCTATGGCTGGACCGGCGTGCTGCCGGATGCCTGCAAACACGCCATGATGCTGGTGCCGATCAATATTGCGCCATGGCTCTGGGGCTGGCCGGACCGTTTTCTCAACCGGATGCAGGATGCCGGAACCGAGGTCCTCGTGCTCGGCCCCTATCGCGGCAGCGATTTTTCCACCGGCATCAACGATCCCGCGCTACTGGCGCGGCTGCCGGCAGACTATGCGGCGGGCATATGGACGAACGAGATCGAGGCGATCGGCAAGCTGGAAAAATAAGGCGTTCAAGCGCGTCGCGATCTTTCAGATTCGATCCTTGCGCTTTAGCTCTTTGTTTTACGGATGTCATTGCCGCAAAAGCGCTTCGCGCCTTGCCTGGGAAAAACGCTGCACAGTTTTGCGCGACCGCCTTTAGAGGCTGCGCGCCCGCAGCAATCCCGGGATTTCCTCCGGAGAGACGGGCTTCGAAAAGCGGTAGCCTTGCGCCTCTTCGCAATGCGCGTGACGCAGGAAATCCATCTGCGCGTCGGTTTCGACGCCTTCGGCGAGGACCGAAAGCTTCAGCGTCTGTGCCAGCGAAATGACCGCCGAGGCAATGGCGACGGCGGTCTTGTCGCCCGGCAGGGCCTCGACCAGCGAACGGTCCATCTTCAGGCGGTCGAAGGGGAAGGTCTTCAGCGCCGCCAGGCTGGAATAGCCGGAGCCGAAGTCGTCGATCGACAGGCGAACACCGAGCGCCCGCAGCGATTCCATCATAGCGAGCGCGCGTTCGGCATCCTGCATCACCACGCTTTCGGTAACCTCGAGCTCCAGCCAGCGCGCTTGCAGGCGGTGGCGCTCCAGCGCTTCGGCGACGTGGCTTGCAAAATCCGGATCGGCGAACTGCTTGGCCGAGACGTTGACGGCGATGGTCAGCGGCGTCAGGCCCATATCCTGCCATTGGCGCGCCTGGCGGCAGGCCTCGTTCAGCACCCAGAGGCCGAGGGGAACAATCAGGCCGGTCTCTTCGGCGAGCGGAATGAAATTGACCGGCGGCACCCTGCCCTTGGCCGGATGGTTCCAGCGCACCAGCGCCTCGATGCCGGTGATGCGGCCGGTGGCGACATCGACCTGCGGCTGATATTGCAGGAACAGCTGGTCGCCGGTGATCGCCTGGTGCAGCTCCTCCTGCTCGCCGAGCGGCATTCCCACCGGCGTGCCGCCGCCATCGTGATGCTGCAAGGTGTTGCGGCCAAGCTCCTTGGCCCGATACATGGCGCGGTCGGCATTGGCGAGAAGCTCTTCCGAGGTCGCGCCGTCGAAGGGAAAGGCGGCGACGCCGATGCTCGAGGTGACGGTGATCTCGCCGCCGTCGCTGGGGATCGGCCGGTTGATCGCCTTCTGCAACTCGCGGAGGCGGCGCGTGATGCCGGCATCGTGGCTCGACTGGTGAACGAGCACGACGAGGAATTCGTCGCCGCCGAGACGCACCACCATATCCGAGGCCCGGATGCTGTTGGCCATGCGGGCGGCGGTTTCCTTCAGCACCTCGTCGCCGGCGGCGTGACCGCGGCCGTCATTGATGTCCTTGAAATTATCGAGATCGATATAGGCGACGGTCACCTTGCGGGTGTGGCGCCGGGCCTGGTCGAGGATATTGGCGAGCCGCTCCTTCAGGAAGGCCCGGTTCGGCAGGCCGGTGAGATCGTCGTGATGGGCCATGAAATGGATGCGGTCGTCGACACGCTTGCGCTCGATGGCGATGCCGGCAATGTGCGTGGCGAGCGCCACCAACTTTATTTCGTGCTCGGTCGGGCGGCGGATTTCCCTGGAATAGAGGGCGAAGGTGCCGAGCACATTGTTCTGCGAGGTGACGATCGGCGTCGACCAGCAGGAGCGGAAGCCGAAGGGCGCGACCAGCGCGCGAAAATCCTCCCAGAGCGGATCGCTCATCACATCTTCGACGATCACCGTCTGGCCGCGCCAGGCGGCGGTGCCACAGGAGCCGACCTTGGGACCGATGGTGACGCCGTCGATCAGCCGGCTGTAGCCGCCGGGCAGATTGGGGGCGGCGCCGTGATAGAGCCTGGTGCCCTCGCCGTTGAGCAGCAGCACCGACCCGTCGATGCCGGTCAGCTGCGCTTCGATCATCAGCACCAGCGCCTCGAGGATCATCGGCAGCGGCTCGTTGCGGGCGATCATTTCGAGCAGGTTCGCCTGCTCGCGATGGAGATCCTCCTGGCGCTTGCGTTCGGTGATATCGCGGGAAACGCCGATCAGGCCGATGACCTCGCCGCGATCGTTGCGCAGCGGTATCTTCGAGGTCAGCCGGCATATCGGCCTTTTGCCGCCGGGCAGGACGTAGCTTTCCTCCATGTCGATGCAGGCTTGCCCCGTCGCCATGATCTGTTGCTCGATATCGAAATGATGGCGAGCCGTCTCGAAATCGAACAGGTCGAAATCACGCTTGCCGGTAAGCAGATCCGCGCTCTCCAGGCCGAGGCTGCTGGCGGTGACGGTGTTGGCGAAGACGAAGCGGCTGTCACGATCCTTGACGTAGAGGAAATCCGGAAGTTCGTGGACGATCGCCTTCAGGCGCAGGTTCTCGATGCCGTCGGAGAGGTGATGGGCGGTCGAGGCCATCATCGCCTCCGTCGCGGCGACGATGCGCCGCGTTTCGGCCGACAGGGCATCGGTCGATTCCCATCGCCTGGCACTCGGTTCGTGCATGCCGCCATTCTCCCCGGAGGCCGAAGGCCTCATCCCGCATAATCACCCCATAATATTCCCTTCAAAGTAGTCTTCATTTCCTTCGGCTTGCTTAAATGAAAGGGTGAACAAGACGACAAAATCGGCGGCGATATCCTGCCTTTGTCCGAGGCGACAACCGCGATTCCGGCCGCCTGTGCCAGAAAGAGGCAGGCGCGTCTGGCATGTTTCGTGCTACGGGCGCGTTATGACGAGAGAACCAGGAATGCCTTCCCGCCGCGACATGCTTTTCTTCCTCGCCGCCGCGGCGGTTGCGGGAGGTTCAGCGCCGCGCGCGCTTGGCGCACCGCTGGCGGCTGCCGGACAACCCGATCTGCGCGGCGCGATCGACGCGGTGGAATATCGCGCCATTCCCGACAGCGGCGACCGCAAGACCCGCAACCTGCAGCAGATGATCGAACAGGCGGCGCGCGAGAACGTGCCGGTCTTCCTGCCACCCGGCACCTATCGAGTCGCCAATCTCAACCTGCCCGACAATACCCGCATAACAGGCGTGCCCGGCGCCTCGCGGATCGTCTATACCGGCGAGGGCCACCTGTTGGCGGCGGCAAATGTGCGCCGCATCGAGCTTTCCAACCTCGTCATCGACGGCGGCAACCGCCGGCTCGGCGACACTGCCGGCGGGCTCGTCCAATTTACCGGCGTCGACGAGGTGCTGATCGACAATTGCGACATCGGCGGCAGCCGCAAACACGGGTTGCAGCTGGAGCGCTGCGGCGGGCGGATCGAGCGCAGCCGTATTTCTGGCGCGGCCCAGGCCGGGCTATATGCGGTCGATTCCGCCAATCTTTCGATCACCGGAAACACGATCACCGATTGCGGCAATGGCGGCATTCTGGTGCATCGCTGGAACAAGGCGGAGGATGGCACGATGGTTTCCGGCAACCGCATCTCCAACATCCGCGCCAATGACGGCGGCACCGGCCAGAACGGCAACGGCATCAACATCTTCCGCGCCGATGGCGTGATGGTGGTGAACAACCATATTTCCGACTGCGCCTTCACGGCGATCCGCGCCAATTCGGCCTCGGACATCCAGATCAGCAACAACCAGTGCCGACGATCCGGCGAGACGGCGATCTATGTCGAATTCGCCTTCGAGGGCGCCGTCGTTTCCGCCAACATGATCGACGGGGCGGCGAACGGCATCTCGATCGCCAACTTCGACGAGGGCGGCAGGCTGGCGACCGTCACCGGCAACGTCGTGCGCAACCTCACGCTGAAAGGCCCCTACAAACACGAGGTCGGCTTCGGCATCGGCATTGCGGCGGAGGCCGACACGCTGATTTCGGGCAATGTGATCGAGGGGGCGCCGCGCTGGGGCATGCAGATCGGCTGGGGGCCTTATCTCCGTAATGTCGTCGTCAGCGGCAATGTGGTGCGCCAGGCGCCGGTGGGATGCGCTGTGTCGGTCGCCGACGGCGCCGGCACCGCCGTCATCACCGACAATGTCTTCCAGGAGACCGCTGAAGGCGCGGTTTTAGGCTTCCAATGGGAGAAGAAAGTCTCGGCCGAGATGGCCGGCGGCGGCGCGCCCTACAAGCAGCTGACCGTCGAGCGAAACCGCGTTTCGTGAAGAACATCAAAAGCTTTCATCATCCCATCAGCGGCAAGGACTTTTCCAGGCTCAATCGCGCATCTACGGTCTCGCGGACAACATCGAGGGGACAAGATCATGCTGACAATCTACGGAGTCTATCGATCGCGGGCGTCGCGCGTCTACTGGATGGCTGAGGAGCTCGGACTCGAATTTCGGTCGGTGCCGGTGCTGCAAGCCAGGCGGTTGGCGGAGCCCCTATCCGAGAGCGCGCCGTTCAACACCCACTCGCCCGATTTCGCTGCCGTCAATCCGATGGCGCAGATCCCCAGCATCAAGGATGGCGATTTCGTCATGCACGAGTCGCTGGCGATCAATCTCTACCTCGCCCGCAAACATGGCGGGCCGCTTGCAGGACAAACCGTCGAAGAAGACGGATTGCTGACGATGTGGACCGTCTGGGCCGCCTCGCAGGTCGAGCCGCATTCGGTCAGGATCGTGCTGACCTATGATAACGGCCTCGAAAACAGCCAGGAGGGCAAGGAGACGATCGCCGCCTCCTGTCATGCCTTGCGCAGGCCGCTTGCCGTGCTCGAAGGCCAGCTTGCCGGCCGGCAGTGGATCGTCGGCGACCGCTTCACCGTCGCCGATCTCAACATTGCCGAGGTGCTGCGCTACGCTCAGAGTGAAGAAGCGCTGTTCGATGCGCATCCGAATATCAAGGCCTGGATCGAGCGCTGCCAGTCGCGCCCGGCCTACAAAAGGATGCAGGAGACGCGTGGCAGGGAACCGATCGAGGTCTGAATTATCGGAACAGCGCAAGCGTGCCGGCCATTTCCTCGCGGATCCAAGCCTTGAAATCCCTGACCTTCTTCGGCTCGCGCGTGCCTTCGGCGGTGACGAAGTAGTGGCCGAAGCCGGTGCGCGCGCGAATGCCGAAGGGGGCGACCAGCCGGCCTTCGGCAAGCGCAAAGGCGGCAAGGGTCTGCCAGGCGAGCATGACGCCTTGCCCGGCGATCGCCGCATCGAGGCACAGCGAGGCATCGTTGAAGACGTGGCGGGTCGCAGGTGTCGCGCCTGACAGGCCCGCCTCGCGCATCCAGACATCCCAGGAGAACATGGCGCGGCCGTCGACGACGGCAGGCAGCGCCAGGATATCGGCGGGCGCCTTCAGTTTCGCCGCCATCTCCGGCGAGCAGACCGGAAAAACCTCCTGCTCCAAGAGCAGTTCGGCCTTCACGTCAGGCCATTTGCCGGCGCCGACGCGAATGCCGATATCGACATCGCAGAGAGCGGGACTGACGAGATTGGTGGTCGCATCCAATCGCAGCTTGATGTCGGGATGACGTTCGGCAAAACGATCGAGCCGGCAGACGAGCCAGCGGGCGGCAAAAACCGGCGCCACCGAGATCGTCAGGATCGTATCGTCCTTGCGTTGGGCAATCGACACGGCCGCCGAAAGACGGGCAAAACCTTCGTCGAGCGCCAGCAGTATTGGCCGGGCGGCTTCGGTCGTCATCATTCCCCGGGCGGTGCGCTCGAAGATCACCAGGCCAAGCTGCGCCTCCGCCTTGATGACCTGCTGGCTGACGGCGCCAACCGAGACGCCGAGTTCGTCGGCGGCCGCCTGCAACGAGCCGAGCCGACCGACGGCCTCCAGCGCCCTGAGGCCGTTGAGATGCACAGTGTTCAGGTTCTTCATATATAGTTTTTCTATAGCAGAACCGCATTAATCTCAATTGAAAACCCGCCTGAGGGAGCAGAGATTACGGACTACGGCGATCGTCCCCGCCGTTTGGAGAAAGCGAGGCATGCCATGTCGTTGCTGAAGTTTTTCTTGAGGCCCGCCCTAGCCCTCAGCGGCGCAGACGCGCCCCCAGCCTGGAAGAACGATCCGCTGCGGCATCCGGAGGTCGAGCGCATGTCGATGCGGGAAATTGCCGATCTGCCGCTTGGAACAGAGACCGGTCTTGCCGCCGAGGCCAAACCGACGCTGGCGAAATGCGCGTGACGATGCGCACCCGTTTCAGCCGGCCCTGAAACGCGCCGCATCACTCGCGTGACGCGACGCGCTTTGTTCCGAGCGACTTGCCTCAGTCCACCGAAGCCTGCCAGCAAATCACGCGACCGTCTTCCGGATCAATGCGCTGGCCGATGCGGATGAAGCCGTTGCGCTCGAGGACACGTTGCGAGGCGATGTTTTCCACGCCCGTATCGGCCGAAACGAGCGTCACGCGCGGGTCCCTCCGCGCCCATTCGAGCAGTTCGCCGATTGCGCGCGTGACGTAGCCACGCCGCTCGCGGCTCGGTGCAATCCCGTAGCCGATGTGGATTTCGCCGTTCTCAGGCGCACGAATGAGGGAGCACAGCCCGACGATCTCGCCATCCTCGACAATCAACCAGGCCGACGGGGTAAAATCGGCGCCGATCTCGGCGGCGATCCGCGCCAGCATCTGCAGCACCTCAGGCGGCGCGATGGCGCTATCGGAAACCAGGCGCGTATCTGCGGGCGCGGCGCCGTTCAGCAACGCGGCGAAATCATAAGCAGTCAATTCGATGATCATATTCTTCTCGACATTGGACATGCGCCAGCTTTGGCGCGTCATGGCCGAGCAGCAAGACTAGCCCTCGATTGAATTCGAGCCGCCTCTCGTCCTTCCGCCTCGGCCGGTGCGTTCTGAATATTTTGCGACGGCAAACAAAGGCGTTCTCCTCTTCGGGCCCGATCCCGGAATGAGCGGATGCGGATTGATATTGAGGGCGACCGGCTTCTTTGTCCAGCCGTTACGGAGGACTGGCCCCGGCAGGCTGAAGGGCTATTTCGACAGAGCGGGCAACACGTCCACCGTAGAAAAACCTTACTTGGCGGTTGCATTCGCGCGACGCTACGCCAACCCGGCGTCGCGAAGCCCTATCTGTTTCAGCAAAGAGATTTTCAGTGCCAGCAATTCGAAAAATCCTGTTCGGACTCCTCGCAATTTTCACGGTCGCCATTGTCGTCAGCGCCGGCTGGCTCTGGCAGGTCGCGAGTGCTTACGGTTTCAACACCGTCTTGCGGCGCGGTGGAACCTATTGGATCGACATGAAACCTGACGACGAGCGTCTTTCCGCCTCCATGCGTTTGGCGTTGAGCCCGGTCATCCCGGCCGTTTTGCCCGGGCCGCTGGTCTGGCAGGAGCCGGAGACGGGCTTCGAGGTGGCGGAACTGCCGGTTCTTGCCGATGGCCGCGAAGTCGACCGGATCTTGCTCAGCCGAATTGACCCGGCCCGCTTTCGATTCGTCACGCATAATGCGGCTGCTGGCGATACCGGCATCGACGAATGGGAAAGGTTTTGCCGAACGCCGTGCTCATCGTCAACGGCGGTTATTTCGACAAACATGGCAGGCCCGATACGCCGTTCATCAGCGAAGGCATTGCGATGGGTCCTCAGCAATATGACGCGAGGGCCGGCGCCTTCACAGCCGGCAAAGACACTGCCGATATCCGCGATCTGACCCGTCAAGATTGGCGGACCGCCTTTGCCGGCGCGTCGAACGCCATGGTCTCCTATCCGCTGCTGATCGGCGATGACGGGCAGACGCATGTGAATGTGAAAAGCCGCTGGCTCGCCAACCGTACGTTTGTCGCCAAAGACGATTTGGGGCGTGTCGTCATCGGGACGACAAAGGACGCGTTCTTTTCCCTCGACCGGCTTGCGGAGTTTCTCAAGACCTCGCCGCTCAATCTCAAGGTCGCGCTCAATCTTGACGGCGGTCCCGTCGCCTGCCGGAGCGTTCGGCTGAATGGCTATCGGCAAAAATTCTACGCAAGGTGGGAGTCTCAGGCGGACGACAACAAAGTAAGCCTGCTCCGCTGGCCGATTTCCGAGGCCAATTGGGCGATGCCGATGGTGCTGACGGTCGAGCGGAAGTAGGTGAGGATCTGGCGATCGTCGCAAGGCCAGCGAGGATTATCGCGAGCATTGTCGGAATCGCGTTTCGCCAGCCGTCTTCAAGCCATTGCATAACGCCTTACATCGCATCGATCTAAGGATAATCATATGGAGGAAGCGATGACGATTACCATTACCGCCTTTGAACGCTCGCCCGATCGCGGCCGGGGCCTGGCGCGCGACATGCGCGTTCGCTGGGCGCTCGAAGAAGCGGGCCAGCCTTACGAGGTTCGTCTCGTTTCGTTCAAGACGATGAAGGAGCCCGCGCATCTGGCGCTTCATCCTTTCGGGCAGATTCCGACCTATGAAGAAGGCGATCTTACTCTGTTCGAGTCCGGCGCGATTGTGTTCCATATCGCCGAGCGCCATGCGGGCCTGCTGCCTGCGGATGCGAATGCCCGGGCGCGCGCTGTCACCTGGATGTTTGCTGCGCTCAATACGGTGGAGCCGCCGATCTTCGAGCGCAGCCTCGCCACCATCCTCGAGCGCGACGAACCCTGGTACGAGCAGCGCCTGCGCGCCCTTGGGGACAGCATCCGCAAACGGCTGGACAGCCTTTCCGCTCGCCTTGGCGATGCCGACTGGCTCGATGGCGCGTTCAGCGCCGGCGACCTGCTGATGGTGACGGTGTTGCTCAGGGCGCAAGCATCGGGTCTCTTGGAGGAATATCCAAACCTTGCCGCCTATGTCGCCCGCGGCGAAGCCCGGCCGGCCTATCAGCGTGCTTTCGCGGCCCAACTGGCGGTGTTCACCGCCGCATCGGCCGGCTGACAAGGGCCGGCTTCTGTCCGAAGCTGTGGGGCGCAGTTTCAGCTTTCGGATCAATACAAGGGGAAGGCGAGATAATGACCGGCGACGTCGATGCAATTTTTGAGCGCCTCAAGAGGCTGGCTGCGGAAGCCGGTTTGCTCGATGTTGAGGAAAGCACCTCTTATGGCAACCCGGCGCTGAAGGTCGCGGGAAAGAGCTTTGTTGCGGTGAAGGACGCCGAGACGATCGTCATCTCGATAGGCCTGGACGACAAAGATCATCTGCTCGAAATGGCGCCCGACATCTATTTTCAGACCGCGCATTATATCGGCTGGCCGCATCTGCCGGTGCGCGCCGCCGTGATCGGCGACGAGGAATTGCGATTGCGGCTCATCGGCGCCTGGCTGTTCCGGGCGCCGAGGAAGCTTGCTGCCCGTTTCGGATGTCAGCCGCCATCGTAGGCCAGCGCCCGCTGGACGGCGGGGCGCTGCAGCATGCGGGCGTGGTGATCGCTCACCTCTACGAAACGGGCGGGATCGACGCCGTCGGACGGCAGCCAGCCGGTCATGACGAAAAGATAGGGATCGGCGATCGAATAGCTCTCGCCCATCACCCACGGGCCTTTGAACATCGTCTCTTCGATCAGGGTGAAACAACCGGCCATATTCTCAGGCACCTTGGCCTTCATTGCCTCGAGTGCCGCCTGATCGTCGGCCCAGCGGGAGCCGCGCGGGCGATGGGCATGGTTCACATGCACGGTCGAGCAGAGATAGCTGTTGAAGGACTGCAGCCGCGCCATGTCGAAGGCATCGCCGAGCGGCGCCAGCTTGGCGGCCGGCGCGCTTTCGGCGATGAAGCCGAGGATTGCCGGCGTTTCCGTCAGCACGCCGCGATCGGTGACCAGCGCCGGCACCCGGCCCTTCGGATTGATCTTCAGATAGTCCGGCGAGCGCTGTTCGCCATTGGCGAAGCTGAGCTTCCTCGTTTCGAAGGCGAGGCCGGATTCCTCCAGGGCAATCAGGCTTGCGAGTGCGCAGGTACCCGGCGCGTAATACAATGTCAGCATGGTTCTCGTCTCCCTTTCGGGAGGTGGTATAGCGCAGGGATGCGTGCGCCGGAACCGGGGGATGATGCGACATGTCGCCAATGACCGGCGTGCCGTGGCGCGCCCCTCATCCGGCTGCCGCCACCTTCTCCCCGCTCGCGGGGAGAAGGGAACACGCCGCGACCTCTCGGTCCCCCGCAGACCTTTCGCAGGGCACGTCCCCTCTCCCCGTTTTTACGGGGAGAGGGCTAGGGTGAGGGGCAAATGCATGGCACAAACTCGCCGCCCCCTCAGCCGCAGCCCGGCACATCCTCAAGCCGATGCCAGACCGGGATGCCGCGCTCCCTGGCGATACGCACGTCGTTATCGGCCCCCTTAGAGTCGCCCGGGAGCCGCAGCACGCCTTCGCAGAGCTGCAGCAGCCGGCCGGCGACCGGGTGGAAGATCTCTTCGTAAAGCGCATCGCCGACCGACTTGCCGCCGGCGGCGTGCCAGATCGGCAGGGCCACCCATTCGCCGATCATCGGCACATGGCCGGCGGCAAACAGTGCGTGTGAAGGTTCCTCCAGCCGTTTCAGGTTAGCAGCCATCTTTTCCGGGTCGTCGCCCGTTCCAGACCGATAAGGCCCGGCAATCAAAATCAGCATTTTCCACTCCATCGCTCCGCTTTTGCGTGAGCACTCCCGGCTTCATGCACGGGATTTCGTGAAAATGCACGATATTCCTTGAATGTCGAGTCTATTCGTGCAATATCGGGCCATTATGTTTGATTTCGTGCAGAGAGCCCATGCTGACGTCCCAACGCAAAACCCTCATCCTCGACATATTGCGCCGTGACGGCCAAGTGATCGCCAAGCGTGTCGCCGAGGATTTTTCTCTTTCTGAGGACACGATCCGGCGCGACCTCCGCGAAATGGCGGCGGAGGGGCTGTTGAAACGCGTGCATGGGGGCGCGATGCCGCTGGCGCCGGAACTGCCCGATTTTACCGCGCGGCGCAGCGTTTCGTCGGAGATCAAGGCGCGGCTCGGGGCTGCTGCGGCGGCGATGGTCAAGCCCGGCCAGATGATCTTTCTCGACGGCGGGACGACGACGGCGGAGATCGCTCGACACTTGCCGCGCGACATGCCGCTGACGGTTGCGACCCACAGCCCGACGATCGCCGCCGAACTCGAGCACCACCCGACGGCGGAGGTGATCCTTGCCGGCGGGCGGCTCTACAAACATTCGATGGTGGCGACGGGCGCGGCGGCGGCGGCGGCGATCTCGCAGCTGCGCCCCGATCTGTTCTTTCTCGGCGTGACGGCCGCCCATCCCGTGCACGGGCTTTCCACCGGCGATTTCGAGGAAGCGGCGATCAAACGCCATATCGCCCGCTGCTCGGCCGAAACGCATGTGCTGCTGACGGAGGAGAAGTTCGACCTCGTCTCGCCCTGCCCGGTGCTTGGAATTTCCGAGGTGGCAGGGCTGATCGTGCCGGCGGAAATGCCGGCCGAGCGGCTGAAACCCTATCGCGATCTCAAGAGCACGATCGCCGTGGCATAGTCATTCGGTCAAGGCGGACGTGACCCTGATATCGCCGACATGGATGCCGTTCCAATTGCGCATCGAGGTTGCGGCAAAGGCCGTCAGGGCGGCATGCACCTCGCTCTCCGTCTCGAAGAAACGGGCAAGTGTCGCCGCCACCATGGCTTCGGCGGCGCGGGTGGCGCCATCCTCGCATTTCAAGGCGATGGCGATGCCCTTTTCCGGGATCGCGGCGCAGAAGACGCCCTCGGCGCCTGTCTTGACGAAGATACGGCCAGGGGCAATCTGCATCAGCGCCGTGCAAGCGCGACCGGTGCCGGCGACGTAGAAGGGCTCGGCCATGCAGGCCTCGATCAGCCGGCGGGACGCCTTGGCGCGCAAGGGTTCCAAGCCGGTTCCGGTCGCCATTTTGGCAAAGCCGTGGGCAAGGCTTTTGAGCGGCACGGCATAGGTCGGGATCGAGCAACCGTCGGTGCCGCAGCTCTCGGCCCCGAGCACCGCACCGGTCAGGCTTTCCATCGCCGCGCGGATCTCGACCTGTAGCGGGTGCTCGTAGCCGACATAACCCTTCGGATCGATATCCTGATGGCAGCAGGTGCAGATGAAGCCGGCATGTTTTCCCGAGCAATTGTTGTGCAGCGCGGTCGGTGCGGCGAGCGCGCGGGCCTGCTGGATCAGGACCTTCTGGCTCATCGACCAATGGGCGCCGCATTCCAGCGCGTCGGCATTGCGGCCGGCCCGCGACAGCATGGAGGCCGCAAGCGCCACATGCTCGTCCTCGCCATTATGTGAGGCGCAGGCGAGCGCCAATTCCTTATCGCCAAAACCATAGGCGTCGGCCGCACCGCTTTCGATCAGCGGCAGCGCCTGCATCGCCTTGCAGGCCGAGCGCGGGAAAACGGCGGCTTCGATGTCACCGAGCGAGAAGACGAGCTTGCCGTCACCATCGACGACAGCCACCGAACCGCGATGGCGGCTTTCAACGAGCAGGCCACGAGTAACTTCGACGGCGACGGGATTGGTCATGAGCTCTCATCCGGATGCTGGCGGGATGCGGCAGGCATAACGCGTCGCGGCGCGAAAGCCAACGGGGTTTGGCCCACCCTCCGCCATCCAGGCCTTAAGCCGAGCATCCACACCGAATCCACCAGCGGTGGCAGCATGGATCCTCGGCTCAAGCCCGAGGAGGACGGAGTGTGGGGTGGGCTTCTGCAGCAAGAACCGCAATGCTGGGGCGGATCAGGGGGATAATTGCGCCCGCCGCAGGTCGAGCCTCAACCTCCGTCATCCCAGATCGTGAGCCTGGATCGAGCCGTTATTGATGAGGCTGCTCGGGGCGCGCCAGCTTTGTCCGCCTGGTGTGAAAAGCAGACCTTGAGGTTAGGCGCATCGGCACGCTATCTTGCAACCCAGTTCGCATCGAAGGAATTATTTTGCAATCCGGCCTATCCATTTCAGAGTCGATATTGTGGGTATTTTTCACGGTCGTCTCTCTCTGCCTGGCGTGCTGGCTGGCGCGCCGGCCCATGAGGACAAGCACTGGAATCATCCTTGGAGCGCTTCTGGGGTTGGCCTTAATATCGATTGCGTCAGTTCTGGTCGGTTTCCTCGGAAACGTTCTGCCCTTGGGCCAGATCGATTTCTGGCTCTCCGGTTTGACGGCGCAAATCTGAAGCGAACAATCATCACAGGAATTGACTGAAGCGATCGAAAACTATCGTTTCTCTGATGTATCGGATGTGGCTAAAGGTGATGCATCAGGAACCGCTCCCATGTCATCCAGCTTTTCCCTAATCCTGCGCGACAACAGGATCCGCATTCCGGCCGTGACGCTTGTGGCGCTCGCCTTCACCTATGCTTCGACCGCGCCCTATCAGTCGATCATCGGGATCAACGAACTGGGCCTCAGCAACGGCACCTATTCGGCGCTGATCTTCTTCTCGGCGATCGTCAACGTCACCACCAGCCTGACGCTCGGCATCTGGTCGGACAGGCTGAAAGAGCGGCGGCCGCTGGTGTTGGGGCTTTCGGTCGCCGGCATGCTCGGCTTCGGGTCGATCGCGATCTTTCACAGCCCTGCCGTCTTCGTCGTCTCGACGCTGTTGCTGGTGCCGATGAGCAATTCCACCTATTCGCTGCTGTTTGCCAGCCTGCGCGCCAGGACCAACCAGATGGATCGCGGCCAGGCAGCGGGGATCACCGCGACGGTGCGGGCGCTGTTTTCCGGCTCATGGGCGCTGGCGCCGGGGATGATCGGCCTTTATCTCGTCAATTCGTCGTCGATGACGCCGGCTTACGGGATCGCCGCCCTGGCAAGCTGCACCTGTTTCTGCCTGTATTTCTTCTTCGCGCCCGGAAACGGCACGGCCGGTCCCGCCCCCGATCAGCCCGGATTCCTGGCATCGCTGAAGCGGATTTTCATGCCCTATGTGCTGGTCCGCGTCATCGTCATGGCGCTGCTCTTCGGGCTGCAGCGGCTAAACAGCATGCTCCTGCCGCTGATCATCACCCATGCGGGGGGTGGAAGCGTGGTCGATGTCGGCTTCATCGCCGGGCTGACGGCCTTTCTCGAAATGCCGTTCATGATGATATGGGGCATGGCGCAGCGGCGGTTCCGCACCGTGCATGTGCTCGCCTTCGGCGCGCTGATCTACTGTGCCTATCTGCTGCTGCTCGGATTTGCCGCCGCACCCTGGCACATCTATGCGCTGCTCCTCCTCAACGCCTGCGGGGCGGCAGCGATCCTCAGCGTGCCGATCACCTATCTGCAGGACCTGATCGCAGATCGGCCAGGGCTCGGAACCTCGCTGATCTCGCTCAACACCTTCATCGGCACCGGCATCGCCGCCGGGCTCTTCGCTTTCGGCACATCGGTCAGCGACTATTCCGGCACCGCCTTTGTCGGCGCGGCCGCAGGCTTCGCGTCGGTCGGTGTCCTGCTTTATCTCGAAAGCGCCAGGCGGCAGGCGCGGCAGCCGGCCTGAAGCGCGCGCTGCCTGCGTGTGCTCCGCCTCAACGCGGCGTGATGCGATAGGCGCAGCGCCTTGCGCCCAAGAGGATGTGTTCGCTGCGCTCGACCTCGGCGCCGAGGGCAGCGCGAAAGGTTTCGAGTTCGGAGCGGCAGAAGCCGGCGCAGGCGGTGGCCGCCGCGCAAATCGGGCAGTGGTTTTCGACCAGCATGAAGGAGCCGTCCGCCTCCTGCCAGTGATCGGCCATATAACCCTCGCGGGTGCGGATGGCGGCAAGGCTATCGACACGCGCGGCAAGGTCGCCGGCATTTTGCAGTTCCAGCCGATAGCGCTGCAGCGTCTCAGCCTCGCGGGCCGAGATGACGGTGTCGAGAGCTGCGGGTCCGAGCTGTTCGACCAGCGTGACGAGCAGGTTTGCCGTCAGTTCGGCATGGCCGTCCGGGAATTGGCGGTTGCCCGCGGCAGTCAGGTGCCAGAGCTGACGCGGCCGCCCCCTGCCCGTGGCGCCGACGGTGACCGGCTCCACCAGCCCCTGGTCCGCCAGCTTGGCGAGCTGCTGGCGGGCGGCCTCGCCCGATATGCCGAGCGCATCGCCAATCGCGGCGCCAAGCTGCGGGCCGTCGGTCTTTATCAGGATCAGGATGCGGTTGACGGGGGACTGGCGCATATTTTTCCAAGAGGGATCTTGTTTTAATCCGGGTGGCGTGTAATTTTCCAAATTATAACTTGGAAAATTATTCTTCGCCAGAAAAAATCTCGGGGTCATTCCATGTCCGATATCGACCAGACTGCAGCCATCCCCGCCACCAACTCCCTCCTCCGCCTCTTCCTGCCCGAGCATCTGCCGGCAACGTTGATGCTTGCCGGCGGCGTCATGCTTTACGCTGTGGAGACTTACATCATGGCGACCATCGCGCCTTCGATCGTGCGTGATATCGGCGGGCTCGCGCTGTTTTCCTGGGTCACCAGCCTGTTCGTCGCCGCCGCCGTGCTCGGCTCGATTTTCGTCGCCATGCGGCCGCGGGGGATCGGGCTTCGCGCCATCTATGTGATCGCCGCACTGGTCTTCGGCGTCGGCAGCCTGATTGCCGCAGCCGCGCCGTCGATGCCGGTGGTGCTGGTCGGACGCGCGGTGCAGGGGCTCGGCACTGGGGCGCTGGCAGCGCTTGGCTACGCCTTCATCCGTTTCGTCTATCCCGAGCCGCTATGGACGAAGGCGACGACGCTCTATGCGGCGATCTGGGGTGTGGCGACCGTCATCGGGCCGACGCTTGGCGGCTTCTTTTCCGCCGGCGGCAACTGGCGCTACGCCTTCATCGTGCTGGTGCCGCTCGGCCTGGTGATGGCGGCTCTGGCGCCGCGGCTGTTGCCCGAGGTCGAAGACGACCGCGAGCAGGCGAAAACGCCGGTTGCCCAGATCGGGCTGCTGCTCGGGGCCGTGCTAATGGTCTGCACCGCCGGGACGATCGAGGTGACGGCCGCGAAAATCGCTTTGATCGCGGCCTCGATCGCTGCGGTGATCGGCATGCTCCTTATCGAAGCCCGAAGCCCGAACCGGCTGCTGCCCTCCGGCGCGGTCAGCCTTTCCAGGCCGATTGCGCGTGTCTACCTGACGATGCTGGCCATGACCGTCGTGCTCGTCAGCGACGTCTTCATTCCCTATTTCCTGCAGGTGCTGCACGGGGTGACGCCGCTTGTTTCCGGTTATCTCGTGGCGCTCGTCGCCCTCGGCTGGACGTTTTCGGCCTTCCTCAGCGGCTCGCTGACCGGCGGCCGCGCGCAGGCGGCGATCGTTGCCGGCGCGCTCATCGAGGCGGCAGCGACCATTTCGCTGGCGGTCTTTCTCGCGCGCGACAATCCGCAAGCGCATATGCTCTTCATAGTGCCGGCGGCTACGGCCATGTTCATGATGGGCTTCGGCGTCGGGCTCGGCTGGGCGCATCTCGTCGCGATGGTCCTGACGCTCGTCGCCGACAGCGAACAGGACAAGGCGTCGGCGGCGATCCCGACGATGAGTTCGCTCGGCGGCGCTTTCGGCGCGGCCTTTGCCGGCCTCATTGCCAATGGCGCCGGCCTCGTCGATCCGGGCGGCATATCCGGGGCGCTGTCGGCAGCCTATTGGCTCTATCTGCTGATGGCGCTGCCCGGCGTTTTCGCCATCGGCGTGTCACTGTCACTTAGCCGACGCTGAGCATGATCTTGCCGACATGGCTGCCATCTTCCATCAGCCGATGGGCGGCGACGACCTCTTCAAAGGCGAAGACCTTGTGGATGACGGGGGCGACGGTGCCGGCCTCCAGAAGCGGCCAGACCTCGGAGAGCAGGTCGTCGCGGATGGCGCGTTTTTCCTCCGCCGTGCGCGGGCGCATGGTGGAGCCGGTGACAGTCAGGCGCTTGACCATGATCGGCGACAGATTGACCTTTTCGGCAATGGCGCCACCGAGGAAGGCGATGATCGACAGGCAGCCGTCTTTTCCAAGCGAGGCGAGGTTGCGCTCGAAATAGGCGGCGCCGATCATGTCGAGAATGATATCGACGCCCTGGCCGGTCTCGGCCTTGATCACCTCGGCGAAATCCTCGCTTTTGTAGTTGATCGCGCGTTTGGCGCCGAGCCTTTCGCAGGCCTCGCATTTCTCGCTTGAACCGGCCGTGGCGTAAACCTCGGCGCCGAAGGCACGGGCGAGCTGGATCGCCGTCGTGCCGATGCCGCTGGAGCCGCCATGGATCAGCACGGTCTCGCCTTCGGTCAGCCCGGCCATCTGGAAGAGATTGGCCCAGACGGTGAAGAAGGTTTCGGGAAGGGCCGCGGCCTTCACCGCGTCATAGCCCTTGGGAAAGGGTAGGATCTGGCCGGCCGGCAGCAGGCAATATTCGGCATAGGCGCCGCCATTGGCGAGGCCGCAGACCTTGTCGCCGACGCGGTAGCCGCTGACGCCAGGGCCAATCGCAACGATTTCGCCCGACAGTTCCAGGCCGAGGATCGGGCTCGCATCCCTGGGCGCGGGATAGCTGCCCTGGCGCTGGGCGACATCGGGGCGGTTGACGCCGATCGCCTCGGCGCGGACGAGGACCTGTCCCTCACCCGGCACCGGAAGCGGGTGTCTGCCGATGGTCATCACTTCCGGCCCGCCGAAAGACGGCAGATCGACGAAACGCATTTCCTGAGGCAGTGACATTTCCCGAGGCAGTGACATGGCGCGGCCCTCCCTGACGCATCTTTCGGGCATTCCGAACGCAAAACCGCGACACACTTTTGCTGGAAATGCTCTGCGCCAAGGAAATAAGTCAGCCCTGCGGGCTTGGGAAGGCATGATATGGCTAGGGCGTCAATTCGCCTCGCCCAGCGATAAATGCTGCAGCAGATGAAAGACGAGGCCCTCCTCGCTCTCCTTGGCGGCCGACTTGATGACGGCGATCTCGGCGCTGACGCGGTTGATATCGTCGATGACGAGGCCTTCCGGCAGTTCGATGACGCCGATCGAGCAGCGCATCAGCGGAAACAGCGCTTCGGCGCCGGCGCGATCGTGACCGAGGATGCGGCCGGCGGCGCGATGCTCGTCCGAATAGAGATCAAGCACATCGTCGTGGAAGTCGCTGATCAGCCGGTCGAGGATCTCCGTCAGTTCCTCCTGCGTCCAGCCGACGACGCCGATGAAGAAATCGTCGCCGCCGACATGGCCGAGAAAGTGGCGCTCGGCGAAGAAGTAGCGGCGCATCAGCGCGGCAAACAGCGAGATCGCGTGGTCGCCGAGATGGAAGCCGTAGGCATCGTTGAACGGCTTGAAATTATCGAAGTCGCAGTAGCAGAAATGGCGGACCGCATCGCCGTCGCGGCCGGACTGGCGCATGAAATCGCGGATGGCGCGATTGCCCGGCAGGCCGGTCAGCGGGTTCTGGTCCTGGGCTGTCTTCAGCTGCTTCTCGTTGATGACCTTGATCAGCGAGGCGGCGGAGACGACGCCGGCATAGCGCATATTGTCGGTGAGGATCAGGCAGTTGCTGCCTTCCATATTGGCGAAGATCGCCATCAGCTGCTCGGCATCGCTGTCGAGGCCGACGATCGGGGCCATTTCGACGAAATGCGAGATGCTGCGCTCATACATCTTGTTCTTCAGCAGATCGCGGCCGAAGGGCTGGTAGATATATTCCTTGAGATGCTGCTCGTGAATGATGCCACGCGGCTCGCTGTTGGCGTTGAGCACGGGAAAGAAAGCCTGGCGCGGATTGCGGCGGAAGAGTTCGAAGACGCTGTCGATACTGTCGTTCTCATAAACCGTCGGCAGGAGTTCGATCTGCTTGCGGATGAGGATTTCATCGAGCGACTGGCTGCCGCGCTTGGTTTTTCCGAGCTCCTGCAGATGCGGGAAGGACGGCGCCAGCTCCGACATATGGGTCGTCGGGCGGGAGATGAACCAGCCCTGGACGAGATCGACGCCATATTCGCGGCAGGCGATGAATTCGGCCTCGGTCTCGATGCCTTCGGCGATGACGCGGGTGCCGAGCACGTGGGCGATGTTGACGATGCTCTTCAAGAGGTGGCGCTTGCGCGGGCTGCGATCGATCTCGGCGACGAAATGGCGGTCGATCTTGAGGTAATCGACGGCATAATCGCACAGCAGCTTTATCTCGCCGTGACCGACGCCGAAATCGTCGATCGCCAGTTTGAAGCCGGCCTTGCGCAGCTTGGAAACCAGGGCTGAGAATTCCGGCACGCTGGTATTGTCGAAACGTTCGGAGAATTCGAAGCAGACGGAGGACGGCGGAATATTGGCTTTCCGCAGGTGCTGCAGCAGGCTCTCGACCAGGCGTTCGCCATGCGGGATCAGCCGGACATCGAGATTGAGGAATAGCGTCGAGGTGGAGAAATTCGACAGGGTGGCGAATTTGGCGAGCGCGCGGCTCGCCAGCATCTGTTCGAGCTGCAGCAGCTGGCCGGCCTGATAGGCCTCGTCGAGAATGTCGACGGGCGTGTCGAAGCCGATACGCTCCTGGCCGCGCATCAGGGATTCGTAACCGAACACCGTACCGGTGCCGGCCTCGACGATCGGCTGAAAGGCGTTCTCGACCACGAGCTTGGCAAGCGTGACGATCTGGTCGCTGGCATAACGGCGCAGGACGCCGGGCTCGACGGTGGCAGCCAGGGAAGTGCCGCTCGTCATTTGGCTGATCTCCACTGTGACTTGTTCTTCTTGGTCAGGAAGATGCCCCGGAAGGATCAATGAACCCTTTCGCCAATATGAAAGTTTTGTGAAAGACGCAGGCGCGACCACGCGTTCCGCGTTTGCTTTTAATTCCAGAATACAATCAGGCGCTTAGTCAGGCGGAGCGGCGGCGCTCGGCCTCGTGATCGGCGAACATGTCGGCGACACATCTGCCGCCTGATGGAGCGCCCTCGTCGTCGAGGACATCGTCGCGGAATTCGTTGAGCTTGCGGGCCGTATCCCAGAGGCGGAGCGCCTCGCGGACGACCTCGCTGCTCGAGGCATAACCGCCCGTGTCGACGGCGGCGCGGATGCCCGCTGCCTGTTGCGGAGAGATGGAAACGGTGACCATCGGCATGAACTTCCTCCCTTTTTTATTGAGGCAGAACCCTGCCTTTGGGGGACGCATGACCATTTGCGGCGATCGTATACAGGACCACCCGCTTTTGGCGAGCGGTCCCTACCCCTTTAGTCTAATCCCCTGTCATGCCCTTGTCAAAATAGGCGTGTCAAAAAGGGCTTCAGCCGCGGATGCCGAGGCCGAAGGCGATCATCGTCGAGCCCTGGATGATGAGATCGGCGGCCAGGAACAGGCCGAGGACCCAGAGGCTGTTGACCGGCCAGCCGAGCGCGATGACGAAGCCGGCAAGAGCGGTGACGACACCGCTGGCGACGATCCAGCCCCAGCCTTTGGCCGGCTTCATCTTCCTTCCGACCCAGGTGCGGAAGACGCCGGCAATGACGAGCGCCAGCGACAGAAACAGCGTCAGCGCCGCCGAAGTCAGGATGGGATTGACGAAGGCGGAGATGCCGGCCAGCACGTAAAGCAGGCCGCTCAGCGCCCAGAACAGCACATGATCCCAGCCGCGCACCTGGAAGGCGTGGACGAGATAGATGACGCCGCCAAACAGCATGAGCATGCCGATATAATAAACCGAGACGACGGTGGCGAGCATCAGATTGCCGAGCGCGATCAGACCGCAGACGAAAAGCAGCACGCCGAGGCCGACGAACCAGAGCCATTTCGACTGCAACTGGGATGTCGGCATTTCGTCAAAGACATCAGTCATAACGCACCTCCCGATAGGTTTTGAATATGTTGCAGCAGGAGCCCGGGAAAAGATGCGACTACCGCGAGATCGTGAAAGATTTTTGTTGATTGATCAGTCAATCAAAAATACCCTGGTCAAAATTTCAAGGGAGTTGGCGCTTTGCCGAAAGTCGGAATGGAGCCGGTGCGCCGCAAGGCGCTCGTCGATGCGGCGCTGCGGGTGATCGGTGATCACGGCTCGCTGGCCGTCACCATGTCCGACATTGCCCGCCAGGCCGGCGTCTCTCCAGCCCTTGCCCATCATTATTTCGGCAGCAAGGAACAGTTGCTGATCGAGACGATCCGCTCGCTTCTGAGGCAATTGCGCAGCGATACGGTGGCGGCGCTGAAGGCGGCGCAGACGCCGCGTGCCCGGCTTTCGGCGGTCATCCGTGTCAACTTCCACGCCGACCAGTTTGCGCCCGAGACGATCGCCGCCTGGCTTGCCTTTTACGCCGAAGCGCAACGCTCGGAGGAGACGCGGCGCTTCCTGGTGATCTATGCCCGCCGGCTGCGCTCCAACCTGCTTGCCGCTCTCAAGGCGCTGCTGCCCGCCGACGCCGCAGAACGCATCGCCGAGGGCGCTGCGGCGATGATCGACGGGCTCTATATCAGGCAAAGTCTGAAATCCGCGCCGATCGGCATCGAAGCCTCGATCGCGCTGACCGAGGATTATCTGAATGCGCTTCTGACCAGCGCCTCCCCTGCTCCCCAGCGGGTGAAGGCCGAGACTGCCGCCCCCTCATCCGGCCCTGCGGGCCACCTTCTCCCCCAGGGGAGAAGGGACGACCACATCGAACCATCTAGGGACCAATGACATGAAAGCCCAGCCGAAAGCCTCGCACTTCATCGACGGCGAATATGTCGAGGATACCGACGGCACCGTCATCGAGAGCCTCTATCCGGCCACCGGCGAAGTGATCGCCCGGCTGCACGCGGCAACGCCTGCAATCGTCGAGAAGGCGATTGCGGCGGCCAAACGCGCCCAGCCGGAATGGGCGGCGATGAGCCCGATGGCGCGCGGGCGCATCCTCAAGCGCGCTGCCGACATCATGCGCGAGCGGAACCGGGCGCTGTCGGAACTGGAAACGCTCGATACCGGCAAGCCGATCCAGGAGACGATCGTCGCCGATCCGACCTCGGGCGCCGATGCCTTCGAATTCTTCGGTGGCGTTGCACCCGCCGGCCTCAACGGCTCGCATATCCCGCTCGGCCAGGATTTCGCCTATACCAAGCGGGTGCCGCTCGGCGTCTGCGTCGGCATCGGCGCCTGGAACTATCCGCAGCAGATCGCCTGCTGGAAAGCTGCACCTGCGCTCATCTCAGGCAATGCCATGGTCTTCAAGCCCTCGGAAAACACGCCGCTCGGCGCCCTGAAGATCGCCGAGATCCTGCATGAGGCGGGGTTGCCGAAGGGGCTCTTCAACGTCATCCAGGGCGACCGCGATACCGGGCCGCTGCTCGTCAACCATCCCGATGTCGCCAAGGTGTCGCTGACCGGATCGGTGCCGACGGGCCGCAGGGTGGCAGCGGCTGCGGCCGGCAATCTCAAGCATGTGACGATGGAACTCGGCGGCAAGTCGCCGCTGATCGTCTTCGACGACGCCGATCTCGATTCGGCGGTCGGCGGCGCAATGCTCGGCAATTTCTATTCGACAGGCCAGGTCTGCTCGAACGGCACCCGCGTCTTCGTGCAGAATGGCATCAAGACGGAGTTCCTCAAGCGGCTGAAGGCGCGCACCGAGGCGATGCTGATCGGCGATCCGCTGGATGAGGCGACGCAGATCGGCCCGATGGTTTCCTGGGCGCAGCGGGAAAAGGTGGTCGCCTATATCGAGAAGGGCAAGGCCGAGGGCGCAACGCTTGTCGCCGGCGGCGGCATTCCGAACAATGTCTCCGGCGAAGGCTATTACATCCAACCGACCGTCTTTGCCGACGTCACCGACGAGATGACCATCGCCCGGGAAGAGATCTTCGGGCCTGTCATGTCGGTGCTCGATTTCGACGACGAGGACGAGGTCATCACACGCGCCAATGCCAGCGAATTCGGCCTCTCCGGCGGCGTCTTCACCGCCGACCTCAGCCGCGCCCACCGCGTCGTCGACCGGCTTGAGGCCGGCACGCTGTGGATCAATGCCTACAACCTCGCACCGGTGGAAATCCCCTTCGGCGGCTCGAAACAATCCGGCTTCGGCCGGGAGAATTCGCTGGCAGCGCTGGAGCATTACTCCGAGCTGAAGACGGTTTACGTCGGCATGGGGCCGGTGCAAGCGCCGTACTAAAGGGCGCAAGATCCTGCCCCTCACCCTAACCCTCTCCCCGTAAACGGGGAGAGGGGACGTGACAAACGGGGCGGTCAAGAATGCCGAAACGGTGCGGCATATCCCTTCTCCCCGCGAGCGGGGAGAAGGTGGCGGCAGCCGGATGAGGGGCAGGCCCGGCGAACAAGCAGCCGGACGAAGGGCAAATCGAGAAAGACAATACCATGCAAGCAGATTTCGTCATCATCGGCTCCGGTTCGGCCGGCTCGGCGCTTGCCTATCGCCTCTCCGAGGACGGCAAGAACAGCGTCCTCGTCATCGAGGCGGGCGGCAGCGATTTCGGGCCGTTCATCCAGATGCCGGCAGCCCTTGCCTGGCCGATGAGCATGAAGCGCTATAATTGGGGTTATCTGTCCGAGCCGGAGCCAAACCTCAACAACCGGCGCATCACCGCGCCGCGCGGCAAGGTGATCGGCGGCTCCTCCTCGATCAACGGCATGGTCTATGTGCGCGGCCATGCCGAGGATTTCAACCGCTGGGAGGAGCTTGGCGCCAGCGGCTGGGCCTATGCCGATGTCCTCCCCTATTTCAAGCGGATGGAGCATTCGCATGGCGGCGAGGAGGGATGGCGTGGCACCGACGGGCCGCTGCATGTCCAGCGCGGCGGTTTCACCAATCCGCTGTTCCGCGCCTTTGTCGAGGCCGGCAAACAGGCGGGCTTCGAGACGACCGAGGATTATAACGGCAGCAAGCAGGAAGGCTTCGGGCTGATGGAGCAGACCATCTTTTCCGGCCGCCGCTGGTCTGCCGCCAACGCCTATTTGAAACCGGCGCTGAAGCGGAAAAATGTCGAGATCGTCTACGGCTTTGCGCAAAGGATCGTGATCGAGGACGGCCGGGCGACCGGCGTCGAGATCGAGCGCGGCGGCAGGATCGAGGTGGTCAAGGCCAACCGCGAGGTGATCGTCTCGGCCTCCTCGTTCAATTCGCCGAAGCTGTTGATGCTGTCGGGTATCGGACCGGCTGAGCATCTCAAGGAGATGGGCATCGAGGTGAAGGCCGACCGGCCGGGCGTCGGCGCCAACCTGCAGGACCATATGGAATTCTACTTCCAGCAGGTGAGCACCAAACCGGTGTCGCTCTATTCCTGGCTGCCCTGGTTCTGGCAGGGGGTGGCGGGCGCGCAATGGCTGCTGTCGAAGGGCGGGCTCGGCGCCTCCAACCAGTTCGAAGCCTGTGCCTTCCTGCGCTCGGCACCGGGGCTGAAACAGCCCGACATCCAGTATCATTTCCTCCCCGTTGCGATCAGCTATGACGGCAAGGCGGCGGCCAAAAGCCACGGCTTCCAGGTGCATGTCGGCTACAACCTGTCGAAATCGCGCGGCAGCGTGACGCTGCGCTCGGCCGATCCGAAGGCCGACCCGGTGCTGCGCTTCAACTATATGAGCCATGCCGAGGACTGGGAGAAATTCCGCCATTGCGTGCGGCTGACCCGCGAGCTCTTCGGGCAAGCAGCCTTCGACGACTATCGCGGGGCAGAGATCCAGCCCGGAGAGGGTGTGCAAAGCGACGAAGAGATCGACGCCTTCCTGCGCGAACATCTGGAAAGCGCCTATCACCCCTGCGGCACCTGCAAGATGGGCGCCAAGGACGATCCGATGGCGGTGGTCGATCCGCAGACCCGGGTGATCGGCGTCGAGGCCTTGCGTGTCGCCGACAGCTCGATCTTCCCGCACGTCACCTACGGCAACCTCAACGGCCCGTCGATCATGACCGGCGAAAAGGCCGCCGACCACATCCTCGGCAAGCAGCCGCTGGCGCGCTCGAACCAGGAACCGTGGGTCAACCAGCGGGCTGCGGTGAGCGATCGGTGATAGCTGGAGAGGGCTATCGTCGCCTGTTCGCGAAGTTCGTCGGCGGCGAATTTCGAAGAAAGAGATGGTTCTTTCCCCGCAAACCGGTTTAGGAAGAGGTCCTGTCCAACATCGCTCCGGCATGCCAGTGTTGTATCGCAAGTCCAGACTTCTTCGCAGATCCCGTGTTCTCTGGGGTTCCCTCGCGCTCTGGCGCCCGCGGCTGATCTTCTGGTTCGGCGCTTTTGCGATCGGCATCATCAGCGTCGGCTTCGCCAGGCTGGCCGATCTCGCCCAACGCGCCTTTGCCGGCATAACAGCTTCCGGCGAATGGAGTTTTCTGCTGCCGCTCGTCATCACGCCGCTCGGCTTCATGCTGTCGGCCTATCTTGCCGCAACCTTTTTCCCGAACGCGCAGGGCAGCGGTATTCCGCAGGCAATTGCTGCGCGGCATCTGCGCGATCCGGATGATCGCAGCCGCCTGCTGTCGCTGCGGCTGGTCTTCGGCAAGATCGTGCTGACGGTGCTCGGCCTCCTCAGCGGCGCATCGATCGGCCGCGAAGGACCGACCGTGCAGGTGGGCGCTTCGATCATGCTGGCGGTCGCGCGTTTCGGCGGCATGGCACAGGCCCGCGGGCTGATTCTTGCCGGTTCGGCTGCCGGCATCGCCGCTGCCTTCAATACGCCGCTCGCCGGCATCGTCTTTGCGATCGAGGAGATGAGCCGGACCTATGAATCGCGTGCCAACGGCCTGGTTCTGACCGCCGTCATCCTGTCCGGCCTTGCCGCCCTCGGGCTTGCCGGCAGCTACAATTATTTCGGCTCTACTGCGGTGGCGCCAGTATCGCTGCGCGACTGGGAACTGGTGCTCGTCTGCGGCATCGGCGGCGGCGCGCTCGGTGCGGTTTTCAGCGGGCTTGCGCTGCATGCCGGCCAGCACCTCCGCCGCTTTGCACAGCCACAACCGCTGCGGCGGATGGTGATGCTGGCAACTGTCTGCGGCCTTGCCGTCGCCGTTATCGGCATCCTGTCGGGTGGCACGACCTTCGGAACCGGCTACGATCAGGCGAAAGGCGCGGTCGAGGGCAATCCCCTGCCCCTGCTCTTCTTCGTCGAAAAGCTTGTTGCCGGCTTCCTGTCGATGATTTCGGGAATCCCGGGCGGCATCTTCGCGCCCTCACTCGCCATCGGCGCCGGCTTCGGCAGCAGGGTCGGCCAGTTGATGGGCAGCGGCATCGCGCTTGCGGCAATCCTCGGCATGGCCGGATATTTCGCCGGCGTCGTGCAGGCACCGATGACTGCCTTCGTCATCATCCTCGAGATGACCGGCGATCACCAGGCCGTCATCCCGATCATGGCGGTATCGATGATCGGCTACATCACCTCGCGCCTGCTGTCGCGCGAGCCGCTCTATCACGGACTGTCGCGCGTCTTCATTGCCGCGGCGATCAGGGCCCGGCGCGCTGGAGCATGATGAATCAGGAAAGCCGGCCGACGGCCGCTCAGGCCAGCAGCCGGGTGACCTCGGCGCCGTGCCTTGGGCCGACGGCATCGGCGATGGTGGTGGAGAACAGTACCTTGCGGGTGGCGTCGGCGACCTTGGCGAAGACGTGGCGGATCTGGCAGTTCTGTTCGCCGTCACAATCGTCGCACCGGCGGTAGGCGGTGATCGACAGACATGGCAGCGGGGCGATCGGGCCGTCGATGATGCGCAGGATTTCGCCGAAGGTGATGGTATGGGCGGGCTTCAGCAGCAGATAGCCGCCCTGCTTGCCGCGGCGGCTGACGACGATGCCATGATGCTTCAGGTCGAGCAGGATCTGTTCGAGGAACTTTTTCGGGATCTTCTGCTGGGCCGCGATATCGGAAATCATCACCGGTTCGTCGGCATCGGCATCCGCCAGAACCGTCAGCGCCCGCAGCGCATATTTCGCCTTTTGCGTAATCATCTCAGACCATCGACACACAGGCGGCGCGAATTTCCGCGCCGCTACGGAAGTACTTTCGCCTCTATGGCACAACCAGCATGAACGGAATTTGAACGCGCCGGAGAAAGCCTTGAGGACTAAGCGTTTTCGGCCTTGTTTTTCCCTCTCGGCCGAGCTGTCACAATTTACGCTCAAACCGCCCTTTCTGCACCTTTTTCGGCATCACTTCAGATTTCGGATTGACAGGCCGCGTGTAACCCTACTATTTTTATAGACATACCAGCTGTTCGCGGGGATTTTTGTCCTCGGGCGGCTGTTTTTTTGCATTGCGGCAGCTTCGGAGAGATATTTGCTCCTCCGGCCGCAGCTTTCGAAATCCCTTTTTCTGTCCGAGCCAGGATTGAACTGCGATACTCCCGTCAACAAAGGACAGGATTCTCATGACTGTTATCAATACGATTGCAGAAGAAGGGCCGATTGCGGAAGCCGAGGCGCTGAACCAGAAGCTGGCGGGTCTCGACCTGGCCGGGCGTCTGTCGCTGGTCTCCGGCCTTGGCGGCCGCGTGGTGTTCACCACCTCGCTCGGCATCGAGGACCAGGTGATCACCGCCGAGATCGGAACGCATCGCCTACCGATCGATATTGCGACGCTACAGACTGGCCGGCTGTTTGCCGAGACGCTGTCGCTGATGACCGAGACGGAAAGCCAGTACGACATCAAGATCCAGCGCTACGAGCCCGAGAAGGCCGATATCGACGCCTATGCGGCGCAATACGGCCTCAACGGTTTCTACGAGAGCGTCGAAGCCAGGCATGCCTGTTGCGGCGTGCGCAAGCTGAAGCCGCTTGCGCGCGCACTCGAAGGGGCGACGATCTGGATCACCGGCCTGCGCCGCGGTCAATCGGCCAACCGCGCCGAAACGCCGTTCGCCGAATACGACGCCGAACGGCACCTTTTGAAGGTCAATCCGCTCGCCGATTGGGACCTGGAGGCGATCAAGGCCTTTGTGTCCGACAATGGCGTGCCGGTCAATCCGCTGCATGCCCGCGGCTATCCCTCGATCGGCTGCGAGCCCTGCACCCGGGCGATCAAGCCCGGCGAGCCGGAACGCGCCGGCCGTTGGTGGTGGGAGCAGGACGAGACGCGCGAATGCGGCCTGCATGTCGCCGAAGAGGCCGCCGTCATCGCCGCACAATAATCAACTTCACGGCTTACCGAACCCGGGCGCGGCCACCGCCGCAGCCCTGGGAAAGCCAGCATCAGGAACTGCTTTGCGGCGAACCGCAAAGGATCGACAGTCTGGAGTAAAACATGCCCGATAGCCGTCCGGATACGGAACTCAGCAATCCCCAGAGCGCCAAGGCGCCACTCGACCCGCATCTGAAGGCGCTGGAAAACGAATCCATCCACATCTTCCGCGAGGTTGCCGCCGAATTCGAGCGTCCCGTCATGCTCTATTCGATCGGCAAGGATTCCTCGGTGCTGCTGCATCTGGCGCGCAAGGCCTTTTATCCCGGCCGTGTGCCCTTCCCGCTCCTGCATGTGAACACCGGCTGGAAATTCCGGGAGATGATCGCCTTCCGCGACGCGACCGCGAAGAAGTACGATCTCGACCTGATCGAGCACATCAATCCGCGCGGTGCGGCCGAAAACATCACGCCCTTCACCCATGGCTCGGCGGCTTTCACCGACATCATGAAGACCGAGGGCCTGCGCCAGGCGCTGGATGCCGGCCAGTTCGACGCCGCTTTCGGCGGTGCGCGGCGCGACGAGGAAGCCAGCCGCGCCAAGGAGCGCATCTATTCCTTCCGCACCCCCGATCATCGCTGGGATCCGCGCAACCAGCGGCCGGAACTGTGGAACGTCTATAATGGCATGATCCGCAAGGGCGAGAGCGTGCGCGCCTTCCCGCTGTCGAACTGGACCGAGGTCGATATCTGGCGCTACATCCAGGCCGAGGACATTCCGCTGGTGCCGCTCTATTACGCCAAGAAGCGGCCTTTCGTGGAGCGCGACGGCATGATGATCCTGGCCGAGGATCCGCGTCTCGAACTGCTGCCCGGCGAAGTCCGCCAGGAAGGCATGATCCGCTTCCGCACGCTCGGCGACTTCCCGCTGACCGGCGCCATCCGCTCACAGGCGACCACCCTCGAAGAGGTGATTGCCGAACTCGAAATCGCAACTGTGTCCGAACGCCAGGGCCGCGCCATCGACCGCGACCAGTCCGGCTCCATGGAAAAGAAGAAGCGTGAAGGATATTTCTGAGATGACCGCAGCCCAAACCGCCGTCTCGGCCGCCACCGTTGTCAGCCTGCCCGCCGCCGAGCCGCAGAAAGCCCAGCGCGACACACGCCCGCTGCGCCTGATTACCTGCGGCAGCGTCGATGACGGCAAGTCGACCCTGATCGGCCGCCTGCTCTGGGACACCAAGGCGGTCAAGGAAGATCAGGCCGCCACGCTGCAGCGCGATTCCACCGGCAAGCAGAACGATCTCGGCCTTCCCGACTTCGCACTGTTGCTCGACGGCCTGCAGGCCGAGCGCGAACAGGGCATCACCATCGATGTCGCCTATCGCTATTTCTCGACCGACAAGCGCTCTTTCATCGTCGCCGACACGCCCGGCCACGAACAGTATACCCGCAACATGGCGACCGGCGCTTCGACCGCCGATCTCGCCATCCTGCTCGTCGATGCCCGCTTCGGCATTCTCGAGCAGACGCGCCGTCACGCGACGATCGCTTCGCTGCTCGGCATCAAGCAGTTCGTGCTTGCCGTCAACAAGATCGACCTGACGGGCTATGACCGCGCCGGCTTCGACAAGATCAGCCACGAATTCCGGGAATTTGCCCTGTCGCTCGGCGTCAAGCAGATCACCGCCATTCCGATGTCGGCGCTGAAGGGCGAAAACGTCGTCTATTCCGGCCAGGCTGCCATGCCCTGGTACACCGGCCCGACGCTGGTGGAGACGCTGGAGCTTGCGACCGTGCGCTCGTCGCAGACGGTCGGCTTCCGGCTTTCGGTGCAGCGCGTGTCGCGTCCGGGCGAAAGCTTCCGCGGCTATCAGGGCACGGTTGCCGGCGGCTCGGTCAAACCAGGCGACAGCGTCATGATCCTGCCGTCGGGCATGGTCGCCAATGTCTCCAAGATCGTCACCTTCGATCTCGTGCGCAATGCCGCCGTTGCCGGTGATGCGATCACGCTGGTGCTCGACCGCCAGGTCGATGTGGCGCGCGGCGACATGATCGTCTCGATCGACGCCCAGCCGCAGGTCGGCCTTGCCTTCGACGCACAGATCGTCGCGCTGCAGCCCGAGGGCATCGAGCCCGGAAAACGCTACTGGCTGAAGAGCGGTTCGCGCCGCCAGCGCGTTCAGGTGCAGCCGCTCAGCCAGCTCGAGCTGAAGACCGGCACCTGGACTGCCGCCCAGCGGCTCTACATGAACGCCATCGGCAAAGTGCGCCTCGTTTTCGACGAAGCGGCGATCTTCGATCCCTATGAGCAGAACCGGCTGTCCGGCTCCTTCATCCTGATCGATCCGGAGACCAACAACACGGTCGCCGGCGGCATGGTGACGGGCAAGCGCACGGAACTCGGCGGTCTGCACAATGGCGAAGGCCGCGTCATCCTCTCGCTCCCGGCCGATCTTGCCGAGCAGATCATGGCGAGCGAACTCTTCGCCAGCCGCAGCCACGAGGCCGAGGTGCGGCGCATGACGGCGGCCGAAGCGGCCGACCTCTGGTCGAGCGCTGCAAGCGATATCTGATAGGGATTGAGGGGCTGCCCGGGAGGTCGCCCGGCCCCCTTCATCCGCCTGCCGGCACTGTCCTTCGGCCCAGCCTGTGAAGAAAAGGGATGCCGCGCCCTCCCTCCGCCCTCATCCTGAGGTGCCCCGCAGGGGCCTCGAAGGACGAGGGCGGCCACCGACGTCTCTTCAACAAATGGGACAATGGAGAGTGCTCATCACCCGCCCCCGTCCTTCGAGGCCCCTGCGGGGCACCTCAGGATGAGGGCTGATCGGGGTGCCGTGCGGCAGGTCCTCAGCTCAATTTTCTGTGTCGGCCTCTGCGGCCCTTTAAAATATCAGAGTTTACAGAAAACGGCCGTTTACCGCTTGCCCGCGGGCCCATGTGGGCTCATTCTTAGATCGGATCCTGGCGGTGCGGTAAGACGAGAGGTCGTCTGCAACGCTCAATCTCGACCTCGCAGCACTTGACGTGGCGCCTTTGCTCGACTGATCCCCGAGCGAGGAGGTTGTCCATGTCCACACCCTATGTCGATCATCCGCTGAAACCGGGCGACCGGGTCCCGAACGTTGAGTTCGATGCGATCTCGCGTGAGGGGAAGATCGCGCTTGACGATTTTCGCGGCCGCAGCCCATTGCTGATCGGTTTGTTTCGAGGCCTGCATTGCCCGTTCTGCCGGCGCCATGTCGCGGCCATGGCATATCTCAACCCCGTGCTACGTGAGAAAGGCGTCCAATCCCTGGCTGTCGTGAACACCCCGGTCGAACGCGCGCGGCTCTATTTCCGTTACCATCCGATACCCGATCTTCTTGCTGCGTCCGATCCGGCACGGGCTTCGCACCGGGCCTTCGGCTTACGCGAGATCGGGATCGACGCGGTCATGGCGATACGGATCGATCTTCCGGGCGAGTTGCCCGAGCCGATGAGCGTGATGGCAATGGACGATTTTCTTAACGAGAAGGAAGGATATCAAATCACGGCAGCCGATGAGCAGATGATGACCGCCGACCACGGGCAGCTTGTCGGTCAGTTCCTGATAGACCGGGAGGGCATCGTGCGCTGGAGCTTCACTGAAGTTCTGGAGGCTGGGCTGCAGACATTCAAGGCACCGAATTCCCAGGAATTGATGTCGGTCGCGTCGCAAGTCGCGCTTTAAAAGCGAAAAACGCGCTCGACACCCACTGCGCGGTTGCTCAGTGGGTTCCTGACCCTCTACGACTGGGCGGTAGATCATCAAAGCGACCTGTCCGAGGCGGTATCCAATGCCCAATTCTCCCGAATCCTCCGGTGAAAGCGTCAGCAGCTCGAGCTCGGATCGCGAGAAGACACTGGCCTCGGCAGCGCAGGCGGACGCCTTGGATTCGCCCGGAACCCAAGGCGAAGACCCGCAGCCGCCCCATGGATCCTTCGACCAAACCAGGCGGGCCGCCAAGACGCTATTCGGTGCGATACGCCAGGATTTGCAGGCAAGTTCTGCTTTGGCAAAGCTCAAGGCCGCCGCGCTGTTATTGAAGACGAAGCTAACAAGGTCGGGGCGGCCTGGAGTCACTTCTCCCCACAAATGGATGACGACGGCTTGGGTCAAATCCTGGCGCGGTATTCGCGATCGCCGTTCAAAGCCGCGTGAAAATCCTCGCAGCGCATCGTTCATTGCGGGCTGGCGGAAATTCGCTCTCGGGTTCACCCTTCTTGTCTGCCTCCTCGTCGGAAGCGTGCTGGTCTGGGCGCTGAAAGACGTGCCCTGGAGCGAAATCCGGGATGGAACGTTGAAGCCGGTCGTGGTGCTGGAAACCGCCGACGGCGCGCCGTTGGTCAGACAGGGACCTTATCAAGGGCCATATGCTCGATACGACCAGTTTCCGCCCCATCTGATCGATGCCGTCCTTTCCATCGAGGATCGCCGGTTCATGGATCATTTCGGCATCGATCCCAGGGGCATCGCCAGGGCGTTTTGGCGGAACCTGGAGGCTGGATCAGTGGTGGAGGGTGGCAGCACCATCACCCAGCAACTGATCAAGCTGCAATATCTCGACAGCGACCGAACGATAAAACGAAAGATCCAGGAGGTGGTGATCGCCTTCTGGCTGGAGTGGAAGCTCGGCAAGGCGGAGATCCTGACGCGTTATCTCAACAGCGTCTATCTCGGCGCGGGCGCCACCGGCATGCCGGCCGCGGCGCGCATCTATTTCAACAAGGATATCGGCGCCCTCAACCTGCCGGAGTCGGCGATGCTGGCGGGATTGCTGCGGGCGCCGAGCCAATGGAATCCGATCGACAATTTCGAAGGCGCCCGGCAGCGCACCATGGTCGTTCTCGACGCGATGGCGGCCAATGGCAAGATCACCGCGCCACAGGCGGCCGAGGCCAAGACGAGCTTTGCGAGCCTCCACCCGACGACACCAACGCCGCGTTCCGGAAGCTGGTTTGCCGACTGGATTTCGCCGCAAGCGAGCGAAATCGCCGGCGCCTCGCCGGGTTCGACGACGGTGCGCACCACGCTGGTGCCGACATTGCAGCAGATCGCCGAAAGGGTGGTGAAAAAAGGGCTCGACGGTGAAGGAAAAACGGTCGGAGCATCACAGGCGGCGTTGGTTGCGATGACACCCGACGGCGCGGTCGTGGCGATGGTTGGCGGGCGCGACTACAAGGCAAGCCAGTTCAACCGCGCCGTCACCGCGATGCGCCAGCCGGGTTCCACCTTCAAGCTGTTCGTCTATTACGCAGCATTGAAGGCTGGGCTCACTCTGTCCGACCAGGTTCTGGACGCGCCCATAGACATAAACGGCTGGTCGCCCGAAAATTCCGGCGGCGACTATCGCGGTTGGGTCACGCTTGCCGAGGCGTTCGCGCGATCGCTGAATGCCGCGTCGGTGACGCTTGCGCAAGAGGTCGGTCTCGACAATGTGATTGCCGCGGCGCGCGAACTCGGCATCGATGCGCCACTGGCCAACACGCCGTCATTGGCGCTTGGCACATCCGAAGTCAATCTGCTCAACCTCACCAGCGCCTATGCGTCGGTCCAGCTCGGCAGGGCCCCTGTCAAACCCTGGGGCATCATCGACTTTCAAGCGGCGGGGCAGCCCCAGACATTTCGTGTCGGCTTACAATCCAAGCCGACTGTCGATCTTTCGCCCTACCAGTCCGATCTGCTCGGCCTCCTGCAGCTGGTGGTCGAGCGCGGCACGGGACGCGGGGCAGATCCGGGCACCTTTGCCGCCGGCAAGACCGGCACGAGCCAGAACAATCGCGATGCCTGGTTCGTCGGCTTCACGGAAGCGCTCGTCGTCGGTGTCTGGGTTGGCAATGATGACGACGCGCCGATGAAGGGAGTGACCGGCGGCGCCCTGCCGGCCCATATCTGGCGGGACTTCATGCGCGAGGCGATGAGCAAACCGACATTGGACGGGGTGCGATCGACAGAAGCAGCCGTCGATGGCCAAGGCGCGCCGCAATCCTGCAACATCACCGCCTGCTCTCGCAGCTACCGCTCCTTCCGGCCGTCCGATTGTACCTATCAGCCATATTCCGGCGGCCGACGGCTTTGCGAAAAGTGATGTGGATGAGCCGAGATTGCGCCGGCCGCCCTGCCTGACGCGATATTGCCGATCCGTGAGACGCTGCCCAGACGTATCGGCGCCACTTATCCACAAAACGGCATTATCTTATGCATTTCGGCCATCTACAGCCATAGTACCTGTTTCGATAGAGTCCCCACCGTCGAGGCGGCTGTCGGCACGGACCGACTGCGCTGCCTTGTAAAGACGCCTGCCACTCTGGTCGGCGGCAAATGACAGGGAAAGGATGACGCTATGTCTACAGACAACAAGCCGCTGATCGCAGTGACGGGTGCGACGAGCAAACAGGGCCGCAGCGTCGTTGCGACACTTCTTCAAAGCCAGCGGTTCCGCGTTCGTGCTTTCACACGGAGAAAGGATTCGCCCGAAGCTTTGCGTCTCGAGAAACTCGGCGCGGAAATCGCCGTCGTGCCTCTCGAACTCGGCCGTCAGAAGGAGCTCGTTGCAGCATTCAAGGGCGCGGATGGCGCCTTTCTGATGACGCCGCCGATCGTCCCGCCGGAGACCAGCGAGGCTCCTCTCGGCCGGCAGCTGGCGGATGCGGCCGTGGAGGCCGGCGTCGGGCACATTGTTTTCAGCACGCTCGAGAATGTCGACACGATCACCGGCGGGACGAAATATGCGCCGCATTTTACCGACAAAGCGCGCGTTGCGGACTACATTCGCGGCCTGCCGATCTCGCATTCCTTCATCATGCTGGCATTCTTCTACACCAACCTTCTCGAATATTATGCGCCGCGGATGGAAGGCGACACATTGCTCCTGCCGATCTATCTGCCTGAAGATTTCGCCGCACCTTTTGTCGATCCGCTGACGGCGACCGGGCCTGTTGTCCTCGAGATCTTCTCCAACCCCGAGCGCTACAATGGCAAAACGCTTCCGATCGTCGGCGATATCATTTCCCCGCGCGAGATGGTCGAAACCTTTCAACGCGTGACCGGCCTCAAGGCCGAGTATCGAAACGCTTTCACCAGGGACGGCCTGCTTGCCTATTTTCCCGAGTTCGCCGCCAACGAATCCTTCGTTCGAGAGCTTCTCGGGATGGTCGAATATGCTGTCGAGTATGGCTATTTCGGCAAGGAGCACGATCTCGAATGGAGCCGTCGCCTGAATCCCGGGACGCTCGACTGGGAGCAGTTTCTGCGGACGACAGGGTGGCGCGGCGACAAGCGGTCTTTCGCAGGTTGAAGCATGGCTCGCAAAAGTGCGGCAGCGGTTTTGCGATAACGGGATGCCTGAAAACAAGAGGCTTACGACGGCCGGATTCCCGGCAGCTTGGCAACCTCGGCGGCCAAAAAGTCGACGAGGAGCCGAACGCGGGCAATGGCCGCACGCTCCGGAACAATCAGCAGGCTCACCGGAACCGGCGAAGGCCGATAGTCGCCAAGCACGATCTCCAGCCGGCCGTCGTCCAGCAGGTCGTGAACCAGCCAGAGATGTGTGGGACCAATGCCGCGTCCGGCGGCAAGGGCTTCGCGCGCCGCAAGCCCGTGATCGACGCGCAACCGACCGCTGACCGGGATCATCAGGCTGGTGCCATCGGGAGCGGAAAGAAGCAGCTGATTGCTGCCTGCCACGTTGGACATCACGACGGTTTCGTAGCGCGACAGATCAGTCGGGCGCTGCGGCCGTCCGCGGGCGGACAGATAGGCAGGGGCGCCGACCAGCAGCCGCTGGCTCTCTCCGATCGCATGAAGCTTCATCGAGCTGTCGGCGAGAGGCCCAAGACGGAGCGCCACGTCAACGCCCTCGCGCACCAGGTCGATACGCTCGTCCGTCAGGTTGAGGTCGACGCGGATATCCGGATGCCTGTCCTGAAACTCAAAGATCATTCGCGTGACATGCATGACGCCAAGCGCTGCCGTACAGGAAAGGCGAACGGCGCCAGCGGGGGCCTGACGTGCATCTCTCGCTTCTTCAGCAGCCTGTTCGACCAGGCGCAATATCTGCAGGCAGTTGGTATAATAGCGGCTGCCTTCCTCGGTCAGGGTGACGCGACGGGTGGTGCGGCTGAGAAGCGGCACCCCGACAGCCTCCTCAAGTTCATTGAGGTGCCGCGTCACGGTGGATTGGCCGACATCCAGCTCCCTTGCGACCATCGACAGGTTGCCGCGCTCGGCGACGCGAACAAAGGTGCGCATTCTGTCAAAAGACAGGCCGACCTTATCCATTTTTCAGCATAGTGATTGCCATTCTGACCGTATACGGAATAATCCCGGCGATGCCTAGCGCAGGCTTCGGCAAGGCTGGCTCCACCTCTGTTTATCGCGGTGTCCTACCCCAGATTACCGCGTCGAACCCCGGGGAATAATGGTAAAGCCGAGGTCGGCCTTGTCTTCATCGGCCGGCTCGTCGCGGACGGCGCGCAGCAGCATGTCGGCGACGCGGTAGCCGATATCGTAGCGCGGTATGTGCACCGTCGTCAGCGACGGCTCGATGAAGGCCGAGAACTCCAGATCGTTGAAGCCGCAGATGCCGAGATCCTCAGGCACGCGGATGCCGCGCGCCTTGCATTCGATGAGGACGCCGAGCGCCAGTTCGTCGCTCTGGGCAAAGACGGCATCGACATCGGGCACGCGCTGCAACAGGCGGGAAAACAGCTCCCTGCCGAGGCCGGTGCGGCTTGCCGCCTCCCCGCCGATGATGAGATCGGGGTCGAAACGCCCGGCGTCCCGCATCACAGCCTCATAACCTTCGATGCGGCGGCGCGAGCGGACATCGGCACCGCGCCCGAAGAAAGCGATCCTGTTATAGCCCCTCGACAGAAGGAAACGGGTGGGTTCAGCACCCGCCGTATAATGATCGAGGCCGACGACCAGCTTCTGCGGTTCCTGGCTGAGATCGGTGATATGGGCGATGGGACAGGCGGCGCGCTCGATCAGCGGCAGAAGATCGCGATAGGATTCGGCGCCGGCGATGATGACGCCGGCCGGCTTCTGCGTCAGGAAGGATTTCAGCAGGCCGGCCTCCCCCTCGGCATGATTCAAAGTATTGGCATATTGCACGGTGAATTCGGTGTCGCGGAAGCGATCCTCGATGCCGACCATCAGGCCGGTGAAGCCGTATTGGTGCAAGGCCGGCGTGATGACGCCGACGATGCCGTTGTGGCGGCCGGCCAGGGCGCGAGCGGCGAGATTGGGGATATAACCCATTTGCTCGACCGTGCGCAGGATCACCTCGCGCAGATCCTCCGAGACGATCTGAGGATTGCGAAGCGCACGCGAGATGGTGATCGGGCTGACGCCCACCTTCTTCGCCACATCGCTCAACGTCACATGCGCGCCGCGCTTGCTGTTGCGCCCCCGCTCCACTGCCTTATTCATCGCCCCTCATATGCCACCGCGAGACTCAGCTGCCCCGATTCGCAGTCTTCACTTTCTGAAGAATAAATAATTTAGAGTCTACTAACATTTTATATTCGCAACAGATTCCGGGAATAGAACTTTCGGAAACGGCGGCGCGATCGTCTATCGGCAAAATTACGGACGCAGGCGGCAACCGGATCACCGCGCCCTGGAATAAGTCCATTTATTTGCGAAGGAAATCGCTGCGAAGAAGCCGCTGCGAAACAACGTCCCAGCCGGAATTTCCGGCACGCGGCACCCGGCCCTAAAGTCTTCGGTACAAAGATTAAATTCCGGTCATTTCTTACAAATCGGCAATATAAAGATGATCAATATTTAATTTGTAAATCCGCTGGCCGCGATCATATGAATCCCGAGCGCGAATTCTTGCATTCGCCCGGTCGCCACCCCGACGACTGCGCTGCGATGAGATGAATTGGCGCCACCGCCATCCGACGCCAGGTCCCAAGACATCGACCCATACGCCATGGAACCACGACGCCATCAAAACCCAACGCTCTCGCAACGGACCATCACCATGTCACACATCCTCCGCAAACATCGCACTGCTGCCCTCATCGGGGCTGCCATCATCGCCGGCGCGGCATGCCTGCCGTTTACCATCAACGCGGCGAACGCCGTTGCCGCACCTGCCGATGCCGGGGGCATTCTCGCCGCCAGCGGCTCCTTCGCCTCCGTCGTCGAGGCCGACAAGCCTGCCGTCGTCACCATCACCACGACCATGAAGGCGACCGATGTCAGCGCCGACCAGCAGCAGTCGCCGATGGACGAGCAGTTCCGCCAGTTCTTCGAGGATCAGGGCATCCCGTTGCCGCGCCAGCAGCCGAAAAACCGGCCCTCGCAGCAGGCGATGGCGCTCGGCTCCGGCTTCATCATCAGCCCGGACGGCGTTGTTGTCACCAACAACCATGTCATCGACAATGCCGTCGACATCAAGGTGACGCTGGATGACGGCACGGAACTGCCGGCCAAGCTGATCGGCACCGACCCGAAATCCGATGTCGCCGTCTTGAAGATAGAGGCGCCCAAACCGCTGCAGACCATTGCCTGGGGCGATTCCGACAGGCTGAAGCTCGGCGACCAGATCCTGGCGATCGGCAACCCCTTCGGCATCGGCACCACGGTGACGGCGGGCATCGTCTCGGCGCGCGGCCGCGACCTGCACAGCGGGCCCTATGACGATTTCATCCAGATCGACGCGCCGATCAACCATGGCAACTCAGGCGGGCCACTCGTCGACCGCAGCGGCAATGTCGTCGGCATCAACACCGCGATCTATTCGCCGAACGGCGGCAGTGTCGGCGTCGGCTTCGCCATTCCGTCCGACGAGGCCAAGGCGATCGTCGCCAAGCTGCAGAAGGACGGCTCGATCGATCACGGCTATCTCGGCGTGCAGATCCAACCGGTGACGAAAGACGTCGCCGATGCCGTCGGCCTCGACAAAACAGGCGGCGCACTGGTTGCCGCCGTCACCGCCGATACGCCGGCGGCCCATGCCGGCGTGAAGCCGGGCGATATTATCACCTCGGTCGGCGGCGAGAGCGTCAAGACGCCGAAGGACCTGTCGCGGCTGGTCGCCGATCTTTCGCCGGGCGCCAAAAAATCTCTCGGCATCTGGCGTGACGGCAAGACGATCGATCTCAACGTCACCGTCGGCGGCAATGAGGACGGTCAGAAACAGGCCGCTGCCGAAAGCTCGGACAGCAAGGGCGAGAGCAGCGGCCAGCCGAGCCTCGGCATCGGCCTTGCCGACCTGACGCCAGACGTGCGCCAGCAGCTCAACCTGCCGCGCGCCGTCAGCGGCGCGGTGGTCGCCAGCGTCGATCCCGACAAGTCGGCCGCGGCCGCCGGCATCCAGTCGGGCGATGTCATCGTCTCGGTCAACGACAGACCGGTTCACAGCACCCGCGATGTCAAGACCGCGATTGCCGAGGCCGGCAAGGCTGGCCGCAAATCGGTGCTGCTGCTCGTCGAACGCGATGGCGGCAAGACCTTCGTCGCCGTGCCGTTCGGTGCGGCCTGACGGCTCGAAGTCAAAGGAAAGCCCGTGAGAGCGGGCTTTCGACCAACCGAACCCCCTCGCGTTCAGCTCTTGCCAATCTATTGCGTCGAATTGCTGATGCGTCGGGAGATCACCCTCTTGGGTGCGTGCTGAATGCCGCCGCAGTGAGCGGCGGTACGCACCGATCATCGTTCAGGCAGCCTGGTTTTTGGGAAGCGATAGCCGAGCGGTCGCCGCGATGGGTTGGCACCCGTGGGTGCCGTATACCGGCCAATCCGATAGGCCTTCGGCGGAGCGCCGCCGTCATCCTGCCATCTTACAAAGGACGCGTCTTCGATTGCTTGAGTGAGCGGCCCTGAACTCAACTGGGTTGCAAGATACATTCTCAACGCCGATCTCAGCGCCGCCTCATCGACGATTCCAATCTGGAAACAATGAATGAGGAAACTCGTCGCGCTGATCTCGCTGATATCAATCGCATAAGTTTCGCCGCCACGGAAACCGGCCTTTCGAAGAATGCGCTCCAGCATTCGCAAATTGGTGACATCGAAAAACGGATCAGATGTGGAAGACATGAAGTCCTCCTTTATTGGGGCTAGGGTTCACGCGCGCCCCAAGCGGCGGTGCCCTTATCGTGCCCGCCGATCGCTCAGCTTGCGCTCTTTGCCATATGGCCGCAACCTCATTCGCCGGCAGCCATTGATAATGTCGTCGTAAAACCCATTTCAGAGAAAGGAGGATACGCATCATGCAGTTCAACGGTGAAGCGACCCTCACAAGGCCTTCGGCATTGGCGGTTTCCGAAAGGCGTGCGCTTATAGATCACCTCAGTGAGGTTATCGGCCGCCTGACTTACGGGCTGGCGGCTGATGGATTGCTCGACCTTGTGCCGTCTCTGCTTGAGATAAACAGCGTTCTCCGCGATATGACGGATGAAATTTCCCGTGCGGACCCTGTATATTCCGACCAGGTTATCGCCAGCACTGTGCGCTTGATCAGGACATCGGAGGCCTTGCTGGAGAACAGGGTCATTGTGCAGACCATCCATTAAGATCGGTCGCCCATTAGAATCGGTCGGCGGTCGGACATGCCGAGAGGCTTTGGCATCAAGCTCCTCCTTCTCCGAGTGCATCCAGGATCATCGCCGGCCCCAAGGCCCGCACAACGCCCGCGCCCACTTCCAAGGATCGACCGCCATGGCACTTATCTTTCCAAACCGAAGCCGGAGCTTCGACCAAGTGCGAAAAGGCGTGCGCTTCAGCGGCTATGACGGCATGTTCGAGGTCCGGTTCCTGGTCGAAGAAGGCGCACTCGGCAGTGCCATTACGCAGAGTTCTTCGGAGGCCGCCTATCTTAGTGCCTTCGATGCCGCGCGTTCTTCCATTCAGGAAGCCGCATCGAGAGCCTATCGGCATCGACGTGGAAACAATTTCACGCTCAAGGCCGAAGATTTTCACTAGAACAGCATGTCACGGGGAGCCCGCGCTCCGCGAGCTGTGCCATCGGCCCGGCAAGACCGAAACGCATCTTCCGCGCCTGCTCTCTCTCCTGCAGTAAACTGCGAGAACGCGGATCGCTTGCCTCGACCCGGAAAGCATAAACCGAGCCGGCGCGCGCCCTGTTTTCGATCTCTCCTTTGGCATGGCATCGGCGAGACGATTGGTTTAAGGTGCAGCCCTCAGACCTGCCATGCCCCTCGACTCGCAGGGTGGCGTTGCTGCACGATATATGGAACTCCAGACAGACACGGCCAAGCGCTGTCCGATACCAGCCTTCCCATAGGGGCGCGGATTGCTTGATGCTTTTTACCAACGCGGCTTGCTGAGCCGGCATCGCGTTTAATGGCACGCGACCACCCAAAGGGAAACCATGGACCACGCACCCGAGAACGAAACGCTTTTCAACATCACCGGCCACTTCGTACAGGAGCTGAAGGCCGTTCTTCAAAGCGAAAGCATCGTCGAAGGCTCCGACTACGAAAACAGCGCCTTCGACGAAAAACGAAGGGCGGAAGGGCTTCACCTGCTGCGATTTCACGAGACCAGCACCGCAGCTCAGGCAACCCAGATCTGGAAAAAACACACGACGTCCCGGTCTCATCGCTAACCGGAACAAAGCCTATCCGGCTGACGTTGACGTGACGCCGACTCTCAAATCCTGACGAGACCATGATGCTGGCGTGTCCTGACATGACGCGCCAGTCAGCTCGACATTTCCATGAAAGGAAAAATCATGACCAATGACAAAACGAAGAACGCGGCTGCGACCGACGGACCCTACGACGTCATCTACTTCGCAAAGAAACACCGGATTTCCAACGAGGATGCCAAAGACATCATCGAAAAATATGGCGCCAATCGCAAAGAGGCTGATAAGGCCGGCCGCCGCATCAGCGCCTGAGGCTGGGCGGCGTTGCCGGACGGGACTCCAACAGCTCCCGGCACCTGCTTGCTATGCCCACGATTCAGTGGACGAATTAACCCTACTGGCTTACCTTAATATCAGCATACGCTTGAATACATCAGGCGCTATGCCATCGTATCTTCAGGATAACATCTTCCTGAAGCAATTCGCCGGAACCGTGGCCCGCCTCTTAGTTGAGAGGCTGGCCTCAATGCATAGGGGCCGAGCGCGATCATAAGAAGGGTAAGTCATGAGCGTCGTCTTGGAATTTCGTCCCAAATGCCCGCATGTCGAAACTCTCGCCGACTGCCGGGAAGCGCTTGAACCTCTCGTCATGAAGATCCTCGGTGAAGCCGTCAGCAGGGGCTATCCGCCGGCGGAGGCCGCAATGGTGATCGCCGATATCGCCGACGATTACATCCTCATGCTGTCGCGCCAACTCCGGTATTGATCGGATTTGTCGGCTCGCGCCTCGGGCTGCGAGGGCCGGTCGCAAAAGCACTTCCGCCATGAGAGATGTGGGAGTGGACCGCGCAGCGACTGCAGGGGTAGCAGTTGGTACAGGAGACGAGACCTGCTACGCGGTCCGTCGGCCACAACGTCAGTATTTGCCGGAAGTTCCGCCCATATCGGCTCCGCAGATGAGCCTTTGCTCCCGCAAGCAGGTCGGAGGAACAAGCGAAAATTGCTTCGCTCCGCTTCAATCGTTAGACTGGTATCCTTGCGCGCCGACGAAAAACGAAAGCGCCTCACCGCCCCAACAAAAAACCCCGGCGAAGCGGGGCTTTCAGCGGATTTCGCGGGATAATCACCATAAACGGCCCTGCCTGAGCAACAGAATCGGCCGCAGAGACCGGAAAACAGGATCATCTCCCCTCGCCTTTCCGCGGTTCGCTCAATCTTTGAATCATCACCGTAACGCAGCGTGAAACAAGTCACATCATCCGCCTGAACCGCGACCGTTGCTAACGCCACCGCGGCTGTCTCGGCGGCGCATTGGCCTGGATTTCATGCAGCGGCGCCCGAGCCCCGAGAAGTTTCTTCAGCTTCTTCTCCTCGGCCGGACCGATCCCGAACTTGCGGCAATGTTCTGCGACATCATGCTCCCGCGGACCGGGGATGCGAACTTGGCGATTGCTCATGCTTTTCATGACCGTTTCCTCCTGAGAGGAAAACCAGCACGATGCGAATTGGTTCGTTAGCAAAGTCTAAATTTTGGTGTTACTTACTCCCTGTTCAGCAAAAAGGTGTCGATCGCCTAGCAGCGCAGTAACTTGGGCGGGCTCAACTGATCTTCAACCAATGCCTCAGCGCTGCCACCGCACCGTCGCTCGCATAGGCAATCATCCCGCCGACCGTCAGGCCGGCAAAGGCAATCAGCCCCGATATCCCGTAGCCGATCGATTTCATCCGTTTCCATTCTTCCAGCGCCGGCGCCACCGTCTCCTGGTTCTTCTCGACGGTCTCCTTGAGGCCCTTGATCTCCTCGCGGATCTGGGCGTCGACACCGCCGCTGATCGCTGCCCTGGTATCGAGATGTGCGATCTGCCTTGCCTGCTCGTCGAGCCGGGTGTGGATCACGGCGCGGCTGTCGTGAGCATTGGCCTTTTCGTCGCTGACCTCGTTGCGCAGCAGTGCGACGTTTTCCTCGATGCCGGTCAGCCTTCCCTCGACGCGCCCGAGAGCGCGGAGAATATCGTCGTTTGATGTCATGGATAGAACTTCGCCTTGTGCGATTGAGGCAGGCGGCTGACGAAACGCAGGACGCCGTAGAGAGCCGGGTGAACGAAATCGGCGGCCGTATAGGCGTGACCGAGCAGGGCGGCGTTATCCTGCACGTTGGTCGCCAGCACTTCGGCGACGCGGTAGTTCGCCGTGCCGTCTCCCAAATCCGTTCGGTCTACCAGCGTCCGGCTGGTCCAGAGCCCAGTCTGATACTCGAACATGATGCGCGCGCCGAGCTTCGTCGTGTTTGGCAGGCGCATCGTGTCCCATGCCGTCACCCCGTCTTGGTTGCCGGGATGGCCGATGACGTTGCCGAGCGGCGTCAATTCGGCCGCCGATCCCTTCGTCGGATCACTGTCCGACATGAAGGCCGGCACGATATCAATCGTCTTGGCGAACCGCGACGATGCGATGAGTGACGCGTTCATGCTGGCGAGCGTGCCCGTGACCGGGTTCCACAGCGCCGACGTCGCGCTGTAGCCGGCGACCGTGCGGCCGCTATCCGACGATCCCGCCAAGGTCGGCAGAATGGTCGTGCCCACCATATGCGCGCCGGGATACCGGGCGATGATCCGATCATCGAGCCCGAACTTGCGCGACTGCCAGAGCGAAAGCGTCGTGTTGTTGTCGTTGCGGCCGCCCTGGTCGAGGCAGAAAGTCCAAATGTCTTTGCCGCCGTTGAACGTCGTCTTGATGGCGTCAATCATCACCCATCGCTTGGTCGCGTTGGTGGCAAGCTCGAATTCGTTATGCTCACCAGGAACGCCCATGACGAGCGGGACAGTGCTCCCCCATACCTGGTCACGCTGGTCGAGCCATCGCCGGATCATGCCCATGTTGCCGCGCTCGTCGGCCGACGCGGCGATCTCCTGCCGCTCGATCAGGCTGTCGCCGACGACGAGTGGAACCGGCCGGCCGTCCCATCCTTTCGCCAGGACAAGCGCGGGCCCGTAAGCCTGGATCTGCGAATTCGTCGCGTTGCCGATCGTGTTGTAGAGGCTGTCAGGATCGAGCGCCGCCGTCGACGCCCCGTTTGCGGCAGCCAGCGCCTGTACAGACGCCAAGTCGGCCGCGCCCCAATACCTTTCGCCGCGATGGCGCTGGATGCGATAGGAGCCGCAGCGCTGCGCACCCTCTGCGCCGTGATAGACGGTCCGGACGCCAAAGATCGACCATGCCGGCAGAGCAACTGGCAGCATGACCTGCCCGTAAACAATGCCGGTTGCGGCGGTGACCGTCGCCGGCACCAGACCGCCAAACAAGATCGGGTATTCCGTGCCGTTCGGCATCACGAAGAACGCCTCGTCGATCACGGTGTCGGCGTTCGGCGACTGCGTTTCTTGCGGCGCATTGCCGCCTTCGGTCAGCGCGAAGCCGACGAACGGGATAAGGAAGTCGTTCGTCGGATAGTCGGGCGAGCCGAAGAACAGCTTGGTGCATTGGTAATTCAGCCCGGCCGGGAACGTCCATGGCGTGGCGGTCGCGCCGGTCGGCCAGCGCGTGCGCGTCGCCGCCGGCATGTAGCGATCAGGATCCGGCACCCAAGGCGGTGGCGCCAGAACAGCTCCACCCCTCGGATACGTCAGGGCAAGCGAGATGGCATTCATCATCGGCGGGTTCCATATCTGGTGGTGAGGTCGTCGTAGAAGCGCACGGTGCGCCCCTGGCGGGCATTGGCGCGGTCGAGCGCCTGGCGCTCGCGGGCGAGGATGGCGATGATGGGCTCGCCCTCCACGACAGGCGCATGCGCTTCCTGCCTCAGGAGATCATCGGGCAATGGCGGCAGCGCGATGCCGGCCGCCGCCTGCCCCTTCATCACCGCCGCTCTGTTCAGCCGCTCAGTGGCGGAGCAGCCACTGACGATCAGCAGCAGTGACAGCGCAAGCGCGGTTCTTTTCCGAAAGCTGAAGCTCATAGGATTGGATCTCGGTTTCGAGTGTGTCTCTGGCCGCCTGCTCCGACGCCTCAGCGGCTTTCAGGCGCTTGCGGTGCTCTTCGGTGGCCTCGGCCGCCGCGTCGCGCTGCCGTTCCATCTCGGCGGCTTTCGCTTCAGCCGTCGTCTTCTCGGCCAACATGATATAGCCGGCCCGCGCCTCTCGCGCCGCCGAGGGATAACCGATCGCAACCGCATAGAGGTGATAGAGCACCAGCCCGGCGGCGATGCCGGCGCCCATCTTGAGCGTGTCGAGGAGGGAGAACATCAGATGCCCTCGAGGCAGAAGGCGCGCTCTTTCTGCCGGCGCCGGGTGAGGCCCGGAAAGGTGATGCCGGCGGCGCGGTTCCACTTCAAAAGCGCCTCGCAGCCCTCGGCCGTCCTGCCCTGGTTGATCAGCCTGACCGCGCTCGAGCCGCAGGCCGCCTTGACGCCGACATTATAGGCAAACGAGGTGAGCGCCACGAAACGGGCATCCGGCAGCGGCACGCGCACGCAGCTTTCGACGCCGCCCGCATAGGTCTTGAGCTCCAGCGCCAGCAGCGCCTTGCACTGCTCCACAGTCTTGTGATCGCCGGGTTTGACGCCATTGGTGCTGCCGTAGCAGATCGTCCATGGCTGCCCCTTCGTGGCCGGATCGGGATAGGCATTCTGGCGCAATCCCTCGAACGAGCCGACGAGCGCCACAGCCATGGCCGCGGCGGCACTACCCTTCTGCAGGCGGTTTGCCATTCAATTCTCCTGAGATTTTCTGCTGAACGAAGATGCGAGCAACGATCGCCGCAACGGCGAAAAGCCCCGTTGCGACCGACATGGCGAGCTGGATGTAGAGGTTGCGCGACACCCAGGTTGCAGCGACGAAATTGATGACGGGCTCAAGCACAATGAAGAGCAGCGCCAGCGCCATGAGGCGGACGGACCAGGCGTGCTTGATCACTGCGCGCCAGTTATGGACGAGCATGGGGTGGGCTCCGGGATGCTGTGAAACGCAAAAGGCCCGCCGAAGCGAGCCTTGAGTTATATCGATTTTGAATTTGCGCCTAAGCGACGGCTTTCATTTCTCTTTTATTCACTGGTGCATTTTCCGCTTCAAACTGGAGCATCTCTCCCCAGGGATTTGCTATCAATCGAGATCGCGCGGGCAATTGAGAGCCGATTTCTCGACTGAAAATGAAGACCAAAGCGAACCAGTAAGTCAAAGGCGACTTAGCGACCATCATGAGCAGCATCGCAAAGTCGGCTACACGACAGACATATTTGCAACGTAAGCTTGAGCGTGGCTCGCCTATTTTCCCCGCGAGAGAGATTTCTACTCGAATATCCAAAATAACGCCCGTTTCCGGGCTGTCTGGAAGGCATAGTGATGGTTCCGCTGTCGCAGTCCTTGTCCACCCAGCGGAGGATCATCTTCTATCCATAAAAAAGGCTCCGAAGAACCGCCCCCTCTTTCCGTTTTGGCCAAGGCCAAGCTACCGCCCCCTGCCCGCTTACAATCCGAATCCGATTTAGATGCGGTATTTGACTACTTTCGCCGGCGAGCCAACGGCGATGGCATAATCGGGAATATCGGCCGTGACGACGGAATTCGCTCCGATCACGGCGCCGGTTCCTATCGTGACGTTCATCAATATTTTGGCACCCGCGCCAATCCAGACATCATCACCAATTTCGACAAAGCCGATTTCAGCCTTCTGGAGCCTGATTGGAACGTCTCGCCTCATACCGTGGCCGTGATCAATGATCTGGACATCCGAGCCGATCAGCACATCGTTGCCTATGGATATGCGGTTCTTGGCAGTGATGATGTTCCGGCGACCGATGACCGTATTGTTTCCAATAAACACCTTCGGCTCAGGCATCGTGAGTTGGAAGAAGGAATAGTCTTGAATCGTGACGTTGCTGCCGACCTCAAGAACCGCATGCTTTACCATGCGGAACTCAGCACTGCGCTTGACAACCAGGTTCGAGCCGGCGCGGCTGAAGTAGCGAAATCGCTTGTAGGCGGTAACGAGACGCTGAAGAATTCCTCCGCGATTCCGGTACGATGCTTTATCGGCTGCCATGGTTTCCTCCGAGTTCGAAGGTCATTAGCTGACGACATCGATTATTGCCAGTGATCGTGCCTGCATATCCCCGCAAGAAACTCGGGCGCGCTCGATCGTGACACAAGCGGCATTATGCATTCCTCCCACACGGGAAATAGAAACCATCGTTCCACAGCCAGAGAGTGCCGGACGCGCCAGCCACATGGCGGATCTGCCTGCTTGTATTTGTCCAGATATCGCTACAGCCGATTGCAAGTCCGTTGGCGACCTGGATGGTGCCCATGTTGCCGCCATCATTACCGATACCCCCTGCAAGCGTTCCTTGAGCAGGGTCCGATAGCAGGGCTGCGTTAGTTGCCGCCGACGAGGTGAATTCAAATCGCAGCTTGGCCTTGACCTTCACCCCATTCGGCACTGTCAGCGCCAGGAGTGCCGAAGTTGTGGAGATAGCAACGTTGACAGCGTCCTTGACCGGCGTAACGAAAGTGTATTCGTCACGCGGGTACATCACGAATTGCCGGATGAGCGAGCTGGCATCGGTCAACACCACACCGATGCATTTGACGATGCTATAGCCGGTGAGCAGCGTTGTGGTGACGCCGCCGATGGTTGCCGAGGTCGAGAGAACAATGTCGAACGACAGGTCTGCGTCCTTGCGCAGGGCATAGGCAAAATAGGTCGCGTTCGCTGCAACGGCGCCAGCGTCAAGGCCGCCAGCGCCGGTGCCAGCCGCAAATGTTCCCGTCACTCGCTTCGTCAATGACGTTGCGCTGGAAACGAAGCTCGATCCCGTCCTGGCAGATCCTGCAGCAAAATCGATATGCGTATTCGGGCTGGCGCCGTTGTTGGAAAGGGTGAGCCCGACAATGAAATCGCCGACCGCCGAACTGTCGGCTTTGCTCTGGATCCTGGCGAAGAGCTTGTTGGTGAAGAAAGCGGCACCGGAACAGATGATTTCGACGCTGTAACCGTCCTTGAGGACAAGCGTGGCCGCGCCGTCGATCGTCTCCGAACCATTCGGATCGATCGTCACATCCCCGCCATCGGCGATGACGCAATAGTGCCAGTTTGCGCCGAGCGTCGCCGCTGCGGTCAGGGTGAGCGTGGCTCCCGCGGTAAAGCGATGGACGGCGTTATCGTCGGATGCGAGCGCGGTGTAATCGCCCGACTTGGCCGCATAGACCAGAGCGTGATCGAACGAAACGTCGACGCCGTTCTGGGCAAAGCCGAGCAGGCCGCCGCCTTTCAGATAGAGGCCGGTCTGCGGGGTCGAGGCGAAGCCGACGCCCGGCGCGGACACGGTTCCGCCTGCGGCTTTGAGCGGTGCGATCATCGGCGCCGAACCGTCGCGCGGCAGCGAATTGGTGATTTCGTTGCCGAGGTCGGTGGTCAGCGCGTTCCACGGCGCCGGGTCGATGACCTGGCCGACGGAGGGTGTCGTGCCGGCGGGTTTGGAATAGACGCCGGTTGATGGGTTTCTGGGCATTTACCTTCTCCAAAGAAAAAGGCCCCGCGAATTGCGAGGCCTGTGGTGTGTGTAGCGATGCCGGGTGACGGGCAGCCGCATTTTGCATGGGTTGATCAACCTGGAGATCGACAGCCTCGGCTTGCCACTTCAACGTCGCGGATATGGAAACGCAACATTCCGCATAAGCCGGACACTTGAATTTGTCCGCTGTTGAGATCAGGCAACAGGGGAAAAGACGGCTCGAAAGAGACGCCCTGTTTTCCGCTTTGTTTTCTGAACTACGTCAGACTGTCTTCTCTTGAACAAGAGGTCGGCTCCATAGAGATCGGTTCGGGTTCCTATCAAGCCACTGTTGCGCCCCTCAAAACGAGCAGCCAGATCAAAGCCCATTTCATCAGCTATTCTCGTTAATGATATTTCTGAAATGGTCCGGTGGGGATAACGTATCTCTATGTTGTCGAATCCGTCAGGAACCGGGCCGGCGCCGTTATCAAAAAGGCGGGACGACTGGATGGTGAAACGCTTTCTGTTCGAGAAGGCATTCCGCGCCAAATAAGCGTAACGAGTTGTCCTGCTCAGAGCCTCCCGCCAAAGCTGTTCCGGATCCGCAAGGTATTGAAGCGTCCCGCTACTGTAGAATACGTCAAACTCAGCCGGCAATTGTTCGGAGTACGATATCCCTGGCCTTAAAACCTGCGCAGCATCCACCATGGATTTTGTCTCCACGACTGTGAATGACCAGGCTGGGAGCTGCTTTCGCAAAACGGCGCACATCTCACCAGCGGATCCGCCGAAATCGACGAACCGGCCCGACGGAACATCCATGGTCGGCAGGAGGTCCGCTGGAAGTTGGACATAGGCCTCTTCCTGACCAACCAACTGCCGCGACCGTTCTATCCGGAAGGCTGTGAGATGCTTATCCCCATATGCAGGAGCCGCCGCGGCTGCTCTCCTCCACGATCTGTACGACCTCTCACGCGTCCGCCATTCCTTTACGGCTTCAATTGCGGAACTAGGGAGAACTCTTTTGACGAGACGTTTGAGCATAAAAGGCCTGCGTTTCAAATATTGGCGAGTGACAGTGGAGGTTGAACTGACCGTCTACAGCACTAACGGGCGGCCTGCTACCAATAGTTTTAGAACGATGAGACTTCAATTTATAGTACTACTTGGTTTTCTATTTCCGTGTCGCACATGGGCCTGTTTATTCCCGCGCGATCATCGGCGCCGAGCCGTCGCGCGGCAGCGATTTGGTGATTTCGTTGCCGAGATCGGTGGTCAGCGCGTTCCACGGCGCCGGGTCGATGACCTGGCCGACGGAGGGTGTCGTGCCGGCGGGTTTGGAATAGACGCTTGATGGGTTTCTGGGCATTGGTCTTCTCCAAAGGAAAAGGCCCCGCGAATTGCGAGGCCTTGCGTTATACAGTCGTTAGCCGGCGCCACGGTGCCAGCACCCGGCGCCGAGAGAGCTTTCACGCGTTGCTGCCCTCGAAAGCCTGAACGGGCTACCAAAGGCCACTTTGCTGCCGTCCAAGGAGTGCACGCACGAGCGCGGCCCCAGGCCCTTCGCGGGTCTGGTTCATCGTCTGCCGCGGATTGCGAGAGTCCGGTTTCGGTGTCGAAATGGGCGGGTTGTCAGGCAGGGCCAAGGGATCGGCGGCGCCGTCAGCCTGGTACTGTGGCAGAAAGCTCTTTGCTCTCGCGAACCGGTCTGCGGCCTCCTGGTTCCCCGGCTTATCGTAATCGGCAAATTGCCAGGCTCTGTTCATCAGGCGTTGCGCCTCCTCGAGCGATTGAGCGGCGTTCAGCCTGGTGATCAGGCGAGGGTTCTCCTGCAGGAAGAACTCGGCCTGTGTCTGCGGGCTGATCGCGCCCGGCTTTTCACCCTTGGCGGCAGCGAAGTCGTAAAGTGCCTGCAGGCGGGTATCGCGCCACGACATGATGGCGCCCGATCTGCCTGGCTTTCCGCTCTTGCTCGGGTCGGGCCAGGAGCTGTTGGCTAGCTTGCTCGAGAACTGGCTTTCGGACTGACCCGTCGAGGCGATGGCCGCCAGACCATAGGGGTTGGTGACCTGGATGATCGAGCCATTCTTCGTCTTGTAACCGTTCTTCACCGTGCCCATGAAGCCGTCGAAGACATCGGCGTCGATGGGTTGCTGGCGGGGAGTGCCCCTTACCGCCTGCCGATCGTGGCGGCTGGGTTTTGGCGTAGGAACGGGCACTTTGCCCGTTGGAACGAAGGGATCGTCGCCAGGCAGCTGGGGCGCGGTCGCGGGCTGCTGGCGGCGCTCGTCCGTCGTCATCTGCGGATCGGGATATTCCGGCCGCGGCGTCGGAATGGGCACCTTGGTCCGCGTAGGGACGGCATGCGCGGTCCCAGCGGTCTGTGCCGCGATCGCCGCTTCAATCATACTGTCCGGATAAAGAGCGCCCGATGTTCCCTGCTCCTGAGTGACGAGGGCGCGAACGAACTTCTTTGCCATAGCCGGGTCGTTCAGGCGCAGATCATCGTCAGGGTCAATGCCCATCATTTGCGCGATGTTGGCAGCCGCCGTGAAAGAGTTAGGCGTCCATCCGCTGGCTCCCGCAATCATCTGGTTCGGCGTCAGCATGCCCTTTCGATACTTCCTCATGATCTGCCAGATATTGTGCCGCATGCCCGCTTCCGGCGTGGCATAGACGACTTGCGGATCGCCCTGATCGGTGTTCTCGGAAGGGCCGATGATTCCTGGCCCGTGCTGGCCGGCGTATTTGAGATTGGCGGGATTGTTGTTGCGCATGCCGGCCGGCAGTTTGGCGCTACGAACGGGGTCGGATAGAATCGTTTGAAGCTCTGCCCCGTCGTTTGCGGATCCGGCGGCGTCACCGACAGCAGCCGGTGCCGCGGGCTGTTGGCGGCGTTCGTCGGTCGTGACCTGCGGGTCGCGATAGCCAGGTTTCGGCGAGGGAATAGGTCCGTTGTCAGGCAGCGGAGCGAAGGCGTCATCGCCCGGTTGATCGGCCGCCATTGGCTGCTCGCGGCGATAGTCGGTCGTAACCATCGGGTCGCGATAAGGCCGCGGCGTCGGAATGGGAGGGTTGGCGGGCGGTGCGAAGGGATCGTCGCCAGGCTGGTCGGCCGCCCGGCGATAGTCCGTCGTGACCATCGGGTCGCGATAGGGTTTCGGCGTCGGAATAGGCCCGTTGTCGGGCAGCGGCGCGAAGAGACCGGCGCCGGGCTGGGCGGCCGGGGCCAAAGGCTGTTCGCCGCGATCGTCCGTCGTCATCAGCGGGTCGAGACTGGGTCTTTCCGGCGGAACGGGCCCGTTGTCCGGCAGCGGCGCGAAGGGATAGTCGCCCGCATCGCCGGCCGGCGCCGCGCTGCCCTCGCCGCTTGCCTGCTGCTCCTGCTGGCGGATCGCCAGCCCGCCCAGGAGGGCCTGGACAAGACGCGCGGCCCCTTGCCAGGGGGATTGTACGGGGCCGGAATCCATGCCCTGCTGCAGCATGGCATCAGCCAGCTGCTTGCGCCGGTCGCTGATGTCGCCCTGTGTCTTGCCGGTATCGCCGCCGAAAATGAATGACGCTAGTGACATTGGTCCACTGCCCTTTCGTAGAAGACGCGGTCGAAACCGTCTGTCTGGATGGATTTTTCACACATTGTTGAACATGAGGCCGATCTGGATCGGACCGTCGTCCCTGTATCGGGACCGATCAGCACGCCGTTACCCCGCTGATGTCCTAGTTCAGCCGTCAATCCGGCGCGTCGGCCCACCACCGAAGAACAGCGACAGGAAGCCGGGAGAGGCCGGCGCTGGTTTGGAAGGCTGGCCTGTCGAAACGCCGGCACCTTGACCGGCGCCTGCCTGCTGCTCCTGCCGCTGTTGACGAACCGCCAAGCCGCCGAGCCCGCCTTCGGCAAGCCGCGCGATCCCTTCCCACGGCGATTGCACCGGGCTCGCATCCATGCCCTGCTCCAGCATGGCGTAGGCCAGTTGCTTGCGCTTGTCGTCGATGTCGGCCTGGGTCCTGCCGGTATTGCCGCCTGAGATGGTTGGGATCATGCCACTGCCCTCTCGTAATCGACGCGATCGAAACCGTCGGCAGCTTCGAACACGGCATCCGGGTGGACCCCGCGCACGTCATCCGACATCAGGCCGAGCTGCATCGGGCCGCCGTCCTTGTAGCGGAAGGCGTAGACCGGCAGGCCGTTATCCAGGGTGCCGACCCGTCTGATGTCTTCCTTCAGCCGCCGGTCGGATTTCATCGCCCAGCCTCCGAGCAGTGAGCCGCCGAGGCCGAAGAGACCGCCCATGGCGGCGTTCGACTGGGCGACCTGCTGATTGTACTGGCCCATTTTCTGGTTGAAATTTTCATTGATCAGCCCGGCCTGGTCGACGTTCGGCAGCTGCGTCGTCGGCGTGTTGACGTAGCTCGGCTGGTGAACCTGCGATCCCGACATCAGCGCCGAAATCTCGTTCAGCGGCTGGTTCCGCTCGGTCAGGATCGAATTCTGGGCATTCGAATACATGTCGCCGAGATACTGGTCGGAGGCGGCCTGCTTGCGCGTGGAAAAATCGCGCAGCGCATTGTCGTAAGCCGCCGAGCCCATCGAGATGCCCTTGTCGGCCAGGCTCTGGTCGAGGCTTGCCTGATCGCGGTCCCACTGGTTGTTGAAGCCGGACTGCCAGTGATCGTTGACATATTTGTCGACATTGCCGGCGCTCAGATCGACATTGGTGCCGAGGATACCGGAGATCTTGCCGGTCTGGTCGTTGGCGAGCCTGGCGAGGCCGAGTTGCGTCTGCTGCGTCTGGTCGTAGATCGCCTGGTTCTGAGGCGAATAGGTCTGATAGGCGGAATAGACCGGCAGCTCATATGTCTTGCCGTTCTGATCCTTCATGATGCTCTTGCTGGTCTGCTTGTATTCCAGCGAACCATCCGGCGTGTACTGGTTGGTGTGGCTCAAGCCGGCATTGGCAATGGCGGTGTCGACGTTGGTGGCCGTCTGTGCCGCCGCGGTCTGTGTCGGATCAGGCGCCTTGGGGGCCTTCGGCGTGGAGACCATAGGGGAAATCCTCCTTCATGATTGCGTAAAGCAGCGCGTCGCAGTCGCCGAAATAGGCCTGCTGGCGGCCTTCCAGCCGTGCGCCGAGCCTTGCGAGCATCGTCTGGGCGTCGATATTGTCGGCCCGTGTCCTGGCGGTTGCGCGCCGGCAGCCGAGCTGATGCACGACATAGTGAAACACCGATCGCATCAGCGTCCGCGAAAACCGGTCGGCGGCGAGCGAGACCTCGACATCATGCGCGGTCCAGACGTTGAAGACGAAGCCGGCGATGATCCTGCCGCGGTCGACATGGGCAAGCGTGGTGTAAGGCGGGTGGAAGCTGACGCCGATCCGGCCGCCGACCCAGGCAGCGATTTCCTGGCGCGGTTCGGAGACGATCAAATCGGCGCGCCCTTTTCGTAAAGCACCGAGCCGCCGACGACGGCCGCCTCGGAGACGGAGCCGGAGGAGCCGGAGATCAGCGCGCGAATCGTCGGCGCCAAGGCCGAGCCGGCGCCGCCGGCGGAGGCAAATTTGCGCACCAGCGAAACGCCGGGGAATTTCGACACGCCCCAGACCGCCGTTCCCCATTTCGCCGCCGCGTTGTTTTCGACCGACGACAGCAGTGCGGTTGGAATCTTGGTCTGGTAATCCACCGAGATCCCGCCATACATCAGCGAGGAAACGCCGATCTGCGCCGTCACCCCGATCAGCTTCGAGAGCTTGGTCGAAAGCCCGTCGCCATAGCGGCTCCACGCGCCGACCATCAGCGCGTCGATCGCCACGCCATTGTCGTTGGCGCCGACCTCGGCCTCGTAGACCGTGCCGTCGCCGGCGCCGAAGAACAGCCGGTCCTGCCAGGTCGCCCAGCAGGAGGCCGGCATGCCGACGAAGCGGCACCAGGCGCCGGTTTCGGTGTTCATCACATACTGGTAAGGGCCGAAGGAGGACGGCAGGTTGACGATCGCCATCTGCCGCGCCGGAAAGCTCGAAAGCTGCCATTCCCCAGAGGTCGTGCCGGTCGCCGCCACCGTCTCGCGCCAGGTCGGGCCGATCCTTGCGGTAATCGCCCCGAGGCTGGTGGCGCCGCGGTCGAGCTGCACCGCCTTGGTGATCGGCACGATGCCATCGGTCGTCATGATCGCCAGATCGGCGCCGACCGAGAGCAGGCAGCGGTCGCTGCCGAGCGGCCGGCCGAGCTTGAAGGTGCCGATCAGGCCCCAGTTCGAAACGCTGGAGGGATCGGAGCCCTGGAAGACGATCACCTCGCCTTCCGAGGAGATCAGCACCAGGCATTGCTGCAGGCCCGTCGAAACCGGAATCGTCCAGACGTTGATGGCCACCAGCGTGCCGCCATATTTCATGTTGCCGCCGACCGGCAACACCGTCGCCGCGCCGCTGACGGCGTCGGTGGCGAGATACCAGACATTGGTCGAATTCTTCTCGATGAACCACAGGCGCGAACGATAGGCCGTCACCGCGATCAGCAGCGACGAGTCCGATATGCCTGATATCATCGTCGAGGCGACGTAGGGGGTGGCGACCGCGCCCTTTTCGAGCTGCGCATTGGTGACCGTTCCCGTCACGGTGACGACAAGCGTGCCGGCCGCCGGCGTGAAGGGAAGCGAGACGCGGTTATTGACGCCGGTGCCGTTCAGCGTGCCGGAGAAGGCGCCGGACAGCGTCACGGAGCCGGTGCCGAAAAAGCTCAGCGTATACGCCGTGTTGCGGACGGCGACGTTCTGGGTGGCGAGCGCTGCCGTGCCCACGAGGAAATTATTCGTCCAGGAGGTGCCGTTGAAGAGCAGCGGCGTGTCCAGGCCGTTGACGAGACGCAGGAATTCCTGGCCGGCCGGGTTGGTATATTGCTGCACCGACCAATGGGCGCTCGCCATGCCCGAGACGACAGGCGCACCGACGGCGCCGCCTACCGTCACGTCGAAAATCTTGTCGCCGGCAGCGGCAAACAGCCTGTTGCTGACGCCCGAATAGGGGATGACCGTCTGCACGTCGCCGCCAAGGCCGGTTGAGAAGGCAAGGAAGCCGTAGCGGGCGCGCACACGGTTGGCCTCGGGAAAGAAATTGTCGAGCTGAAACGCCGCATCCGCAGGCATATCCGCCATCTCGACATCGGTTCGCCAGCCGCCGATCGGGGCGATCCAGTCCTTGCTCGGCGAAACGCGGCCGGTGCGCCCATTCGGAGGGACAGGTCTGCGGGTCATGGATTTGCCACCGTGATCGTGCCGGGCCAGTAATTCTCGGGCCCCTCACCCCTCGCCGGCAGCGAGAGATCGACAGGGCTTGCCGCCCGGTCGGCGCCGATCGCCGCTTCCTTGGATCGCTCGAAACTGGCGATCTCCTCGCCGTAATCGAGGCCCTTGGCCCGCTTCCAGCGCCAGATCAGCGAGAGTTCGAGGAGGTCTTCGGGGAAACGGGCGGTATCCGTGTCGTTCGCCCAGGTGTCGGCTATCGCCGCGCCACCATTCACCGCCACCCAGAAGCCGGAAATATAGGCATATTCGATCGTCTCGCCCGAGACGTTGGGGTAGATGTCGAGCTTGCCGCCGGCCATGCGCCAGATTTGCGGCACCGGGTTGGAATTGAGGATCGTCTGGCGCTGCCAGCTCTGCGGCTCGACGGGCCCGTTGAGCTGCCAGAGGCGCGAGGCATTCCAAATCTTGGCATTGGCGGCGAAGCGGTTCCAGTCGGCGGGCGGCTCGGCCGGTTCCGGATTTGCACCGGTCGCCACGAACTGCCGCCGCACCATCAGCGCCGACCAGTCATGCTCGCGCACCAGGTCGCGGCCGGCGCGGGTGGAGAGGATGCGCAGCTGCATGATCTGCGGATCCGCCGAAGACATGACGGCCGTCGGCGGATCGAGGTCGATTTCCGCGCAGACGTTCTGAATGATGGTCAAGAGCGACATGTGCGGATCTCCGGTTGAGAGCAGTTGCGGCGGATGTAGGTGAATTTGATAGGGTGTGCCGTGTAGCTCCCTCATCCGCCCTACGGGCACCGACCGGGGTTGAGCCACTGGTCTCAACCCGTCCTTCGGACCCCCGCTGGGGAGAAGAGACAGGTGGCGGCGTCTCGATTCTCCCTTCTCCCCAGCGGGGAGAAGGTGGCCCGAAGGGTCGGATGAGGGGGCTGCTTGCGTCAGCGCTTCTTCAGGCTGCTTGCCGACCGCGGCTCTTGCTGCCGCTTTCGTTTTCCAGCGCCTCGAAGCGCGAGGCCATCTCCTTCATCTGCGCCTGCAGGCGGGTGACCTCGTCCTTCAGCCGCTCGTTTTCGGCGGCAAAGGCGGAAGCGGCGCTGGAGTTTTCGGCAGTGGCGAGATAGGCCCGGGCGGCGGCGGTAAGCTCGTTGGCGCCCATGCCGATCTTCTGCTTGGCGGTGTCGGAAAGGGCTGCCAGCTGCTCGACCGTATAGATGTTGACCGCCTCCATCTCCTTGATCTGGCTGGGTTTGAGATAGGGCCATTGCGAAAGCGGCGTGCCGGTCAGCTGCTCGCGCGCCTCCGCCCCTTCCTTGAAACGCTTATAGGCGTCGGCAAAACGCTGTTTGTCGTTGTCCGTCACCTCGCGGTAGACTTCGGTATGCTTGTCGCCGGCGATGAAGATGCGGACGAATTCCTTATCGGCAAAAATCGGCCGGCCTTCCTTCTCGGTCAGAAAGGTCTGTTCGACCGGTTCGAGGCTGAAGGAGGCATAAATTCCGGTATTGTCGGGCATTTGCTGGTCTCGCTGTTGATGGCGGGGAGATGCGGGCGCCGAAGCGCCGCTGTGATGTCGTGCCGGTGGCTGCCCCTCACCCTAACCCTCTCCCCGCTTGCGGGGAGAGGGGACGTGCCCTGCGAGAGGTAGTGGGGACGGAGAGCTCGCGGCTTGCTCCCTTCTCCCCGCAGGCGGGGAGAAGGTGCCGGCAGGTGGATGAGGGGCATGCCACGCATGGAGAGGGCGAAACGGGCGCCGAAACGCCCGTCGATTGCTTTGATTTAGTTCACCTTCGACAGAAACGGCCGCATCAGCGTCGCTTCGAGCACGCCCGTCGCCGTGATGGTGATAGCAGTGCCGTTGGCCGTCGCATTGGCCGAGAGCGTGATGCTCTGGATGACGCCGTTCGGGTTGTAGGTGATGCCCGAGATCGTCGTGCCGCCTGCAATACCGGTGCCGGCGACCGCCGCACCGATGAACGGGCCGGAGCCGGCGCTGAGGCCGGCAATACCCGCCAACAGGTTGGAGCCGTTGACCGTTGTCGCCGTAAACGTCTGGTTGGCGGCGGCAAAGTTGACGTTGGCGATGGCCTTGGTGGTGGCCGTGGCCGAGGCCGGGGCGCTCGCCTGGCCTGCGGTGGTGGTGGTTTCGGCAACGACGAGGGCCGCCGTTGCGGTCGCCACCTGCGACGGCGCCTGGCCGTTGCGCTGCAGCCAGATGTAATAGGTGCCGGCGGCAAGGGTGATGGCGCCAACCGGACCGCCGGTCAGCGTCGGCGGCTGGGCGGCCCCGGAAAAGACGCCACAGCGCTGGCCGACGACGGCAGCGGCCGTAGTCAGCAGCGAAGCGACATAATCCCGGGTCCACTGGAACCACTGGCCGGGCTGAAGGGTCGTCTGCGAGGCCAGCACCAGCTGGCAATAGACCCATTCGGATTCACGATCACCGCCGGCGATCGCGCCGAGGGCAAAGTTCGGCCCGGGAATACCGGAGCCGGAAACGATCGGGCCTTCGACGACGAACGGGTTCGCGCCAAGACGATCGGACTGGATTGTTGCGATCGACATTTGCTTGTTCCTTTCGTTCGATCAGGCGAACAACACGCCCTGCAGGAAGGCATTGTTCATGGTGAGGTTGCCGGCGAAGCCCATGAGCTGGACGAAGGCATCCTGGTTGGTGTTCATCCGCTCGTCACCGATCGGCGCCATGTCGCGGTCGCGGTGCGGGCGGTAGAACAGGTACTTGGTGTTGAGGAAGAACATCTGGTTCAGAGGCGCGCCGCCGCCGAAGCCGCCGTCGAAGATCACGTCGGCGCCCATGTATTGCAGCGACTGGAAGCCGGCCATGCCCTTGTCGGCCGAGGTGATGCGCTGGATCGCCTGCAGCGATTCCCAGTAAAGGCGGAAGAAGTTGTTGTCGGCGACGACGAGGTCGGGTGCGTCGGAACCGCGCACGCAGGACATATAGAGCCGGTTCATATAGCTCTGGATGTTGGCGTTGGTGGCGGCCGCACCGCCATCGGCCGAGGCCGAGAATTTCTGGTTGCGCCAGAAACCCCAGGTGGCGCGCGAGATGCCGCCGACCGTGCCAGAGGTCGGCGAGGTCGAGATCAGCAGTTGCAGGCCGCCGATCTGCCGCCCGCCATCGGCCGTGCCGTCGGAATAGCAGTCGAGCGCGATGTTGTTTTTCAAAGTGGTTTCGGCATTCTCGATGCGCTGTTCGAGCAGGTCGAGGATCGCATCCTCGCCGGAATTCTGCAGCTGTTCGAGGCCGGACATGGAGACGGCGACCGCAGCCTGCTTGAGGTCGTATTCGGCAGCGGTGATGACGTCGGAGGGTTGGACGTTCAGGATATCGTAACCAGAGTCAGTTCTGTTATCGCAGAGGCTCTTTATCCCCTGCTTCTTCACCTTGCGCCAACTCAGTGAAGCTCAGACTATATCTTCCCATTTGCTATGGGCCGGGATTTCGTGGGCAGATTATTCTTTCGTCACTGCCTAGTCGTTCGACCTTCCGCATCCCTCACAATCCATCGGATTGCTACATATGCGGCTTGGTTCGGGATTGCCATCATTTTGATTCAGATGCTATTATTAGAACACAACATCTGATTGGCGATAGTTTTCCCCGAATTAACCCGGTTTTTCACCTGAGGTAATACGTGCCACAGATCACTTTGACATGTGAATATTGCGGAGCTTCTTTCGAGAAATGGCCTTCGGCGATCCGCTATGCGGAAGCCAACGGAACATCCTCCAAATTCTGCTCTAGAGCCTGTGTCGGCAAAGCCCGATCAGATGGTTCGATCGAAGCTAAAAGGAAGCGAGGCTCAACCCTTGTCTGCGAGGCATGTGGGAATGGTTTCTATCGAACCGTCAGCGACATCAAGGCGGGTCGGTCTCGGTTTTGTTCCGAGCCCTGCCGCCAGCAGGGATTTAGGCTGAAGCTGATCGATAAAAGCGCTCCACGTCCTCAAAATCTAAGGGGCAAAACAATCACATGTGTTGTTTGCGGGGATCAGGCATACCGCAAGAAATCGATGATCGAAAGGAACATCGATAAGACCTGCGGCGATCCTAAATGCGTATCAGCTTATGGCAGGTCCATGTGGGGACTTGAGCCATATTCCGAGGAGGAGTTCTTGAAGCCGCGCCCGAGACGCCGATACCGAACCACTAATTTCACGCCATTGCAGCGAAAGAAGTGGCTTGGAACAGAGTGCGCTCATTGCGGTTCGAATTCCAACCTAACGCTGGATCACATAATCCCTTGCTGTGCAGGTGGTACAAACGTTCAAGAGAATGCTCAAACGTTATGCGGCCGCTGCAACAATATCAAAGCTGCCACAACGGACAGGCTTTTGGCACGCAAGCAAACCTCAGGCGGCGGCTGCAAAAGTTAACCGCTTGAAGGTGGAATTTTCCTGGTACTGCAGTTCCTGGACGATGGTGCGGCCGCCGGAGATCGGCTTTTTGCGGCCGCGGCTGTTGAGGCGGGTGAGAAGACCGTTGTTCTTCGTCACGTCGTCGGCGACCGTGCCGCTGCGGTTGCGCAGCGTCGTGGTGACGATTTCAGAGAGATTGGGCGAAATGGGCATCGATCATTCCTTTGATCAGAATTGGCCTTTGATCAGACTTGGCCGCGCGAAAAACGCATGGCGTCGCGCAGCGAGTCCCGGATGGAGGTGGGCTGGCCCCTTGCCGCATCGCGGGTCGGGCCCGGCGCGGAAGAACCAGAGATGGATCGCGAGGCGCGGCGGGCTTGATCTGCCGCTGCGGCCCTCTGGGCTTGGAGTTGTGGGACGGATGCCTGAGCAGTCTGGCTGATCAACTGCCGGCGAATGTCCGGGCGCATCCAGCATGCGGCGTCGTAGGCGTCCTGGAGCGACGTTGCCCGCCCTGCGTTGACAAGGGCGATCATGTCCTCGAGCACATCTTCGGCGTGCGCGTTTGCCGGGTCGGAAAGGAAGGCATCGACTTGAGTTTCGGTGTCTCTTTTCCGTAGAACGTGTTCGACCGTGGCCTCGACATTGATGGATCGAGGCTGTGGCTGTACCTGCTGCGCATTGCGCTGCAGGGCCTCCCCCGTCTGACCGTTGACGAGGGCGTGAAGATTGACCCCGGCCACCTTGGCGACGTGAAGAACGGTGTTGACGGGATCGCGGATCAGCGCCTTTTCCCAGTCGATCGCCCGGCGCATGACATCGGCATGGGTCATGCCGGCCTGGCGGATCAGCGGCGTGAATTCCTCGAGGCCCCTGTAATCCTGCAGCACGCGGAAGCCGTTATCGACCTCCTGTTCGCGCTTGGCGATCGCCGCCTGCACTTCGCCGGGAAGGCTGGTGAACTGCGCCTTGGCTTCCGCCGACCAGCCGGGCGGAACCCGGCTGCCGATAGCTGCCGGCTGATCGCTGGCCTGGCCTCGAGACTGCGGTTGAGGCGCCTGCTGCTGGGGGGTCGGCACCCCTGCCCTCGCTGCGGGAGCCTGTTCCTGCCCCTTGGCGAGAAAGCGGCCGTTTTCACCGTCGCGCGGCTGGCCTGATATATCGCCCGGTCCATTGGCCTCGACGGTGTCGATCGCCGCTTTCAGACTGTCGCGGATGCTGACGGGTTTATCGTCGAACGCACCAAAATCTTCGCTGCCGTTGCCGGCCTCGTTCAGGTCTTCCATATCCATTGGGAAATTTCCTATGTCGGGGATTGATGCCCGTTAGAGCTTTTATGCATGTCGTTATCCCGGAACCGCTACACACTTCCGGGCGACATGCATTAGGCGTTGTACTCGGCGTGCACCCGCCGCAATTCGTTGCGGATCGCGTTACGATCCGTCTTCGGCTGCTCGATCGGCTGCGGCTTTTCATTGCCGATCTCGACCACGCCGGCTGCCCGGTAGGCCGAGCGCAGCCTGGCTTTCGAGGTGTAATGCTTTCCGTCATGCATCGACTGGATATCGATGCCGTCGCTGACGAAATGCGGCGCTGGCAGATCCGACTGCGCCGGGTTTTGCGCCGGCAGGCAGTTTTGCGGCCATTGGTCGAGTGCGTGCCAGCCGCCGCAGACGCGGCAATAGCGTTCTCTCATGCTTCTGCTCCCGTTCACTGATAGGCCGGCTGCGGCGGGAATTGCTGTGCTTGGAGCTGCTGCCCCTGGATCTGCTGCCCCCCGATCTGCTGTAATGCCTGCGCCGCCATCTCACCGCGCGCCTGTTCCACCGTGGCGCGATGCTCGATCTCGGCCTCCGCGACACTGAGTTCGGCCTTGCGCTGTTCGGCACCCGCCTTCACCTCGGCGGTTTTCAGCTTGAGCATCTCGCCGGGCGATGGTTGCGGCTCCGCTTTCGGCGCGCTTGCTGCCTGGGAAAGCTGGGCTCCCACCTGCTCCAGCGTGCTTTCCAGCTGACGGCCGGCGCGGAAGCCGCGGGCGGCAAAGAGCAGCGTCTCGACCATCACCGGCACCAGCATCGGGCTTTGCTGCGCCATGGCGCCGGCCTGCTGCATGAAGCCGCCGACCATCTGGACGAATTCCATGCGGCGCTGCTTTTCGGCATCCTCGTCGGGCTCGATCGTCGAATCCGTCTCGATCTCGATCTGGAAGCCGCGAATGCTGTCATTGCGCAGGAGCTGCACCACCTCGTCGATCGTCGGCTGCTGCATCATCTGCTGCAGCTGCGGCGGCATTTCGGGCGGCGCCATTCCTGGGGACGACTGGGCGGGTTGCCCCATCTGCTGCGCCCGCATCGCCGCCTGCTGCGCTGCCATCTGCATCTGCTGCATCTGCATCTCGACCTGCTGCTTCTCGGCCATCGTCGGCAGCTTGATGCCGCTCACCAGCATCAGCGTTTCCGGCTGGAACTGGTCGCAGATGATTTCGCCGGCAAGGCGGATGATGTCGCGGGCAAAGCGGGCCAATTCGGCCTGGCGGTCGCGAATGCGGATCGAGCCCCACTGGCTCTTGATGCGCTGCGCCGTCGCGGTTTCGGACGCCTGCGTGTCGCCGCGCACGATGTCGGAGATGCCGGTGATCTGGTAGACGTCCTCGATCAGCTGCTTGCGGGCGGACATGCAGGCGACGATCACTTTCTGCACCTCGTCGATCGGCAGCGTCACGATCGCTTTCGAGCCACCCTTGTCGGTGAAAGCCGCCCATTCCGGGATCGGCACCATCACCATATCATTCTCAGGCCGCATCGCTTTCTCGATCGCCGGCGAGACCGCGCCGTCGCCGGAGGGATAGAACACTTTCAGGCGCAGCTGATCGGTCAGCTTGTTGATGCGCTTGGTCAGGAGATCGATCTCGTCGCATTGCTGCTGGTAGTAGACATAGTCCGGAACCGGGATCAGCGAGCTGGTCGACATCGTGCCGTAGGCCGGGCGCGGGCAAGGCCAGAAATGCGTCAGGTCGAGTGGCGGCTCCGATACTTCCAGCGCCACCGGCGAGCCGTCGGCGATCCAGACGGTATAATTCTCGCTCTTGCACCAGATTTCCCAGACATGGGTCTTGCCCTCATTCTCCAGCCGCTCCGCCTGGCTGGCGCCCTTATTGCCGGCAGCACCTTCCGCCGCCCGGGATGCCAGGGCCTCCGCGCCGAAGCGTTTTTCCATTTCCTCGTCGGTCATCGGCACGCGCCGCGCCACCCAGGTCACGTCCTTCCAGCGCCGCGCCGGCGAATGCAGGAAGTCCGACCAGTGGACATAATCGATGCACACACGCTCGTCACTGATCGCCTCGGGCGCTGCTCCGCCGATCTCGCCGGGCAAACTCTCGGGTCGATTTTGGGCTGCCGCCGGGTCCGAGGGCTGGACGCCCATATCGAGCGGCTCGAAATCGGCCTCGTAGCGCAGCCACACCGTGCCGCGGGCGCAGAGCAGGAAATCGTCGCGCACCGCCCGCATGATCGAATCGATATCGGCCTCGTCGCCGGTATAGGCGAGATTGCGCTCGACCAGTTCCGAGGCGATGCGCGCCACCGGCTGGGCATCCTTGAAGCGGCGCTCGACGACCGGCTGCGGCACGCGGGCATAGACGGCCGGCTGCAGCACCGAAGTATTGGCCCAGAGCATCGGAAAGCGGCGCTTGGCGGCGCTCGTCTGGTCGGACTGCTGGTCGAGATAGATCTTCTCGATCTTGACGCAGCGGTCGTGCCAGGATTTGAAATAGCGCTGCGCGCGTTCGAGCTCCTGCTGCCAATGGGCGCCGACCTTGGCCGGATCCCAGCGCTGCCCGCCCTCTGAAGCCGTTATTTCTTCTTCCATCAAACACGCTCGCTTTGGGTCGGAGTGGAATCGGCAAAATCGTTGAATGTCATCGTCTGGAATGTCGGCAGCGGCTTACGCTCCGGTTTCAGCGGCTCGGGCGCCAGGCCGGTAAAGATGATCGCGAGCCCGCCGAAAGCGTCGGCGCCGTGCGAGGCCCAGTTGTGCAGCGGCTCGTCGCGGAAGACGCCGAGATCCTCGTCCCAATCCTTGCGGTAGTTCCTCAGGCACTTGATGCCCTCGATGCAGCCGGCCTGGTCGAACTCGACCTTTGCCAGGATGCGCCGGGTGCCGTTGATGCGGTCGTGCACATAGGCGCGCTCAACCTTGCGCACCGTGCCGAGACCGCGCGCCCTGACCTCTTTCAGCATGATCTCGATGCGGGTCATGCCGCCGCGCGTCCATTCCCGGACCTTGATGTCGTGCGGCATGTTATGGACGCCGTAGACATAGCCGTGCTCGGTACTGCGCCGTGCCAGCTCGTCGAGCATGCCGTCCATGCCGGTGCCGGTATGCTCGAAATAACCGATCATCCTGATACGGCCGGGCAGCACCTGGAACAGCCAGACGCTGTTGGTGTCGTCCATGCCGATATCGGAGATGGTGTGAACCGGATAACCATCGACATGCGGGAAAACCCCGATGCGTTCCTCGGCGTCGGCCACCGCCATCTGATCGGCGTAATAGGCACCCTCGACGCTCGCCTCGAAGGCTTCGGCCGGCGTCGAGGGATATTCGCGCTTCATGTCGCCGAGCTGGGTTTCGGCCTTCTTGACGTACCAGGCCTTCTGCCCGTCGGTCAGGGTGATACCTTGTTCGGCAAGCTGGCGGAAATATTTGGCGAAAGCATCGCTGACGATGACGCCTTGAGGCGCGATCGCATATTGCGGCTCTTTCCACCACGGGAAGAAATGGAACTTGAAGTCCAGTTCGGTCAACTTGGTGACTTGCCGCTGCTTGACCTTGGCATCCTCGCAGAGCGAATAGAAATGCCCTTCCTGGCCTTCCGCCGTGCTTTCGACGAAGACCAGCTGGCCGGCCTGCACTGTGTTCAAGGCGCCGGTGCGGACCTCCCTCGCCTTCTCGGGATATTTGGCGCAGAGCTTTCCATATTCGGAAATATGCAGATATTGCAGCGTTCCCGAGCGCAGCGAGGTGCCGACCCGGATGCTCGAATTGTTGGCGAGCAGCAGTTCGGTCTGGTTGGTCCTGACGACCGGCACGGCGTTGCGAATGCCTTCCGGCAGATTGTCATAGGGATATTTGATCTTGTCCCGAAAGATCGTCTGCACGTCGCCGAGCGTATGGGCGATGGTGCCCGCCCTGATATCCCGGTTGAAGACGCAGGCATCGAGCATGAAGATCTGGATGAAGGTCGTCAGGCCAAGCTGGCGGGCCTTCAGCAGCACATTGAGATAATGCATCTCTTCGAAAAACGTCATCTGCGTCCAGTTCATTTCGAACCTGACGCGCCGGCCCGATTTGTCGGTGATCCAGTAGAGATTGTTCAGCCGCCAGCGCCAGTCGGAAAACTGGTCAACCGCCGTTTGGAAGTCCGCGGGTTTTGCCATTGATATCTTCCAGCAATTGCGAGACTTCGCCGGTCACGCCCTGTTCGGGCTCGGCCTTCGAACCGTATTTCTTCGGCCTGAGCTTCTCGGCAACCCATTGGCGGGTGGCGATGCGCAGCTGCGAGCGCCGGATCGCCTCGCCATTCTCCTGCCAGCCGGTGGTCTCGCCGGCGGCATTCTTCTTCTCGATCCAGTCATTGCTGCGGTCATCGGCAATCTCGACCAGCTCGTCGACGAAGCCGTCGGCGAGGATCTCGCGCGCCAGCGCATAGCGCGCCCGAAACGCCGCCTTGCCGTCGTCGGCAAGCCAAGAGAGCACCGTCGATTTCGCCGGCATATCCTCATCCCGGCAGATCGCCCGCAGGCTTTCCCTGTCGGCAATGCGCTCGCAGATCTTCTCGGCCAACGCCTGGGTGAACTTGGTCGGTCTGCCCATGGGTCTGTTTCTGAAAGCTCAGAACAGCGCGATGATGTTGGACGCGGTGGTCCCGGTCAGCGCCACGATGGCCGCATGAACGGGAAGGATCGTCCCCGCCGGCACGCTCTTGAAGACCACCGGATCCACATCCCGCCGCGGCGCAATCGCCACATCACCGGCCGTGCCGATATAAAGCGCACGCGCCCCGACAATCGCACTATCATTCGGGGTCACCGCTGCTGCCCGCGAGGCCGGAGCAATCGAAGCGTCCATTGCAGTTCTCCTTGTGAGAAATGGGTGTCCATGCCGACGCTGCCCCAGGGGCACGCTTAGCTCCGATAGGTTTGGCGAAAACCTCCATCCATCCTCCATCATCCCAGGCCTCGAGCCTGGGATCCATGCCCACGTCTGGCGGAAGCCAACGTGGATCCTCGGGTCAAGCCCGAGGAGGACGGAGAAAGGGGTGGGCTCTGCGCCAAACCCGCGGTGGCGTTCGATGACACTGGCCGGGGAGGCTGGGCGAATGCATGCAATCGAAGAGCGATACCGACTTGATCATCGGCATTTGCCTTCGGATTCAATTTTCGCAGCTTGGATTTACGGTAGTGATAAATGATCCGCCGGGGGGTGATCAAGGGCTGATGTGGGTTTTGTCAATTTGAAGTGCACGCCAGAATGTCACCCACTGCTGCGGTGGTGGATTTGGCGAAAACGCCACCCCCCAACCTCCGTCCTCCTCGGCCTTGAGCCGAGGATCCATCCCCACTGCTGATGGAGGTCAAGGTGGATCCTCGGGTCAAGCCCGAGGAGGACGGAGCAAGGGGTGAGCACTGCTGAAAATCCGCGATGATGGCTCAGTCACTTTAGCCGCTGTCATCGGCTCGATGGAGATGGCATGCCGACATCGACTTGGCCAACCACACCTCCGAATTCAAATCTCGCAGTTTGGATTTACAGTAGTCTTAACTGACCTGCCGGGGGGGGTGATCAAGCGCCTGATTGTGGGTTTATAGCGTAGAAATCCGCCCCTCACCCTAACCCTCTCCCCGTAAACGGGGCGAGGGGACATGCCCTGCGAGAGGTTGATGGCGAACTGAGAGGTCACGGCTTGCCCCCTTCGCCCCGTTCACGGGGAGAAGGTGCCGGCAGGCGGATGAGGGGCCCTGTACCGACCTGATTCAAATTTCGCAGCTTGGATTTACGGCAGTCATAACCGACTTGCCAAGCGGTGATCAACGGTTTCTGATCGTACGCCGCCGCCACCCGCTTTGCCAAGCTTAGAGGTCCGGCGTACAATTATCGGGCTCTCGGTCAAACGGTTGGAGGCGTCAGTGAAAACCGCGAGACTCTTTCTCTGCCTTTTCGCTCTTCTCGGCGTCGGGCTCCCAGGAAACCCGGCCAAGGCCGACGAATTGGTGCGGTTCGAAAGCGCTCCCGTCAAGCTGAGCGCCTTTCGAATCCGCAAGGCCGCTGAACAAGGAGAATTACTCTCCCAACCGCCCGGCACGCCATTGCTCGGATATTTATCCCGCCCTCAGGGCGACGGTCCCTTCCCGGCGGTCGTCGTCATGCATGGATGCGACGGCATGCGTCCGAGTGTCAAAGACCTTTGGCCGAAACGGCTTGTCTCCTGGGGTTACGTCGTGCTGGTCGTCGACAGCTTCACCACCCGCAATATCCAGGACACATGCCGAAGCGCGCTCCCCGATCCCGTCTTCGACGCCTATGGCGCTTTGAATTTCTTATCGAAGTCGAGCTTCGTCGATACCAGGCGCGTTGCACTGATGGGCTTTGCGGCAGGCGGCACCGCGACGCTGGAGGCAACCAAGATTGAGGGGAACGAACAGCTGATGGACCACAAGTTCAGGGCAGCGGTCGCCTACTATCCGATCTGTGCGGCAAGTCAGGGCGATGCGACGGTGCCGACCCTGATTTTAAGCGGCGACCGGGACAATTGGAGCCCGGCTGAGCGATGCCGGAAGAGGCTCGCCGGTGTTGGCGACGATGCCCCGCCGATCGAGCTCAATCTCTACAAGGGTGTTTATCACAATTTTGATGCCCCCGAATTCGCGATGGGAAGGAGGGTGTTGGGACACATCGAAAAATACGACCCCGACGCCGCAGGAAAATCCATCCGCAGCGTTTACGCGTTCCTTCGCAAGTCGCTCCTGAAGTGAGAACGCGCCGCGCGTCGTATGCCCGCTTGCGCGCCACTGTTGAAACACGCCGTCCGTGGTATGGTGCATACTCGCAAAAGGAGCGAGCGGATGATCTGGATATACTCTGTCATCGGCGTCTTGATCGGCGTGTTATTGATCGGCCTTGCGCTCTGGCTCGGCATGTCGCCATCATTATCCGAGCGACAATCCTGGCTCCCGGAACCAAGCGGAAACTCCGTGGAGTCGAATGATTCGAGCATCGCTGGGCAAGGCAGCGACGTGGCCTAGAGAAGGCTGAAGGCTAGAAGCGGAACCGTCACAACAACGCGAACACCGCCAGCATGTCGCTGATTGGCAGTGCCATCGGCGAGTTTGTCACCAACACACCCCAGTCTCCGTCATTCCAGGCCTTGAGCCTGGAATCCATGCCCGCTGCCGGTGGGGGCGCGGCGTGGATCCTCAGGTCAAGCCCGAGGAGGACAGAGGGTGGGGTGAACTCTGCGGCAAATCGGCGACGTATGGCGACTCCGTAGAGCCGAATGATCCGAAGCATTGCTGGGGAACGAAGCTCACACCCGCGAGAATTGGACGCCAGCGGTTGGTTTGGCACCACATACTCCCAATCTCCGTCATTCCAGGCGAGCCTAGAATCCATACTCGCTGCCGATGGGGGCGTCGTGGATCCTCGGGTCAAGCCCGAGGAGGACGGAGGGTGGGGGAGCTCTGCGGCAAATCGGCGATGTATGGCGACTCCGTAGAGCCGAATGAGCCGAATGATCCGAAGCATTACTGGGGACGAAGCTCACACCGGCGAGAATTGAACGCCAGCGGCTGGTTTGGCGCCAAACACAGCCCCGATCTCCATCATTCCAGGCCTTGAGCCTGGAATCCATGCTCGCCGCTGATGGGTGGCCGTCGCGGATCCTCGGGTCAAGCCCGAGGAGGACGGAGGGTGGGGTGAGCTCTGCGGCAAACCAGCAAGTATGGCGGAGTATAAGCGCAAGTACGCTTCCCAATCGCACTCTTCACGCCTAACGCGCCGGCAGCAAGTGTGGCACCACATACCCCCAATCTCCGTCATTCCAGGCCTTGAGCCTGGAATCCATGCCGCTGCCGATTGGGGCGTGGATCCTCGGGTCAAGCCCCATAGGCGCTAACTTAGCTGCCGATGTGCGATGGCGCGTCGCCTTCGTGGTGGTTCTCGCAGTCGATGTAGCAGCTGGC